>NZ_PJMC01000030.1 GCF_002892795.1 Arthrobacter sp. AFG20 | reverse complement strand
GCGCCGAGGTCCCGCCCAGCGATCATGGGGCATATCAGAATGACAAGCAGCGATGGAACTTCCACTTGTCTATCGAAGCGGAGGAGTGAAGCGGCATGACCTACTGAAAGGGCGAGCCAAATCTGTAAGGACAAAGAAAAACCGCATCCCTTCCTTTCGGGATGCGGTCGTAGGTTGAAGGCTTCGACGGGCGGAAATCGGGGTGTGGACAATGTCCACACTTTTGGTCTCAGATCGGGTCCTACTGCCCTCGGACTACTTCGGATTCGGCATGTTTTCGCGGGTTCCCAGTGTCTGCAATGCCTGGAAGGTAGTTCGAGTCCCACCTCGGGCACAGTGTTTCCGCAGGTCAGAGGCTTTTTGTCCTTTTGGTGTTGACAAAGCTTGACTATTTTGATCAATCAGCGTATACGACTGCGCTTACACTTCATGCCAGCAGCGGTCTACGACGCAACACGCCCTATTGCTGTCTGTGCCCACCGGTAGTGTGATGCCAACCAGATCATGTAGCAGTAAACAGGGGTAATTCAGTGAGTCATCGGTTGCCGCACCTTGCCAGTCAGATCCAAATCGAACAGTGGGGCGAGACGCAGCAGGCGCAGTCGCGACTTCCGAATCTTGTTCGAAACCTCATCGCGGACTTGGTTCCTGATGTTCAGGAATTGATCATGCCGGGCGACGAGCACGTAAACCTGTCCGGCTATGACGGAATTGTCCAGTCGCCGGTGCAGACTCCCTTTGTTCCACGAGGGAGGAGTGTCTGGGAGTTCGGTGTTGGTGGGAACCCAAAGGGTAAGGCTGACGCCGACTACGAGAAGCGGACGAAGGAGCCCTGTGGCGTCAACCGATCCGAGACTACGTTTGTTTTTGTCACTCCTCACCGGTGGGTCAATGGGCGAACATGGGCCCAGGAAAAGACGGCGCTCAGTGACTGGAAGGCCGTACAAGTGAGGACAGCCTCTGATCTGTATGGCGCCTTAGAAAGGTCACCGCGGACGCATGTCCGCTTTTCTGAAGAAATTGGAGTTCCTGCCAATGGAGTTCAGAGCCTCGACAAGTGGTGGGAGAACTTCACGAGGGGTACACGGGGGCTACTTCCCCCTGAATTGCTCACGGCGGGTAGAACCTCGGAAGCCGCGCGACTGCTTGCATCGATAACTGAGGAGCCCGCGCGGCTTCTCTGGATTGCGGCACCCGATCCGGATGACGTGTTGAGCTTCGTGGCCGCCGTTGTACATAGGGCCAATCCCGTAATCAGGCAAGACATCCTGGATCGGACGCTGATTGTTTTCGATCCCGGAGCACTTGCATACCTGGGCGAGACGGAAGGGTTACTGATTCTTATCCCATTTGAGGAGTCCCTTGTACGCCGGGCTGACCTCATAGCTGGTCACCACATCATCTTGCACAGCTCGTCAGGAACGACGGGGGACCTCGAGCTTCCCCGAACCCCTATCGGAGAAGCTGAGAAAATCCTCAAGAACCTTGGCGTCGAAGACGACCGGGTGAGCGACCTGGCCCGGGCGATCAACAAGAGCGTCCCGCTCTACAGGAGACGGCTGACAGGTGTGCCGAACGCGGCAACCGTCATAGTGAGGGCCTTTGCGGACGATTCCATCGCACGTAGAGCGTGGATGCTGGGGTCATGGAACCTCAGATCGCCCGGCGATGTCGCGGCCATTGAGCGCATCGCCGGCGATGCTGAAGCCTTTCAAAAAGCCACAAACGCGCTGCTCGACGGAGCCGCGCCCATATTCACTCGAGTTGGTTCGGCATGGAAGATATTCGACCGACTCGATTCCGTAGGTCAGGTCGTTGCCAAGGCCACAGCGGATGATCTGACATCGCTCGAAGCTGTCGTGCAAGAAATTCTCGGAGCCGTTGACCCAAAGCTCGACTTGCCCAGAGACGAGCGATGGAGGGCTGCTATCTACGGAAAGGTTAGGAACCACTCCTCTGATCTTCGGAAGGGCCTGGCGACTACGCTCGCGCAATTTGGCTCGTTGGAGGGCGACGCTAACCGCGTAGTGGGTGGACAGACTCTTGCTGGCTGGACGCAGCTGATGGTCAGGGCGCTCCTCCAACGAGCGAACGAAGACGATACAGGCAAGGTGTGGGAGTCGCTGTTTGACGTGCTCCCACTTCTGGCCGAGGCTGCGCCCGACATTTTCCTTGAAGAAGTTGGGGTGGCGCTGGAGCCTGGCAGCGCGCTAGGTGCGGGCTTGTTCCCCGACTCTGAACGCGCCTACTTGTCACCAACTAGCCCACATGTCTATCTTCAGTGGGCCCTCGAAGTTCTAGCGTGGTCTCCGGTGTATTTCAGCGAGGCGACGCAGCTCATCATGCTCCTGACAGCGAAGGCGCCGAATGACTCGATAACAAACCACCCGACTGGCGTTCTTATAGGGCTCTTCCTGCCCTGGCGGCCCCAGACTTCCGCGTCGCTGAAGTCTCGGAACACGGTTCTTACCAAGTTCGTCAGGAACAATCCGGCTGAGGCATGGAAACTTGTGCTTGCCCTCTTCCCTCGCCGGCATGGGTTCGTAACAGCATCCGCCGGCCCGGAGTTCCATGACTGGAAGAAACGGGCCACTGAATCGAATGTATCGATGCCCGACTACGTGAACTCGGTCGACCGAATTGTCGACCTGGGCATTCAACTTGCGCGGCAAGAGCCGCCTCGGCTCGCCGCCCTGGTTGCCAAGATCGATGAGTTGAGCAGTGAACCGCGTGATCGGCTATTGAGCCTATTCGCGGAGCTCGGCCGAGAAGGAACACTGGACGAAGCGACTTCAGAGACCGTATGGAAAGAGCTGTCCTCGTTTATCCGGCGGCATCGCGAGTACAGCGACTCCGAGTGGGCCCTCGACGAGGCCGCCCTAAAGCCCCTTGACCAGGTCGCTGAACTTTTCCAACCTGCAACGCGAAAGGAACAGGTCCTATGGCTCTTTGACTACCGCCCGGAACTGGGCGACATCTCACGAAGAGACAACTATGAGGAATACGACCGCGAACTTCAGCGTCGCCAGACCGCTGCCGTCGAGGAAGTGTTCGTGCAGAGTGGCCTGCAGGGGTTGCTTGACCTCGCCTCCACTGTAAGGAGGCCCTGGTCCGTAGGTTATGCAACCACTCAATCTTCGAGCGTTCGGATCGATGAGAACGACCTGGCCTCACTCCTAGTCGACAAACGCGCAGGGGTCCTGGAATTTGCGCGGGCCGCGATCGCGAAACTTGCCAAGGAAGACGAAGAAGTCATCGTGGCAATGGCCAAAAAGCATACAAAACCACCGCTACTTGCGGCCCGGATCTTGCAGACCGTTGACGATCTCTCGGTTGCGTGGGCGGCCTTGGACCAATTGGACGAAGCGGTCAGCCGACACTACTGGGCGGAATTCCAGACCCATGGACGTGGCGAGTTTCTGCTAGTGAATGAGGCTGCTCGCCGGCTCGGAAAGCATAAACGCCATGCGGCTGCCCTGGAGCTGATGGCGATGTACTCTCACGGCGGCAAGGTCTACTTGGATCCTGAGCTAATCCTAGAGCTCTTTCACGCCTCCTCTGCCGAGGACCCTGAGGCCGGAACTCTTTCGGAGTACGAAATCGGCGCCTTACTTGACTACGTCGAACGAGACGGCGCCATCGATACGCAGCGGCAAGGACTTTTGCAGTGGAAGCTACTTCCCGCTCTCGACGACTCTACGAGCATCAGGGCGCTCGAGTCGTTGATAGCTGATTCAGCTGAATTTTTTGTCCAGATGATCAGCTTTCTCTATCGCAGAGGCGACGAGAAGGAGGAAACCACTGTCCCAGAAAACATATCTTCGAACGCGTGGAATCTTCTAAACCGCTGGACGATGATTCCGGGATCTGATCCTGAGGACGGAATCGTTGACGAGAGCGCGCTATATCGATGGGTCGGGGAGGCTCGCCGACTCCTCGAAGAATCGGGTCGCCTCGACGTTGGAGAAGCGCATATTGGTATGGTCCTCGCCAGGGCCAGGCCTGATACTCGGGACTCGATTTGGCCATGCATCCCAGTGAGAAATTTTTTCGAGAGTCAGAGTAGCGAAGTAATCAACCGGAATTTCAAGGTCGGCATCATCAATAAGCGAGGCGTGACATCGCGCAGCTTAACCGAGGGAGGCGAGCAAGAGCGAGTACTGGCGAAGGGATTCCTCGATGACGCCCTGGAGCTTGTGGATGAGTGGCCGAAGACAGCACGACTCCTACGTGAGGTCTCCCAGGTCTACGAGGCGGATGCCCGCGAGCATGACGAAGAAGCTCAAAGGATTCAAGAAGGCTTCGGGCTCTAGTGTGAGGGCGGGCTTCAGCGGCTCGATGTATGCCGTAGGAAGTTCTGCGATGCGAGGCGCCGAGGCAGTCCATAAGGCACTGCAATTGGGAAAATCCCAATTGCAGGTAGAATTGAACCATGACAACCGTGGGGGAACGTATTCGGCAGCGCATTGCTGAGCTGCAGCTTGCCGCGCCCGAGAAGGAGATCGCGGCTTCCGTCGGCATAACTCCAGATGTGTTTTCCCGGTCCTTGAACGGGAAACGGACGTTCACGAGCACCGAGCTGGCGCACCTGGCTGAGCGGCTTTCCACCTCCATGTACTGGCTCGCTACGGGTGAAGCGGACCCATTCGAGGCGAGGATAGCGGCCCGTCACGAATACGACTTCGTAAATGGCCGGTACGTGGACGACCAGGACGGAAGTACCCGGGTCACTCTTGATAACATCGAGCTTGCCTACCGGCAGGTCTATCAGGGCAGGAACGATCAGCGCACCAAGGTCGCTAACCCCGCTGAGGTTCGGGATAGGCTCGGCGAAGATTTCGTTCGCGACTTCGCGGCCCGGGTCGAGGAGACCCTGGATATTGACGTCGTGAGGGTGGAGGGCGTCCGAAGCGCGTATTCGCTTCGGGCCGGCGGCCGCTACTGCATCGTTGTTCCGCGCAGCAGTAACTGGTTCCACCAGAACAGTTCCATCGCCCATGAGCTCGGACATATCTACCTCGGCCACTTTAACGCCTCGGATGAGGCCGCATCAGAGGCCAAGGAGGGGCCTGCTTTCGATTTCGGGGCGCAGATCCTCCTTCCGGCCGACCGGATGCGCGCGATGGACTGGACCACCGCGGGCCGCATTGATGTTGTCAATTTCCTGTGGGATTCAGGGGTGTCCACCAAGTACCTGGCCAACCGGCTGCGGAAACTGTCGCTTCCTTACAGTGATGAGGTCCGGAACCTTCTGAGCCTGTCGACTTTCGACGTGCTCAACCGGCCGCTGGAAGGCAAGTCCTTCACGCCGTTCGCAGTCGGTGCGCGTACCCAGCGGGCCGCGGAGCGTCGTTTCCCCGACGCTCTAATTGCCGCTCACATGGAGGCAGTCGCGATCGGCAAGGCACCGAAGGAAACTGTTGCCTGGATGCTGGACGTGGCTCCCGACGACCTCGACGTTCACCCGATCCAGTCGCAGCCTGTAGATCTCGACGACCTGGCTGCGTCACTGGGTTTGGCGGCCAACGGTTGAGCGTAGCGCTGTTCCTGCCGGACAACACCGTCCTGGTGAACTTTGCCCGGATTGGGCGCTTTGACCTTCTGCGCCTCGTGGCCGCAGGGCGTTCCACATGGTGTTACACCGTTTCCCAGGAGTGCGAGAGGAGTTCCTCGGTTGAGGGCCTGGAGCAGCTGACAGAGGCCCCGGGCATTTTTGGCGAACCGTTGAAGTTGGAAACGCCTGCGGAGTATTTGGACACTCAGGTGTATCAAGCCCAGCTCCGCAAACCCGGTGATGACCGGGCGTCAAACTTGGGTGAAGCTGAGAGCCTTTCAATCATTTCGAACCGAAGGCTGGATGCAACGTTTGTCACTGACGACAATGGCGCCCTTGGGTTTGCCGTGACTAATGGCATTAAGCACATGACGACATGGGATCTGCTCAAGCTCTTCGTCAGGGTTGAGAAGCTGGACCGCAGCACGGCGTGGCATTATGTTTTGGAGCTCGGTGGGCATAGGCGCCGATACGAGGAGTTGCGGGACCGGGAATCGTTTTACACATGGCTCGAATCGGCCGACTCGTTACGCTACATCCCCTGATCTTTCCGCAAGCCCCGCGGGATGACGCCCGAGGCTGCCCAACCGGGAAGCGGCTCGGCTGACGGTCTTGGTCGCACTAGGTACGGCTGGGTATTGTCTCAGTCAGTACCACATCTCCGGAGCACAGACGGTCGCTGTATTCACAACGGCGGTACAAGTTGTTGTCTCAGCAGTCCTCAAGCAAGCCCTGACTGCGACGACCGGGGCATTTGATGAAACTCGGCTACGTACGCATGTCCACTTCAAATCAAAACGCGAGCATACAGATCAAGGCGATTTTGAACGACCCGGAAAGGAGGGAGTGGCGGGTGGACTGTAGGGGCGGATCTGTGATCGACGCAATGAACCGTCCATGAGTCCACCCTCAGAGAGCTTCTGGTGAGGGAGACAGGCCACAACATTGCTTTCGACGGCCCCTGCGGCTGGCACTGCAAGTCTCAGGGCGTGTTAGCTTCGACGGCCAGATGGTGCTGCCGATGCCAGGCGAAGTAGTCCCGCGACCGTTCGTCATGAGCGAGGCAGCTGCGGCCGAAGAGATACCGCAGATGGTCCCCAATTTGTCCGTGCCCCGGTCTGCCCGCCTCGATGGTTCCGTCAGTGCCGACGATAAGGTAGCCGCGCTCAAAAAGCGCATCGCAACCGAACAGGCAAGCCAGCATGGACACATTGCGAGTGTCCATGCGCTCCCCCTCGGAGCACTTCGAGCGGGGTTTGATGTGGGCGGCAACCAGGAACTCGTCCGGATAGGAGCGCCCGCAGAGAGAGCACGAGCTGCCCCGGAGCTGCAGCTGCTGGTTTCGCAGGAAGCGCTGCTCGGTCCGAACGGCGGCGAGGGCCCATGTGTCACTGGGACCGCCTAGGTATTGCTCGGAAGACCACGCCCCGTCCAGCTCCTTGTCTCCACGATTGTCGATTTCCAGCCCTGCGTGGTGCAGCAGTTTCAGGGCGGCATCCCGGTCAACCGAATACACGTAACCGTTGTTGGAGCCGCCTTTCGCCGTGACCGGGCCCCGGCCCGGCGGCAGGATCCGGTAGGCGTCTTCCCGGAGAATCCGGACTTCGCAGAGAGGCTCGGTGAGCACCAGCATGCCGTTCGTGTCCGCTGGCTCCTTGTAACCGCGCAACGGTGGATAAGCAGGCGTCGGCAGCGTGGACACAAGGCTGATGCCCTGAACTGCAGGGCTCTTGAAATTCAGTACGACATCTCCCGGCCGGACATAATGCAATGTCTCCCAAGAGGCGACGCGCTGCCCGCCGGCGCCTTTCAGAGGTGCCCACAAGGTGCCGTCGAAATAGACATGCCGGAAGTTCAGGGACTGGAATGCCCACCAGAAATTAGTGGCAGGACCGACAGGGACGGTGATCGGCGTGTCCTTCGTTGAACGGGTCATGCCTTATTCATACCGGAAAACGCAATGGCGCCTGAGGATCCTGCAAAGGGTCTGCCCAACCGGCGTGCCCTGCTCTGTCCGTAGCAGCGGGCTCGAATCTTCAACCGTTCTTGATGGCGCCGTTGGCGGACGGCAGGTAGATTGACCGCCAGGCGACAAAAGGGCGTCGTGTTGGGGGGATCTACGTTGCAGCTGGTGGCGTACATCAATGGTGAGCGACTCGATGCGACTGAAATGGCTCACCGGCCGTGGCGTGATCTGGTGAAACATCCGCGCTATGCGGAGCTGGTGCTGATTGAATGCGGGCTGCGGGCCAAACGGGTGACCTCACACATGGGCCGCCAGTACTTCGCCCATTACCCGAACCTTGAGTGCCCCGTCGTGCACAAGTCGGAGACGCCCCAGCACCTGGCCATGAAGCAGGCGCTGAAGGACAGGATCAACGCCGCCCCGGGGTGGACCGCGCAGGTGGAGGCCGCTCATCCCCAGCGGGCCTGGACTGCCGACGTCTTGGCCACCAACACGGACGGCCGGCGGCTTGCGTTCGAAGTCCAGCTCTCGCAGCAAACCGAGGAAGAGTTCGTGCGACGGTCCCAGCGTTACGTGGACGACCGCATCGGCCCAGTGTGGGTTGTCCCCAAGCCTTCGATTGGTTCCGGGTGCAGCTGCCGATGATCGTAACGGGCTTCGGCAAGACCAGCGACCTGCCCGGGGATCCTGCCGAACTGATGGAACTGCTCGACCACCAGCCGCTCATCGGAAAGATGGCCCGGTCCGGGGCGATAGTGGACGCCGTCCTGCAACCAAGGTTTACGTGGCCTCACGGGACGCCACGGCTCCAGTGGGACACCATCCAGCGGCTGGAGGCTGAGCGCGCCGAAGCAGCGGAGGCCGCCAGGTTGAAGGCTGCTCAGGAAGTCACAGCGAGACAGCTCGTGGGCCAAGAGGAGGTGCAACGTAAGGCGGAAAGGGACTCGCTGTTCGCGGTTCAGGCTGTGGCACCAGACGTCGGGGCTGTACCCGCAGTTAAGGCGGGGATGAATGTGTGGGCGAGCATCGTCAGGTGTTCTGGCTCCGGCCACCCTTTCCTCATCTGGCGGTTGCTGGAGCCGCCGGCGAGGATTGATCTTCGCCCTTACCGGCCGGGCCCTGAAAGTCTGGACCGTGTCCTTGTCCCGGTCGAGGCCTGGCTTCAGGCCGCTGGCGGCTCGCTGGTCCGAGCCAAGTTGGTCACCGTGAACCGGCCCGGTAAGCCTCTGGGGTTCGCATGCCCGACATGCAACGACCTTGTTCAAGGGCGGTGGGTGTCTTCGATACCAAATTCGAAGTGGTCAGCAATTGCCGAACGTATACAGGCGGAGGTTGACGTTCCCAGGCCGCCGGAACCGGGCTCGCGCCCTGGGCCGCCAAGGGAGCAAACTCCCAGGCCTCAGATGGTGCGCCGGCCGGCGCGCATTGAGGAAGGCCACCCGGAGTTCATCGGCCCACGGCCCTGGGCCCTGTGGATGTCTGAGGCCAGGGACGCGACCGAGATCGCCGCACGCCAGGCGGCCAAAGATGCCAGGGCGGTACGACTGCGGGAAATCAGCGAGAACCCACGCTACATCGGCAGCGCCAACGGATTCAGGTTCCAGTGCAGTGACTGCGGCGGAACTTTCGAAGACGACAACGAGGGTATCCACGCGGACGCCCAGTGTCTGGCGCGTGGCAGCAGGAACCCAGCTGGCAGTTGGCGATGACGGGCGGTCGTGAAAGGGTCGCACCCATGAAGCCGATCATCCTGCTCGACATCGACGGTGTTCTCAACCCGGCGCTCCGGTCGCGGCCGGGTACTGTCCGACCTGACCCGTTGCTCTCCTGTGAGAAGAAAGCACTGGTACGGCGCCTGGCCAGGTGCGGCCGGATCGCGTGGGTGTCGACCTGGCCGGCAGAGATGACAGCCGACTTGGAGGACCAGCTGCAACTGGACGTGGAGCCGCTGCGGGTGACGTTATTGCTCCGTGCCGCGGACGAGGCCGACCCGACGCCGAAGCTGCGTTCCGTGGCACGGTGGCTGGCCAGGATGGAAGCGGCCGGCGAAGCTGGCTGGGACTCGGTCGTATGGATTGACGACGTCCTCGGGCCGGATGCCAGGAAGTGGGCCCACGGTCACCACCAGCCGGTCCTTCTGGAGAAGCCAATACCGGACCAGGGACTGACCGAGGCGCACATCGTCGCAGTCGAGGTGTTCATCGAGGGTGGCGGGGGAGGAGTCGAAGCTCCGGCCCCCTGAAGAACGGACGGTGCCGGGCTACCGGGGCGCGGCGCCGAGGTACTCCTCCAGGGTGATGCCTTGGGTGGCAATGTCGGTGGTGAGCGGCATGCCGACGAAGCGCAGATGCCAGGGCTCGTGGTACTCCGGAAAGCGGTGGAAGGCGACCTGGCTACTTGGCGGGATCCGTACTGCAGCGCGGGCTACGGCCCCCCCTAAATTCTGGCTGCCCGTCATCGCAGAGTCCTTTGGCTGGGCAGAGGGGCTGACGGTAGCGATTTGTTTGTGCAAGATTCGTAAGGACCGTATAGACGCTGGACTGCTAACGGGCGCCCCACCACGACGGGTCAGGTGTCAAGGGTTCCACCACGGGCTCCGGCTGGGATACCTGTATGGATTCCACCTGAGAACAAATCAACAGCAGGCCGCAACGGACAGCCCCAGAACTTCCCTGCTAATGCCTCTTCCTACCGCCACTCAAACAGGTCTGTCTTCCAAGAACTTCCGTTCCAAATGAGACGGCAGTTGTACAGCCGTGGCTCAGGGTTATAGTTCACCCACGTACTTAGCTTGTAGGTCTTGATTGAAGGCTCATATACATCACTGCGGTCTTGTCTCTCCCTGTCGCCGACGCTGTCCTGAATCATCCGCTCGCAGGTTTCCTTGGCATTGCTCCATGTGTTTGCAGGATTATTCCGTGGGTCTGATGCTGTGTGTATCCAGGAACTGATGCCAAAGTATCCACCGATGACAGCGGCGATGATGCCCCAGATAGCAAGTTTCTTGAGAGGACTCATCCTAGGAGGCTGATGCTGAGCCGGAGTGGCAAGCCGGCGTTGCTGGGGAGGGCTCACTGGGGGAGTGGGTGTTTGCCAGGACTCCAACTTAAAAGGCTGCTGTGGCTTAGGTTCCGGGCCGTGTTGATTTTCCAAAAGTTCCCCCAATATCTAGATGAACGACAGCACTCACCAAAGAATGCGCTCGTGGAGTGAATCATATGGTCAAGCACCCACAATTGATGGCTACCTCGAGCTTCGGTATCAGGAGAGAGGCATTTTTCTTGATACCGGGGAAGTGCCGCCATCCTCACAGGGACTGCGAAAAGAGTTACGAACCAAGAGCGGGGTGCTAAGACAAACAACTCACACACCTGTTATTGAGGCAAGATAAACGCGGTGTGTTGCGCAGCGGAGCCAACGACATCGAGGATTTCATCGCCGAGGTGTACCGGCGCAGCATAGACCGGATCGCTGGAATCAATTTAGTAAGGCCCATGACCCCTAACACAAAACGACTGCCGGGCCCCCTCGAAATGGGGAGCGGCAGTCGCTCTGTTTGTTCAGAATCTGTCAGGAAGGGCGTGTTGACAATGTCAACAGAATCGCCGCCGGACTGGGCCGTCCATCGGCCGTACTAGCTCGGATTCGGTACGTTTCCGCGGGTTCCCAGTGTTTACAAGGCCTGGAATACAGTTCGAGTCCCACCTCGGGCACAGTGTTTTCCCTGTTCAGGGGGTTTTTAGCCTCTGACTGTGCACATTTTGTTCACTTGTGGGCCCCTTCGGGGGCCTTTTTCTATTGGTGGCCGGTGCTGTGGCCGGTTGCCTCCTTCCATCCTTGGAGCGACGGGTTGTTGTTCGTTACCAGTTCATGGGGGTTCATGCCTGGGCCAACATGACCTGTGAGATTTTCGGTGCGAGTTTCTTTGGTGCGTGGCCGGGTGTTCAGTAGGTTCCTCCTTATGGCTGTTGGTGGCTGATCTGCTTATCCATGGTGGGTGCGGGGGAGGACGACGTGACTTGTGCACCACCGGTGGGGAATCGGTGTCACCAGGTGCTGACAGGCAGTCCGATACTGCCCGACGGCGGGCCAACGGTGCCCACGTTGTGGCCCATGATGCTCACCGCCCTTCTTCCATGGATCGAGGGTTTCCGTCGACAGCTGTTTATGGTTGCCCTGGGAGTCGACGACGTGACGCTGTGGATTTTTTTCCACGGTGTCCAGAAGCGAGGTTCCGCTGCCTGGCTGGTCTCTCATGGTTGTTCATTACCGGCCTGTTGGCTGACTGCATGACGGAATGATGAGCCGCCGAATCACCCCCTTAGTGGAGGAGAGCCGATAGGTCAGGCTGTGGTGCGGCTATGTCTTCTGAGGTGACTGGCCTGCAGACGTCCGAAAGCGCCGCCCGCCAGGCATGGCCTCTCTTGCCCAACCTGTTTCGACGTCTCTGTGGCGATGCGCCGGGGTGTCCCTGTCATGTTGGCATCCAGGAGTTTCGAGAGCCGCCGTCAGAAACGAAGGAAGCGGGCCTTACTTCGATAGCCGGGCGGCTCCCTGCCCGAGGTCAGATTGGGGTGTGCTTGAAGTTGACGGCATCACGGTCGGCCAGTGGTCTCATGGGCCAGAAGTACATTCAGTCCTGGGAGACCTGAGCCTCGATATCTGGCGCTGGTTGTCCGCCGATCCACCGACAAGCCGCGTAACTGGCTTCCAAGCATGATTTCGCCTTTCGCACCCGCAGTTAGTTCCATTTCCGTGTGAAGCCGCCAGTCCAGGTCCGGCAGCGTGGCAAGCCAGCAGTGAACGGCGAATTTACCCAATCTGTTGCGGGAGCAACGAGGGAATCCATTCGGGGTCCGGGGCCAGGAAGTCCTGGTCGCGCAGTGAAGGCGACTCGTCCGTCAGGAGATCGATCCTTTTCCGGACGAGGCGCATGACTGAAATTCGCCACTGCCCGTCGAGCCGTCGGTATTCCTCCTCGTAGGTTCCGTATCCCCGGATCCCGTAGAGTCCGGGGACCTTGGCTCCGCGGTAGTCCCTGCTGTCCCTGGGCCAGACCAAGTAGTCATGCATCGACCACAGGCCCCTGATCGTGTCGCTGTCAATTGACGTCATCCGGGGAATGAAGCCCTGATGGATCGAGTCGACACCGTCCAGGAAGCTGGCGGCGCCCTGGACGAATGCGTCGGCGTCTCCGGTCGCGAAGGGGAAGCCCGCGAACATGGCATTGTCATGGAAGAGGCGCCTGAGGTCCGCCCAACGCTTTGCGTCCAAGTGGCGGAAGTAGTCGATCTTCAGGTTCCTGGCGTCTTCAAAATCGATGCAGCTCATCAGATGATTACCAGTTCCTCCGCAGAATATACGTGGATATTGTCGAGCATGCCTTGTATCTGGCAGAGTTCGTCCGCGATAGCCGCTGCTGCGTCGGCCGCCGACTGCGCGCTGGTGAAACCGAAGGCAATGGCAACTTGGGGAATGCGTGGCTCGGACCGCAAGGCTTTGCGCGTTAGCAATGGACCGCCTGGGTTCAAGTAATTGACGCTCGCGGTGAGGGCGCCCGACCATTCGGCCGCCCGGAGATTTGTCCATGCCGTCATTGCCTCATGGTCCGCGGACGTGTCGCTGCGCCAACGTGCGAGCAGCCACAACTTGTGTGGCGAGGGTTCGTACAGGTCATCGGCAGAAACCGGGCCGCCAGTGAGCCCGCTGAGGAAGTTTGGTTCGTCGGCGGCGAGTCGTCGGGCGACATCAGAGTCGAAGCCTGCGTGGACCACGCTCTCATCTTCGAACCACAGCTCAACGATGCCGTCGACGGCGTAGGCGTCGGCCGAAGGCGATGCCGATGGTGGCCGTACGTGATTCTGGCGGTAGGTGATCACTCCAGGCAAATCGCGGGCTATGTCTGCATGCGTGGTCGACCAGTGGAGGCGGAAGTCTTCCCGCGGCATCCCGTCGCGTTTCTCCAGGTACGTGATCCGTTTGGGCATCCTCAAACTCCTTTGGTTGGCGGCATGTCGATTCTGCACGTGAAAGCAGTCCAAGGTCAATACAAGCGTTTGTTCGTTCCGCATGTGGAAATAGACGGGGTCGATCGGGACGGACGTGGCGGAGATTACAGAGGGTGCGGCTTCGGTCGCGAACAAACGTTCGTCTTGACCGAAATGCGACTCGACTGGATACTTGCTAAAGGGGCGTCCGCCCGCTTGGTTGGACGATCCGTGAGCGTGCCACCGATGCCACTTTGAAAGGACCAGCGATGACAGACGTCGCTTTTGATATCAACAGGAACACCGACATCTTCCGTGTTCACCGTGCCGGCGATTTGCAGGTCGCCCCTGGTCAGACCCAGAATGCCCGACGCATTTCGGGGGTGAGCAAGGAGAACAGTGCCGCCGACAAGCTGTGGTTCGGGAAGGTTTACACCGGCCCAGGTGAAATTTCAGATCCGCACCACCACGGGGAAGCGCAGACCGGTGGATATGTCTTCAAGGGCCGCGGTTTCATCCGTTACGGCGAGGGTTACAGCGAGATTGTCTACCTCGAAGAAGGCGACTTCGTCTTCGTGCCGCCGTTCATGCCCCACATTGAAGGCAATGCCAGCAAGACCGAGGAGCTGATCTGGATGACGACGCGGACTCCGGACAACATTGTTGTGAACCTGGCTGACCAGGACGTCGCCGAACTGGAGATCGACTACCGGTCCTGACGGCTGCCGGCGGGAGGCTTTCCTGATGTGCATCAGGCGGGCCTCCCTTCGTTTTTTCTGGACCGGAAACCCTGTCGCGCAGCCGGAGAATCAGTCCGGGGCTAGACGAGCGAGCGCTTGTTCGTATACTGGTTAAGCGTAAGTATTTATCTGCTTTTCAACTGGAGGCCTTTATGAGCACCACCACGATCACGGAAGCCGAGGTGCCGACGGCGGCAGCTGAGGCGCCCACCGTGCACGAACTTCTCCGGGAGAAGCTCGAGCAGGCAAAGATCGGCGGTTCAGAGAAGAACCGCAAGAAGATCGTCGAGTCCGGCAAGCTGCTGGTCCGCGAACGTCTTGCCCTGCTGTTTGACGACAACGAATACATTGAGGACGGGCTCCTGGCCCGCTTCGAAGACGGATTGCCGGGCGACGCCGTCGTCATCGCTTTCGGACGCGTCGACGGCCGGCAGGTCTGCGTGATCGCGAATGATTTCAGCGTCAAGGCCGGTACTTGGGGGAACAGGACGTTTGAGAAGATCACGGCGGCACAGGAGAAATCCAACGCGGCCGGGATCCCTCTGGTTTACCTGTTCGATTCCGCCGGGGCCCGCATCGACGAGCAGTTTGAGAGCTTCGCGGGCCGCCACGCCTGGGGAAACATCTTCTACAACCAGGTCCAGATCTCAGGACGTGTGCCGCAGGTGTGCGCCCTCTTCGGCCCTTCCCCGGCCGGCTCGGCCTATGTTCCGGCACTATGCGACATGACCATCATGGTCCGTGGCCACGCGACGGCCTACCTTGGTTCCCCGCGCCTGGCGGAGATGGTGACGGGGGAAAAGGTCACGCTCGAGGAGATGGGCGGGGCCGAGATGCACTGCACGGTCTCGGGTCTTGGCGATGTCCTCGTGGAAGACGACGCGGAAGCAATTGCCGCCATCCGCGTGTGGCTGAGCTTCCTGCCCGCCAGCTGGGAGCAGCCCGCCCCCGTTGCCCCCGCACTGGAGCCACGCCCCGGCCGCACGCTGGAGGAGATCGTTCCGCTACGCGAGGCCGAAGTGTTCGACATGGAAGAGTTCGTCGAATCCCTGGTCGATGAAGGGAGCTGGTTCCCCTACAAGGAGCTCTTCGCCCCCGAAATGCTGACCGGGTTTGCCCGGATCGGAGGGCGGCCTGTCGGACTCGTCGGCAATCAGCCCAAGCACATGGGCGGGTCGATCTTCCCCGACTCCTCAGACAAGGCAGCGCGGTTCATCTGGATCTGCAACGCCTACAACATCCCGATTATCTTCCTGGTGGACATCGCCGGGTACATGATCGGTTCGGCTGTGGAGCGCCAGGGCATCATCCGGCACGGCGCCAAGATGATCTTTGCCGTCTCGGAATGCAGGGTCCCCCGCATCACGGTGCTGGTCCGGAAGGCCTACGGCGGCGGCTACCTGGCGATGTCCGGCGCCCCGATGAATCCTGACGCGGTGATTGCCCTTCCCACCGCCCGCCCGGCGCTAATGGGTCCGGATGCGGCGGTCAACGGCATCTACTACAACCAGATCCACGAGATCGAGGATCCCCAGGTACGCCAGAAGTTCATCATGGAGAAGCACGCCGAGTACGCGGAAGGGATCGATGTCTTCAAGATCGCCAATGCCAACGCCGTGGAAGCCGTTGTGCCCGCCAATGAACTGCGGGCGGATCTAATGGTACGCCTGGATCTCTACGGCCGGCGCAAAGCTGTCCCCGTCGAGCGCCGCCAGGCCGTGACTCCGGCATAACGGGACTACCGATGATCAAGGTTGTTGCTGTCCTGACCGCCAGAGATGGCCTGAGCCGGGACGAATTCCTCCACAAGTGGAACGTGGAACACCCTGTACTTGTCCGCAAGCTGCCCGGATTGCGGCGCTACCGGCAAAATCCTGCCATCGAGCACCCGAAGCAATGGCCGTTCAATGGCATGGCTGAACTCTGGTTCGACAGCGTGGCCGACGTGAAGACCGCCTATGCGGGGGAGGAAGCAAAACTCCTCTTCGAGCACGAGCACGAATTCCTCGCCGACATGCGCTGGTTCCTGGCAGAGGAGAGGGAAATCGACCTTAACTCCTAGGAACCTCAGAGGGGCCGGACCCGCTGTGAAACTGCTCACAGGGTCCGGCCCTTTGACGTTTACGGCATACTCCCGCAGCCCCGAGCGTGCCGCGGCCGCCGGGCCCGGAAGGCGGCCGAGAGTGAGACCTTCGCTCCCTCCCTGAGCGCGGCCATCAAGCCGTTGCCGGCAGGGGAGCGGCGCTCCGGCAGAAGGGCCGTGTAGCAAGGAAAGGGCCGGACCCGTGGTGGTCCGGCCCTTTTGCCTTTGAAATGCCGTCAGCTGCGGATGAGGGTGACCGCTTCGGGAAGGCCATGGATATCGTGCCGGTAGCCCGATGTCCGCAGGTATTGCAGGTGCGCGGCGGTCTCGCTCAGGGCCAGACGCAGCTGCAGGTTCGACAGGGAGGCGAATCCCCGTGACCAGCTCAGCCTGGCGGCGATGGTCCACACCGTGGGATTTTTCTGCGCGATGAGTTCCTGCACCACTTCTTCCGACCGTTCTAGCGCCACGGCCTTCAGCTGCCGGACCCGGTCCCGCAGGCCCCTGAACCGGTATTCATGGGCAGGGAGCACCTCGAAATGGGTGTCTGCGTCGAGCCGGTCAAGGGACTCCAGGCAGCTGCGCAAGGGATCGGTGTCCCCGCGGATTTCCAGGGAAACGTTCGGTGAGATGCTCGGAAGGACGTGGTCGCCGCTGATGAAGACCTCGCGGCCGGCATCCCGGAGGCAGATGTGCCCGGGTGTGTGGCCCGGTGTTTCCACCACGGTGAGCTGGTCGAATCCGGGCAGGGGAACGGTGTCCCCGCTGCCCAGCCGCAGGTCAGCGTCGGCCAGCTGCCTCAGGTGCATGAGGCCGTCAACGCTCATCGCTGCCTCGCTGATGCGCTCTTCCGGCACGCCCCATGTGCGCATCCTGGCGCGGTCGGCCGCGCTTTCGTCCAAGGGATCCTAAACGCGGAGATGTATCGCTTCTCCGCGCTGCCCAGGGCAACCCATGCGCCGGACTGGCCCCTGAGCCAGCCGGCCATGCCCAGATGGTCGGTGTGAAAGTGCGTTGCCAGGATGCCGGTGACGTCCCGGATCCCGAGCCCGGCGTTCCGAAGGCCGGCTTGGAGATCCAGCCGTCCCTGGGGGCTGTCAAAGCCCGGGTCGATGACGAGGCAGTCCGCTCCTGCGGCAAGAACATAGGCGAGGGTGTAGCGCATCGGGTTGCCGGGAAATGCCACGGGTACCGACCACAGGCCCTCTGACAGGCATTCAACCGGCGGCATGACCTTCTTCAGCCATGCCTGGCGCTGGACTGTACCGGTGATTTCCACGAGGTCAGCCCCGGGCCGGTTCGAACAGCCGGAAGACCTGGGTCGCTCCGCCGTCAATGACGAGGTCTGCCCCGTTGATGCTTCGTGCGTCGTCGGTCAGGAGGAAGGCGATGGCGGCACCGATCTCGTCGGGGTCCACGATCCTTCCTGTGGGGACCTTGTTGGGGACCTGGTCACGCACTTCCTGGATGACCATCGGAGTGTCCACGACGCCCGGGCAGATCGAGTTAACGGTGATCCCGGTGCCCCAGAAATCCACGAGCAACGAGCGTGTGAGATTTGAGAGGCCCGCCTTGGAAGCTGCGTAGCTGGGATAGGGATAGCCGGTCGTCCCTGCGATGGAAGAAACATTGACGATCCGGCCCCAGTTGGCGGCGATGAAGTCCTCCGCGAAGGCCCTGATCAGGGCGAACGGACCCACCAGATTGATGTTGATCGCGCGCGAGAAGGAATCCACGTCGTGATCCAGAAGCATCTTGCGGTCCAGGATTCCTGCCGCATTGATGAGGGCATGAACGTCGCCCACCATGTCCTTGACGTCGGCCCGAAGGCGCGCGACATCGTCGGGCCGGGTAACGTCGGCTGCGAAGGCGTGCGCTGTTATCCCTTCGGCACGCAGCTCCTCAACTGCGGCCTGACAGCGCGCGAGGTCCAGGTCGACGCACAGCAGCGTGTGTCCGGCCAGGCCGAGTCTCTTGTTGATTCCGCGGCACATGCCGCCCGCGGCTCCGGTTACCAGCACGTTCAGACCCCGAGGGGCCTCCAGGCCGCTTATGTGTTGCTCCGCCATGTTCTGGCTCCTTGATCGTCCGGTTCTCAATTCGAAGACTGCAGTTCGGGGTAATCGGTGTACCCTGCAGGACCCCCGCCGTAGAGGCCTTCGTGGCGGAGGCCGGTGAGTTCCGCGCCGGTCCTGATCCTGCGGGGCAGGTCCGGGTTGGCAATGAACAGCCGCCCAAAACCGACAAGATCAGCATCGCCCGCGCTGACCGCCGCCGCCGCAGTGTCAGGAGTATGGCCTCCTGTGACGATGACTGGCCCGTCGAAGAGCCCGCCCAGTTCAGCGCTTTCAATCGTCTCGGCATCGGGGCGGGCGTCAAGGGAACCGGCGATGCCGGGTTCGACGAGGTGGAGGTAGGCCAGTCCCCGTTCGCTGACGCTCCGCACCAGGGCCGAGTAAAGGCCCCGCTTGTCCGGATCAAACACGTCCATCCAGGTTGACGAGGGTGAAATGCGCACGCCTATCCGGCTGGCGGGAATGACTGCACTGACGGCGTCAATGACCTCATGGAGGAACCGCAGGCGGTTCTCCGTGGACCCGCCGTAGCGGTCCGAACGCCGGTTGGCACTGGAGTTCAGGAACTGATCGAACAGGTACCCGTTCGCGGCATGGAGTTCCACGCCGTCAAAACCGGCGGACACCGCATTTCGTGCTGCGGTGGCGAACTGGGCGACGATCTCGGCGATGCCCTCTTCACTGAGCTGCCGGGGGACCTCGAAGGGAATACGACCGTGGGGGCTGCGGTACTGCCAGCCGGTGATGGCCACGGGCGAGGGCGCCCAGGGCGGGGTGCCGTCAGGCTGGACGGATGAGTGGGCCTGTCGACCGACATGCCACAGCTGTGCGTAGACCGCCGCTCCGCGGGACTTGGCGGCTGCGACTACGGGGCGCCAGCCGGCGACCTGCTCAGCTGAATACAGCCCCGGGACCCGGGCATACGAGGCGCCCTGCGGGGAAACTACGGTTCCTTCGCTGATCACCAGGCCGGCGCCCGCCCTCTGCCGGTAGTACTCGGCCATGAGGGGTGTCGGCACGCCATCCTCCTGGGCCCGGCTCCGCGTCAGGGGCGGAAGCACCAGGCGATTGGGAAGGGTCTGCCCGCCAAGGACCAGCGGTTGGAAAAGTTGATCGAACAAGACACACCTCACATAAAAAGGAGTACGATCGTTCGTACGTTCGCATTTCAGTGAACGAGTTTGCGGCGCGAAAGTCAACACGTGAACCGGCGGGCGCCGGCGCCAAAGGGGCGCGCAGGTCCAGGAATGAACACGACGCGCACACGGAAAGGTGCAGGCAATGACGGTGTTGATCGAACGGAACAGTGCTGACGTCATCCGGGCTGAGGCGGCCAAGCTGTTTTTCGAGCGGGGCTATGACGCGACGAGCCTTCGCCAGGTGGCGGCTGCCTCGGGACTTAAGGTGGGCAGCCTCTATAACCACATCGACAGCAAGGAACATTTGCTGCTGCAGATCATGGGCGGGATCATGGATGACCTTATGGGCTCCATCCGGCGCGCGGTCCAGACGGACGGTGACGCCGTGGACAGGCTCCGGGCCGCCCTGGCCGCGCATTTGCGGTTCCATGCCGAGCGGGCGCGGGAAGTGTTCATCGGCAACACCGAACTCCGGTCACTCTCCGAGGACGCCCGCAAAGTCGTGATCGAAAAACGCCACGAATACGAACTGCTCCTGCAGGAACTCATCGAAGAAGCCGGCCGGGCAGGCCTCGCCGAAGTCATCGACGCCAGGATCCACGTCTACAGCTTCGTCGCCCAGGCCACCCACATTGCATCCTGGTTCAAGCCCGGCGGACGCATGTCCCTGGACGAAATCGTCGCCGTCTACACCAAACTGGCCCTCCGCGAACTGAACATCCACGCCGCCCCGGAGGTACTCCACCCAGTGGGTTGAGGAAGCCGCTCGGCGTGGAGCGTTGCGCATCCGCGCGTTCGGACGTACGCTTGTTCGTATTGCAGGAGCCGCCAGCGCGGGTAGCTTCTGGCAGCTGAATTTCGTTCCAGAGAGGCAACGATGCGAACTATTGGAGACTGGATTCGCCTGAACAGCCGGCGCAACCCTTCGCGGGAAGCGTTCGTCGGCGTGGACGGCAGAGTCACGTTTGGCGAAGCCGCGGAAAGGGCCTGGCAACTGGCCAGGGGACTGCGCGGTTCTGGAGTCGGTCCGGGGGTGGGGGTTGGTGTCCTGGCCGGCAACTCGGTATTCAACGCCGAAGCGTTCCTCGGGGTAGCAGCCGCCGGCGGCGTGTACATCGCCTACAACTGGCGGTGGGCCCCGGCCGAACTCGCGGCCGGTATCCGGGAGACAGAAGCCAAAGTCATTTTGGTGGAAGAGGCCCAATTGCCGTTGCTTGAGCAGGCCCTGGACATCGTCGCCGAAAGCGGACAATCCCTGCCGCTCGTTATCCGGCAAGGCGCCGAAATCGATGCCCTCCGCGTCGGGACAGGCCCGGCAGAGGACACGGCAACACCCGAGTCGCCGCTGTGCATCATCTACACGGGCGGAAGCACCGGCACCCCCAAGGGCGTCGTCCTGTCCCACAAGTCGGCCCTGGCAAACGCCATCAACGAGATGTACGACTGCGGCGTCGGCAGCCGGCCCAACGAACGCGGACTTATCGTCACGCCCCTGTTCCACTCCGCGGCCCTCCTGTGCTGGCTGGTCCCGCATTTCATCGCCGGGGCAACGAGCGTCATCGCGGAAAAGTTCAACGACGAGTCAGTCGTGGACCTGGTGGGCCGGGAACGGATCACCAATACGTTCATGATCCCCAACATGATGCGCCGGCTCATGGACCGCGGCGTGCTCCAGGACCCGGCGATCCGCAAAAACCTCAAGAGCGTCCACACCGGGGCAGGCCTGCTCCGGATGCCGGACAAGGAACTCTTCACCGAGATGCTTCCCGGAGCCGACCTCTACTTCCGCTACGGCCTGACCGAAGCGGGACCCATGGTCACCCGGCTCAAGCCCTCCGACATGCTCGACCCCGCGGTGGACGGATCCATCGGCACCGAATACCTACTGGTCGAAGCCCAGCTGCAGGACCCGGACGGCCGGGAAGTCCCCGCCGGGGAACTGGGGGAGATCTGCGTACGGGGGCCCGGCGTCATGACCGGATACTACGGGCGCCCTGAGGCAACAGCTGAGGCCCTGCGCGGAGGGTGGCTGCACACCGGAGACCTCGCCACCCGCGATGACAGGGGTTACTTCTACTTCCGCGACCGGCTGAAGGAAATGATCAAGACCGGCGGGGAGAACGTGTATTCCGCCGAGATTGAGCAGGTCCTGCACCTTCACCCCTCTGTCCTGGAAGCAGTCGTGGTCGGCGTACCAGACCCCAAATGGGACGAGGAAGTCCGGGCCGTCGTCGTACTTCGCAACGGAGTCCAGACCGACGCGGCCGAACTTTCCGGCTTCCTTCGCCAGCACCTCGCCGGCTACAAGATCCCCAAGAAAATGGTGTTCATGCGACCCGAAGAATTGCCCCGATCGGCTGCAGGAAAACTGGTCAAGAGCCAGCTGAAAGTGAATCTGGGGTGGAGCGCATGAAAATCGCAACCATCCGCACCGGGAGCGGAACGCACGCCGCCGCCATCGACGGCGGCAAATTGACGCCACTGGACTTCACCGATGTGGGGGCCTGGCTGCAGGCCGGATCCCCGGAGTGGTCCAGCCACGTCGCCGGGACGCCCATCAGCATCGACGAGGCCGATTTTGCCCCCGCCGTTACCAGCCCGGGCAAGATCATCTGCGTTGGCCTGAACTACCGGGACCACATCCTGGAAATGGGAAGGGACCTGCCCGAATACCCCACCCTGTTTGCCAAGTTCTCAGACTCGCTGATAGGCGCCCACGACGACATCGTGCTCCCACCCGGCTCGGGCAGCGTCGATTGGGAAGGCGAGCTGGCAGTCGTGATCGGCTCCGCCGTCAGCCGCGCCGACGAGAGCGCGGCGCGCAACGCCATCGCCGGATTTGCTGTGGCGAACGATGTTTCGGCACGCGACTTCCAGCGCCGCACCCCCGAATGGCTCCAAGGGAAGACCTTTGACAGGACGACGCCTCTCGGCCCCTATCTCGTCACCGCCGATGAAACGGGACCCGAGCCCGACCTGGACATCAGCTGCGCCGTGGACGGCAACACCAAACAGCACTCCCGCACCTCGGAACTGGTTTTCGGGCCCGTGGCACTCATCCGGTACATCTCGGCGATCACCACTCTGCGGCCCGGAGACGTCATCCTCACCGGTACGCCCGGCGGTGTCGGGGACGGACGCAACCCCAAGGAATTCCTCGAACCGGATTCCGTGCTTGAAACCAGCATCAACACCCTCGGTGCCACCGCCAACCGCTGCGTCGCCCGCTAACCACCGGCGCTGCCGACTCTTTCTTACTCATGACAAGGAACCACCATGTTTAGCAAAATCCTGATCGCCAACCGGGGCGAAATCGCTGTCCGCGTTATTCGCAGCTGCCGGTCCCTCGGCATCCAGTCAGTAGCCGTTCACTCCGAAGCCGATTCGGCATCCCTGCACGTCCGCGAAGCCGATACTGCGGTGGATCTCGGCGCCGGCCCGGCAAGCGAAAACTACCTGAACATCGACCGCATCATTGCCGCTGCACTCGAAACCGGCGCCGAGGCAATTCATCCCGGATACGGCTTCCTCTCCGAGAACGCCGCCTTCGCCCGGGCCGTCGTGGATGCCGGGCTCGCGTTCATCGGACCGAGCCCGGAGGCGATTTCGACCATGGGCGAAAAAGTTGCCGCCAGGGCAGTGGCGGTCGCTGCCGAGGTGCCGCTCGCCCCGGGCTCCAAGAACGCCATCACCAGCGCCGGAGACGTCATCGACTTCGGCGCCGAACACGGGTATCCGATCCTGGTGAAGGCCTCAGCCGGCGGCGGCGGCCGCGGCATGCGCCTGGTCGAATCCGAAGCGCAGGCAGAGGAAGCCGTCGCGGCCGCGGTCCGCGAAGCGACAGCGGCATTCGGCAATGGCGAGGTCTACCTGGAGCGTTACCTCACCAGTGCACGGCACGTGGAAGTCCAGGTTTTCGCCGACAAGCTCGGCAATACGGTCTATGTGGGTGACAGGGACTGCTCCGTCCAGCGCCGCCACCAGAAGCTGATCGAAGAGTCCCCGGCCCCGGGCCTGTCCCCGGAGCTGCGGGCATCCATGGGTGCGGCCGCTGTCCGGCTCGCACAGCACGTCGGCTACGCCGGTGCCGGGACTGTGGAATTCCTGGTGGAGGGCGAAAACTTCTACTTCCTCGAAATGAACACCCGCATCCAGGTGGAACACCCGGTCACCGAAATGGTCCACGGGGTGGACCTCATCGCCGAGCAGATCCGGGTGGCAGCCGGCGAGGAGCTCAGCATACGGGACCGCCTGACGCCGCACGGCGCGGCCATCGAAGCCCGCATCAACGCCGAAGACGTGGCCGGGGGCCGCTTCCTTCCGGCGCCCGGCCTCATCGAGGAACTCACGCCCCCCGAAGGCGAAGGCCTCCGCTTCGACGCCGGCTACCACAGCGGGGATGAAGTGCTTCCGTTCTACGACAGCCTCATCGGCAAACTCATCGCCTATGGGCCGGACCGCGAAACCGCCTTGGCCAGGCTCGAAGACGGCCTCGAACGGCTCGTCATACGTGGCGTCCCCACCACCGTCCCTGCCTCCCTGCAGGTCGTGCGCCACGAAGACTTCCAGTCAGCACGTTTCACGACCCGCTGGCTCGAAGAAACCGTCGACTTCTCGGACGAACCCGAAGACGAACCCCTGGCCCGCAACGAGGTCGAAGTCGGCGGACGCTTCTACATCATTCCGCAGTTCTCCGACCGCCCCGGCGCAAACACCAGCACCGTAGCCGCCGTCGCTGCTGCACCCATGGACGACGCAGCAGCCGGCGGCCAGCGCACGCGAAGCACCCGTGCCCGCGGCAAGGGCAAAGCCAGCGACGGCAGCGTCAAGGCGCCCATGCAGGGAACCATCATCAAGGTCAACGTCGAAGAAGGCCAGGCCGTCACCACCGGAGACATCCTCTTCGTCCTGGAAGCAATGAAGATGGAGAACCCGATTCAGGCGCCGGCCGCCGGCATCGTCGGTCCCATCCACGCCGGGGTCGGCGACTCGATGGCAGCCGGAACCCTGCTGACCCAGCTCGTCCTGGAAGGGGCCAACTGATGAAACCCTACCGTTCACTCCTTTTCGTCCCCGGCCACAAGAGAAGCTGGATCGACAAGGCCCTTGCCTCCGAGGCTGACGCCATCATTATCGACCTGGAGGACTCCGTCCCCGAGACGGACAAGGCACTGGCCCGGGCCAACGCCCGCGACGCCCTCAGCGTCCACACCGGGGACAAGGGTGTCCTCATCCGTCCCAATGCCCTCGACACCGTTCACTTCGGCGCTGACATCGCAGAAACCACGCACGGGAACCTGACCGGTTTCCTGCTGCCCAAGCTGTTCTCACGCGATGACGTGGTCCGCTTCGACGCCCTGGTCACCGCCGCCGAAATCGCCCACGGGATATCCAGGGGAACGGTGCAGCTGATTCCGTCCCTGGAAACGGCGGCATCCATCAGCAAGGTGGACGAGATCCTGGCCGGGCCCCGGATCGGCGGAGTGATGGCGGCGGCAGCCAAAGACGCCGACGTTTCCCGCGAAGTGGGCTTCAGTTGGACCGCAGAAGGAACAGAGACGCTCTACCTGCGCAGCAAGGTCGTGCTGGCGGCCCGGGCAGCAGGTCTGCGCAGCATCGTCCTTGGCCTCTGGCAGGAGGTCAGCAACCTGGAAGGCCTCCGCCGCTTCGCCGCAGCCAACCACGGCCTTGGCTACACCGGCCAGGTGCTGATCCATCCCACCCACGCCCCGGTCACCAACGAGTCCTACGGCCTGTCCCCGGCAATGCGCGATTACTACCAGGGGCTCGTCGAAGCCTTCGACGAAGGCCAGAGCCGAGGGCACGGCGCCGTCTCCTACCGCGGAGACCACATCGACCTTGCCCATGCCAACCACGCCCGCCAGGCACTGGCCTTCGCCGGCAGCAACTGAGAATCAACCAAGCCACCAGGCCCACACCAAACAGGAGACACACCATGGCCGGAATGTATTACGAAGACTTCCAGGTAGGCGAAGTGATCCGCCACGAAGTCACTAGAACCGTCACCGAGACGGACAACCTGCTGATCACGGCGTTGACCATGAACGTGCAGCCGCTGCACCTGGACGCCGAATTCTCGGCACAGAGCATGTACGGCAAGCAGATCGTCAACAGCATCTTCACCCTGGGACTCGTGACAGGGATTCCCGTCCAGGACACAACGCTCGGGACCACCCTGGGAAACCTCGGCTTCCGGGACATCGAATTCCCTAAGCCCGTCTTCTTCGGTGACACCCTGCGGGTGGAGACCGAGGCGCTGGACAAGCGCGTCTCCAATTCCAGGCCGGAGACCGGGATCGTCGGCATCGAACACCGCGGCTACAACCAGCACGGCGACGTGGTCTGCGTTGTACGCCGCACCGCGCTGATGAAGAGGAACCAGAACGCAGAAGCTGAGGTTCCCTCCAACGCTTAGGCCCTTGTCCCAACACCAAAGCCTAAGCTCGTGAACAGGGGCAGGCCGGTCGGCAGCGATGCGGCCGGCCCGCCCGTTCCACGATGAGAACAGAACACCAGCCATGCCTTTCCTGAACAGACTCCGGACGTGGGCAGAACTGCGTCCCGACGGCACGGCCGTCGCCGTGGACGGCCGGGGACTCACCTGGGCGGAACTGCAGACAGCCGCCGAGCAACTGCTCCCCGACACCCCCGGAACCTGCGTCCTGTCCGCACCGAACTCAACGCAGTTCGCGGCCAGTTACTGCGCTGGTGTCGCCAAGGGGCGGCAGGTTGCCGTTCTCGACCCGGACTGGACCGCCCAGGCACGGGAAGAGATCACCCGCAGACTTCCCCCGCCGTCCAGAGCCGAAGGCACGATCCTGGAAGACGGGGAACCTGACTCTGCCTTCCTCATAGGTTTCACCGCCGGGACCACGTCCACACCAAAGGCCTTCACCCGTTCGCGCCGGTCCTGGGAGGCCTCCTTTGAAGCCTCCATTCGGTTTTTCGATCTCAGGCCCGATGATAAGACCCTTGCCCCCGGACCACTCTCGGCGAGCCTGAACCTCTACGCCCTGTCCGAGTGCCTGTACGCTGGGACCGAATTCCACACACTGGGAAAGTTCGACGTCGCAGCTTCGCACGAGGTCATCGCGCACCATGGCATCACACGGCTGGTTCTTGTCCCCACCCTGCTCCGGCTCCTCAGTGAGCGCGGCCTGACGGGTTGCGTGGACGGCTCCGCCATCCGCACCATCATCTGTGCCGGATCGAAACTCGACGCCCGCACCCTGGCAGCCGCCCGGCGCTGGGCACCCCGTGCCACGATTTTCGAGTACTACGGCGCTGCCGAACTCAGCTTCGTGTCCGGCCGCGGCCTCGCCCCGGGAATGTCACTCGACGCCGCTGGGACCGCTGTCGGGTCCCCTTTCCCCGGCGTGCAGGTGCAGATCCTCGACAATGACGGGACCCCCGTGCCGGACGGAACCCCCGGAAATATCAGCATCAAAAGCCCGATGGTGTGCCGGGGGTACGTCTGGGGCGATGACGGCAACGCCTTCCGCCGCCTCGGAGACCATCACACCGTCGGCGATCGAGGGTACCTCCACGGCTCCAGCCTCCACATACTCGGCCGGAGTTCAGACATGATCGTCACCGCAGGCAAAAACGTTTACCCTCATGAGGTGGAACTGGCCCTGGCATCTATTCCCGGGGTCGAAAGTGCCGTCGCAGCCGGCATGCCGGACGATATGCGGGGCAGCCGGATCGTGGCAGGAATTGTCCCCTCCTGCGGAGGCCTCACCGCCACCTGGCTCAGTTCGGGGCTGGACGAAGTCATAACCCGGGACAGGAAGCCACTGCGCTACTATCTCCTGGACGAGCTGCCCCTGACCGACCGGGGCAAGATGAGCCGCCGGATGTTTCTGGACTGGATCGGCAACGGTGACCCCAGAATCCGTCCCCTGCCCGAGGCAGGCGCGTCAGCGGCGCTGGTCGACCCGTGCGTCGGCGTCCGCGACGTTGAGTTCCCGGAGGGCGAGTTTGGTGTAGACGGCGACGATGTCGTCCAGGGACATGCGTCCGCCGGGTTTGAACCAGGACGCGATGTGGGTGGCCTGGGCGACCAGGCTGTACATGTGGATGCGGGCGTCGATGACCTCGGCGAGGCCTGCCCGGCCGGTTTCTTCGATGAGGTCCTGCAGGAACAGTTCGTACTCGTGCCGCTTTCCGATGACGACTTTGCGGGCGTCCTCGGAAAGGGAGCGCAGTTCGGCGTTGCCGATGAATACTTCCTGGGCACGCTCGGCATGGAACCTCAGGTGGGCGTCGAGTGCGGCCTGCAGCCTGTCCACGGCGTCGCCGTCAACCTCAGTGGCCTTTTGTGCACTGTCCATGAGGTCATCGATGATGCCGCCCATGATCTGCAGCAGCAGGTGTTCTTTGCTCTCGATGTGGTTGTAGAGGCTGCCCACCATGATGCCGACGGCGGAGGCCACCTGCCTCAGGCTGGTCCCGTCGTATCCGCGCTCGAAGAACAGTTTTGCCGCTTCATCACGGATGGCTTGCGCAGTTCCGCGTTCCGCCGTTGCAACCATGTACGCCACCTATCGTCGTCAGTGACCCAAGTTTAACGCACGGACACTTGTTTGCCTTCCTGGCGCGGCCAGTGCGGGGCCACGCCAGGAAGGGGACCGGGTGACTCGATGGAAGCCCGGGGTCAGTACGAGCGGGGAAGGCCCAGGTGCTGCTCCCCGATGTAGTTGCGGATCATGTCGTCCGTGAGCGGGGCGAAGGTGTAGAGCCGGGCGTCCCGGAAGTAGCGTTGCATGGGCAGTTGCCGGAGGAAACCCCAGCCGCCCATGGCCCGCATCCCGACGTCGGTGGCAGTGGTTGCGGCGTCGGCGGCGGCGAGTTTCGCCATGGCCGAGAGGGTTTCGTCCGCTCCGGCATGATCGTCTGAGGTCGTGGCAGCCTTTTCCAGGAGCAAACGGGCGCTTTCCACTTTGACGCTGCAGTCGACGAGCTTGTGCTGGAGGGCCTGAAAGGCGCCGATGGGCCGGCCGAAGGCGTTTCGTTCCTTCACGTATCCCACGGCGTAGTCCAGTGCGCCGCGGGCAATGCCGAGCGCGACGGCGGCCCCGTTCAGCCGTTCTCCGTTGAGGGTGCCCAGGACGTGGCGGAAGCCTTTATCGACGTCGCCGAGCACCAGGTCGGCGGGCACACGAACGTCCGTGAAGGTGATGTCGCACTGTTCCAGAGCGCGGATCCCCATCGTGTCGATGGGGGTTGTTTCAATGCCGGGGGTGTCGCGGGGAACGATGAACATGGTGATTCCGTCAATCGAGGACCGGCTGATGTCACTGGTGCGTGCCAGGACGATGAGGTAGTCGGCGTCGGAGGCCCCGCCGATCCACTTCTTGGCGCCATTGATCAGGAAGGATCCGTCGGGCCGCTCGACGGCCCGGGTGGTCATTGCCCGTGCGACGTCGGTTCCTCCGGCCGGCTCGCTCAGCGCGAATGACATTTTGGCGTCGCCGGCGAACAGCGGGGCAAGGAACCGTTCCTGCTGGTCGGGGCTGCCGAACGAATGCAGCAGCTCGACGCCCATGTATTGGACCACGAAGCTGACTCCCATCGAGGTGGCGCGGGCGCCGAGTTCCTCCAAAACCATGGTCTGGCTGCGGTGCCTGGCTTTGGCGCCGCCGATCGTTGACTCAAGCTGAACGAATCCGGCTTTTGCCAGCGCGCGGAAAAGCTCGACGTCGTAGGTCTCGCCCTCGTCATGGGCCGTCAGCCGCTCCTCGGTGACGTGTTCATCCAGAAGCTGAACCAGCCGTCTTCGCAGCTCCTCCGGGGACGCGGAGCCACCAGCCGTGGTGTAAGCCTGATGGTGTGTGGTGATGCTCATGGGAAGCTCCTTTGCTTTTGATCCGACGGTGAAGCGCTTAGCGGCGCTTGATCAGGAAGCTGCTGGAGAACGTCATGACCGTGCTGCCATCCTGCTTCACCACCGTGTAGTCGATGGTCCACAGCCCGGCGCCGGGCTTGCTGGTTTCCCGGGCCTCGCTGACCAGGGCTTCCACGCGGATCGTCTCGCCAATGAAAACCGGTTTCACTGCCCGAACGGATTCCAGGCCCAGCCAGGCGATGACATTGCTGAAATAGCCCGTTTGGGTCATCAATCCCAGTGCTACCGAAAGTGTCAGGGGGCCGTGTCCAATCCGCTGGCCGAAGGGCGTCTGGGCCGCGTACTCCTCGTCCAGGTGCAGCGACACCCAGTCGCCGGTGAGCCCGGCCCACTGGACCAGGTGTGCCTCCGTGATCGTGATGCCGGGGCTCTGCAGCCGGTCACCTGTCACCAGATCGTCCCAAAAGTGATCGGGGCGCCCCTTGACGAGTCTTTCCTGGACTTGCTCGCTCATCTGTTCTCCTTTGGTGGGCTTTGGTTCGAACCAGGGTGCGGCCGCATCCCGCAGCCGCCTCTACTCCCAGCATAGACTAACGGGCGTTTGTACGGATAGAGCCTCGGGCCGTTCCGGCGAGATCCGGCGCGCCGGGGCCGGTCAACAGTAGGACGCTTCAACTCAAACACCCGCCCCACTTGCGTGGGATCCACATCACACTCTAAACTTCCAAAACGAACGCTTGTTCTTCAATTTCTCCAATCGCCGAGCATCGAAGAGGACTGGAGTGCTGTCAAGGTCTCCTGATTGTTCCGGAGCCCCCACGTCGCCGGTGACGGCCAGCTCTCTAGACTCTTAATAACCCAAGGAATGAGTTCCAATGTCGGAATTGACTAATCCTGTTCAAGCTCCCCCAACTGCTGTTGCGGATGCGCCAACGTTCGATCCGCGGATCGCGCGGCGGGCCGTAATGAGCGGTACCTTCGGCACCGCCCTGGAGTGGTTCGACTTCGCCGTATACGGCACCCTCTCGGCAACTTTGTTCCCGCAACTCTTCTTCCCGAGCTTCGACGCGAACACGGCAATCCTGGCTTCCTTCGCAACCTTCGGAGCCGGCATGGTCGCCCGCCCCCTTGGCGGAATCGTCTTCGGTGCCCTGGGGGACAAGATCGGCCGGCGGAACGTTCTCATGTTCACCCTTGTACTCATGGGTGCATCGTCGGTGCTGATCGGCCTGCTTCCCAGCTACGCAGTGGCGGGGATCCTCGCGCCCACGCTCCTGGTTGCCCTGCGCTTCCTGCAGGGCTTCGCGCTCGGCGGCGAAGCCTCCGGCGTCCAGGTACTCGTCGTCGAGCACGCCCCCACCGACCGCCGCGGCCTCTTCGGCGGCATCCTGGCGACCGGTTCGCCTCTCGCCCAGACCTTTGCGTCCCTCACGCTCACCGGGCTCGCTACTTTCCTGTCGAAAGACGACTTTGCCTCCTGGGGATGGCGGGTTCCCTTCCTGATGGGCGTACTCCTGCTCGTCGTCGGGATGTTCATTCGCCGGCGGGTTGAAGAAACCCCCGCATTCAAGGAGAGCCAGAAGAAGGCCGCCGAATCGGCTATCCCGCAGGAGCGTGCCCTGGCAGTGATCATTAAGAAGCCCGGCACGGTCATCAAGCTGGTGCTGTCCTGGGCTGCGTCCACAGGACTGTTCTGGATCAGTGTCACCTACGCCGTGAGCTACCTGACCAAGCAACTCCACTACGACAACTCCATCACCTTCGGGCTCCTGCTCATGGCAAACCTCATCTCCATTCCCGCTGCTTTTTTTGGCGGCCGGCTCAGCGACCGCATCGGTCGCAAGAAAACCTTCCTCATCGGCCTGGCCATGCAAGGCATCGCCGCAGGAACCATGTTCCCGATCATGAACTCCATGAACTACCCGGCAAGCGCCGCCATCATCGCCTTCGCACTGTGCGGGATCCAGGTCACGGCAGGGACCCAGGCCGCCTTCTTCTCGGAATCGCTGCCGACGACCATGCGCTACACGGGCTCAGCCCTCGGCATGACCATGGCAGGCCTGATTTTCGGAGCCCCCATCCCGTTCGTCGCCGCATGGATCTTCCAGAACACCAGCAATGGCACGCTCGCCCTGACCTGCATCGGCCTCGGTCTGGTACTGATCTCCGTCATTGCCACACTGTCGCTGCCTGAGCGCTACAAGCAGTCCCTTCACCAGCAACACTGACCGTCCCCCCGAATCCAAAATCTCCGGGTTCGCTGACCCTCCCTTGCCATCCCTGGCCCCCGGGCCGCGCCCAAGAAGGCGCGGCCCGCGGTTGAATCCTGCGCCAAACAATCCTGACGACTCCAGTGAGGCCGGGAGCGAATGGGCTGCAGCCGCGCACACAGGTGCCGGCTCCGTCGTTCAACCGGGACAGGAGGCGGTGGAACGCAGATAAAGCAAACTCCCTGGTCGGGTGAACCACGGCGAAAAAAGCCGCATCACGAAAGGTCGATTACTGCATGACCGGAACAATGACGTACCGGGCATCACGACAATTAACACGGCTTGCCGTGCTGTTGTCGGCGTGCCTCGTCTCCACAACAGCGGTGGCGACCCAACCCGCCGTGGCTGCCGAACCGAAGTCTTATGGATCCGTCGCCACGACTGACATCGAAATAAAAATGGGTGACGGGGTTACTCTGGTCGGCGATGTCATGTACCCCGCCGACCCCGCTACGGGGAAGCGAATCGCAGCTGACTTCCCCGTCATCCTGTCGCAGACGCCGTACGGCTGCGACTCTTCACAAACGAACTCAGGATTCAAGAACGCCCCGTTCTTTGCCGAAAACGGATACATCCTCGCCTCCGTCTGCGTACGGGGAAGCGGCCGATCAGGAATCTCAATGTTTCTGTCAAGCAGCTTGAGCGCTGATTCTTGGCATTGGTTCCTGGTAGGTGGTGTGGTCGCGGAGCATGGCCCAGAGGACGTTGA
>NZ_PJMC01000031.1 GCF_002892795.1 Arthrobacter sp. AFG20 | reverse complement strand
GTAGTGCTGGCCTGCAGCACCGCGGGGCCGCTCACCGCGGGGCACCCGTTTGCTCCGGCTGGTGCTCAGGCACCGGTAAAGATCCTTACGCAACTCGCCTCGGCCCTGGACATAGAGGCTCTGATAGATCGTTTCGTGGCTGACCTGCATGCTCTCATCGTGACCGAAGGTCTCCTCCAGAACCAAGGACACCAGCTTCGGGGACCAGCCATCATCCATAGCGTCCTCGACGTATTTGGCCAGATCCGGATTCTGAAGCCTGAAAGCCTTGGGCCGCCGGGCACGCTGATGGGTACGAATCTGTGCCACATCGGCCTGATACGTCCCGTCAGCGCACCGGTTCCGGCGGATTTCCCGCCACACTACCGACCTGTTCCTGCCGATCTCCCGGGCGATCGCTGCGACCTTGGCCCCCTCGCGGACCCGGATCATGATCACCGCCCGGTCCACCAGATCAAGCCGGTTGGATCCCGGCCGGACAGCCGGCACCGGGCCGGCCTCAACGCCACCCTCAACACCCATACGCATCAGCATGCCGCCAGTCTTACCCAGCCACCGCTGCGTATTGCTGCGCCACACCCCGACCCGGGCAGAGGCTTCCTTCACCGACACCCCCTGCCGGAGCAGTGAAAAGAACTCATCCTTCAGCGCATCGGGCGCCCGATAACCACTCGGCATGGCAACCTCCAGAAATCAGATGTTGCAACGACCGTATGATTCTGCGAGCTCCGGAAGGGCGATAAGTGACCCCGCGTTGCTGTCGCGTGGACTGAGAGGTGGCCCGGCGGGATTACCCGAAGCGGCCGGAGACGTAGTCCTCGGTGGCGTTCTGGCTCGGGTTGTTGAAGATGGTGCTGGTTTCGGCGAACTCGATGAGCTTGCCCGGCTTGCCGGTGCCGGCGATGTTGAAGAACGCCGTCTTGTCCGAGACGCGGGCCGCCTGCTGCATGTTGTGGGTGACGATCACCACGGTGTACTGGTCCTTGAGCTCGTTGATGAGATCCTCAACGGCCAGGGTTGAGATCGGGTCCAGGGCGGAACACGGCTCATCCATGAGGATCACCTGTGGCTCCACGGCAATGGCACGGGCGATGCAGAGACGCTGCTGCTGGCCGCCGGACAGCCCCGAGCCCGGCTTCTCCAGGCGGTCCTTGACCTCGTTCCAGAGGTTGGCGCCCCTGAGCGAGCGCTCCACCAGGGCATCGGCCTCGCCTTTGGAGATCTTCTGGTTGTTCAGTTTCACGCCGGCCAGGACGTTGTCCCGGATGGACATCGTCGGGAACGGGTTGGGCCGCTGGAACACCATGCCGATCTGGGAGCGCACCGTGACCGGGTCCACGCCGGGTCCGTACAGGTTGTCGCCGTCGAGCAGGACTTCACCCTCGACCCGGGCACCGGGCAGCACCTCGTGCATGCGGTTGAGCGTGCGCAGGAAGGTGGACTTGCCGCAGCCCGAGGGGCCGATGAAAGCCGTGACGGACTTGGCCTCGATGTTGATGCTGACGTCTTCCACGGCCAGGAAATTGCCGTAGTACACGTTCAGGTCTTTGACGTCGATGCGCTTGGACATGATGTTCCTTAACTTGCTGGTATGAAATGAAGTCTAGATCCCGGCTTCTCGAGCCGAAATAGGATCCTGCATGGCCGGTCCTGCATGGCCAGTCCGGCCTAGCGGCCCGCCTTCGGTGCGAAGACCCGGGCAATCAGGCGGGCGCCGAGGTTGAGCAGCATCACCAAGATGATGAGGACCAGGGCCGCACCCCATGCCCGCTGCGACGACGGGTCGGGGTTGGACGGCGAGGTGGGGTTCAGGATCTGCGTGTAGATGAACGTGGGCAGTGACGCCATCCACCCGCCGAACACGTTGTTGTTGATGCTCGTGGCGAACCCGGCGGTCACCAGGATGGGGGCGGTCTCGCCGATGACCCGGGCGATCGCCAGCGTGACGCCGGACGCAATGCCGGAGATCGCCGTCGGAATGACCACTTTGAGGATGGTCCGCCACTTGCGGACGCCCAGGGCGTACGCTGCCTCGCGGAGCTCGTTGGGCACGATCTTCAGCATTTCCTCGCTGGAGCGGACCACTACCGGGATCATCAGCACGGACAGTGCGACGGCGGCGACGGCGCCGGTTTTTGTGCCGGGACCCACTACGGCGAAGAAGAACGCGGCAGCGAAGAGGCCGGCAACGATGGACGGGATGCCGGTCATGACGTCCACGAAGAACGTGATGGCGCGGGCCAGCGGCCGATCGTTGCCGTACTCGACGAGGTAGATGGCCGTCAGCAGGCCCACCGGAACTGAGATGACGGTGGCCAGCAGGGTGATCTGCAGTGTGCCGATAAGGGCGTGGTAGATGCCGCCGACGACCGGCCCGGTGCCTTCTGCCGCCCGGTTGTCGAACACGCCGGTGACGCCGTTCATCGACGTTCCCAGGAAGCCAGGGTTGAGCAGGCCCGGGATGCCGTTGACCATGACGGTCCAGATGACGGAGATCAGCGGCAGCAATGCCACCAGGAAGGCGCCCACCACCAGGCAGGTGGCCAGCTTGTCCTTGGCCTTGCGCGACCCTTCAACGGCGGCGCTCCAGCCGACGAGTCCTGCAGCGAACAGGATGGCGGAGACCACTCCCCAGCCGAAGGCATTGAATCCGATCAGGGCAAGGATGGCAGCCCCGAGGACCAGCGCGACGCCCAGGACCACGTAAGGGGCGTACTTGGGCAACTGGCCCTTCGTCAGGGCTGACCGCTTGCGGACCGGGGTCGGGGTGGAGGTCATTTAGTTGGCTCCCGAGAATTCTTTGTGCCGGCTGATGATCCACCGGGCGATCATGTTGACGGCGAGGGTGATCACGAACAGGACCAGGCCCGCGGCGATCAGGGTGCTCACCTTGAGGCCACTGGCCTCGGGGAAGTTCAGTGCGATCTCGGCGGCGATGGTCTGGTTTCCGGACTGGATCAGGCTGGCGGTGAGTGCGCCGGAGGACAGCACGAGCGCCACGGCCATGGTTTCGCCCAGGGCCCGGCCGAGGCCCAGCATGACGGCGCTGATGATGCCCGGTCGGGCGAAGGGCAGCACCGACATCTTGATCATCTCCCAGCGCGTGGCGCCCAGTGCGAGGGCTGCTTCCTCGTGCAGCTTGGGGGTCTGGAGGAAGATCTCGCGGGACAGCGACGTAATGATGGGGATCACCATGACGGACAGCACGATGCCTGCGGTCAGGATGGTTTTGCCGGTGGCGGAGGCTGGTCCCTGGAAGATGGGCAGCCAGCCCATGTTCGCGGCGAGCCAGCCGTACGCGGGCGAAATCTGGGGGGCCAGGAAGGCCGCGCCCCAGGCACCGTAAACCACGGAGGGGATCGCGGCGAGCAGGTCAATGACGTAGCCGAGGCCGGACGCGAGGCCGCGAGGGGCGAAGTGCGAGATGAAGAGGGCCACTCCGATGGACACCGGCGTGGCGATGGCCAGGGCGATGATGGCGGCAATGAGGGTGCCGATGACGATCGGCCAGATGTAGGCGAAGAAGCCCTCGCCGCCCTGGATGTCCGCGGCGGGGGCGGTGAAGGCGGGAATCGCCTGGATGACGAGGAAGAGTGCCACGCCGAACAGCACGGCAAGGATGAGGCAGCCTGCCGCGAGGGCCGCTCCGGAGAAGACTTTGTCCCCGGCGCGGCCGGCGCCTCGGGAACTGGTCAGGGAGGTGGTGGTCATACCCGGCCCTTCGGTGTTGGTGGTGCGTCAGGGAAGTGGATCGTGCTGTAGCCGCGCTTTACACGGCTAAGTTCCCCGCCCTGCCTGGCGGCTGGGCGGGGAACCTCGGCGAACAGGACAGTAGTTACGACTTGACCTTGATGGATTCGATGGCCTTGGCGGCCTTCTCCGCCAGGGTGGCGGAGATCGGAGCCGACTTGGCGGATTCAGCGGCAGCCTTCTGGCCCTCTTCGGAAACTACGTAGGTCTCGAAAGCCTTGACCAGGTCCACGGTTTCCTGCTTGTCGTAGGTGGAGCAGACGAGGTGGTAGGAAACCAGGACCACCGGGTAGGCGCCGGCCTCGGTGGTGGTCCGGTCAAGCTTGATGGCACCATCGGTCGCGGCGCGGCCTTCAACAGGCTTGCCGGCGTCGACTGCCTTGGAGGCGGCTTCCGGGGAGATCTTGACGAACTCGGAACCGACCTTGATCTGGGCAATGCCCAGCTTGCCGCCAACGGCGGAGTCGTCGGCGTAGGCCACGGCGCCCGGGGTGTCGGTGACGGTCTTGACGACGCCGGACGTGCCCTTGGCGTTCTCGCCCTTGAGCGATGCAGGCCAGATGCCCTCCGCCTTGTCCTTCCAGACATCGGGAGCCGCAGCGGAGAGGTACTCGGTGAAGTTCTTGGTGGTGCCGGAGTCGTCAGAGCGGCTCACCGGGGTGACGGCAAGGTCGGGGAGCTTGGCGTCCGGGTTCAGGGCCACAATGGCGGGGTCGTTCCACTTGGCGATCTCGCCACGGAAGATTTTGGCCGTGGTGGGGGCGTCCAGCTTCAGCTCGGTGATGTCCGGCAGATTGAAGGCAATGGCGATCGGCGAGATGTAGACGGGGATCTCGATGGCACCCTCGGGGCCGCACACCTTCTTGGCCGCGGCCAGTTCCTCGTCCTTCAGGTAGGCGTCGGACCCGGCGAACTGCGCCGAACCGTCGACGATGGCCTTGCGCCCGGCGCCGGAGCCGTCCGGGGAGTACTGCACGGTGGCGCCCTGGTTTGCGGAGGCGAAGTTGGTCTTCCACACGTCCATGGCCGCGCCCTGCGCGGAGGAGCCGATGCCGGTCAGGGTGCCGGTGACCTTGGCGCCGGCGGCGGAGGCGCTGCCTGCCGGTGCGGTGTTCGTGGCGTTGTCTGAACCGCAGGCGGTGAGCGCGAGTGCGCCAGCGGTGATGACAGCGATTGCCGCGTGGCGGCCGAAGCGGAGTGCCTTCACTGGGTGTGCCCCTTCCAGGGTTTCTGATGCGGTGCGGACCGGAGACGTCCGAACGTGCGATGCGTACTTTTTGTACCTTCAATGAAGGTATGGGCCGCAGGTAACAAGTTTTGGGGTCAGAGGTGAACGCAGGGTTAACGACGGCGGGCCATTGGCTTACAGATACTGGGTTGCCATTGCGTTAGCTGCGGCACAGCCGTAGTGGACCCGCCACATTGTCAACAGGGATAACATCGGCCCCACGTGGCACGATGGGCATCATGGAAACTTCAGGGCCGCTGGACGCGCGGCTGTTGGGCGAGGGGCCGCCGTCGGATTCCGACGTGGACCTGTACCGCAGGCTGAGTTCGGACATCACCGCCAGCGTCGGCGTAGTTTCCACGCGGCTGCGGAGCAGGGACTACGCCGCCACGGTCAGCGGCTTCCTCTCGGTTTCCTACGACCCGCCCACCATGCTGGTCAGCTTGTACGCGGAATCCCGCATTGGCGAAGCGGTGGAGGAAGCGGGCACCTGGGCCCTGAGCGTGCTGTCCGGCAAGCACCAGGGCACGGCGACGTGGCTGGCGAGTCCGGGGACGCCCCTGCACGGACTGCTCGCGCAGGTGCCTTTCCGGCGCGGGCCGGCCACAGGATCGGCCATCATCGATGACTGCCTCGCCTATTTCGAGCTGCGCACCGTTTCGGTCCATTCAGCTGCCACCCACCTGCTTGTTGTGGGCGAGGTGGTGGCCATGGGTAGTGGGGCGGAACCCTCCGAGGCTCCGGACCCGCTGGTGCATTTCGGCTCGGAGTTCCGCCGACTGGCACCGTAGCGGGGCCGGCGGCTTAAAGCAGGGTGCGCCCGGCCGGAAATACCGGACGGACGCACTTGGGTGGACCTGCTACTCGAGGTGGACCGGCTGTGCCGGCCGGGCTTCGGAAGCAGGCTGCCGGCTCCGGAAGAACCACGCCAGCAGCACCGTCCCCAGCACAGCGATGGCGGTGGAGACCATCGCCAGTCCCGGAACCGCGGGCAGGACAAGAAAGACGACGGCGGCCGCCACGGCCAGGGCGATGACGGTGGTCCGCGGCTGCTTCATGGAGACGATGGCCTGGACCAGCACGGCGCCGAGGACCGCGGGCAGGACGTACAGCCGGGTGACATTCATGGCGGCAGGCGGGATGACGCTGATGAGCCAGCTTCCCAGCAGCCCCACGAAGACGGCCAGTGAGGCCAGGTGGACCGCGGCCGCACCACAGATGGCCACGACAGATGCCAACTGCCCGCGGCGGGTTCCGGGCTTGGCACCGATGTTGGTCTGCGCGATCAGGGCGGCGGGCAGGAGCTTGTTGGAGATGTTGCCGATCATGAAGGCCTGGTACATGGCGGCCGGACCGAGGATGGGGTAATACGTCAGCGGCTCGACGATCCAGATGATCCCGAACGTGGCGGCGACGGCGGCGAAGGCGATCCAGAGCTGCGCCGGCGCGATGTCCAGCCCACCGGCGAAGACGAGGTACAGGGGGCCGGCGAGGGAGACCAGCAGGCCGGCGATCATCGTTGCCCTTCCCCAGCGCGAGGTGGTGCGGTCAAACTCGGCCATGGCTTGGTCCGTGGCGGCTGGTGCGGTGCTAGTGGCTGTCATACCTGGTTTCCTGTCCTGTTATGTCTGGTTCGGGGTGGGTGCGGGCCGGTCCGGTTCGGGCAGTGGCTGGTGCGACGGTCAGCTGCCGGACGCGAGAAGTGCGGCGCCAAGGGCGGCGACGATCGACATGCCCAGGCCCCACTCCCGGAGCCAGCTCTTGCCGAGCGTCTTGGCCAGCAGCAGGGAAAGTGCCATCACGGCGGCTGAGACCGCGAAGGTGACCACGTGGGTGCCGGATTTTGGCAGCTCGGTGAAGCCCAGGCACGCGAAGGCTCCTATGAGGGCGGCTGCGGGGACGACGGCCATGGCCGCCGGGTTGATCGCGCGGACCTTTGCGTCGCCGCGGCGGAGCAGCGGGGTGAGGATCAGCGTGGCGATCATCCACATTGCTCCGCCAATGCTCATGGCAAAGAAGGCCACCGCAAAGACGCTTTGGGTGTAGCTTTCGTCGCCCAGCTTGGCTCCGAGGGTGCCGGCCGCGATGCCTGCAGCCGAGACGTCGTAGGCTGCGGAACCGATCAATCCGATCCTGGACAGCACGGCGGGCGCACCGAAGAGTGCCAGCAGCGCGATCGCCACCAGTGCGACGGCGAGTGAAGGGCCGATCGCGGAGACGGCCCCGGACCGGAACGACGTCCTAATGTCCCCTGGTGTCATCTGCACCGAGGGGGCTGCCCGGCGCACGGCACGGAGGAAGATCAGCGACTGGACCACGATGACGCCGAAGACGCCGGCAACACAGAGCCAGAGGACGGGGGCGTTGGCGATTGCAAGAATGTCCGCGGAGCCGTTGGGGGCCATCGGTGTGTGCATGGGAGCCTCCTGGTTAGGGCCCGCTGGGGGCCGGTGATGCTGATGCCGCGGGCAGGACCGCTGCGCCGCGGAATCGTGACCTCCGACCGGATCGGCCAGCAGGTTAGGAATACTGTCCGGGACGCTGGTTCCGGACGGCAAGGGATGGCGGAATCGGCCACAATTCTGGCCGGATCAGTCGTACTGCGGTTTGATCCGCGGATGCCTTCCGCTCCCGCTTCGGGTACTCCACACTTCAGGGAAGTACAACCCCTGACTACAACAGCCGCCCGAAGGAGCACCCATGTCTGACGCCATCAGCGAACTGTCCGCCGTCGAGCTCACCGCCGCCATCAGGAACAGGGAAATCTCGGCCCGGGAGGCCCTCGACTGCCATCTCGAACGCATTGCCGAGGTAAATCCAAGGCTCAACGCAGTGGTGACCCTCGACGCCGAGGGCGCCGCGAAGCTGGCAGCGCGTGCCGACGAGCTCACGGCCTCCGGCGCCGAACTGCCGCCCCTGCACGGCCTCCCCCTGACGCACAAGGACACCAATAACACCGCGGGCATGCGCACCACCCAGGGCTCGGTGGTGTTGAAAGACTTCGTGCCGGTCGAGGATGACCTGATCATCGCCCGGCTCAAGGCTGCCGGCGTGGTCAGCACGGGAAAGACGAACGTTCCCGAGTTCGGGGCAGGCTCCCACACGTTCAACGACCTCTTCGGTACCACCACTAATCCATATGCGCCGGCCCTCAGCGCCGGCGGAAGCAGCGGTGGGGTCGCCGCCGTCGTGGGTTCGCGCGTGCAGCCAATGGGTGACGGCAGCGACATGGGCGGCTCGCTGCGGATCCCCGCGTCCTTCTGCAACATCGTCGGATTCCGGCCGTCCCAGGCCGTCATTCCGATGCCGTCCGATATCAACGCCTGGTCCTGGCTGGGGCGGACCGGCCCGATGGCGCGCACTGTGGAGGACATCGCACTGTTCATGTCCGTCACCGCCGGACGGGATCCGCGCGTGCCCCACCCGCAGGTGGTTGATCCGGCCGAATTCAGGGCCGGGCTTGAGACCGACATGCGCGGGGTTCGGATCGGCTGGTCACGGGACTTTGGTATCGGTGTTCCGGTGGAACCGGAAATCACTGACCACCTGGAACGCCAGCTCGCCGTGTTTGAGGAACTGGGAGCAGTGGTGGAGGAGGCGTGCCCGGATTTCAGCGAGGCGGATCTGGTGTTCGGCAACACCCGCGCATTGGATTTCGCGGCCGGCCTGGGCGGGCTGGTCGCCCAATCAGGCGATCTCATCAAGCCGGAGGTGCGGTGGAACGTCGGCAAGGGCCAAGCCCTCACCGCTGAGGACATGATGGCCACCAACGCCGCCCGTACCCGGCTTGAATACAGCGTCCAAGGCTTCTTCAGGCGCTACGACATCTTTGCGAGCCCGTGCGCGCAGGTGCTGCCGTTCGATGCGTCCCTGCGCTACCCGCAGGAGGTAGCCGGTGTCCCTTCCGAAACCTATCTGGACTGGATGCGGTCGGCCTGTCTGCTGTCCGCCACCGGTCTGCCCGTGCTGGGCCTGCCCGCCGGGTTCAGCGGCTCCGGCCTGCCCATCGGGCTGCAACTGGCCTCCAATCACTACACCGACGTGCAGCTGCTGCGCTGGGCGAGGGCGTTCGAGCAGCAGACCCGGTACGCTGCGGTTGCGCCGGACCTGACATGCCTCAGCGAGCCCGCATGACACGCCCGCCACGTTTGCGCGCATCCAGCAGCACGGACACGTCCACCCCGGCGGCCTGCGCCGCCCAGTCGGAGGCCGTGATCAGGCGGTAAAGGGACGGCAGATCGGGCACGGTCACGTCGGCCACGATCTGGTAGCCACCGGCAAGCGCTGCTGCATAGCGCACGGCGGGCAGCTCGGCCAGGCTCTTGCCCAACTGCTCCACCTGGTGCGGCGCGGCCCTGATCCACAGCAGTGCCTCGACGGCGAGCCCCAACGCGGCCGGTTCCACCACCACGCGCGGCTGGACCTGGTTGTTGGCGAGCAGCCATTCGCAACGCCGACGGGCTGTAGCTTCCGAGACCCCGACGCGCCGGGCCAGCGCTTCGAAACTGATCCGCCCGTCCGCACAGAGAGCTTCCACGAGCTCGGTATCCTGGCGGTTCAGCGTTTGCCGGACTGCGAATACGCCCACGTCCGCAGCAACCGGCGAGCGCAGGGCATCGGCCTGTTCCGCCGTGAGCATCTCCGGCCGCCAACCCTGGATGGTCCGGAAGTACCGCAGCACCGGATAGCTCACGGAGTGCCGCAGCCCGATTGTGGACGGCAGTTCGTCGGAGAGGATATCCCCCATCCGGTCCGGGTCCGTCAGGATCTCGGCCACGCAGTCGCCACTGCCGGTGACCGTATAAACGAACGTGGTGTCGGAGCGCTGCGCGAGGGATTGCGCAGCAGCACGTGCCGTGCCCGGAGTGCAGCGCATTTCCACGAGCATCGACGCCGGATGCGGCCGCACGGCCGCGATGGCGACGGCGCCGGATTCCAGGAGCTGTGCCCCGCGGCGGGCAACGGTGCGCTCCGCCTCACCGAGGACGGCGGCCATTTTGCGCCAGGGGCAGCGGGGATCCAGCTGCAACGCAGCCACAATCTGGCGCTCCAGTGAATCGAGCAGGATCATCCGCACTCCATCGTCCGCAAACTGGCCTTCCGGTAGGGCTCCATTTCAGCATGGAACGTGCGGCTCCCCGCTCATGGAGCTCTGACGGCTGCAGCCCGGGGGACGGAGCGAAGGCGGGCGAGCAGCGTCGCGGCAAGGAACGCCGTCGTAATTTCCAGGACGACGATGGCCAGCAGGCCTTCGGTCCCAGCAGCACCAGACGCCGCCGCTCCGGAATGGGAGTGGCCCAGCGAGCCACTCCCGGAAAGGCCGGGAGCGCCCAGCAGCAGGACGGCGTGCAATGCAGTCATGGCCAGGGCGCAGCCCATCACCTGGCGCAGGGCACTCTCCCGGCCGCCGCGCCACAGGTGCACGGCGCACGGCAGGCAAACCCCGACCATCGCGAGCATCATGACGTTCAGCCACGGGCCGTGGTGGTTTCCGGCCACAAGCCACAGGTGCACCACGCAGGACGCCGCGGTGACGGCCGAAACCGTTCGGGAGTGCAGCTGCAGTGCGGTCACGGCGTGAACCTAGCCGTGGCAGTGGCTGCCGGATGCACCGTCGCCTGAAACCTGTACAGGGGAAGCCTGCTCGGCGGCAGCGTGGCAGTGGGAGCCGGTCTGGCTGGAGTTGGCCGGGACGTCCAGGACAGGGCTGCGGTCGAAGAAGCCTTCGGGGCGAAGCTTGAACCCGACGGTGTCCACCGGCATGATGGGCCAGTCCTCCACGCGCGGGAAGTGGGTCAGGCCGAAGGTGTGCCACACGACGATGTCCTGGCCATCGATGTCGCGGTCCTGGGCGATGTAGGAGGGCAGGCCCGCGCCGCCGGAGTGCTGGTTGACGAAGTCGCCGGTCGGGTAGCGCTCGTCCTCGGCGTAGCGGGTGACCCACAGGTCCTTGGTTGCAAAGGCGGCCCGCCGGGCAATGGAGGACTCGGGGTCTGCCATCAGCGTGGGCTGGTTGTGGGAGTGCAGCTTGTAGCCCACCGGCTCGCCCAGGCGGTTGCGCGAGTCCGGGTTGGAGATGATCCACGTCCGGCCGGTCCGGGCGTCACCCTCGCGGACAGCTTCGGACTCGCGGGTCAGCACGGTGCGCTTCCGGGAGAACGCGTTGCCGCGCTCGTTGCCCGGGCCCATGGCCTGGCGGACCACATCCTCTTCCTCCACCCTGTTGGTGAAGCCGTCGATGGCCATGTCCAGGCGGGCGCTGAAGATGTGCTGGTGGAACGGGGCACCGAGCCCCGGTGCCAGCTGGGAGATGTTGTCCGAGCCGCCTTCCGGGAACGCTGACGTGAAGACGACGCCGGTGGCTTTGGCTTCGAATTCGATGGTGCCGTCGAGGTAGAGGTACCAGTAGAAGCCGTAGTCGTAGTTGCCGATGGTGGTGAAGAAGGAGATCACCATGCGGCGGTTCCGGCGGGTGTAGTTGATGCCGGACCAGAGGTCGCTGTGCTTGGCCAGGATGCCCCAGTCCTCCTCGTGCATGCAGATGCCGTTGCGGATCTCGCGGGGGTTGCCGAAGGCGTCGCTGATGACCGGGCTGAGGTAGGTGATGTCGCCGAGGCAGTCGCAGCCCAGTTCGAGGGAGTTGGCGAACTGGCCCACGAGGTACTCCCCCGTGTCGAAGTAGTTCTGCCAGGACCTGATCGGGGACGGATCACCGTACGGGACCACCATCTCGGCGATCGACGCGCGGTTGATGATGGGCCGGAGGCGGTCCCCGTCCCGGAAGGCGATGTTGTGCAGCACCACGCCCTCGCGGACGTCGAATCCAACGTCCAGGCTCCATTTCTCCCACTCGATGTGGTTGCCGCCGGTCACCGTGAAGCTGGGGCCTTCGGGCTGGGTGATGCTGATGGGCTTCTGGGTGGTGCGGAGCGGGCCCGTGAGCTCGGGATCGGTGTAGTTGCCGTGCTCTGCCGGGATGGGGAACACGCCGGTGTCGATCACTTGGGTGACTTCCTTGCTGACCACGTCCACGTAGGCCACCAGCCCGTCAACCGGGTGGGCCCAGGCGCTGTCCTCCGGAAACTCCTGCACGAAGGCGAGCCCGCGGAGGATCCGGCGGCCCTTCTCCTCCGCGTACTCGAAGACGCCGGCGGACAGCGGTGCAACGCGCACCTTGCTGACGTCCAGGTTCCGGGCGGCAAGGGCCTTCAGCCACCGCCCGTCAGTGGCCAGCAGCTGCTCCACCACCTCGAACTCCTCTTCCAGGACCGGCAGTTCGCCGGTGGCCCCGGTGTCGAGTTCGACGGCGGAGATCACCGTGCCGCTGGTGACCGAGACAGTGACGTCCTGAGGACGGCCGCCCGAAACATCGTGGATGAAGACCCGGAACCGCCGGTCTTCCGCCTCACTGCCGGCGCCCCGGGCAGGGTCAAGGAGGCCCAGGTAGGCGATGCGCTTCTCCGGACCAAGGAGACCCCCAGAGCGAAGAATGCCCTGCACCTCGCTGATTTCCGCGGCTGAGGCAAGGCGGGACGGGCTGGCTGTTTCTGTGATGGAGAGCGTCATAGCGGCCTTTGTCCGGGACCCTGGCGGGTCGGATTTTTATTTTCTATACTTGTAGAGAATAAGCGAACGTAAGATGGCTCACAAGAGTCTGGGCGAAAATATTTACTGGGGAGCGGCCGCGTGCCAAAGATTGTTGACCACGACGAGCGCCGCCTGGAACTGGTGGATGCGACCTGGCGGATCATCGCCCGGATGGGCATCGAAAGCGCCACGATGCGGGAAATCGCCACGGAGGCGGGCTTCGCCAACGGCGCCCTCAAGCCGTACTTTCCCACCAAGGACACGCTGCTGACCTTCGCCTTCGGCCACGTCTTCAACCGGACCAACGAGCGCATCGCCGAGGTCACCGCGGGGCTTTCGGGGCTGGCGGCCCTGCGGGCCTTCTGCGTTGAAGTGCTCCCGCTCGATGAGGAACGGATCAATGAAGCCCGGATCGTCATCCCCTTCTGGCAGAAGGCCATCAACGACCCCGGCAAGGCGCAGATCCACCGGGATTCGATGCAGCAGTGGCGGGATGCCATTCGGCGCTATCTCGGGGAGGCCCGGGGCAGCGGCGACGTAAGTACCGCCGTCGACGACGACAGTCTGGCCGGGCAACTGCTCAACATGCTGCTGGGCGCCCAGATCGCGGCCGCGCTGTTGCCGGAGGGCGAGACGGAGCTCGGCCTGGACGGGCAGCTCGAGGGATTCCTTGCCCTGCTGAGGGGCCAGCAATGAGCGAGAACAACCCGGAGACGCCGGCAGTGACCATCCCGCACGAAATCGATACTCCGGAAATCATGATCGACGTCGACATTCTCGACCGGAACATCGAGCGGATGGCATCAGCCGTCCGGGCGCGGGGCCTGAGCCTGCGCCCGCATGCCAAAACCCACAAGATTGCCGAAATCGCCGCCCGCCAGATCGCAGCCGGAGCCTCCGGACTGACAGTGGCCACCATCGGCGAAGCTGAAGTGTTCGCGGCTGCAGGAGTCGGCAACCTCTTCATCGCTTACCCCCTCTGGCTTTCACCGCAGAAGGCCGAGCGGCTTCGGCGCCTGGCGCAAACTGCCCAGATCGCGGTCGGCATCGACTCCGCGGAGGGAGCAACAGCGCTGGGATCCGGCCTGGGCAATGCCGCAGGGAGCATCAGCGCCTTTGTGGAAGTCGACAGCGGCCACCATCGGAGCGGCGTACACCCGGAATCCGTCGCACCGGTCGCCGAAGCAGCGGCGCGAGCGGGGCTGAAAGTCGCGGGAGTGTTCACCTTCCCGGGACACAGCTACGCACCGGGCATGCCGGTCGAGGCGGCCAGGCAGGAAGAGCTGTCCCTGAACCGGGCGGCCGAGGTTCTGGCGGCGGCAGGATTTGACGTCACCTGCCGCAGCGGCGGCTCCACCCCGACGGCCATGCTGACCGGGGATTCGGCCGCCACTGAGGTGCGCCCTGGCGTCTACGTCTTTGGCGACGCCCAGCAGCTGGAGCTGGGGCGGTGCGCCGCCGAGGACATCGCCCTGACAGTGGCTGCCACGGTCGTCAGCCGCCATGTAACCCTCCGGGACGGACCGGCACGTTTCATCATCGACGCCGGCAGCAAGGTTCTGGGCAGCGACCGGCCCGCGTGGGCAAGCGGCTTCGGACGGCTGATGGACCACCCCAATGCCCGGATCACCGCACTGTCGGAGCACCACGCAACTGTGGAGTGGCCCGATCCCGGGACTGCGCCCGCCATCGGACACCGGCTGCGCGTTATCCCCAACCACGTGTGCCTCGCAATGAACCTGGTGGACGACGTCGCAGTGGTCCGCGGCGGCGCGCTCGTAGACCGCTGGGTGGTGGCAGCCCGGGGCAAGAACAGGTAGGCGGCCTGACCGCCCCTGTTCACGCAATCTTTTTTCGCCAATTGTTGAAAAAAGATGACAGAGCAGAATTTCGCCGCTAACCTGAAGTGACTGTGTTCCAGGACACAGTGTTGGGGACCCGCCAATAGACAGCCAACCGGCGTCAGGAACGTTCATGCCAGCAACCACAATCCGCCCCGCGGACCAGACCCTCACCTCCAGTGTGGCCACCTCCTTTGACCACTGGAGGCACCTCGTAGCGCAGTCCTTCGTGCCGCTGGCCGCCGAAACGGACCGGCCCGAGCAGTTCCGCGGCCGCATGCGCTCCAGGGTGCTGGACCGCACGTGCATCGTGGAAGTTTCGGCTTCGAGCCACAGCGTCCACCGCACACCGGCGCTTCTGGCGCAGTCCGACCAGCGCTATTTCAAGCTCAACCTCCAGCTGGAGGGCACCGGGCTCCTCATCCAGGACAACCGCGAGGCAGTGCTCCGCCCCGGCGACCTGGCCATCTATGACACAAACCGCCCGTACACGCTGGCGTTCGAAGAGCAGGCCCGCATGGTCGTGGTTATGTTCCCGCACGATTCCCTGTCGCTGCCGCCCGACTATGTGGGGCAGCTGTCGGCCGTCCGCCTGGCCGGCGAGTCGGGGCTGGCGGGCATTGTGGGACCATTCATCACGCAGCTCGCCGGCAACCTGGAGGCACTCAGCGGGCCGAGCGGTTCCCGGCTCGCGGCAAACACCCTGGACCTCGTCTCCACCATGCTCCATTCCGAACTGGATCTGGCTGCGGACAGCATGAAGCCCCAGGCGCTGCTGGCGACGTCGGTCCGTGACTACATAGAGGCGAACCTCGCTGACCCGCAGCTGTCGCCGGCGAGCATCGCCGCAGCGCACTTCATTTCCACCCGCCACCTCCACAACGTCTTCCACGAGTCCGGCAGCACCGTTGCCAGCTGGATCCGCAGCCGCCGGCTGGAACGGGTCCGCCGGGACCTCAGGGATCCGCTGCACTCGGGCACCTCCGTGGGAGCCGTGGCAGCGCGGTGGGGTTTCCTGGACGCGGCGCATTTCAGCCGCACGTTCCGCGACGCCTACGGCGAATCCCCCAGCGACTGGCGCCGCGGCGCCTAGATCAAACCCTGCGCGAGCATCGCGTCCGCCACTTTGACGAAGCCGCCGATGTTCGCGCCCAGCACGTAGTTGCCGGGGTCACCGTACTCGTCTGCGGTGGAGGCGCAGCGGTGGTGGATTCCCACCATGATGTCCGTCAGGCGCTGTTCCGTGTGTTCGAAGGACCAGGAGTCGCGGCTCGCGTTCTGCTGCATTTCCAGCGCCGATGTGGCCACACCGCCTGCATTGGCGGCCTTGCCGGGTCCAAACAGCACGCCCGCCTCCTGGAAGACGGCCACGGCGTCCCGGGTGGAGGGCATGTTGGCGCCTTCGCCGACGGCGAGCAGTCCGTTGCGGACCAGCCGTGCGGCAGCACCGCCGTCGAGCTCGTTCTGCGTGGCGCACGGCAAGGCGACGGTGGCATCGACGTCCCAGACGGAGCCGGCCTCCACATAGGAAACGCCGGAACGGCGTAATACATAGTCCTTGAGGCGTCCGCGTTCCACTTCCTTGACCTGGCGGAGCAGCCCGACGTCGATCCCTGCCTCGTCCACGACGTACCCGGAGGAGTCGGAGCAGGCCACCACGGTCGCGCCGAGCGCCTGGGCCTTGGCTATGGCATTGATGGCCACATTGCCGGAGCCGGAAACCACCACTCGCTGCCCGTCGAAGGATGATCCCCGTGTCTTGAGCATCTCTTCGGTGAAGATCACCGTGCCGAAACCGGTGGCTTCGGGCCGCACCAGGGAACCTCCCCAGGAGATGCCCTTGCCGGTCAGGACCCCCGATTCGTAGCGGTTGGTGATGCGTTTGTACTGGCCGAAGAGATAGCCGATTTCGCGGCCGCCCACGCCGATGTCACCGGCCGGCACGTCAGTGTACTCGCCGATGTGGCGGTAGAGCTCGGTCATGAACGACTGGCAGAAGCGCATGACTTCGGCGTCGCTGCGGCCTCGGGGGTCGAAGTCGGAACCGCCCTTGCCGCCGCCGATGGGCATGCCGGTGAGCGCATTCTTGAAGATCTGCTCGAAGCCGAGGAATTTCACAATTCCGAGGTAAACGGAGGGGTGGAACCGGAGGCCGCCCTTGTAGGGGCCGAGCGCCGAATTGAACTCCACACGGAAGCCGCGGTTGATCTGGACCCGGCCGGAATCGTCGGTCCATGGCACCCGGAAGATTATCTGCCGTTCGGGCTCGCAGAGCCGTTCCAGGATGGCGGCTTCCAGGAATTCGGGGTGCCGGTCATGGACGGGGCCAAGGCTTTCGAACACCTCGACCACCGCTTGGTGGAACTCAGACTCACCGGGGTTCCGCGCCAGTACCGTATCCCTGACGGCTTCCAGCCGTGCATCCATGAACCTGTCCTCAATTCCGCGAGCAACGGCCAAAAGGATCTCTTCAGCCGCCTATGGTTGAGCTTTCAAGCTTACCGATTAAGACCGCAGTCGCGTAGGCGGCCGCCGTGAAATCGCTTATTCTCCGTATTGTGACAGCAAAATTCCATGAAATGAGAAACCGGTCCGCAGCGCCGGGAGCCGGGAAGGGCGTCTGATGGCGTATGTCTGCTTGCTCCTCTCCGGAGCTGCACTGCTGATCAACGGGCTGGCCGCTCTGGACCGGGTCCCCCGCCGGGACGCTGCCGTCTTCAGCCTGGTCATTGGCAACGCCCAGCTGATCCTGGGCGTTGCGCACCTGACTGTCACCGCAGGAGGCGGAACCCAGTCGTTACTGGGGGCCGCCGGGATTTTCCTGTTCGGGCTGACCTATGTCTACGTCGGCTTGGACGTCCTGCTGGGGCTCGGGTCCACGGGCCTCGGCTGGTTCTGCGGGATGGTGGGCGTCTGCGGCATCCTGCTCGCTGTGGCCTGGTCCGGGGAGGACCCGCTGCTTGCCGTCCTGTGGCTCTGCTGGACTTACTTGTGGCTGATGTTCTTTCTTCACTTGGCGCTGGGCTTTGAGCGGATGGCACCACTGATCGGCTGGTCCCTCGTGCTCACCAGCCAAGCCTCTGCCACGGTGCCGGCGTTCCTGGGGATTACCGGGCAGTGGCCGGCCGGCACCGCGACGGCCGCAGCCGCAGGGGCCGGCCTTGCCGCACTTCTGCTGCTGGCGGGCGGCCTCGCGAGGCGAGGCCGCCGCAGCGGAACGGGTGGTGGTGCCGTCGTCGAAAGCCGGTTACCCGGCGAGCTCCGGCTCTAGGGTCGCCGCCCGCTTCTCCACTACGAATTCCGCCAGCACTCCGGCCACGAACATCACGGGGACGGCAACCAGCAGCCCGGTGGCTGTTTCCGCGCTGCCGCCGATCAGGGAGGTGAAGTTGCTGACCACCAGGTAGAGGACCCATGCCAGCAGCAGCGACGCGAGCACCGGTGCGATGAGAGTCTGCCAGAGTGGCCCCGGTACCCGTTCGCGCCGGAAGAATGCGACGACGGCCAGGGAGCAGAGCATGTACAGCACCAGCAGCGCCGCAACGGCCAGCCCGCTGAACCACGAGAAGAGCGTCAGCACCGGGTCCATTCCCAGCACCGCGAACGGCGCCACGAGCAGCACGGCAACGCTCGTCTGGACCCAGGCTGCGTTTGCAGGGGCGCGGTGCTTATTGGTCCGCGCCAGGACAGCGGGCAGGGAACCGCGCAGGGCCAGCGAGTGAAGGTAGCGGTTGATGCCGTTGTGGAAGGCGATGATGCCTGCCAGGAGGGAAGTCACCAGAAGGATCCCGGCGGTCACGCCGGCCCAGGGGCCGAACAGCTCAACCAGCGGGCCAATTACGAACGAGGTCGCGTCTCCGGACTCAAGGGCGGCTCCGGCGGCGCCGATGACGTGCGAGGGCCCGTAGAAGCTCACCAGCATCCAGGTGATGAAGGCGAAAAACACGGCGATGATGCCCACGGAGAGGTACGTTGCCCGGGCCACCGTCCGGTGGGGATCCTTGGCCTCGGCGGAGTAGATGGCCGTTGATTCGAACCCGAACATAGACGCCACGGCGAACATGATGGCCACTCCCGGGGCGCCGCTTGCGATCGCTTCAGGGGAAAATGAGGCTGCCATGTTGAGGCCTTCGGGGCCTCCGCCTTTCAGCAGGACGGTGAGACCGAACATCAGCAGAATCGCCACTTCCAAGCCGACCAGGACAACCAGGACGCGGGCGCCGAGTTCGATGTTCATCGACCCAAGAACCTGCACGCCTGCCATGGTGGCAACGGCTAGAAGCCACCAGGGAACGGCCACGCCGGCGGAACCCAGCAGGCCGGAGAAGGCCGCACCATAGAGGCCGTACATGGCGGCCTGCACCGTGCTGTACGCCAGCAGTGCCAGCCACGCAGCGCCTGTGCCTGTCTTTCTGCCGAAGGCGGCGGTGATGTAGGCGTAAAAGGCGCCGTTGGCCTGGACCTTCCGGCTCATGGCCACGAACCCGACGGCGAAGATGACAATGACGATGCCCACGACAAGGTAGGCGCCCGGTGCCCCGGCGCCATTGCCGAGTGCAGCCGCCAGGGGCGCTGCGCCGACGATGCCGGTCAACGGAGCCTGGGCTGAAAGAACGAAAAAGAGAATGCCCAGGACGCCGATGCTGCCCGCGCGGAGGGCGGTGGACTGCTCCTTGCGCGGATTTGCTTCTGCAGTCCGGGACTCGGAATTTGAAATACTCATTGGATCCTTCTTAACGGTCATGAGCGTTGGAGAGGGGTGCTGGCAATGGCCTCGCACCGCTGGATCCAGCTTGGCAGTCCCGACCGGATAGGGCTTGTCTGGCAGCGATCAGTTGTTGTGCCACAGCGCACTGGTCATGACCGGCGGAGCCAGAAATGAAACAGCCGGGGAGGCCTTTGCACTCCCCGGCAGTTTCGTCTCTCAGGCGCGGTGGCTTACCAGTCCGCGGCGGGCCGGCAGCAGCGGCGCAAAGAATGCCCCGAGCTCCGCCGTCGCCGTCAGCGGCAGGACGTTCGCCACGTACTGGTCCGGACGGACCACCACCACGACGCCGCCGCGGTCAAGGCCGCGCAGTTCGAAGATGTCGGCCTTCGGATCGGTGCCGTAGACCTTCTCGAGGTTGGTGAGCCTGAACGGCCCCACCTCCGGCTTGAACACGGACGGGACGGCGTTGATGTCGATGCCCCTGTGGTCCTGCTGGTAGATGACCTTCACGTCGAACCAGGCATCGGCGTCGGCGCCCTCCGGCGTGGCTGCGAGTGGGGACTCCGGCGAGTTCTCCAGCCACTGTGCGAAGTCGGAGGTCGGCGACGGCGCGCCGGCCTCAGCCGGGTCGGCGAACACGTAGATGCGCCAGCGACCGTCGGCCGTAGCCTGGTGGCCCAGGTGCAGCGGATTGGTGTCGCAGACGCGCTGCACGGGAGCAGACTTGAAGCGCTTGCCGGTGGGGAAACCCGTGGCCAGCCCGGCATGCTTCGCCTCGGCGACGATCATCGACGGCGCGTACTCGGTCATGAAGCCGGCCGGGAACTCGGCGGTGCGCACGTAGAAGTCCTCGAGCTCGGAGGGGTCGTCAAACTCCTCGGGCTTCTTGGCCATCAGGGTGGACCATTCCTTGTCGAAATCGATGAGGTTCTTCGCGACCACCTGGCGCTCCGCGGAGTACGTGGCGAGCAGTGACTCCGGGCTGCGGCCCTCGAGCACGTGGCCGAGCTTCCAGCCGATGTTGAAGCCGTCCTGCATGGACACGTTCATGCCCTGGCCTGCCTTCGCACTGTGGGTGTGGCAGGCGTCGCCGGTGATGAACACACGCGGCGTGCGGGTGTCCCGCTCGGCGGGCAGGACGTCGTCGAACCTGTCGGTGAGGCGGTGGCCCACCTCATACACGCTGTGCCAGGCGACATTGCGCACATCGAGGGTGTAGGGCTGCAGGATCTGGTTCGCGTGGGCGATGATCTGCTCGATGGTGGTCTTGCGGATGGCGCCGTTGTCGTTCTCCGGCACGACGCCGAGGTCGACGTACATGCGGAACAGGTGGCCGCCCTCGCGCGGGATCAGCAGGATGCTGCCGCCGTCGTGGGACTGGATGGCGCACTTGGTGCGGATGTCCGGGAAGTCTGTGGACGCGAGGACATCCATGACGCCCCAGGCGTGATTGGCCTGGTCTCCGGCAAGAGTGCAGCCGATCGATTCACGAACCCTGCTGCGCGCACCGTCAGCACCCACCACGTACTTGGCCCGCACCACACGCTCCTGGCCTGCCAGCTCGCCGGCGGTATGGACCAGGGTCACGGCGACCGGATACTCCCCCGAATCCGCGACGTGGAGGCTGCTGAACTCGTAGCCGTAGTCGGGCGTCATCCGGGCCGGCGAATAGGCCATGACCCGGGCGAAGTAGTCCAGCACCCGGGCCTGGTTGACGATGAGGTGCGGGAATTCGCTGATGCCCATTTCGTCGTCGACCGCGCGGGCGGCTCGGACAATGTGCTGCGGATTCTCCGGGCTCGGCTTCCAGAACGCCATCTCGGTGATCCGGTAGGCCTCTGCGGTGATCTCCTCGGCGAAGCCGAAGGCTTGGAATGTCTCGACGCTGCGGGCCTGGATGCCGTCGGCCTGGCCGATCGCCAGGCGGCCGCCGCGGCGCTCCACGATACGCGTGGTGATGTCCGGGAACTGGGAGAGCTGGGCGGCTGCGAGCATGCCCGCGGGGCCGGAGCCCACGATGAGCACGTCGACCTCGTCGGGCAGCTCTTCGGGGCGGTTGATGCCGACGCCGGCGGCCGGCTGGATGCGCGGGTCACCGGAAACGTAACCGTGGTGGTGGAACTGCACGGGCTTTCCTCACTTCACTGTGTGGCTGGCTTTCGCCAAATCATGTGTTCTATATCGGAACAGATGGTTCGATAATAGAAATTGTGGTTATGCTTCAGTACTGTACGTCACATATGACCTGCGTTACAAGCGGCGTCCCCTTCCCTGAAATCAGGGGTTGACGAACCCGCGCGGACGGTTCAATATGTTTCGTATACGATTTCGTACCTGATGAGGAGAACGCTTTGGAGCAGGTCAACGACGACACCCTGGCAGCAGCACGCAAGGTGATCGCGGTCCACATCAACTACCCCAGCCGTGCAGCCCAGCGCGGCCGCACCCCGGCGCAGCCCTCCTACTTCCTGAAGCCGTCGACGTCGCTGTCCCTCACCGGCACCGCCGTCGAACGCCCGGCCGGCTGCGAACTCCTCGGCTACGAGGGGGAGATCGCCATCATCATCGGCAAGGCGGCCCGGCGCGTCGACGTCGAAGACGCCTGGAGCCACGTCGCGGCAGTGACGGCCAGCAACGACCTCGGCGTCTACGACCTCCGCTACGCGGACAAGGGCTCCAACCTCCGGTCCAAGGGCGGCGACGGCTTCACCCCGGTGGGACCGGCGCTGATTCCGGCAGACGCCGTCGACCCCGCCAAACTGCGCATCCGCACCTGGCACAACGGCGAACTGGTCCAGGACGACACCACCGAGGACCTGCTCTTCCCGTTCGCCCGGCTCGTCGCGGACCTGTCCCAGTTGCTCACCCTTGAGGAGGGGGACATCATCCTCACCGGCACCCCCGCCGGCGCCTCCGTCGCCGTGCCCGGCGACGTGCTGGAGGTGGAGGTCAGCAGTGTTGACGGCGGGGTGAGCACCGGCCGTCTCACCACCGCTGTTAAGGAAGGCACGACGGCGTTCGCTGACTTTGGTGCCCTGCCCAACGCCGATGACCTGCAGCGCGAAGAGGCGTACGGCTCGCGGGAAGCGGCAGGTCTTCCGGCCACAGAATCTGCTCTGAGCCCGGAGCTGAAAGCCAAGCTGGAGAGCGTCTGCACGGCCACGCTGTCCTCCCAGCTGCGCAAGCGCGGCCTGAACAACGTCAGCATCGACGGCCTCACCGCCACCCGCCCGGACCGCAAGGTGGTGGGCCTGGCCCGGACCCTGCGCTACGTGCCCAACCGCGAGGACCTCTTCAAGACGCACGGCGGCGGCTTCAATGCCCAGAAACGCGCCATCGACTCCGTCAACGAGGGCGAAATCCTGGTCATGGAGGCCCGCGGGGAGAAGGGTACCGGAACCATCGGCGACATCCTCGCCCTGCGCGCCCAGGTCCGCGGCGCTGCAGCCATCATCACCGACGGCGGGGTCCGCGACTTCTCTGCCGTGGCCGCGATGGAGCTGCCCACCTACTACTCCAACCCGCACCCCGCCGTGCTGGGCCGCCGCCACATCCCCTGGGACACGGACATCACCATCGCCTGCGGCGGCACCACCGTGCAGCCCGGCGACATCATCGTGGCTGACTCCGACGGCATCCTGGTGATCCCGCCGGCCATCGCCGAGGAAGTCGCCGACGACTCCGTCGCCCAGGAACGCGAAGAGGTCTTCATCGCCGAAATGGTGGAGCAGGGTCACAGCGTGGACGGGCTCTACCCGCTGAACGCTGAATGGCGCAGTAGGTATGAAGAATGGGAAGCAGGCAAAGCCAGTGACTGAAACGGCCACCGCCTCCGCTGCCGAGGGCATTACTGAGATCACCGCCGGCAGCAAGTCCGAGCAGGCCTACCAGGCCATCAAGGCACGGATCGTGGAAGGTACCTACACCCCCGGCTACCGTCTGGTCCTGGCCGCCATCGCCAAGGACCTCGGCTTCAGCGTGGTCCCGGTGCGGGAAGCGATCCGCCGGCTCGAGGCCGAAGGCCTGGTGAAGTTCGAACGCAACGTCGGGGCCACCGTGGCGGGCATCGATCCCACCGAGTACCTCTACACGATGCAGACGCTGAGCATCGTGGAGGGTGCGGCCACGGCATTGTCCGCGCCGCTGGTCGGCGAAGCGGACATCGCCCGGGCCCGCGCCGTGAACGCCGAGATGCGCGAGTGCCTGAAGCACTTCGACCCCGTCCGTTTCACCCGACTCAACCAGGACTTCCACAGCGTCCTGTTCGAGCACTGCCCCAACCCGCACATCCTGGATCTGGTCCACCGCGGCTGGAACCGGCTGGCATCACTGCGGTCCTCAACGTTCCGCTTTGTTCCCGGCCGGGCCCACGAGTCCGTGGACGAACATGAGGCCCTGCTGAGGCTCATTGAAACCGGCGCCGACGCAGACACCATCGAAAAAGCCGCACGACTGCACCGCAGCGCCACCCTTGACGCGTACCTCTCCCAAACCAACGCGGGGTCACTTAGCGCCCAATAACGGCCCCAGATTGGGCCGTAACTGACCCCGCGTTGCTCTAGACAGTAAGGAAAACCAACGATGACGACCCCTGTAGAAACAGCAGCAAAGCACTACGTTCCCGAGAACCTTCCCACCCATATCCAGCACTTCATCAACGGCAAGTTTGTTGATTCCGTGGGAGGCAAGACTTTCGACGTCCTGGACCCTGTCTCCAACCAGAACTACGCCACCGCCGCGGCGGGCCAGAAGGAAGACATTGACCTCGCCGTCGCCGCCGCCCGCGAGGCGTTCACCAGCGGCCCGTGGCCCAGGATGAAGCCCCGTGAGCGCGCCAAAGTCCTGAACCGGATCGCCGACGCCGTCGAAGCCCAGGAAGCCCGCCTCGCCGAGCTGGAAACGTTCGACACCGGCCTGCCCATCACCCAGGCCAAAGGCCAGGCCCTGCGCGCGGCCGAGAACTTCCGGTTCTTCGCGGACCTGATCGTGGCCCAGTTCGACGACGCCATGAAGGTCCCCGGCTCGCAGATCAACTACGTGAACCGCAAGCCGATCGGCGTCGCCGGCCTCATCACGCCGTGGAACACCCCGTTCATGCTGGAGTCCTGGAAGCTCGCCCCGGCCTTGGCCACCGGCAACACCGTGGTCCTCAAGCCGGCTGAATTCACCCCGCTGTCCGCCTCGCTCTGGGCCACCATCTTCAAGGAAGCCGGACTGCCGGACGGCGTCTTCAACCTGGTCAACGGCCTCGGCGAGGAAGCCGGCGACGCCCTGGTCAAGCACCCGGACGTCCCGCTGATCTCCTTCACCGGCGAGACCACCACGGGCCAGACCATCTTCCGCAACGCCGCAGCGAACCTCAAGGGCCTCTCCATGGAGCTCGGCGGCAAGTCGCCCTGCGTTGTGTTCGCCGACGCCGACCTGGACGCCGCGATCGACTCCGCCCTGTTCGGTGTCTTCTCCCTCAACGGCGAACGCTGCACCGCCGGCTCCCGCATCCTGGTGGAACGCGCCATCTACGACGAGTTCTGCGAGAAGTACGCCGCCCGCGCCAAGAACATCGTCGTCGGCGACCCGCACGATCCCAAGACGCAGGTGGGCGCCCTGGTGCACCCGGAGCACTACAAGAAGGTGGCCTCCTACGTGGAGATCGGCAAGTCCGAAGGCCGGCTGCTGGCCGGCGGCGGACGCCCGGAAGGACTGCCGGAGGGCAACTACATCGCCCCCACCGTCTTCGCCGACGTCTCCCCGGACGCCCGGATCTTCCAGGAGGAGATCTTCGGTCCCGTCGTCGCCATTACCCCGTTTGAGAACGACGACGAGGCCCTCGCCCTGGCCAACAACACCAAGTACGGCCTGGCGGCCTACATCTGGACCCAGAACCTGACCCGGGCCCACAACTTCTCGCAGAACGTCGAGGCTGGCATGGTCTGGCTCAACAGCCACAACGTCCGCGACCTCCGCACCCCGTTCGGCGGCGTCAAGGCCTCCGGCCTGGGCCACGAGGGCGGCTACCGCTCCATCGATTTCTACACCGACCAGCAGGCCGTGCACATCACCCTCGGCACCGTTCACACCCCGAAGTTCGGCGCCTAGGCACCCAACCCGGCCACCCGCCGTCGTACTTTCCCGAACCCCCTTTCAAAGAAGAGAGAACATCATGACCAACTTCGTTCCCACCCCCACCGTTCCGGCGCCGGACATCGTGCGCTGCGCCTACATGGAAATCGTGGTCACGGACCTCGCCAAGTCCCGCGAGTTCTACGTCGACGTCCTCGGCCTGCACGTCACCGAGGAGGACGAGAACACCATCTACCTCCGCTCCCTGGAGGAGTTCATCCACCACAACCTGGTCCTGCGCCAGGGCCCCGTCGCCGCCGTGGCAGCCTTCGCCTACCGGGTAAAGTCCCCCGCCGAGGTGGACGCCGCAGAGGCCTACTACAAGGAACTGGGCTGCCGCACCGAGCGCCGCAAGAACGGCTTCACCAAGGGCATCGGCGACTCCGTCCGCGTCGAGGACCCGCTGGGCTTCCCCTACGAGTTCTTCTACGAGACCGAGCACGTGGAGCGCCTCACCCAGCGCTACGACCTCTACTCCGCCGGTGAACTGGTGCGCCTGGACCACTTCAACCAGGTCACCCCGGACGTCCCCCGCGGCCGCGCCTACCTGGAGGACCTCGGCTTCCGCGTCTCCGAAGACATCAAGGACTCCAACGGAGTCACCTACGCCGCGTGGATGCACCGCAAGCAGACCGTCCACGACACCGCCCTCACCGGCGGAAACGGCCCGCGCATGCACCACGTCGCGTTCGCCACCCACGAGAAGCACAACATCATCCAGATCTGCGACAAGATGGGCGCCCTGCGCATCAGCGACCGGATCGAACGCGGCCCCGGCCGGCACGGCGTGTCCAACGCCTTCTACCTCTACATCCTGGACCCGGACGGCCACCGCATCGAGATCTACACCCAGGACTACTACACCGGCGACCCGGACAACCCCACCGTCACCTGGGACGTCCACGACAACCAGCGCCGCGACTGGTGGGGCAACCCCGTGGTCCCGTCCTGGTACACCGAGGCCTCCCTGGTCCTGGACCTGGACGGCAACCCGCAGCCGGTCATCGAGCGCACCGACGCTTCCGAAATGGCCGTGACCGTGGGCGCCGACGGCTTCTCCTACACCCGTAAGGACGAGACGTCTTCTGCCGCAGGCACCGACGCAGTGGGCTTCAAGCTGGGAGCCCAGGTCTAACCGATGCTGGACGCGAAGACGATCGAGGCCATTGCGGATGAGCTGGTGGAAGCCGGCCGGACCCGCACCCCTGTGCCCCGCCTGACTGCCCGGTACCCGGGCATGACGGTGGAGGACTCCTACGCGGTGCAGCAGCTGTGGCGGCGCCGCAACGAGGACGCCGGCCGCACCCTGGTGGGGCGCAAGATCGGCCTCACGTCCAAGGCAATGCAGGCCGCCACCGGCATCACCGAACCGGACTACGGTGCCATCTTCGATGACATGGTGCTCGAAACCGGCTGCTCGGTGGAGTGGGACAAGTACACCCATCCGCGGGTGGAGGTGGAGCTGGCGTTCGTCCTGAAGGACGGGCTCAAGGGCCCCGGCTGCACCATCTTCGACGTCCTGAACGCCACCGACTACGTGGTCCCGGCCCTCGAAATCCTCGATTCAAGGATCGAGATGGAGGGCCGGACCATCGTGGACACCATCTCCGACAACGCCGCCATGGGCGCCATGGTGGTGGGCGGCCGCCCGGTGAAGCCGGACGCCGTCGACCTCCGATGGGTCTCCGCGATCCTCTACAAGAACCAGACCGTGGAGGAAACCGGCGTGGCCGCGGGCGTCCTGGACCACCCGGCCAACGGCGTGCACTGGCTGGCCAACAAGATCGCCGCGCACGGGGACGCCATGAAAGCCGGCGACATTATCCTGGCCGGCTCCTTCACCCGGCCACTGTGGGTGTACAAGGGCGACACCGTCCACGCCGACTACGGACCCCTCGGGAGCGTCACATGCCGCTTCGCGTAGAAGACACGTTCCGGAAGGCTTTAGCGGAGGCTGACCGGCCGCTGGCCGGAATGTGGGTCTGCTCCGGCAGCCCGCTGATCGCCGAACTCTGCGCCGGATCCGGCCTGGACTGGCTCCTGGTGGACGCCGAACACAGCCCCAACGGGCTCGAATCCATCCTCGCCCAGCTCCAGGCCATCCACGGCTACCCGGTCCACACCCTGGTCCGGCCGCCGGTGAACGACACCGTACTGATCAAGCAGTACCTGGACCTCGGAGTGCAGAACCTGCTGGTCCCCATGGTCAACTCCGTGGCCGAGGCGGAGGCAGCCGTGGCCGCCACCCGCTACCCGCCGCACGGGGTCCGGGGAGTCGGTTCCGCGCTGGCCCGCGCCGCCCGCTGGAACCGCGTCCCGGACTACCTCGCCCGCGCCGCGGACACCGTCAGCGTCACCGTCCAGATTGAATCGACCGCGGCGGTGGAAGCCGTGGACGACATCCTGAAGGTCGACGGCGTGGACGCCATCTTCGTGGGGCCCTCCGACCTCGCCGCCTCGATGGGGCTGCTCGGACAGCAGGAACACCCCGAGGTGCGCGCCGCCGTCGAACACTGCCTCGCCGCCGCCAAGGCGGCGGGCAAACCCGCCGGTGTGAACGCCTTCGCTCCCGCCACCGCCCGCCGCTACCTGGCGGCCGGCGCCGACTTCATCCTGGTGGGCGCCGACGTCGCCCTCCTGGCCCGCGGCTCCGAAGCCCTCGCCGCCGAGTACATCCAGGCTTCCAACATCCGGGCTGCCGACGGCGAAACCCCGGCCAGCTACTGACCCAACTCCTGAGGAGACCCCGCATGACCGCTTCGCCCGCACTCTCCCCTGCCATCTCACCGGCCTCCGTCTCTTCCGAACGTGAGGCCGCGCTGCTTGCGTCCGTCCCCTCCGGCCTGCTCATCAACGGCCAATGGCGGGACGCGTCCGACGGCGGCACGTTTGACGTGCACGACCCCGCCACCGGGGAGGTGCTTGCCACCCTCGCCTCGGCCACCAGCGAGGACGCACTCGCCGCGCTCGACGCAGCGGATGCGGCCCAGGCGTCCTGGGCCCGGACCGCACCCCGGGTGCGGGCCGAGATCCTGCGCCGTGCCTTCGACCTGGTCACCGAACGCGCCGAGGACTTCGCCCTGCTCATGACCCTGGAAATGGGCAAACCGCTGGCCGAGGCCCGCGGCGAAGTCACCTACGGGGCGGAGTTCCTGCGCTGGTTCTCCGAAGAAACCGTTCGCGACTACGGCCGCTACCTCACCACCCCCGAGGGCAAGAACAAGATCCTCGTCCAGCACAAGCCCGTCGGCCCGTGCCTGCTCATCACCCCCTGGAACTTCCCCCTGGCCATGGCCACCCGCAAAGTGGCGCCGGCCGTCGCCGCCGGCTGCACCATGGTCCTCAAACCCGCGAAACTCACCCCGCTCAGCGCGCAACTGTTCGCACAGACCATGCTCGACGCCGGCCTGCCCGCCGGCGTCCTCAACGTCGTCGCCTCCTCGTCCGCCTCCGGGATTTCCGGGCCGCTGCTCGCCGACCCGCGGCTGCGGAAAGTCTCCTTCACCGGCTCCACCCCCGTCGGCAAACGCCTCATGGCCGATGCCGCCCGGAACGTGCTGCGGACCTCGATGGAACTGGGCGGAAACGCACCGTTCATCGTGTTCGAGGACGCCGACCTCGACAAGGCCGTCGAAGGAGCCATGGCCGCCAAGATGCGGAACATGGGCGAGGCCTGCACCGCCGCCAACCGGTTCCTCGTCCAGGAAACCGTCGCCGCCGAATTCACCGCCAAGTTCGCCGCCGCCATGGGCGCCCTGACCACCGGCCGCGGCACCGACCCCGCCACCCAGGTCGGTCCCCTCATCGACGCCGGCGCCCGCGACGACGTGCACGCACTGGTGAGTGCCGCCGTCGACGCCGGCGCCACCGCCCTCACCGGCGGCTCACCCGTGGACGGACCCGGCTACTTTTACCAGCCCACCGTCCTGGGCAATGTCCCGAACGACGCGGCGATCCTCGGCCAGGAAATCTTCGGCCCCGTCGCCCCGGTGACCACCTTCACCACCGAGGAGGACGCCATCCGGCTCGCCAACGCCAGCGAATACGGCCTGGCGTCCTACCTCTACAGCCGCGACTTCAACCGACTGCTGCGCGTTGCCGAACAGATCGAATTCGGCATGGTCGGCTTCAACGCCGGCGTCATCTCCAACGCCGCGGCACCCTTCGGCGGCGTCAAGCAGTCCGGACTCGGCCGCGAAGGCGGCTCCGAAGGCATCGCCGAATACACCACCACCCAATACATCGGCATCGCCGACCCCTATGCCAACTGACACAGCGACGTGTCCCCACAGCAAGGAAAAACATTGAGTACTGTCCAGCACGGGCAGCGCAGCTCGGCAAGGGATAACCGCCGCGTAGCGTTTGCCACCATCATTGGAACCACCGTCGAGTGGTACGACTTCTTCATCTACGCCAACGCCGCGGGCCTGGTCTTCGCGAAACTGTTCTTCGAACCCGCCGGCAACGACATCGGCATCCTGATTTCCTTCGCCTCGGTGGGACTCAGCTTCCTGTTCCGTCCACTGGGTGCCTTCCTGGCCGGACACTTCGGGGACCGCCTGGGCCGCCGCGCCATGCTCGTCATCACGCTGATCATGATGGGGGCAGCCACGACCCTCATCGGCGTGCTGCCGACCTTCGAGACGGCGGGTATTGTGGCGCCCATCCTGCTGCTGCTCCTGCGCATCCTGCAGGGCATTTCGGCCGGCGGCGAATGGGGCGGCGCCGTCCTGATGGCGGTCGAGCATGCACCCCGCGGCAAGCGGGGACTGTTCGGTGCCTTCCCCCAGTTGGGCGTTCCCCTGGGCATGCTGCTCGCCTCCGGAGTCCTGGCCCTGATGTCCGGCGTGGTCTCCCCCGGTGCAGCCTTTGTGCAGTGGGGCTGGCGCATTCCGTTCCTGCTCAGCTTCGTCCTGATTGTGGTGGGCTTCATGGTCCGCCGCAGCGTGGAGGAAAGCCCGGTTTTCGAGGAGATCGCACAGAAAAAGCAGCAAACCCGCGTCCCGATCGTCGAACTGTTCAGGAAGCACTGGCTGCTGGTCATCATCGCGGCCCTGGTCTTCGCGGGCAACAACGCCGCGGGCTATATGACCACCGGCGGCTACATCCTGAGCTATGCCGCCAATCCCGCCGGACTGGCCATGGACCGCACGGAAGTGCTCCTCGCAGTGACCGGCTCCGCTGCCCTGTGGTTCTTGTTCACGCTGATCTCCGGCTACATGGCGGACAGCATTGGCCGCAAGAAGACGTACCTCATCGGCTACGGCTGCCTCATCCTGACTGTGTTCCCGCTGTTCTGGCTCGTGAACACCGGAAACATCTGGGCGCTGTTCCTCGGCCTCGCACTGTTCACGGTAGGGCTCGGACTCACCTACGGCCCGCAGGCAGCCCTCTACAGCGAGCTGTTCCCCGCGTCCATCAGGTTCTCCGGCGTCGCGATCTCCTACGCGCTCGGTGCCATCATCGGCGGCGCCTTCGCTCCGATGATCGCCACCGCCCTGGTCCAGGCCACCGGAACAACGGCTTCGGTGTCCGTTTACCTGCTCATCGTGGCCCTCGTTTCAACGGCCGCGGTCCTGATGATTCGGGAACGCAAAGGCATCGACCTGGGCATCAACAACCAGGCCGAACAGGAGGTCGGCGCCACCATCTTCGACCGGCGCCAGGCTTCGGCCGAGGCAGCCGCGGAGCACGCCAACGTCTGACCACCAGTCAGTTCGCCCCCAGTCAAGGGTCCTGCACCCAAAGACAAGCCAGCGGCGCCGCGCGCGGACAACACTTAGGTATGCCCGCCTCGCCGACCGGCTGAGCGCACATTCCTACTCGAAGTGGAGTACCTCTTGGAAACCTACGATGCCCTCCTCGCGTCCATCACCCCCGGCTCCGGCGAGACCCGGACCATCTTTGACCCCGCCACCGGCGGCGTTGTCGGCGAGGCCCCGGTTCACACCGTTGAAGACCTCGAGACCGCGGTGGCGGCGGCCGTCGCCGCCCAGCCGGCGTGGGCTGCGCTGGGCCACGACGCAAGGTCCGCCGCGCTGCTCAAGGCCGCCGACGCCGTCGAACGCTCCGCTGAGGAACTCGCCCAACTGCTCTGCCGCGAACAGGGCAAACCCCTCAACGGCCCCAACGCCCGCTTCGAGGTCGGCGCCTGCGCCGCCTGGCTCCGCAACACCGCCACCACCGAACTCAAACCCGAAGTGGTCGTCGACGACGGCGAAACCTACGCCGAACTGCACTACAAGCCCATCGGCGTCGTCGGCGCGATCGGCCCCTGGAACTGGCCCATGATGATCACCATCTGGCAGATCGCCCCCGCCCTGCGGATGGGCAACACCGCCGTCGTCAAACCCTCCAAGATGACCCCGCTCTCCGTCCTCGCCCTGATCAAGGTCCTCAACGAGGAACTCCCCGACGGCGTCCTGACCGTCATCTCCGGCGACCGCGAAGTCGGCGCCCGCCTCGCCGAACACCCCGCCATCGGAAAGATCATGTTCACCGGCTCCACCGCCGCCGGCCGCGCCATCATCAGATCCTCCGCCGACACCGTCAAACGCCTCACCCTCGAACTTGGCGGCAACGACGCCGGCATCGTCCTGCCCGACGCCGACCCCAAAGCCATCGCCGAAGGACTCTTCTGGGGCGCCTTCATCAACACCGGCCAGACCTGC
>NZ_PJMC01000028.1 GCF_002892795.1 Arthrobacter sp. AFG20 | reverse complement strand
CCATGGGATCCATGGTGTCGCTCATGATCGGTCCTCCCCGCCAGGCAACGCCCGGCGTGTCAGGCCAACCACGGATCCACCGTTATTCAGACAGTCCCAGACACGTCGTTATCAGTCGGTTTTAGGGCCTTGCTGTTGCGATGGTTGCGAGGTCGCGACGGAAGGTTTCGGGCTCTTTGTCGAGGGGGAGGTCGGTAGTGTCTTCGGCAGCGTCGAGGGATTCGCTTGAGTCCGGCGTGAGTGAGGCGAAGACGGTGGTGAGGTGGTCTTGTTCGGGTCCATGGTCGGCGATGAGCTCGAAGGTTTTGTGGTTGGCGGCACCGATATGAAGGCTGTCGATGAGGACGCGGGCGATTTGGTCCCGGGCGATAACGCCGTCTTTGGGTGAGCCGGACTGTCGTTTGTCGCCTGAAGCATGACGATCTTCCGCTGGTCGGGCAGGTTGTTGTCGAACCAGCCGGGCCGCACGATCGTGTACGGGTTGCCGCTGGCACGGACAAGCCGCTCACTGCGCAGCTTCCACTGGGCGTAGGCGACGCCGGGCCGGGTGGTGCCGATAGCCGTCATGAGGGCGATGTGGACCGGGCGACTGCCGTCCAGCGTCTTGAGGACGTTCGCGACGCCGGCGTAGTCGTTATCCCGCACGTCGCGTTCTGTTGTGGTGGACCCGTGGGTGAACACGATCGCCCCGACCCCGTCGAGGGCTGGACCGAGAGTTTCAGGACGGTTCAGGTCGCCGATCACAAGGTCCACGCTATCGGGAAGGACGCGGGCGGCGCGGGTCTGGTCGCGCACGAGCGCCCGGACGGCGTGGCCCTGCCGCAGAGCTTCCGCTGCCGCAGGGCGTCCGATGCTGCCGGTGGCACCCACGATGAGCACGGTGGAGGGACGGGGGTTCATTTCTTCTCCTTGAGAGGTATCTCTGTGGTGTCGCGCTGGGTGGCGACCCAGCTGGCGAGGACTTTCAGGGCGTCCTCTGAAGGTGTCCCGGGATCTGCGGTGTAGACGTTGATGCGCAGTCCGGGGTCCGCGGGAAGTTCCAGTGCTTCGAAGCTGAGGTCCATATCGCCCACGATCGGGTGGTGGAGCCGCTTGCGGCCGGTGCGGTGGTGCTTCACGTCGTGCCGCGCCCACCGGATGCGGAACTCCTCGCTGCGGGTTGAGAGTTCACCGATCAGGTCCGTGAGGTCCTTGTCGTAGGGGTTTTTCCCGGCCGCGGAGCGCAGGACCGCGACGACGTCGTCTGCTGCACGTTCCCAGTCTGTGAAGAATTCCCGCGCTTTTGGGTTCAGGAAGGTGAAGCGTGCGCTGTTAGGCGGGGTGGTTGCTTCTGCCATCATGTCCAGATAGAGCGCATGGCCGAGTTCGTTGGCGGCGAGGACATCGCCGCGGTCGTTGCGGACCCAGGCCGGGGCCGTCGCGATCGCATCAATGACGCGTTGCACGCTCGGCCGCACTGTTTGCGGGATGCGCTTGCGCCGCACCCGGGGGGAAGCGATGGCGGCGCGGGCGAGGTCAAAAAGGTGGGCCGTTTCGGCGTCGTCAAGCTTCAAGGCCCGTCCGAGTGCTTCGAGGACGCTGTCGGAGGCGCCGGAGAGGTTTCCGCGCTCAAGGCGTATGTAGTAATCGATGCTCATCCCGGCGAGCATGGCGACTTCCTCGCGGCGCAGCCCGGTGACGCGCCGGTTTCCGCCGTAGGCCGGCAGACCGGCCTCCTCGGGGGTGATCCTTGCCCGGCGGGAGGTCAAGAATTTCCGCACGTCGTCACTGTGTGTCATGGCATCCACGCTACGCGCGGCGTCGGGAGCGAGGGAGGCACTGGCGTTACCCGGAACAGCCGTGACTCCCGGAGCGTAAGGAACCACGGTTGCATTGAAGGCATGAAACCTGCACCCACAACGGCTTCCCACCCGGCAGCGATCCTGGCGATTATCCTCGTCAGCTACTTCATGATCCTGCTGGACAATTCGGTCATCTTCACTGCCCTGCCGAGCCTGCAGGAAGACCTGCAGCTGAGTACCGGTGAGCTCTCCTGGGTCCAAGATGCGTACACGCTGGTCTTCGGCGGCCTGCTGCTCCTAGGCGCCCGTGCCGGCGATCTGCTCGGACGCCGGCGGGTTTTCGTGTTCGGGCTGGTGGTGTTCTCAATCGCATCACTGCTGATCGGCCTGGCACCGGCAGGGTGGTGGGCGATCGCCGGCCGCGCCGTGCAGGGTATTGGGGCTTCGATCGTCGCGCCCGCTTCGCTATCCTTACTCACGGCGAGTTTCCCGGAGGGCCGTGAGCGCACCCGGGCGGTGACCCTGTATGGCGCAACCGCAGGGATTGGCGCCAGCCTCGGCCTGGTCATGGGCGGTGCATTGGCCCATTGGACCTCCTGGCGGGCCGGGTTCTTCGTGAATGTCCCCATCGGCGTCGCGATGATCGCACTCGCCCCACGCTTCATCCCGGAAACCGGCCGGGCCCGCGGCCGCTTCGACCTACTCGGTGCGCTCAGCGCCACCCTGGGAGTGGGCGGTCTCGTATTCGGCATCATCAACACCATCGATGCGGGATGGAGCTCGCCTGTTACGCTCACAGCCGTCAGCGCCGGTGTCGTGCTCCTGGGCGTGTTCGTACTGACTGAGCGCCGGGCGGCCCAGCCGATCATGCCGCTGCGGCTGTTTGCGAGCCGCCGTCGCACAGGCGCTTATGTGGCGCGCTTCCTGTACCTGGGCGCGATGATCGGGTTCTTCTTCTTCACCACCCAGTTCATGCAGGAAGTACTGGGCTTTGACCCGCTGCAGGCCGGCATCGGCTTCCTCCCAATGACGGCGGTCAACTTCGTGGTCGCGATGAGCATCCCCCGGCTGACGGGGCGGATGCCGGGTTCCATTCCGCTCGTGGCAGGCATCCTGATCACTCTTGCCGGGATGTTCTGGCTCAGCCGCGTCGGAGTCGACTCCGCATACCTGACCGGGGTGGCTTTGCCTATGATTCTCATCGGCGCCGGCCAGGGCCTCGCATTCGCGCCACTGACCTCCTTCGGCATCATCGGCGCCCCGCCCTCCGACGCCGGGGCAGCATCGGGCCTCGTGAACACCTTCCACCAGATCGGCACCTGCCTCGGCCTCGGCATCGCCGTGGCCGCCGCAGCCACCGTCCCGGCCACGGGTTCTGCCGCAGCGCACCTGGCCGCCGAGGTCAGCGCCGCACTCACGACAGGCAGCGTCCTGCTGCTCCTCGCCCTGGGCGTCACCGCGGCCCTCATCCTGCCCGCAGACGTCGCGGCACGGCGAACCGCGACGCTGCCGGGGCGTACCCCGCAGCCCGAGTCCGCACGGTGAAACTGCTCGGTAGCCGGCTACGGACCAATCTTCCCCTCAACCCAAGCGCTCAATAAGACAAAGGAAGAAACACGCAAGCTCGGCAACGGCATCGAGACATCAGCCATTGTCCTCGGCTGTATGGGCCTGAGTTTCGGTCTCGGCCCCGCCACCGACCGGACGACCGCGACCACTAACCGGCAGATCATGACGCGGCGGGGTGGCACCCTCGCAGGGCGCCACACCCGCCGAAAGAGGGGGGTAGTAACGTGCCCTCCCTTAATCTCCCTCATCTGAATACGTTGAAAGGCATGGACATGGAACTTTCACTGAACAACGGCGTCACGATGCCCGCCCTCGGGCTGGGCGTCTTCCAAAGCACCCCGGAGCAGACGACGGCGGCGGTCGAGGCCGCGCTTGCTGCCGGCTATCGGCACATCGACACCGCCGCCGCCTACGGCAACGAACGGGAGGTCGGGGAAGGTATCCGCCGTTCCGGCATCGACCGTTCCGACGCCTTCATTGAGACCAAGGTCTGGGTCAGCGACTACGGCTACGACCAGACGCTGCACGCCTGGGATAAAGCTGCCGGCAAGCTGGGCGTCGACTACCTGGACCTGCTCATCCTGCACCAGCCTGCCCCCGACCGGTTCGAAAAAACCATCGCCGCATACAAGGCGCTGGAGACCCTGCTCGCCGACGGGCGCGTGCGGGCGATCGGCGTCAGCAACTTCATGCCCCACCACCTGAAGCAGCTGCTCGCAGAGACTTACATCATCCCGGCGGTCAACCAGATCGAGCTGCACCCCTACTTCACCCAGCCCGACGTCCAGACAGCCGACGCGCAGCACGGCATCCTTACCCAGGCCTGGTCCCCGATCGGCGGCATCACCTTCTACCCCGGGTGGGGCGAGGACCGCCGGAACGTGATGGAAGACCCCGCGATCGCCGCCATCGGGGAAGCGCACGGCAAGACCCCTGCCCAGGTCATGCTCCGCTGGCACCTGCAGCAGGGCCGCTCAGCCATCCCGAAATCAACCAACCCGGCACGCATCGCCGAAAACTTCGACGTCTTCGACTTCGGACTCAGCGCCGACGAACTCGCCACCATCGACGCGCTCGACACCGGCGTGCGCAACGGACCGGACCCCGACCAAGCCCGCGAAGAGCGCTTCGCCATGGTCATCCCCGAAGCCTAAGAAAGAAGGAACCAGCATGGAATACCGCCCACTTGGCCGCACCGGCGTGCAGGTCAGTACCTTATGCCTCGGCGCGATGATGTTCGGCCCCTGGGGCAACAACGACACCGCCGACTCCACCCGCATCATCCACCGCGCCCTCGACGCCGGGATCAACTTCATCGACACCGCCGACGTCTACTCAGGCGGTGCATCCGAGGAAATTGTCGGTCAGGCACTGGAAGGCCGGCGAGACGACGTGTTCCTCGCCACCAAGTTCTTCATGCCCATGAGCGAGGACCCGAACCAGCGCGGAGGATCCCGCCGCTGGATCATCCGCGAAGTCGAAAACTCCCTCCGCCGCCTGAACACCGACTACATCGACCTGTACCAGGTCCACCGGCCCAGCCCCGACACGGACGTGGAGGAGACCCTCGGCGCGCTCACCGACCTCGTCCGCCAGGGCAAGGTACGGTACATCGGTTCGTCGTCGTACTCCGGATCCCAGATCGTGGAGGCCCAGTGGGCATCGCGTGAACGCAACCTGCAGCGGTTCGTTACCGAGGAGCCGCCCTACTCGATTCTCGTCCGCGGCATCGAAGAGGACATCCTCCCGACAGTGCAGCGCCACGGCATGGGCACCCTGACCTACAGCCCGCTCAGCGGCGGCTGGCTCTCTGGACGCTGGCGCAAAGACTCAGCCTCCGCACCTACCTCGTCCGCGCGTCCCAACGCCCGGTTCGACATGACGAGCCCGGCGAACCAGCGCAAGCTCGACATCGTCGAGGAACTCGCCCGGCTCGCCGAACAGGCCGGCATGAGCCTCATCGAGCTAGCGATAGCGTTCGTGATCAATCATCCCGGCGTCACTTCCGCGATCGTCGGACCGCGCACCATGGAGCAGCTGGAGTCCTACCTGCCCGCGGCCGACATCACTCTGTCCGCCGACGTGCTGGACCGCATCGACAAGCTCGTCGCACCCGGAGTGACCGTCAACCCTGACGACAACAGCTACGGCGCCCACGAACTAATGCCGCAGGCACGCCGACGGAACCAACCGTGACCGCCGAGGAGATTGAAGCCTCCATGAGGCCATGTTCGAGGCGATGGTGGCCGGGGACGTTGCGGAGCTGGACGGCATCCTTTCGGAGGACTTCACCCTGACGCACATGACCGGATACGTGCAGTCAATGGCGGAATGGCTCGAGGCTATCGAATCCGGCCAGATGCGGTACCACCGGATAGAAACGGTCGAGGCCACCCTCAGCACGGAAGGCACCGTGACCGCGCTGACCGCCCGCACACGTACCGACGCCACTATCTGGGGATCCAGAGCCACTTGGCGCCTGACGTTGCACTCCTTGTTCGAGCCGCACGGGGACGACTGGGTCATCACAGGCACCGTCGCATCAACCTGGTAACCCCCCGGACACCGGCTGCCCAGCCTTCCGACACAGCAACAGACCACACAGAATCGAAAGGAAATGCCATGGAAGGCCCGGAAACCGTCGTACTCCTGGGCGTACCCCACTTCCCGGGCGTGACGACATCATCTTCATCAGCGCAGGCGTGATCATGCTGATCCAGGGCCCCCTACTGCCGACGGCAGCCCGGTGGGCCCGGCTTCCGGAGGAGCCCGAGGAGGAAGAACTCCGCCTGGCCGAACTGGCCATCGCTTCTGCCTCCGTCTCCGCAGTCGACGGACTCGCCGACGAACTCCGGACCGGGGCAGAAGTCCGCGGCCGCGCCGCAGACGAGTACCGATCCCACCTGTCGGTATTGCAGGCGCGGAAAGGCGGTTCCGATCCGGTGGCGACTATGCAACCCCGAACTGAGCGCGCGGGATCGCAGCCTCATCACCGTGGCTGTGCTCACCGCCGGCGGGAACACGGACCAGCTGGGTTTCCACATCGGCCGCGCCATCGACAACGGCGTAACGCAGGAAGAGCTCATAGAAGCCATCACCCACGTCACGTTCTACGCCGGCTGGCCAAGGGGCATGTCCGCGATGGGCGTCGCCAAGCAACTCTTCACCGACGACAAGTAAGGACGACCATGAATATTGAACCCACCGTGCCGACCACAAAGAACCCGCCGGCCCAGTTCGCCGGTGACGTGTGGCTGGATCCGATCGCTCTTCCCCATGAGAGCGACCAGACCATGGTCGTCGCAACCGTCCGCTTCGCGCCCGGAGCACGTACCGCCTGGCACTCCCATGAGCACGGCCAGTATCTGCGCGTCACCCAAGGCGTCGGCCGCTTCGGTACCCGGGACGGAAGAATCATCGAGGTCCACCCCGGCCAGACGATCTACACCCCGCCCGGTGAGGAGCATTGGCACGCCGCCGCCCCCGGCTGTTATATGGAACATATTGCCATGCTCCAAAACGGTGAAGACCCGTCCAAGACCACCACTTGGGGCGAGCACATCACCGATGACGAGTACAACGGCCGCTAATCACCGGATGCCATCCACACGAGCCAAGAAGTCGAGGTGGCGTTTCACGTCGGCTCGACGGACCTGACCTGAGTCTTTTTCCATCAAGAACTGAAAGAGAGATAGCCAGATGCGAGCAACTTTTATGTACGGTGCCGGAGACGTGCGCGTGGAGAACGTGCCCGATCCCATCCTGCAGGATGCGACCGACGCGCTGGTGCGCATCGTTCGTTCATGCGTCTGCGGATCCGACCTGCACCCGTACCACAGCATGCCTAAATCCCATGAGGGATCTCCAATGGGCCACGAGTTCATCGGCGTGATCGAGGAGATCGGCAAGGACGTCGCCACGTTGAAGAAGGGTGACTTCGTCATCGCCCCCTTCGCATGGTCTGACGGGACCTGCGACTTCTGCCGTGAGGGCTTGCAGACCTCCTGCCGCCACGGCGGTTTCTGGGCCTCGGGCGGGATCGGCGGCGCCCAAGCTGAGGCCGTCCGCGTACCTTTCGCTGATGGCACACTGGTAAAGGCTCCGGTGGGCGAGGACAGCGAACTGCTGCCGTCGTTGCTGACCCTTTCTGACGTTTACGGCACCGGCTACCACGCTGCCATCAAGGCTGGTGTCAACGCCGGGACCACTGTCACGATCATTGGCGACGGGGCGGTAGGCCTGATGGCGGTGCTGTCAGCCAAGCAGCTTGGGGCCGAGCAGATCATCCTGATGGGCCGGCATCAGGCCCGCACGGACCTCGGTCTGGAGTACGGCGCCACGGACGTCGTCGCCGAGCGCGGCGGGGCCGGCATCGAGAAGGTCCGTGAGCTCACTGACGGCGATGGCACCCACACAGTGCTCGAGTGCGTAGGACACCGGCCGGCGTATGATCAGGCGCTCGGCGTGGTTCGTCCAGGCGGCGTGATCAGCCGCGTGGGCGTCCCGCAGTACGAGGATGCCCCGATCGGGTTCGGTTCCATGTTTGGCCCGAACGTGACCCTCACTGGCGGCCCCGCCCCCGTCCGCGCCTACATCGAAACACTGCTGCCCGGCGTCCTGGACGGCACCGTCAACCCCGGCAAGGTCTTCGACCGCACCATCAGTTTGGACGAAGTGCCCGACGGCTACCGCGCCATGGACAACCGTGAGTCCCTCAAGGTCCTCGTCCGCCCGTAGTGCACCCCCTCCGAGAAGTCGAGCTACAGGGGCATGGTCATGCACGTCGCCAATGTTTCGCCCCATGAGATGTCCGAAGGAGGCGCAACACCAAGACGTTTGATACCCAGCTGGCGACCTACCCCCGGACTTGGGTGTGCGCGGTCGGGACAGTGGGCCGAGGTCCGGCCAAGACGCCGGAGCTTGCCGACGGCGGGCGGAACTAAGGTGCGCAGCTGGCAGGGATTTGCCGGGTCTGAAGGCCCAGGCACTTCGCGGCACGGAGCAAGAGGGCAAAAAAGAGGCTGTGGACAGTGTCCAGACCCTGGGCTTCGGATTCGGTTGTAACGGCCTCGGACTGGGCCGGAGTGGTGATATTTTCGGGGGAGTGGCGGATTTTCAGGGAGGCGGCTGGTTCGAGTCCCACCTCGGGACTTTGGTCGGTCTTTCCTGCTCAGCTTGTGACGCAATACCTGCTATCGGCCCGGGCTAACGTCGGCGCTCACTTAGAGTTGCGGAGGCTCCAGAAGCTGTCGTGCCACGTCGGCATCCGTTATTAGAACATTGATCCACCCTCCTGCGATGGCGCCTCGGATCGCGTCAAGTTTGCGCATGCCTCCGGCGACGCCGATGCGGCGGGGTATCCTCATCATTGCTTCGGCGTCGATGGAGATCATTCGATCTTCGATTGCGGGTTTCATGGGTTGGCCGTTGATGTCGAAGAAACGCAAACATATCTCTCCTACGGCGCCGGCTCGGGAAAGTTCTTTTTCTTCGGCTCTGCTGAGTGCGTTCCCGCTGGCCTGCCACAACGGGGATGCCGGGAACGTCCCGATACCGACTAGCAATGTGGTCAGACGGTCCCAGGCTTCAATCGACGCTTTCACCGCCGGGTCTCCGAGGAATGCCTCGCGGATTTGTGAGTTTGCGACGAGCCCGGGACAGCCCATGTAGTAGGGCTTGGCCGATGTCAGCTCTGCGAGGTGGGAAACAAGACGGGTCGCCTGTAGTTGCGCCTGGGGGCTGCCCACGCCTCCGATGAGTTGTATCACTTCCTTGGCGATTTTTCGTGGCCGTGAGCGCATCGCTTCGACGGTATGCAGGAGTGTCGTGCTCCATGAGGAGATTCCCACGTAGTCGTCGGCGTCGATTGTGGTTTCGAGGTAGGTAGCCGCCGACGAGCCCAAGCGCATTCCCAGTGAAGCGCCGTCCATTACATCGACCACTACAACTTCGCGGAGTTGGTACTTCTCCTCGAGTGCCTTCTCGAGCCCCACATAGATACCGGCTGGCTGGACTATAGACGTCCTCACGATTCCGAGTTCAACAGCGTTCTTTAGGTAGCGCGAGACCCGGGCCTGGGAAAGGTTCAGCCGCTTGGAGATCTCGCCCTGCGACATGCCTTCCTCGTGGTAGAGCACGGCGATCTTGGTGAATAGCCGAAGCTGTTCCGTGCTAACCGACAAGAAGGAAGACGACCCTGTGGTCTGCGTCATATTTCGTCACTTTCGTTGCGGGTTTGAATATTTATGCAGGTGCGAATCGCAACCCTTGCCGCTCTCGTATCTCGCCAGCGGCCGACTTGGGCGACTAGTGCCGCTGAGCGTTGCTCAACGGCGGCCCACGCATCCCGCTGAATGGATATTCAGCACTGAAAGATTCTAACGCCCATAGTCATTTTCCCCTCCATTGCGGGGCCAGATAGCTCATAGACTTTCAACACCAGCCCAACTTCAGAGCCGAAGTTCCGTCAGGAATTTCGATCGCAGTTTCCCGTGGGCCAAGTTGCCTTCACGATCGAAAGCGAAACAGATGACCGACATTAAGTACTCCACCCGCCTCAATTCCTTTGCCCTGGGCAAGGGTAAGAAATACCCGAGCGGCGAAGATTCCGTGATCGACCTGATTGCCCTTGCGGGCAGCGTAAAGGGCCTTACGTCACTTGAACTGAACTACCCGGAGCACTTCGGCCAGCACTCAGTAGAGGACATCAAGGCTGCCCTGGACAGCGCCGGTTTGGACGTTCGCGGCATCCAGCTTCGCTGGCCGGCGCCCCAGTTCGCCAATGGAGGGTTCACTAACCCCGATCCTGCCCTTCGGGAGGCAGCGGTTGGAATGGTGAAGGAAGCCATCAGCCTTTGCCGGGAATTCGGCTCCGACCATGTACTGCTGTGGCCGGCCCATGACGGGTACGAATACCCGCTGCAGATGGACTACATGAAGTCCTGGAACTGGATGGTCGAGAGCCTGCAGGCCGTCGCCGACGTCGACCAGGACATCCGCATCTCGATCGAATACAAGCCGGCCGAGCCACGTGGGCGCACCATCCTGAACACCACGGGCGCCGTCATGAACCTCATTAAGGACTGCGACCGCCAGAACCTCGGGGTGACCCTGGACTTTGGCCACCTGCTGATGGCCCGGGAGAATCCGGCCCAGTCCGCCGCCATGTGCCTGCGCGAGCAGAAACTCTTCGGGCTGCAGCTCAATGATTCGCACGGCGTGGCCGATGACGGCCTCGTGGTAGCGTCGATCCACTTCGCGGAAACGCTGGAGCTTGTGTACTACCTGCTCCGGGAAGGGTACGAGGGAACGTTCTACTTCGACACCGACCCGGTTCGCGAAAACCCGGTCTCGGAATGCGAAATGAACATCAAGAGGATGGGGACCATCATCGACAAGGCCCGCGAGCTGGTCCGCGACCATCCGGACCTGCCCCAGGGCGACGCGCTGCACTCATCATCTGTTCTTTGGTCGAAAGTCGTGGGTGTCTAGGTGCGGTCCAGCAGTATCTGCGTGGTCGGCTCGCTGAACGCGGATCTTATCGCCTACGTTGGCGAAGAGGGGAGCGCGGCGAGCTACGCGACCGGGTCCAACTTTGAAATGGCTGCGGGCGGCAAGAGCCTGAATGCCGCCGCGAGCATCGCGTCGTTGGATCCCTCGGTCACCCTCGTGGGACGTGTCGGGTCGGATGATCTCGGCAATTTCATCACCGGGACCCTCCGGTCGCGCGGTATCAGCACAGAAGGCATCACCCGCGACGAGCGGATCCACACGGGTGTGGGGCACGTCAGAGTCAATCTGGAGGGCGAATACGACACCGTCGTTGTTCCGGGAGCCAACGGGAATTTCTCGGCCGCCGATGTCGACGCCTACCTCGATGGCCACGAACCGCCGGCGTTTGTGGTTCTGAACCTCGAGGTCCCGCTTCCCGCCGTCAGACGCGCAGCCACCCGCTTCCGTGAACTTGGAACAACCGTGGTTTTGAACCTCTCCCCGGTGCATGCGGAGGCGAGAACACTCCTCCGGCTCGCCGACGTCGTGGTCCTGAATCGCAGCGAAGCGTGTCACGTACTGGACGTCCCGCCAGAGACAGACGATCGGCTGCTGCTTACCGCCCTGCGAGAGGCCGGTGCCAGGACCCCGGTCCTGACACTGGGCGGCGGCGGGGTTGTGGCCCTGGACGGGAACGACGTCGTACAGGAAAAAGTCGAACCCATCCGCCTGGTCAACTCGATTGGGGCAGGCGACAGCTTCCTGGCCGCCATGGTCCTGGCGATGGCCAATGACCACCCGTTCCCCGTCAGCCTCCGGGCGGCCAACGAGGCGGGCCGGCTCGTCTGCGGCCGCCCGGAATCCTTCCTCAGACCCGATGACATCCGGCGCATCGAGAACGTCATTGGAGTTCCCCTCGCCAAAGGCTCCATCACACCCGCGCAAGTGTCGGAGAACATCCGTGGCTGAGGACACGACCAATATCAAACGCCGAAACGTATCTTAACCTCTTAACCGCACGACGAGCTGTGGCGCCGGTCCTCCCAGTGAGGCCGTCGCCCTTATAAGAGCATGAATCCCGCCGAGGCGGGCCTTCCAAAGACGAAAGGAATACAGATCATGAACAAATTTCCCAAGGCGGCCACCCAGATCGCCGCGGCCACGGCAGCAGTGGCATTGCTCGCGGCTTGTAGTGCCACCCCTGAAGGGCCCACCGGCCAGTCAACCCCGTCCGGTGACCTGGCAAGCCTCGTTGACGCCTCCGCGAAGACACCGATCAAGGACGTGAAGGCCAGCCTGGGCGACCCTGCGGGTTCGGCCGACACCAAACTTTGCTACATCACCCGGACCCTGTCCAACGAGTTCTGGGGTTTCGAGCGCGACGGGTTCGAAGCCGAGGCGAAGAAGCTCGGCGTCAAGTACCAGACATTCGATGTGACCGACGAATCCTCCATCACCGAGCAGCTGGACAAGGCCAAGAGCGCCGCAAACCAGGGCTGCAGCGCACTGCTTGCGTCGCCCATTTCAGCGACGGGCCTGGACACCGTCTTCACCGATGCCCTCGCAAAGAAGATGCCTGTCGTCATCCTCAACGATGCCAAGGGCAACGTCCCGGGAAGCATCTACGTCGGCCCGGATGCGCTGACGATCGGCGAGACTGCGGCTGATTACATCGCAACCAAACTCCCCGACGGCGGAAAGGTCGCCATGATCGAAGGCGACCCGGGCTCATCCAACGCTCTGAACCGCGGCGAAGGCTTCAAGAAGGGCCTGGCCAAGCATGCCAACCTGCAGCTGGTCGCGTCCCAGACGGCCAAGTGGGATCAGACCAGGGCGCAGGAGATCGCCACCGCCATGCTCACCGCCAACCCCGACATCAAGGCGTTCTACTCGCAGAATGACGGCATGGCATTCGGTGTCGCCGCCGCCATCGCCGCAAAGAATCTCACCGGAAAGGTACTGCTCGTCGGAACTGACGGCATTCCCCAGGCGAAAAAGGAGATCCAGGCGGGCAACATGACGGCCACGGTCAGCGAGCAGCCCGTCGCCGAAGGCGCCAGCGGCGTGGATGCGGCGCTGTGGCTGCTGGCCGGCAAGAAGGTTCCCGGCTGGGTAGATGTTCCCGCCTTCATCATCGACTCCAAGAACGTCGGGGAATACCCGACCGGAATGCCGTAAGGCAGAAACGGTACCCATCATGGTTGCACCGCTGCTGGAATTGCAGAATATCGCGAAGTCATTCCCCGGAGTCCGTGCTCTGAACGATGTGAGCTTCACGTTGGAACGCGGAGAAATCTGCACCTTGGCCGGAGAAAACGGGGCCGGCAAAAGCACACTGCTCGCCATTCTGGGCGGCTCGCTCGTCCCGGATCATGGAGCCGTCATCATCGACGGAACCCAACGGCAGCACTTCTCACCCCGCCAGGCGCTGGCTGACGGGGTGAGAATAGCCCACCAGGAACCTGCCATCGTTCCGCAGCTGTCGGTGGAGCAGAATCTCGTGCTCGGCCGCACATCGCGCGAACGCCGGGACGCCGGCACACACATCGACCAGGCGCTGGCCGACGTCGCCCAGATGGGGTTCCCGCTCAACGCCAAAGCCTCCGTACGGGGCCTCAGCCCCGCCCAGCGACACGCACTGACGATCGCTCGGGCCCTGGCGTTCGGCGCCAAAATCGTAGCCCTCGACGAACCCACCACCAGCATGCTGGAACACAACGTCGAAGGAGTCCTGAACCGGGTGCGCGAAATCGCGCACACGCGCGGGGTAGGCATCATCTACGTTTCACACAAGATGCCCGAGGTCATGAGCGTCTCCGACAAGGTCGTGGTCCTGCGTGACGGCACCGTCAACTACACCAAGCCGATAGTGGAGACATCGGAACAGGACATAGTACGGAACATGGTCGGCCGGGAGCTGCTCTCGTTCAAACGGCAGCACCCTGTCCCACCAGACGCCCCGGTCCTGTTTTCCGCCTCGGACGTCAGCCACCCCACCGGTGGCGGGCCCCTCTCCCTGGACGTCCGCGCCGGCGAAGTGCTGGGCATTGCCGGCTTGGTCGGCTCCGGCCGCACGGAGTTCCTCCGTGCCATCATCAGGGCCGACAAGGGCAGCACCGGGACGGTCAGCATTGACGGGAAAAAGCGCAAAATCCGCTCACCGCGGGACAGCAGAAACGCCGGTATCGCCTTCATCCCCGAAGAACGCAAACACCAGGGCCTGGTCCTGCAGGTCCCCGCCTACTTCAACGTTGCCCTCACCGCGGACCGGCAGTTCAACGGCTTTGGCCCGATCATCAGCCTGCGGAAGCAGATCGCCGCCGCGGAAGAGGCCGCGGCGCGGATGTCACTCCGGCCCGCCAACGTGCGCCTCAACGCCCGCCAGTTCTCCGGCGGCAACCAGCAAAAGATTGTGATCGCCAAGTGGACCTGGCGCAACACCAAAGTATTCCTCTTCGACGAGCCCACAAAGGGCGTGGATGTCGGCGGCAAAGTGGAAATCTACGAACTCATAGACGCTTTGGCCAAGGCCGGAAGCGCGGTGATCGTGGTCTCGTCCGACCTGCCGGAAATTATCTCCCTTAGCGACCGGGTCAAAGTGATGCGGCAGGGTCAGTTCGTCTCCGAGCACACCGGCGACGACATCAACGAACACAGCCTCGTGGCCAACGCCATGGGCATCGCAGAAAGAACAACGACATGAGCCAGCCCACCCTGCCCAAGAATGACGCGGGCGAAGACGGCCGAAAGGCGCCTGTGAACCGGCGGACTGACGCTGCCGCCCCCAGGAAACAACGCACCCTGCCGGCCCTGAACCTCCAGGCACTCGGCATTTACATCGCCGCCGTCGTCATCTTCCTCATCTTCGGGATGCTGAACCCGAACTTCCTCACCTCCGGCAACCTGCGGGATATCGCCGTCTCCGCGAGCGTGAACGCCATCATCGGGCTTGGCATCACATTCGTCATTATCACCGGCGGCATCGACCTGGCTGTCGGCTCAATCGCGAGCTTCGTCGGAATTGTATCCGCCACGCTCATGGTCAATGCCGGGACCTCGCCGTTCCTCGCCCTGCTCGCAGGCATCGGCCTGGGCCTGGTCTGCGGCGCCATCAACGGGCTGCTCATCACGAAACTCAAGCTGCCCCCGTTCATCGCCACCCTCGGAACGATGAGCATTTACCAGGGCTTCGCATACGTGGTCACCAACGGACGGCCTGTCTACAACGTCCCCAAGGACTTCGTCTTCATGCTCAACAGCTACGTCGGCGGCATCCCGGTCGCGGTCATCCTCGTGGCCGTCCTCGCCATCCTCTGTTGGCTGCTGCTCCGCCGGACGGTCTTCGGACAGAACGTCATCGCCACCGGCGGCAGCGAAGAAACGGCATGGCTCTCCGGCGTCCGCGTCGACAGGGTGAAAATCGCCGTCTACGCCCTCTCCGGCGTACTCGCCGGAGTCGGCGGACTGGTCATCGTCGCCCGCATCAACGCGGCCCAGACCGACGCCGGAAGCCCTTACCTGCTGACGGCAATCGCTTCGGCCGTGATCGGCGGAGCCAACCTCATGGGCGGAGAAGGACGGATCGCCGGTACCCTGGTCGGCGCCCTGATCCTCGGAGCGCTCACCAACGGTCTGGTCTTGCTCAACGTCCCGAGCTTCTACGAGCAGATCGTCACCGGCCTCGTCGTCGTGATTGCGGTCGCACTGGACCAAGGCAGCAAAGGCTGGCCGCTATTCAAGAAAAAATCACCCCCCAAGAAGGAAGCAACGGCAACTGCCTGACCCAACCCATGCGGTGACGGGCTCAGGAAGATGCCTACGCACCGAGCATCAGGGACCCGGGCGGCAGCGGATGACACCGCTGCCGCCCTTCCCGCCATCGAGCTCCCGTGTGAGTACCGCTGACGCCCAACCCGCCCTCCGCACGCAGCAACCGAGCCGGCGGAAAAGCGCCCGAAATGAGGAGCTCCCAGTGCTCAATTTCGACATCATCGACGCCCATCATCACCTGTGCGACTTCTCGCGTTCATATCCATGGCTCGAAGGCCCGGCAGAACCGTTCCGCTACCACGGCGATGACCGTCCGCTCCGGCGAAACTACCTCATGGAAAATTATCTGGCTGATACCGCAGGATTCCCTCTGGCTGGATCTGTCCATGTCGAAAACGGGGCCGCCGATCCACTCTGGGAAGCCGACTGGATCCAAAGCGTTCACGACACCAGCGAATTGCCATCGGTTCAAGTAGCCAAAGCATCCCTGGCCGAGCCAGGGGTGCTGTCCCGCCTGGAACGCCTCGCAGCAGTCCCATCGGTGCGTGGTATTCGCGACATTCTCAACTGGCACCCGGACCCCCGATACAGCCATACCGCCCGCCCTGATCTGATCACGGACCCGGGCTGGCTTAGGGGGTTCTCTCATCTTGCCTCCCTGGGGCTGTCCTTCGATCTCCAGGTCTTCCCCGACCAGCTGGACCAAGCAGCGCAGCTGGCCGCCAATCATCCGGACACCACCATCATTCTGGATCACGCCGGCATGCCCATCCACCGCGATCCGGAGTCCCTCCGGCACTGGCGGAAGGGCTTGCAAAAACTGGCGAAGCATCCCAATGTCGTCACCAAAATTTCCGCACTCGGAACGAACGACCACTCCTGGACGACAGAATCAATCCGACCCGTCATCCTCGACACCATCGACGTATTCGGCCCACACCGCACCATGTTCGGAAGCAACTTCCCGGTCGACAGCCTCTACTCCAGCTTCAACGCTCTTTACACGGCGTTCGACGAGATAACCGGTCCCATGTCGGAGCACGAACGCCGTGACTTGTTTGCGGAAACCGCGCGGCGAACTTACAGCATCGGACCAGGGCCTACAACGGGCAAACCGCAGTCCCGGCCGTGAATCACAGCAGTAAGTGGCGGCGTGTTCGTAGCGCTAAATGGCGGCAGCGCTGCGACACGGAAGTGGTTCCCTGCCGCTAGTCCGATGCGGCGGGAGAGCGGACACTCCGCGGTGGTCGCCATCCCTCTTGCGCTCTGATGGCCTGTTGGATGCGCAAGGTAATGTCATGCAACTGGCGTTTCTGAGCGGCTGTCAGCGGGTCGAGGACCAGCCTTCTGACTGTGTCGACGTGACCCGGGGTTGCCTCATTGATCACCTCGAGGCCGGCGTCGGTCAGAGTAGCTCGGGTCGATCTCCCGTCTCTCGGGTCTTGGGAACGCTGAACCCAGCCTCGGCTTTGCAGCCGCGACACTGCGCGAGACAGCCGTGAGAGCGAGCTATTGGCAAAGCCGGCCAGATCACTCATGCGAAGTGTCCGATCAGGTGCGCTAGCTAATGCGAACAGGATGCCGTACTCGAAATGAGTAAGGTCAAAAGCGTGCACCAACGGCGCATCGAGCGCGGGCGGCAACCACTCCAAAACCGTAGCCAGTCCCGCCCACGTTTCGAGGTCTTCCCCAGCGAGAACTACCGGATGGCGGTCATCAGTCATGCGACCAGAGTACGAGGTTCCGGCGAGTTTCGGTGCATTTTTACTTGACTGAGCAACTACCAGTCCGTAGCATTTTAGTTTCCCAAGCAAGTAAAAGATGAGGCACCAAGACCATGGATATGCAGTTAGCGACCAAGCGAGCCTTCGTCAGTGGCTCCACCCAGGGCATCGGCTTCTCAATTGCGAAGGCGCTCCTTCAAGAGGGAGTGTCTGTCGTCATCAACGGGCGCGTTGAGAGCCGGGTCGAGAGCGCGGTCCGAAAACTGAGGTCGGAGGTGCCCGGCGCGATCGTCTCAGGTATTGCTGCTGACTTCCGTGAGCCCGCGGAGGTGCAGCGCCTGCTGAGCTCGCTCGACGGCATCGACATCCTCGTGAACAATGTCGGACTCTTCGAAGTGAAACCCTTCGGGGAGATCTCGGATGATGACTGGGGACGTTACTTTGAGGTCAACGTTATGAGTGGTGTGCGGCTGTCGCGCGCAGTACTTCCCAGGATGATTGCCGCCGGGTGGGGTCGGATCATCTTCATCGGCAGCGAATCGGGAGTAAACATCCCTAGGGATATGACGCACTACGGCGTGACAAAGGCGGGACTGCTCGCCTTGGGTAACGGACTTGCCAAGCTCACCCGTGGTACTGGCGTTACGGTCAACACGATCCTTGGTGGACCTACCTATTCAGACGGTGTCGCCCAAACAATCGAGCGGATCGCCGAGACGCAGCAGCTCGCGGCAACTGAGCTCAAGGCGGTCATCATCAGTGGAAATCAAACCTCGCTCCTTGAGCGGTTCATAGAGCCTGCAGAAATCGCGAACCTGACCGTCTTCCTCGCAAGTCCACTGTCATCCGCGACAAACGGGGCTGCCGTGCGTGCCGATGGAGGCGTGCTGACCTCGATGCTCTGACGAGCATGAGCAAATTCGTGTCGGGGGCGGGGGAAGTGGCGTCGTGAAGGAATTGCTGGAATGGAGGGTGGCCACAGCAGGTCTTTCCTCGGGGTGCATGTTGGGCCGCCAAGAGCCCGGTCGCGACCTTTGGGGCCACCTTCAAGGCCGGGCCCGGCTCCTGGGGTCTGATTCTTCGGTCTCCCGGGCGTAGACTCGCGATCATGACCGCAGCCGAGGTTCCGCACGGCCTTTCGCTTCCGGGTCCGCACCCGGCGGCTACGGTTGGCACGGTCGATCGTATCCTCGGCATCGCCCACGATCTGTTCGCCCGGCGGGGCATCCGCGATGTGGGAGTCAATGAGCTGATCGAGTCCTCCGGGGTTGCCAAGTCGACCTTCTACCGGCATTTCGCATCCAAGGACGATCTGGTCCTGGCAGTTCTGGCTCTCCGGGACCAGATCTGGTTCGCCGAGGTCGTGGCCGAGGCAAAGCGGCGCAGCGCGACCCCGGAGGAAGAGCTGCTGGTCATCTTTGACGTGTTCGCTGACCGGCTCGGTGCCGGCGGATACAGATCCAACCTGTTTATCAAGGTCCTGATGGAAATGGGCCCGGACCACCGCCTGGGCAGGGCCTGCGTGGGATACTTGGCAAGGATCCGGGGACATGTGCAGGCCTTGGCCGAGGACGCCGGGCTGGAGCGCTGCGGTGAATTCGCCCGGTCATGGCACCTCTTGCTGAAGGGCTCCGTGATCTCCGCCATGGAGGGCGATCCGCAGGCCGTTGAGCTCGCCCAGCTGATGGCCCAGTCGCTCATCGAGCGCCACCGCCACGACCCGCACTGACCGAGGCTCTTTTGGTGACAGCGTCAGGGCGTTGAAGAGTGGCTGAAGGGCGGAGACAAGGTTCGCGGAGGGTCTCACACGACCCGGGTTCCGGCAGCCTGGCTCCATCCACCCTGCTGCTCACCATGCCAGAAGGGCGTCGGCTGGGTTCAGGTCAAATGGTCGAAGTCTCCTCGCGCCCAACCAGCGTGCCGTTTGGCGGAATTGTGCAGAATGGCCTTGGCTCCGGACGGGATTACATTGTTGAAATTGCCGTAGATCCGGTCGAACCTGTGTTCTCCCAGCTGCTCGGCGATTCGCAGCGCCACTGCACCGGAAAGCGGCAGATGATTCGGGTAGCTGCGCATAAAGGAGATGGAGCGACGGTCTGGGTTGGGGTACACGCTATCACCGGTCAGTAGAGCTCCTCTGCCGGCCGCTCCTGCAGCCCAGTGGACCACCGCGCTGCCCGGGAAGTGCCCCCGGTCTGGTGCAGTGTCAACCCTTCGGCGATAGTCTGACTGCCGGACCAGTATTCGATGTTCGGATCATTGCGCCCCAGCCATCGTCTGTCTGCGTCCGCCACAAGTACGGGGACGCCGCCGAGCCGATGCGACCATTCGACCTGCACACCAAACATGTGTGGATGGCTGGCGGCAATCGCCAGGACCGGGCCTCGCTCGAGCACTGCCTCCACAGCGTTGTCATCAACATATCCGACTGGATCCCACAGCAGTGAACCCTCGCGTGTTGCCACAAGCTGGGTGGTCTGGCCGATCCCGACTCTTGGCTGCGTCTGGATCGCGATAAGCCCCGGCTCGTTCTCCTTGACCAACGTCTGTTGGCCCTCCTGCGCCAGACCGTCCAGGGTGAGCCACTTTTGCCCGTCCTCGGGCACATACTGCCGCTCATCGCTGCAGATTGGGCAGACCTCCGGGGTAGGTTCGTCGCGTTCGACGGCACAGGTTGCGCAGATCAGCATGGTTGGTCCCTTCCAAGCATTTCGTGTCCTGCTGTGCCGCCTTCTTCACCTCCGGCCGCGGGCCGGCGTGCCCAGACTATGGCACTGCAAGCTGTCCTAGGAAGGGAGAAACTTCGCTGCTCGCCGCCGTCGAAAATCGGTTGGTCCCGCACGATGCCCGATGATGGCTCGCGATGGGGCGGTGTGGGCCGTTCACGCGTCGTGCCGGAGAAGGCCGCGACGGGAAGCGCCCGGGCGTGCGGCTCGGGCGAAGGTCCGATCAGGCCTTGGCGAGCGGCAGCACCAGCATGTAGCCGGTCGGCAGATTGCTGCTCCAGCGTCGCGGCTCGCGGACGACGAACTGCGTCGCCAACTGCTTGGGGGTGAGCAGGCTGTTGGGCGCGGGGGACGGTCCCCACTGATCGTCGCCGTACGGGTAGAGCGGATCTTGGACCCGAATGCCAGTGACTGAGAACTCCGGGAACTGGTCGGGATCGCCGAGCGACTTGAAGCCGCTCATCACCCATACGTGGCGACCCCGCCACATGACCAGCCCGACCGGCCGTCCCGTATCTGCGATGGCACGCGCAGCGGTCTGCAGCGCTTCCTCGTAGTCGGCGATGCTGACGACCGCGTAGGGCCCCATCCCGGACTCGTTCAGCACTTTCGCCCAACCCAAGGGGTTGGCGCCGTTGAACGAGTTGGACGACCGTGCCCGGGCCATCTCCCACAGCTCGCCCTGCTGAACGCGGTCGGCCCATGTGCGCGCCCCTTTGTCGTCGATGAGGTTATGCATGATCTGGATGCTCGCCGCCACACACCATTCAAAGGTGTACTGCGGAACGAAGTCCCCCTCCTCGTAGAGGTTGAGGGCGAACGCCTTGGGCATCGGGGTCGGCGTGGGAACCGATGTCGGGGTGGGGGATTGGGGCCGGTAAGGAGCGGGGATGTCATCGCGTGCGGCTGGCGGGGCCGAGGAGGTCTGGATCGGTCGATCGAAGGCGGCCTCATCGGGTCTGATAGCGGGCGAGCAGGCCGAGATGAGGGTCGCTAGGCTGACGAACCAGGCCAGAAGACGGAGCTTGGCACCGATCATGATCAACCCATTTTAGCGCGACGCGACGGGGATGCATCGAGAAGGGGATGGCGCAAACGCACGTCGAGGAGGCGTCACTACAGAGTCAGCCCGTACGATGCCTGGCAGCGCCTGCTTGCAGGTAACGAGCTTTTCGTTTCGGGAGGTTCGATGCACCCGAACCAGAACGCCTCACCGGAGTCCCTTAAAGCCGGCTCGGCATCGGCGGGCATGGATGATGGCGCAGGCTCCTAGTCGGGCCTTCCCACGACGACGTGTGACGGGCTGTGAGTGACGTACCCCGTAAGCCAGGAGGAGAGTGCACGGACCTTCTGCTGGGTGCCGGGGAGCAAGGCGAGGTGCACGCCGAGCCAGGAGAGGAACGCCAGTGGTCCCTGGAGCTGGATGCGTTTGCGGCCCAGTTCGGCGACCGCTGCGCCACGGCCGACCATGGCCATGTAACCCTTGTCCCAGTAGGCGAAAGGCTTCCGGGTGCCGCCGGTAAGGTCAGCCTGGATGTTGCGGGCGGCCCATTTTCCGGACTGTTCGGCAACAGAGCCGAGCTGGGGCAGTTTGGCGCCGGTGGCGTCGGTGATGTTGGCGGAGTCACCCAGGACGTAGACGCCTTCGGTGCCGGGCGCGGTCAGGTCCGGCAGCACGTCGATACGTCCTCCTTTCCCCTGCGGCAGGCCGGATTCGGCGATGATTTTTCCGGCTTTCAGGCCCCCGGCCCAGACGACGATCTGCGCGGGAATGATGGTCCCGTCCGCCAGCGTCACGCCGTCGGGTCGGACCTCGGTAACGCCCTGGCCCATGTGCAGCTGAACGCCAAGTTTTATCAGCCGGTCCCGCGTGTACGCCTGCGACTTGGCAGAGAAGGGCATGAGCACGTTCGGCACCATGTCCACAAGATGGATGCGGCACCGGGCGGCCAGCCCGGGCGAAAAATATTTGGGCACCAGGTACTTGATGTTCTCGGCGAGGGCGCCGGCTGTCTCCACACCCGTGGGGCCGCCGCCGACCACGACCACCTCTGCGCTGCCGGTCTTCGCACGGTCCGCCTGGTCCAAGGCTGTAGTGAGGGCAGTGCTCAGGCGCGTGGCGTCGGCCACTGAGTACAGCGGATAGGCATGTTCTTCGGCGCCGGGAGTGTCGAAGAAGTTAGGTACTGCACCTGCGGCAACGACCAGGATCTTCGCCTGGTAGCGGGATCCGTCCACAGTGGTGACGGTACGGGTGGCGGAATCAATCGCCGTCACCTCCGCAGTGAGCACCCGGACACTTTCGGTGCTGCGGAACACGGACCGCAGCGGCCGGGCCACCGCGGACACGCCGATCTGCGAAGCAGCCACTTGATAGAGGAGGGGCTGGAACTGGTGGTAATTGTTCGCGTCAATAAGGAGGACCCGAATGCCTTTGCGCCCAAGCTGCTCAGCTGCTGTCATGCCGGCAAACCCGCCGCCGACCACGATCACCTGATATGTTTCGTCCATTGGTGCAACATACCCTGCCAGGCAACACTGCAACAGGGCAGGTTTTCGGTTCTTCTCCACGGTTCTCGGGAATCCTGGCGGAGACAGGCGCCGGCCGGGCCGCCCTACAGGACAGCCGGTTCCAAGCCGAGAAGCCGGCAGAGCAGGCACCACTTCCGCACCCATGTGCAGGATGCGTCGCGGATGGGCCAACCTGACGTACTGGCTAGTGCAGAATGTCGCTAATCTCCGCCCGGACCAGCCGCTCGGCCAGTTCGCCAAGGTCCAGGTTCAGGACGGCTTTGAGGGCGCGTGCCATGTTGGGGGCGGCGGCAAGGAATTCGGCCAGGCCCGGATCAGATTCCAGCTCCCGTCCAAGCTTTTCCCTGACCTCATCGGCGGTCCAGTGGCTGTCGGTGTGCTGACTGGTGAGTACTGTCTTGGCGTTCATGGCCCTGCCCTTCGTTTGCCCCGTGCATTGGCTTTGCCATGTACGACAATGCCGGGCTGGGCTCAAGAATCGGTCAGGCAACGGGCCAGTTTTGGACAGGTTTCGGCCAAGTTTTCCTAAAGGTCCATACCGGGACTAATTCGGCGTGTGGCACGGTTATGCACCTGGGACCAGTCTGAGCTGCGGGCACGCACCTCGCTTTGATGACAACGGGAAAGAGATTACATGACGACGACGACTGCCGAGGGAGTCGGGTTCCGTTCCCGGCGGGGACCGATCCTCATTGCCCTGATGCTCTCGACGGGCCTGGTGGCCACCGATTCGACGATCGTTGCAACGGCGGTGCCGTCGATCGTTGCGGACGTCGGCGGATTCACGTCCTTTCCGTGGCTTTTTTCGGCCTATCTGTTGGCGCAGGCAGTGTCGGTGCCGGTCTACGCGAAACTCTCGGACGTCGTCGGCCGCAAGCCGATCATCCTCAGCGGCATCGGACTTTTCCTGCTGGGTTCGATCCTCTGCGGAGTGGCCTGGAGCATGCCGGCCCTCATCGCGTTCCGTGTGCTTCAGGGGCTGGGCGCGGGAGCAGTGCAGCCGGTGGCGATCACCATTGCCGGCGATATCTATACGCTGACCGAGCGGGCAAAGGTGCAGGGCTACCTTGCCAGCGTGTGGGCGATATCCTCCGTTGTTGGCCCCACGCTCGGGGGCGTCTTCGCCTCGCTGGGCATCTGGCGCGGGATCTTCCTCGTGAACATCCCGCTTTGCCTGCTCGCAGGGTGGATGCTGATCCGAACGTTCCACGAGAATGTCGAGCGCGCCAAGCACCGGGTGGACTATTTGGGGGCCGGACTGCTCACAATTTCACTCAGCCTGCTCATCCTTGGGGCTCTCGAGGGCGGCCAGGCGTGGGCCTGGAACTCTTCCATCAGCATCACCGTCTTCGCCGTCGGAGCTCTCCTGTTTGCCGCGTTCCTCCTCGTCGAGAGGCGGGCGGCGGAGCCGGTCCTGCCGCCGTGGGTCGTGTCGCGTAGGCTGCTGGCGACGACGGCGATGATCTCTTTCGGCGTCGGTGCAGTCATGCTTGGCCTCACCTCCTACGTTCCCACGTTCCTCGAAGGTGCCCTCTCGACCTCCCCGATTTTCGCCGGACTCGCCTTGGCGGCACTGACCATTGGCTGGCCGATCAGCGCGTCACAAGCGGGCCGGTTCTATCTACGGATCGGTTTCCGGAGGACCGCGCTGATCGGCGTCACAGTCACTGTCATCGGGACAGCCATTCTGGCTCTAACTGCCTCCGCGCCCAACGTTGCGGTGGCAGCGGCAGGTTGCTTCGTCGTCGGACTTGGACTGGGGCTGGTAGCGACCCCGAGCCTCATCGCCGCCCAGTCAAGCGTCGAATGGAATGAGCGCGGGGTAGTCACCGGTACGAACCTTTTCGCGCGTTCGATCGGCAGTTCCATCGGCGTCGCCGTTTTCGGGGCAGTGGCCAACGCGATCTACGCCAGTGCCCCCGGCGGCGTTTCCGATCCGCACACCATCGTGTCGGCGTCGAGCGCCGTATTCCTGGCTGTACTGGTCTGTGCGGTACTCACGGTCGTCGCCGTCGCCGCGATGCCTGCCGTGGACGCAAAGAGCACGACCCCCGACGCGGCCGCCAAGGCCAACGCGGCATCCTCACCGGATTAGGACCCTATTCGACTCCGGTGTACTGCTTGCTGCGGCTTCTTCGGTCGAACGGTTTGAACAGTCTGAGGTCGGGTGACTGCCAGGATCATGCCGATGCCGGCCAGCGAAGAAATCATCGCGGAGCCCCCGTAGGAGATGAACGGCAAGGGCACGCCGATGACCGGGAGCAGGCCGGTGACCATAGCGATGTTCACGACGGCCTGACCAATGATCCAGGTGATCACGCTGGAGGAGACAATGCGGGCGAACGGGTCCTGGGTCCGGGCAATGACCTTGAAAACCGCGACGCCGAGGACCGTAAACAGCACGAGCACCAGGAGAGTTCCGGCGAGGCCGAGTTCCTCGCCGAGGATGGTGAAGATGAAGTCGTTGTGGGCTTCGGGGATCCAGTTCCATTTCTGCCGGCTCTGCCCCAGGCCCACCCCGAACCAGCCGCCCGAGGCCAAGGCGTACTGGCCGTGCAGCGCCTGGTAGCCGACCCCCTGGGAATCGTCCGCGGAACCCGCACCGAGCCAGGACGCAATCCGCCCGACGCGGTTGCCGCTGGTGGCAGCCAGGATGAGGGCTAACATCGCGCCGAGAATCCCGGCGACACCGAAAACTTTCATCCGTACCCCGCCGTAAAACATCGTGGCGGCGAGGATCATCATGATGATCATGGCCGTGCCCAGGTCATGGCCGAGAGCGACAAGCCCGATGATGACGGCGCCTGCCGGCACGAGCAACGGGACGACGGCGTGTCTCCACTCGTGCACGAGAGCCTGCTTGCGGGACAGGACGGCCGCCGCCCAAATAACGAGCGCGAGCTTCGCGAACTCGGAAGGCTGGACGGTTAACCCGCCGACGCCCAGCCAGTTCCGGTTGCCGTTCACCGTCATGCCCAGGGGTGTGAAGACCATGCCGAGGGATACGACGGCGGCCCCCAAGAGCGGCCAGGCAAGCCAGCGGATGTGCCGGGTCCGGAGGCGTGCCAGGCCGAACATGATGGCTATCCCGGCTGCCGTCCACATGGCCTGCTTAAGCGGAAGATCGTACGGGTTTTTTCCGGCCGCCACTGATTCCACCGACGACGCGGAGGCAACCTCGATCAGGCCGAGTGCTGCCAGAACCAGTACAACCGCCAGGATGACCGGCCGGGTGCGGTCCCCGGACTCCTCACCGAGCCAGCGTCCGATGCGGAGCAGGACATCGCCGCGGCCCGCCATTTTGCTCGATGGATGCGTGGCGGTCATTTGCTTATCACTGTTTCCTTCCCTCAGGCCGGCCCTGCTCCGGGCCGTTCCGGGAAGGAGAAACCCGCCGGGGAAAAATCATACGTCCTTGTCTGCGGGATCAGGTGCTTTGCCCGGACATGAAGTCATCCCATGTAGAGGTGCCAGCGCCGTGGCTGCCTCACCGGGGGAGCGGAACAGAACTCCTGGAGGTCGGCGACCAGCCGGAAGTACCGGCCGGATTCGAGGGCTGCGAGCGCCGTGCCGTAAGCCACTTCGTGTGAGGGGACCGAGTGGCTGAGCGGAGCCAGTGCCTGGGTGAGCCAGGTCAGTTCTGTGCGGAGCGCATCCACCGCAGTCCGGTCGAACAGCTTGCGGTCCCCGAGGACTGACCAGACCCGTCCCGTGGCGGCACTCATGGCGCTTGCGGCATCCTGTTCGCCGGACCGCACACTGGGGTCGTAACAGAGCAGTGCAGAGACCTGATCGCAAAGAAAGGATGATGCGATCGGCTCGGCGTGGTGATGGGTTCTCTCCAGAGCGTTCAGCATTTTTCTGTCCCGACTGTCCCGATGCCCAGGTCCACAGAAGACCCAGAGATTTCATCGTCTTCGATACATCCCATGCTGACCTGCAGGTCTGAGACAGCCATGAGAAGCCGGTGAGGGTCTTCTCATGCGCGATGTCGTCCCTTTGGCAACCTCCTGTCTCCGCCGGCGGGGGTTGCCTTTTTACCGGCGTGGGCTGATTCGAGGCGTCTTCGGCGGATGCACCGGACTGGCAGTCGGATGGCTGGTCACGGCGCCGAATTCACGAGTTGGAGCTTCGATGTGAGGTGCTCAACAGCGTCCGGCGACAGGTCGGCGCCGACGATCGCGTAGAGGGCGTGCGCCTTGTTGCCCTGGGAGATGAAGGCCATCACCTTGATGAGATCCGAATCCATGGTCGGAGGCCAAGCGATGACCAGTTTCCCGTTCTCGAAGTCCAGCGTGCCGGATACGGCCCACGCGTCATTTTCCTGAAGGGAGAGCGCCCCGGGGTTGTCCCAGCGAAAAACTCCATAGTGCCTGTCGCCACCCACTTCGGTTGTGTAGTGGAGCCGTCCCTTTGTGCCGGTCATGGGGCCGGAATCCCTGGTAAGGCACGCGGCCAACTGCCACGCGCCGATCTGTTCCGGGGGCAGGACGTTGTGACCGGGATCTGCGCCGTCCGCCCATTTGCCTTGCTTGTGCGCTTCCCTCGTCAGCTCAAACGAACAGTTCGTCAGATTGGCCACACGGATCGCCACCGTATCATCGGCGTCGAGCGTGTCGTATACCGCACTCAATTCCTTTTCAGCTGCCTGCGCGGCCGCAGCTATTTTTTTGGTGGTTTCGTCGACGGCAGAGGCGATGTCACTCACGGGTTCAATTGCCTGAACGATTGCCATGGGGGTTTCCTATCGAGGGGCTCAGGACAGAGTATTGGCCAACAAGATATGCGTGCGTATTGGCAATAGTGGACCGGAGCGATTGGCCGGTCAAGGTGCCCGGCATACCCGGTCATCACAGATGAGGGGCGGCCGGGGGCGTGTTCGACAGTCACTCGGCAACCAGCATGATGCTGATTGTTCACCGCGAGGCGATGAAGGTCGCCGTGAGGAGGCCAGAGCAATGACAGAATCCATGGGCAGGGTGGTCTGCGACATCACGGTCACGGCTGACGGCTATTCTGCCGGGCTCAACCAGACCGAGCAGCGCCCGTTCGGCGACGACGGCGGCGACGGCTCCGGAGACGGACTGCACGCGTGGATGTTCAAGACTCCCGAGGAGAGCCGGGCGGAAATCGACCGGATCGTTGCCGCCAAGGCCTTCATCATGGGGCGTAACATGTTCGGCCCTGTGCGTGGTGAGTGGGATCGGCAGTGGAACGGCTGGTGGGGCGACAATCCACCCTTTCACGGCCCGGTGTTCGTGCTCACGCACCACGCCCGCGAACCGCAGCCGATGGACGGTGGCACCACGTTCCACTTCGTCACCGACGGCATCGAGTCGGCGCTGGCCCAGGCACGCGCGGCGGCCGGCGACGCCGATGTGGCGATCGCGGGCGGCGCGACAACCATCAACCAGTACCTCGCCGCCGGCCTGATCGACGAGCTGCGGGTGCACATTGCGCCGCTCACGTTCGGCGCCGGCACACGGCTGTTTGAAGGCGTCCCGCCGCTGAAGCTCGAGCAGGTCGAATCGCGGGCAGCGAGCCTGGTCACGCATGTGACCTACCGCGTGCTGTCCTGAACCGGATCAGCAGCGCCGAATGATGTGAATACGTTCAGCTCAGATACGCGTCGGCTACGGACAGGGCTTCGTCCAAAATGGCCAGGCCCGCGGAAGTATCAGCGTCAGTCACATTGAGGGGCGGAGCGATGTTGACGCGGTTGCCCTGGACAAGCGTTAGCAGCCCCCGTTCCAGGCACGCCTTGGTGAAGGAGACCATCGGTGCGGTCTCGGCGGTCGTGGCCCCTGCGGGCACGAGCGGCTGTTTGGTCAGCCGGTCACGGACCAGCTCAAGGCTCCACAGGCCGCCGATGCCGCGCACGTCCCCTACGGCCGGGTGCTTCTCGGCGAGCTGCCGGAGTGCCGGCCCGAGGATCTCGGCGCCAAGGCGAGCAGCTGCCGCGGCGGTGTGCTCTTCATGCATCGCGTTGTTGGCGCCGATGGCGGCCGCGCAGGCAAGTGGGTGGCCGCTGTATGTCATGCCGGCCGGGTAGGGGCGTTTGGTGAACGTCTCGTAGATCGTGTCGCTGACCAGCACGCCGCCCAGCGGCACGTAACCGGAATTAACGCCCTTCGCGAACGCCATCAGGTCGGGTGCCACCCCGTCGTGGTCCACGCCGAACCAGGCTCCCGTGCGGCAGAAGCCGACCATCACTTCGTCGGCGATGTAGACGATACCGTGGCGGTCGCACAGGTCGCGAACGCCCCGCAGGTAGCCGGGCGGCGGCACGATGACACCAGAACTGCCGATCACTGATTCCAAGACCAGGCCGGCGATCGTCGACGGGCCTTCCAGGAGGATCACCTGCTCGAGATGGGCCAGCGCCCGCTCGCACTCCTCGTCCGGCGTCCTTGATCCGAAGGCCGACCGGTACAGGAAAGGACCGAAGAAGTGGACTGCACCCGCCGCGCCCGTGTCCGAGCCCCAGCGGCGCGGATCGCCCGTGAGGTGGATGGATGTCGTGGTCGAGCCATGATAGGACCGGTACGCAGCGAGCACCTTTGGCCGTCCCGTGTGGAGACGCGCCATCCGTACCGCATGCTCAATGGCTTCCGTTCCGCCGGTGGTGAACAGCACGTGACCGAGGTGTTCCGGCGCGACTTCTACTATCAGCCGGGCCGCTTCGCCCCGTACATCTGACGCGTGGCCAGGAGCGAGGGTGCACAGCCTGTCAGCTTGTTCCTTGATCGCAGCGACGACGCGCGGATGTTGGTGACCGAGGTTGGTGAACACCAGTTGCGAACTGAAGTCCAGGTACCGTCGTCCATTGCTGTCGACGACGTGGCTCCCCGATCCGCCGATCAGGCTTGGCACTTCGCGCGGCCCCTGAACAACCCAGGGATGGAAGACCAGATCGTCGGGATTCATGACATGCTCCATTGCTTGAGTGCCGGACGGTTCACCCTCTGCTTCACATTGGCACCTTCCAGCACCAGTTTCCAGAGCCCTGCCCTCGTCACCCGGCGAAGGACCCGCGGGGCCCGGAACCTCAGCGCGAGGAACGCGGTGAACAGGAGCCCTTGAACGGCTGACCGCTGCATGGATAGCATGGCCGGCACGGGCGTCGACGGCGCAGCGCGCCAGCAGCCACTGACGTCGATCAGATGGAGGAGACTGCGATGGGCGAAACAACGGCAGAAACATCATCACCAGACCTGATGGTCGACCTGATCATCTCCCTGGACGGGTATGCCTCAGCCGAGGGATGGCCCGGCTGGTGGGGCCTCGAGGGGCCGGAATACCTGGCCTGGCTCGAGCAGGAGGGGGAGAAGGGCTACACCTTCCTCCTGGGGGCGAACACCTACCGGGTGATGTCCAGCATGTCAGGGGAGGCCACGGCCGAGGCGTCGGGATTCTCCAAGGATGAGGGAGCCGCCCTGACCGGCCTTGCCGGCGTCCCGAAAGTGGTGTTCTCCTCTACCTTGCAGGCGCCCCTGACGTGGCCCAACTCGGAGCTGGTCGCCGGGGACGCGATTGGGGCCGTGAGGGAGATGAAACGGACCGGGACCCGGCCCTTGAGTACCCTCGGCAGCCTCAGCCTGTGCCGGTCGCTGCTGGCCGCCGGCCTCGTGGACCGTTTCAGGCTGGTCGTTTTCCCGGTCATCACGGGCCGCACGGGGAGGGAGCGGATCTACGACGGCTACCCCGACGTCTCGCTCGAGATGGTGGACAGCAGGACCTTCGACGGCCGGCTCCAACTGCTCGAGTACATCCCCACGGTGCTCAACGGCCCGCCGGGCAGCGGGCCGAAGTGAGTCGGTCCGGCGTGAGCCAGCCCGACGTGGGCCCGGCCCCGAATGAGTCAGCTCACGGCAGTGGCCCGGGAACAGACCTACCTCCACCTGTTCGAGGAACAGCGTGTCCAAGGCGTCCTGATCACGCCTTTCTCGGACGTTCTCCAGCGGCTGGAGGCGATGCACTCGCGGGGAATTCCTTCCGTTTTGGTCGATCGGCTGGCGGGGTCCATGGAATTCTGCTCGGTGTCGGTGGACGAGGTTGCCGGGGGCGGGCAGCTGCTGAGCACCTCATCGCGGGCGAAGCGCCCCGACGCGGTTTTGGCGGCCAATGACCAGCTCGCCCTGGGTCTCCTCCAGTCCTTCACGGCCAGCGGAATCAAGGTTCCTGAGGAGATCGCCATCATGGGCTTTGACGACATCGACATCGACTTCGCCTCGCAGTCGAGCATCCCGCTGTCCTCGGGGCGGCAACGACGGCAGCTGATCGGGGAGCGGGCGGCGCAGTTGCTGTTCGACGAGATCGAAAACCCTAAAGGGCATGAGCACCAGCAGATCGTGTTCACTCCCGAACTCGTGATCCGGCACAGCAGCCGCCACGCCTAAAACCTACTGCGGAACGAGGCGCTTCTCGAGCCGGAACCGGTCCGGCACGGATCCTGCGCCGGTGGCCAGGTCCGCGGCGAGCCGACCGATCAGCGGGGCGAACTTGGCGCCGTGGCCGGAGCAGGGGGAGAGGATGGTGATCCCGTCCGCCCGGTCCAGGATGAAGTCTTCCGTGGGGGTGTTGGTAAACAGGCAGGTGGTCTCGGCGTACGGCTCCGGAACCAGGCCGGGCAGGTACTGGGCGACGTATTCGATGACCCGACGGCGGTTGTCCGGGTTGATCTGTCCGTCTTGGTCCGCGGCGGAGGGCAGGACCTTGCCGCCGTTGTATTCCGCGACCTTCTGTCCGCGGAAGCCGGCGTCGCGTCCGCCCGGCAGGCCGTAGGCCTGCCAGCCCTCGCGTTTGTGAATGAATGTCGGCCACGGTGAGACTTCATGGTCCGCGCTGTCGGCATACGGGAAGTGGTAGGCCTGTTCTTGCCGCACCTCGATCCGGGGGATTCCGGCCAGGAAGGACGAGGGCAGCGCGAGCGATCCCAGCAGCTGGGGAAGCCAGCCGCCGGCGGCAACAATCACGTTGGCGGCGCGCAGAGTCCGGCCATCTTCCGACGTCAGCACGTAACCGCCGTTTGAGGCGGCGATCGAGGTGACGGCCCAGTTGATGTGGAGTCCTGCGCCGTGGGTTACGGCCTGGTCAACCATGGCGGCGACGGATTCGTGGGCGTCGATTACGCCGGCGTCCGGGTGCCACAGCACCTGGGTGTCAAAGGTGATCTGGGGCCACCGGCGGTGGGCTTCTTCCGGGGTGAGGAGCTCGTGGTCGATGGCGCGCGCCGCCAGGACTGCGGCGAGGCGTTCGGGTTGGCGGATCGCGCCGTAGTCCACTGCGCCGGTGGGCGTGATGAGCTGCTTGCCGCTGAGGCGGGCCAGTTCGTCCCACCCGGTCTTCGCCTCCTGGACCAGGCCGGTGTAGAACTCCGACGGGTAGGCGTAGCGGAAGATCCGGGCGGAGCCGTGCGAGCTGCCGGCGTCGTTCGCGGGGGTTGAACGTTCGAGCAGGGCAACATCGTGCCCGCGGGAGGCGAGATGCCAGGCGGTGGCAGCTCCGGACAGCCCTGCACCGACGACGGCGTATTCGGTCGATTCCATGGATGGCTCCTTCGGTGTGGGATGGTCAGCGGGACGATGCCCGTGTTCATGTCCAGTAACTCACCGTCTTGTGCTGCCGGTCCAATATCATTTGACTAGTAATTATTAGCGTCGATCGAAAGAATCGCCATGGAACTCCGGCAACTCCGGTACTTCCTCGTCGTCGCGGACGAGCTGCACTTCGGCCGAGCCGCGGAACGACTGCACATCACCCAGCCCCCGCTAACCGTCGCGGTCAAGAGTCTGGAACGTGAGCTGGGTGTCCGGCTCTTCGACCGCACCACCCGCCGCGTGACGCTGACGGCGGCCGGCCAGGCCTTCAGGGACCGGATCCAGGCCGCCGTTGCGGATCTTGACGATGCCGCCGGAGACGTGGCCGACGTCGCTGCCGGCAAGAGCGGCAAGATCAGGGTGGGATTCGTCAGTTCGGCGAGCTACACCACCGTTCCCGAGGCCATCCGGACTTTCCGCCAATACCGCCCCCGCGTTGACCTCGTACTGCATCCGCTCACCAGCGGGGAGCAGGTCGAGCAGTTGCTGGACGGAAACCTTGATCTGGGGCTCATCCGGGATCCGGGTGACGTCCCGGGGCTGAACCTCGAACTGCTGAGCACGGAGGACCTGGTGTTGGTCCTTCCGGAAACACACCGTTTGGCGGCGGCGAAAGTGGTGCGCCCCGAGGATCTTGAAGGGGAACCCATGATCCTGTTCCCGTACCGCCTGATGCCCGGCTTCGTGGCGAGGGTCCTCAGGCTTTTCGACTCCCTGCCAAGCCCGCCGATGGTGGTCCAGCAGGCCATCCACCAGGAAACCATCCTCGGCCTGGTCGCCGCAGGATTGGGGGTTTCCGTCCTGCCCGAATCGGTGCAGCGGTTCCAGATGCCGGGAGTCGCAACGCGCCGCTTCGTCGGCAGGCCGCAGACGGAACTCCACGTTGCGCGGGCTGGTGGCGGTTCTCCGGCGGTGGAAGATTTCGTCCTGTGCCTCAGGGGACGGATTCCCGAGTGACCCTTGGCTGATCACACATCCCGGCCTTAGGCCGGGCGGACTGGAACAATTACTTGAAGCTTTAACTAATCAGCGCTAGGGTTAACTTCAAGCTTCAAGTAATTTCCCGGAATGTGGAGAACCGCAGATGACCGCATGTGTTGAAACCGCCCCGCAGGCTTCGGCCCTGCCCGCCGCCACCGTGCGCAGTCAGGTTATCGCGCGCAACCAGGTCACGGTGCGCAGCCAGGTGACTGTGCCGCTGCGATTTCCCGACGGATTCAGCACCACGGCTCAGGTGCTGACGTTCCGCGGCCTCGCGGACGGCAAGGAGCACCTGTTGCTAGCCCTGGGCCAGTGGGAGCAGCAGCTCCTCGCACACGATGTGCCGCTGGTCCGGCTGCACAGCGAATGCATGACCGGCGACGTGTTCGGCAGCCAGCGCTGTGACTGCGGACCGCAGCTGCGCGAGGCTGTCGAAGAGATTGCCGCGGTCGGGGGTTTTCTGCTCTACCTCCGCCAGGAGGGCCGCGGCATCGGCCTCTATTCCAAGCTCGATGCCTACGCCCTGCAGGACACGGGCCTGGATACCTACGAAGCCAATCTGGCCCTGGGCCACGGTGCGGACGACCGCGACTACACCGCTGCCGCCCAGATGCTGGACGCCCTCGGCGCGACGAGCATCCGACTGTTCAGCAACAACCCGGACAAGGCCGCGCAACTGACAGCCCTGGGCATCAGCGTCATCGAACAGGTTCCCACCGGCGTGTATCTCTCGCCGGCCAACCACGGCTATCTGGCGGCGAAGCGGGACCGCACCGCTCATACGCTGGAACTTCCAAGGGCCGACGTCGGGCACGTACCGCCGGCATCAGCCGGCACCATCCCCAGCCACGATGAGATACTCAGGCGTGTTGACGATCTGGTTCCCCGGCTGCGGGAACGTGCGGAGGAAACAGAGCAGCTGCGCCGCCTCCCGGACTCCACCATGAACGAACTGAAGGACGCCGGTGTCTTCAGGATTCTCGCTCCGCGGGCGCTGGGCGGGTACGGCATGGGGGTGGAAGCCTACGCTGAGGTCATCCGGCGGCTTGCACGGGGCTGCGCGTCGACCGCCTGGACTGCCGGGCACCTGATCGAGCACGTCTGGATGCTGGCCCGCTGGCCCCGGCGGGTCCAGGACGAAGTCTTCGCCAAGGGACCTGCTCCGCTGGCTGCGGCCACGAGTGCTCCCGTGGGTACGGGCAGGAAGGTGCCGGGAGGATTCTCGATCTCGGGGCACTGGAGCTTCGCCTCCGGGATCATGCATTCGGAGTGGGCCCTGCTGGCGGTGCAGGCCGGCGGCGTTCGCCTGCAGTGCCTGGTGCCGGTCGCCGAGCTGGAGCTGCTGGATGTGTGGCACACTGACGGGCTGCGGGGGACCGGCAGCAACGACCTGCGTGCGGACAACCTGTTTGTGCCGGAGTACCGGGCCATGGACTGGACGCTGCTGAGTGCCGCGGACAACCCGGGCAGCCTGATCCATGAGGACCGGATGATCCACACGCCCATGGCCACGCTGCTGAACCTGGTGGCACCCGCGGCCGCGCTGGGAGCCGCCGAGTACGCCGTCGACCTGTTCCGGGAAAAGATGCTGGTGCGCAAGGTCAAGAACACCGCTGACAACCGCCAGGCGGACTCACCGCTGGCCCAGGCGCGGTACTCGAAAGCCTACGGACTGGTGGCCACCGCGCGCCTGCACTGGCAGGAAGCGCTCCGCATCGTTTCGTCGTCATTCGAGCACCGGCCGTCAGGCCTGACTGAAGACGAGCGGGCCAAGTACCGGCTCTCCCTTGCCCTCAGCGGCGAGGCGGCGGAGGAAGCCGTGCGGCTCACGGTCTCGGGCTCGGGAGGCAGTGCCCACAGGCTTTCGCATCCGCTGCAGCGGGTCCAGCGCGACGTGAACGTCCTACTCAACCACCCGACCCTCAGCCTGGATCCGATCCTCGAACAGGCGGGCCGGGGCCTGCTGGGGCTGGGGTTCACGGTTCCGTCCTTCTAGCCAGTGCCCTTCCAGCCCCGGCGCGTTTTGCCTGAAGCCGGTCAGCCTGGACCGTTCATAACTCTCACGGTCCGGGGTGCCTGGAAAGACAAGTGCCGGATCCATTCCGGCTCATGGTCCCGCAGCTGGATCCCTGGCAGCGCCGCCGCGGTTTCCTGGACGATGACGCTAGCTTCCAGCTCGGCGAGCTTGGCCCCTAGGCAGCGATGGATCCCCGAACCGAAAACGAGACCGCTTGAAGGTCCGCGCCCCGCGTGCGCCTGCGGGCTCGAATTTCCGCGTTCTGCGGCTGCCGTGATCCGGTTGCCGGACAGTTCAAGGAGGATCTGGGTGCCGGCCGGGATCCGGCCACCGCCGAGGCTGGTGTCGTGTGCGGCCACGCGGCGCCAAGTGGGGACGGATGATTCGGTGGCGAGTACGTGCCGGACCACCGACCTGGCGCCGGTTTCCGATGCGGCTTCCTTCCAGCCCAAGGGCGCCGAACCCTCCAGCAGCCGGAACAGAGCGGTGCTGATCAGCTGCGTGGTGGTCTCCTGGCCGGCGATCAGCAGGAAGTAGCCCAGCGAGCACATCTCGGTCCTGGACAGGCCATGCTCGGCCAGCGACTTGAACAGGTTGCGTCCGGGAGCCGCCACGGATTCGGCCACGAGCCGGCGCAGCCAGACGTAGAACTCGGCCGCGCTGCGGGCCAGCTCGAGCTGCCGGTCCCGGTCCGGCCAGCCCCAAAACAGTTCCATGGAGTCCAGCCCCCAGCGTTTGAGGTCCGCAAGATCCCGCACGGGCAGCCCGAGGAGTCCAAGCATCACGACTGCCGGGGGAAATGTCGCCACCGTCTGCACGAGGTCCGCTTGGCCGGCGCGGACGAGTTGGTCCGCGGCGTTCCCCGCCGCTTCCCGGGCCAATTCCCGGATGCGCGGTTCCATGGCGGTGACGGTGGCCGGCGTGAAATAACCAGCCACCACCTTGCGGATTCCACCGTGCGTGCCGGTGTCGTTGCTGGCCAGGACCGGTGGCAACGCAAAGCCCACGCGCTGCAGCATCCGCAGTGCGGGTCCCTCCAGTGGCGTCACGGCAACCAGGGCATTCGCGGGACTGAAGTCGGCGGGCCGGTGCAGCACATCCCGGACCGATTCCGGGTCCCGGACCACGAGGTAGGGGCACTTGGCCGCGCCGTTGGGAGTTTCCGTAAGGGCCAGCGGCAGAGCCGTACTGGACGCCGGCATCATGCGGGCAGCCCGTTCAGCCATGCTGCCGCGCCGGCGCGGAAATCGGCTGGCAACATTTCCGCGGCCCCCTCGGGAAGGACGCCCAGGAGCGGGACCCGCAGCGCTCCGAGCACCTGCCGGTTGCTGTGGTGCACAGCGTCCGGGCTGAGGGGCCAGCTTCCGAGTACGACGCCGAGTACGTCGAGCCCGCGGGCCGACAGTACCTCGAGCGTCAGGGCGGTGTGGTTCAGCGTGCCGAGCCCCGGCCGGGCGACGAGCACAAATGCCGCCGCCAGCAGCGATCCGAGGTCTGCCAGGGTGCCGCCGTCGGAATCCAGTTCCACGAGCAGGCCGCCGGCGCCTTCCACCAGGACGTGGTCGTAGAATTCGCTGAGTTCACGGATCCGCTCCGCGTGCGCGGCCAGCCCAGGCAGCGGCGTCCTGTCCACGGCGGCAGCCGCGACGGGTGCCATGGGCTGCTGCAGTACGATGCCGGCCTCAGCGGTCACGCCGGTGAGACGGACAATCTCGCCCGCATCGGAATCGCCGTCGGCGGCACCCGACTGACATGGCTTGTACACCGCAACGCTTCGTCCCGTTCCGTGCATGACGGCGGCGAGGGCCGCCGTCATAATGGTCTTGCCGACGCCGGTGTCCGTTCCGGTGACCAAAATGATGCCAGGCAGGTTCATGGAAGCTCCTCCAGAATGCCGCGCAGCACTGCGCAGCTGTCTTCGATCTCTTCGGGCGTGAGGGTGGCGCGGGCCGTAAGCCGCAGCCGCGAGATCCCGTCCGGAACGGACGGCGGACGGAAGCAGCCGACCCGGACGCCGGCGCGGCGCGCTGATCCGGCAGCGGCCAGGGCCGATTCCGCGGACGGCAGGGGGATGGACTGCACGGCTCCTGCGGTCCGGTCGGGGATTGCGCCGCGCTGGGCAAGGGCCGGGGCCAGCCCGGCGGCCAGCGCTGCCGCGTTGCTGTGGACGAACCCGGCCCGCCACGGTTCGTCCCGAATGATGCGCGCCGCGGTGAGGGCCGCTGCGGCGGACGCCGGAGCCAGCCCGGTGTCAAAGATGAAGCCGCGGGCCCGATTGAGGAGGTGTTCCCGCAGCAGTGCGGATCCCAGGACGGCTCCGCCCTGGCTGCCCAGTGCTTTCGACAACGTCGCCGTCACGACCACATTTGGATGCCCGGCCAGGGTGGTCCCGGCCACCGAGCCGCGGCCCTGGAAGCTGCCGGCGCCGGTGACGCCGAGGCTGTGGGCCTCGTCGATCAGCAGCATGGCGTCGTGCTGCTCGGCCAACGCCAGCAGGTCAGCGAGCGGCGCCTCGTCGCCGAGGACGCTGTAGACGGATTCGACGGCGATAATCGCCCGCGGTTCCTGCCGTCCGGCGAGCAGGCGGCCGGCTTCCGCCACGCTGTTGTGGGCGAAGGATTCGGTGCGGGAGCGGCTGAGCCGGAAGCCGTCGATCATCGAGGCGTGGCAGTGCTCGTCCGCGACGATCAGGGTCCCGGGACTGCCCAGTGCCGTGATCACCCCGATGTTGGCCAGATAGCCGGAGGAGAAGACCAATGCCGCTTCCATCCCGGCCAGCGTGGCCAGTTCCTGCTCCAGGTCCAGATGCAGCTGCGTGGTTCCAGCGACCAGACGCGAGGAGGTGGCGCCGGCGCCCCACCCCGATGCGGCCTCCGCGGCTGCGCCGGCGACCCGCGGGTCCGTTGAAAGGCCCAGGTAGTCGTTGCTGGCCAGGTCGATGAACTTTTCGTGCGCGGCACGGGGGAGCGGGCGGCGCACCTGGCCCCGGCGTTCCCGGACCGCTGCCTGCCGTTCGAGCCACTGGGTCATCGAGCCGCTCATGACGCGCTCCCGGCCCTGGTTGGGACCCGCTGGACCTGGGCTTCGTGGACTTCCGCGACAGCCGCCGTCATCCCCACCGTAATCTGTGTGATGTCCGCCGCCGTGCTGATGTACGGCGGCATGGTGTAGACGAGATTCCGGAACGGGCGGACCCAGACGCCGTGGCGGATGGCTGCCACGGTGACGGCGGTGACGTCGACGGCGTCGTGCAGCTCGATGACACCGACGGCGCCGATGGTGCGGACATCCCGGACGGCCTCGAGCTCCAAGGCAGGCGCCAACCCGGACGCAAGGCCGCTGCCGATCCGGGCGACGTCGTCCCGCCAGCCGCCGGTGGCGATGATGCCGAGGCTGGCATTGGCGACGGCACACGCCAGCGGGTTGCCCATGAACGTGGGCCCGTGCAGCAGGGCACCGGCCGGGCCGCCGGAAACAGCCGCGGCTACCTCAGCGGTGCAGAGCATGGCGGCGAGGGTCAGGTACCCGCCGGTCAGGGCCTTGCCTACACACATGATGTCCGGCACGACGCCGGCATGACCGGCTGCGAACAGCTCGCCGGTGCGGCCAAAGCCGGTGGCGATCTCATCAAAGATGAGCAGCAGCCCGTGCCGGTCCGCCACCTCCCGAAGCGCTGTCAGGCATCCGGCCGGGTACGCGTGCATGCCGCCGGCCCCTGCAGCACCGGTTCGACCACGATCGCGGCAAGTTCCGGGGAGTGCGCGGCCGCCATCTCTGCCAGCTCAGACGCCCACGCCAGCACCGCTTCCGGGGTCGCCGACGCCGCCGCCGGAGGACGGGGCGCAAACACGTTGCCGGCGAGCAGCCCGGGGAAGGCCGAGTGCATGCCGTCTACGGGATCGCATACCCCCATGGCCGCGAACGTGTCGCCGTGGTAGCCGCCGCGCAGGCTGAGGAACCGCTGCCGCCGCGGGCGGCCGCCGGCGGTCTGGAACTGCACCGCCAGCTTGAGCGCCACCTCGACGGCGACGGGGCCCGAGTCCGCGAGGAACACACGCTCCAGTCCGGACCGGCCGGGGGCGCCCGGGGCCATGGCCACCAGGCGCTCGGCCAGTTCCACGGCCGGGGCATGGGTAAGGCCGCCGAACATGACATGGCTGAACTTCGCCAGCTGCGCTTTGGCGGCGGCATCCAGCACCGGGTGGCGGTAGCCGTGGATCACCGACCACCACGAGGACATCGCGTCGATTACCTCGTGGCGGGTACCGTCTTCGCCGCGGAGCCGCAGCCGGACGCCGGCGGCCGCCTCCACCTCCCACAGCGGAAGGCCGGAGGAGGCCGGCGCGTAAGGGTGCCACAGCCGTTCGCGGTCCTGCTTGATGAGGCCGGTCTGCGCTGAATCTAGGATCACGGGACCAGCACCCCATGCCGGGAACACTCGGCGGACCATCCCAGCGGCGTGACCTGCACCTTCATCCGCCGTCGGCAGGCGGTGCAGTAGCGAGGCGGTTCCATTGCCAGTCGTTCGCCGCACTCACGGTGGGCGTACGACGGCGGCCCGTCGCCGTCGTACGGCTCACCGCAGTGCCCGCAAAAGGCGGCCCCGCCGGTGGTTGAGCTCGTCGAAACCCGGGAAGTCGAAACCCTGCTCACAGCGTCTTCTGGAGTTCCTTGATGGGCATGTTCAGCTCGACCAGGAGGTTCAGGTCCGCGGTCGCGGGGCGCCCCAACGTGGTGAGGTAGTTGCCCACGATGACGGCGTTGATGCCGCCGAGGAGACCGTTGCGGGTGCCGAGGTCGCCGAGGGTGAGCTCGCGGCCGCCGGCGTAGCGCAGCACGGTCCGGGGCATGGCGAGCCGGAACGCGGCGATGGCGCGCAGGGCGTCCTTGCCGTCCATGATGCCCTGGTTCTCCAGCGGCGTTCCGGGGCGCGGATTCAGGAAGTTCAGCGGCACTTCGTGGGGTTCGAGGGCAGCAAGCTGGGCGGCGAGTTCGGCCCTCTGCTCGAGGGTTTCGCCCATGCCGATCAGGGCGCCGCAGCACAGTTCCATGCCGGCTGCCTTGACCATGTTGCAGGTCTCGAGGCGCTCCTCATAGCTGTGCGTCGTCACAACTTCCGGGAAGTAGCTGCGTGCTGTTTCCAGGTTGTGGTTGTAGCGGTGCACGCCCCACTCTGCGAGCTGGTCCACCTGGCGTTGGGTGAGCATGCCCAGGGAACAGGCGATGTTGATGTCCACTTCCTCGTTGATGCGGTCGATCGCGAACTTGATCTGGTTCATGAGCTTGATGTCGGGGCCGCGGACGGCAGCGACGATGCAGAACTCGGTGGCTCCGGTGGCAGCGGTTTCCTTCGCGGCCTTGACCAGCTCGGGGATGTCGAGCCACACGCCGCGGACGGGGGAGTCGAACAGGCCGGACTGGCTGCAGAAGTGGCAGTCCTCCGGGCAGCCGCCGGTCTTGATGGAGATGATGCCCTCCACCTCGACGTCCTCGCCGCAATGCTCGAGGCGTACTTCGTGGGCCAGTTGCAGGGCGGCGGGAAGGGCTTCATCCGGAAGGCGCAGCACTTCCTCGAGCTGCGCCTGGGTGAGCCCGATGCCGTCCTCGAGGACCTGCTGCCTGGCGGTTTCGAGGATGGGGAAAGTGGCCGGGATGGTCGCGTGCCTTGCGGCTTCGCTCGCGTCTGCCTGAATCGTCATTGATGGGTCCTTTGCTGTGATGGCTGCGGATATTCCTCTGAACCGACGCTAATTCCCCATCGAGGGCAAGATTTTGTGGGGTCCCAACAAGCAGGTCGGCGGGACATTGGTCGGGTCCAACTCTGGTTCCCTGCCTAGTGGCATGCAGAAAGGGCCGCCGTCGCGGTGCAGCGATGGCGGCCCTGACGTTCAGGTGGTCCGGTTAGCCGTTGATGATTTGGGGGACGCCCAGGTGCTTGAGGCCTTCGACGCCGAATTCGAGGCCGTAGCCGGACTGTTTGGCGCCGCCGAAGGGGACACGGGGGTCCACGGCGCCGTGTTTGTTGATCCAGACGGTGCCTGCTTCGATGCGGGCAGCGACTTCGCGGGCGGCCGTGAGATCCGGGGACCAGACCGAGGCGCCGAGTCCGACGTCGAGCGCGTTGGCGTATTCGATGGCCTGGTCGATGGTGCTGTACCGGATGATGGGCAGGGCCGGGCCGAACTGTTCCTCGGCGACGAGCGGGTTGTTGTTGTCGATGTCGGCCACGAGGGTGGCGGGGTAGAAGTAGCCGGGCTGGCCGGGGTCGGGGTTGCCGCCGAGGAGGATCCGGGCGCCGGAGTCGCGGGCGGCTTCGACGAGGTTGGCGACGATGTCGTACTGGGCCTTGTTTTGCAGCGGGCCCAGGACGTTGTTCTCGTCGAGGCCGACGCCCATGGGCATGGCGGCGGCAACAGCGGTGAGTTCGTCGCAGACGGCGTCGTAGATGTCGTCGTGGACGTAGAGGCGCTTGAGGGCGGCGCAGGTCTGGCCGGTGTTGATGAAGGCGCCCCAGAAGAGTCCTTCGGCGATGGCTTTGGGGTCGGCGTCGGGCAGGACGATGCCGGCGTCGTTGCCGCCGAGTTCGAGGGTGAGGCGTTTGACGGTGTCGGCGGAGGATTTGATGATCGCGCGGCCGGCGGCGGTGGAGCCGGTGAACATGATCTTTCCGATGGCGGGGTGTTCGGCGAGGCGGGCGCCGACTTCGCGGTCGCCGGAGATGACGGTCAGGACGCCCTCGGGGAGTTCCTCGTTGAGGACCTTGATCAGGGCGAGGACGGAGAGCGGGGTCATCTTGGAGGGTTTGACGACGGCGGTGTTGCCCATCCGCAGGGCGG
>NZ_PJMC01000027.1 GCF_002892795.1 Arthrobacter sp. AFG20 | reverse complement strand
GGAGGACTGGGACACCCGGGCGTACCTGCGCCACCTGCCCGGCGTGTTCGAGGCGGTCCGGAATGAATTCGGCCCGGAACTGCCTTTGCTGCACGACGGCCACCATCGGATGACGCCGATCCAGGCCGCGAAGCTGGGCAAGGCGCTGGAACCGTATGACCTGTTCTGGCTCGAGGACTGCACCCCGGCCGAGAACCAGGAGGCATTGCGCCTGGTCCGCCAGCACACCACCACGCCGCTGGCCATCGGTGAAATCTTCAACACCGTGTACGACTACCAGAGCATCATCAAGGAACAGCTGATCGACTACGTCCGCGCCGCGTCCACGCACTTCGGCGGGATCTCGCCGCTGAAGAAGGTGATGGACTTCGCCGCGCAGTACCAGATCAAGTCCGGCTTCCACGGCCCCACCGACATCTCCCCGGTCGGGTTCGCCGCGCAACTGCACGTGGGCCTGGCCATCCACAACTACGGCATCCAGGAATACATGCAGCACTCGGACGCCACCAACACGGTCTTCGAGCAGTCCATGACCTTCACCGACGGCTACCTGCACCCCGGAGACACGCCCGGCATCGGCGTCGAATTCAACGAGGAAGCCGCAGCCGCCTACCCGTACCAGCAGGCCTACCTGCCCTACAACCGCCTCGTCGACGGCACCGTCCACGACTGGTAGCGCTAAGTCCGCCGTTGCTGGAAAGCGGGTGGCTAGGCTCGGGGCTGGAGGCCGGGCACGCCGTCGTCGATCCGGAAGGACGCCTTGGTGCTGACCGCCGCGCCCGGAGTGTTGACGTAGTCCAGCACCCGGAAATCTGCGGTCAGGGAATCCTTCGTGATGCTGGTCCGGACGTAGCCGCGCTGGTCGTTGAAGAACTTCAGGTGATCGTTCCAGGCCATGGTGGGGTCCGTGACGGAGCCCGTGCCGTTGCCTGTGGAGGTGACGGACGTGCACACCAGCTCAGAGCCCACCACCGGTGCGTCCGGATCCTTGTAGTCGACCTTGACGTTGTTGGCCCAGTTGCGGTGGACGTCGCCGGTGAGGACGACGGCGTTGCGCACCTTGGCGTCCACCCAGCCCTGGGTGATGCGGCGGCGGGAGGATGCGTAGCCGTCCCAGCCGTCCATGGACACGTCGTCGATGTCGGCGGCCTGGTTGCGGTCCCGCTCGGCGAAGAACACCTGCTGGCCCAGGAGGTCCCAGCGCGCCTTGGACTTCCGGAAACCGTCCAACAGCCACTGCTCCTGATCGGCCCCGGTGATGGTCCGGTTCTCCGCCAAGCGCTCCTGGACGTTCTTCCGCCAGCCGTCCCCCGCCAGCTGGTCGTCGCGATACTGGCGGGTGTCCATCATGTGGAAGTTGGCAAGCTGGCCCCACTGAACCGTGCGGTAGATCTTCATGTCTGCCCCGGCGGGCATGGACGGAGCGCGGAGCGGCATGTTCTCGTAGTACGCCTGGAAGGCGGCGGCCCGACGCTTCCTGAAGTTGGCCGCAGTGTCGTTCAGCTGGGCCGGGTCCGCGTTTTCCGGGACCTCGTCCGCCCAGTTGTTATCCACTTCGTGGTCATCCCAGACCACCAGCCACGGCGCCGCGGCATGCGCAGCCTGGAGGTCGGCGTCGGCCTTGTACTGGGCGTGGCGCTGGCGGTAGTTCTCCAGCGTCACCGTCTCCGGGCCCTCGTGGTCGCGGACATTCCCGCCGCCGGTCACGTAGGAGCCCTTCTTGTACTCGTACTGGTAGTCGCCGAGGTGCAGCACCAGGTCCGGCTGGTCCTCGGCGAGGCGGCGGTAGGCCGTGAAGAAGCCGTGCTCGTACTGGGCACAGCTGGCGAAGGACATGGACAGGGCCGCGGGCGTTTCGTACCAGGCCGGGCTGGTCAGTGTGCGGCCGACAGGACTGATATGGCGGCCGGCGCGGAACCGGTAGAAGTACTCGCGCCCGGGCTTCAGGCCGCGCAGTTCCGCATGGACCGAGTGGGCACTTTCCGGCAGGGCCTGCTCCACGCCGCGCTGGACGACGTTCCGCATCGCAGCGTCCTCAGCAACCTCCCAGGCCACGGCGACAACGCGGGAGGGCATGCCGCCCAGCCCGTCTTCTGCGAGCGGGTTGAGCGCGAGCCGGGTCCAGAGCACGAAGCCGTCGGGCCAGGGGTCGCCGGAGGCGACGCCGAGGGTGAAGGGATCTGTCGGGAGGCTCGCTTCTGCGTTCCGGGAATCGGCGATGGCGGTGCCGGGCAGGGCGATGATGAGGCCGGCACCGAGGCTGCTGGTGATGAGTGTTCTGCGGGTGATGTCCATGGCCCCGAACCTAACGGGGCAGCTTGGACAGGCGAGGACGCGCACGTGAATCGCGAGTGAACGGTAACATGCCGTCGGGCGAAGCGGCGGACCGCTCCCTGGGAGGCTGCGTTTGCTTGGCCGCTGCCTACTTGGACGGCTGGGGCACTTCGCAGGTCAGCTTGGGGTTGGCGCCCATGTAGTTCAGCGGTCCGGCGGCGATGGTGATCGCCACGGTTCCGGCCTCCGTGCACGAGTCCGGGGAGCCGCCGAAGTAGCCCCGCTGAAACGCAGCAAATACACCGATGATGAGCCAGATGACCACAAGTAGTCCGATGATCCTCACGGCAGCCTCCGTAGCCCCGTTGCCACTTCAATGTGTGACTAATTATCCACGGGGCCTGCCATTGAGGACAGGGTTACCGGAACGGGCCTTGCGGTTCTGCGTGCGGCTCGGGGGCCGCACGCCAGGTCAGCTGGGTTCGGTGGTGTCCACCGGTGTTTCCTCGACGTCCGGGGTGTCCTCCGCCGTGGCAATCTGGTCGTTGCCGGGCGTTCCGGCCCGCGTGCTGTCCGTGCCCTCTTCCGGTTCGAACGTGTTCGGCTCGCCTGCGCCCACCGCGACGCCGTCGCCGGAGTCCGGGACGCCGTCCCCTTGGGTCTGCGGTGAAGTTCCGCTGTTCTGGTCATCCTGGCCGGTTCCTTCAGTGCTCATGTCGTCTCCTGAGACCTCGTGGGGCTGGAAGTTTTACCGTAACAGCGGGAAAGGACATCCGTAAGGGGGCTTAGGATTTCACTTCTAAGGCGGTTTTCCTCGGCGCACACAGGCGGTCTTTAAAGTGGCAGAAGAATCAGCAGGCAGGCAGGGCTGGTGGCGCGTCTTCCACGACAAGTTTGTGGTTGAAGAACGCTACATGGAGCCCAGTGCGCGGAAGGCGCTCTACGTGACGGCGATCGTCCTCGCAGTTGTGGGGGCAGCCGTCTTCTTCTTCGCTCTCTCAGGTGTTCAGGATCATGACGGGCTGGCCAGTGCCGATGACGCGTCGTGGAAGTGGCTCCTGACGACGCGCTCGCAGGTGCTGACCGTGGTGATGATTGTCCTGGCTGTCATCTTCGGGCCCGTGGCGCTGCCCATCATCGTCCTCGTTGTCACGGTGGCATGGGGCATTCTGGCGAAGCATGCCTGGCGGCCGATTCTGTTGGCGGCGGCAATGTTGACCGGCGTGGGACTGGCGCAGCTCATCGGCAGGTCGGTCGACAGGCAACGCCCTCCAGTGGACCAGATGCTGTTCGGCGCAGACCACACCTTTTCGTTTCCGTCGGGCCACGTTCTGGGGGCCTCCGACTTCCTGCTGATAACGGCGTTCCTGGTCTTTTCCCGCCACCGGAAACCAAAAACAACTGTGGTCGGTTTTGTCGGGGCCATCATCGGAGTAATCCTGGCGTCCGTCAGCCGGCTGTACCTCGGCTATCACTGGGTGAGCGACGCCGTGGCTTCCGTGGCACTATCGCTGGTGGTGCTCGGTGCCGTGATAGCCGTCGACACCTGGCGCACCGCCCGGGTGCCGGGTGAAGAAGTTACGGGCGAGCTTTCCCGGGCCGACGCCCCGGACTGAAAGCATGGCCACCGAAGCCGATGTCCGCAGGATCTGCCTGGCACTGCCGGGCGTGACCGAGCGCGCCAGTTGGAACCAGCCAGCCTGGTTCGCTAAAACCCTGATGGCCCGCATCTGGGAAACGGACGTGCTCACGGTCAAAACCGCGGAGCGCGAGGCTCTCGCGGGCACGGATCCGGAGACGTATTTCTGGACGCCGCACCATGAGCGTTCACCGCAGTTGGTCCTCGTCCGGCTTTCAAGGGTCGACGGCGGCCTGCTCGCCGAACTGCTCGAGGATTCCTTCCTGCTCGCCGGCGGCCGGCTGTAGCCCGCAGGGATCAATCGCCGTCGTCCGGGCGGGCGTTCCGGGCCCTGGCAAGCTTCAGTTGCCGCCGGAGACGCGCGTTGTCCATTTCGAGTTCCAGCACCTTCGCCACGCCTGCCAGGTTGAGTCCTTCGTCCAGGAGTTCTCCGATGCGGCGCAGGACGGCCAGGTCAGATTCGCTGTATTGGCGGGTGCCGCCGTCGGTCCTTTCCGGGGTCAGCAGGCCGCGGCGCTCATACAGCCGGATGTTTTGCTGGCCTGTTCCCACGAGCTCCGCCACCACCGAGATGGCGTATAACCCGCGCCCGGTGCTGTCCCGGTTGGCCATGTGATTCCCCGTCCAGATTTTTCTTGATTTTCCCCTTGCCCCAGTTTGTCACCGGTGCTATAAAAAATCTATACCCACCACCATAGATAAGTGGTGATGGGCAGCCATAGAACCTACATGCTGAAGGGAGTGGGAAATGATGCTAATCCGTACTGACCCGTTCCGTGAGCTGGACCGGCTCACCCAGCAGGTCTTCGGAACAGCAGCCCGTCCGGCGGCTATGCCGATGGATGCGTGGCAGGAAGACGGGGAGTTTGTGGTGGCCTTTGACCTGCCCGGGATTTCGCCGGACGCCGTGGATCTGAACGTTGAAAGGAACGTCCTCACTGTCCGCGCCGAGCGCCGGGATGCCACCCAGCCAAATGTCGAGCTGGTGGTTTCCGAGCGGCCACGCGGCGTCTTCAGTCGGCAGCTTATTCTCGGTGACACGCTGGACGCGGACAACATCAAGGCCAGCTACGACGTCGGAGTGCTGACACTCCGGATCCCGGTAGCCGAGCAGGCAAAGCCACGGAAGATCGAGATCGAAAGCAAGGGCCAGCTGCATCAAATCGGGACGTAGCCGGCCGCCGCGCTGGCAGGGGCGGCCTTCACGTACCCGAAGGCCGCCCCAGCCGCGCTAACAGGAACAACCACTTCGACAGGCTTCAGTGATGACCAGACCCGCACCGGATTACTATTCGGTGCTGCAGATTCCGCACCGCGCGTCGCAGCAGGAAGTCGCCCGCGCCTACCGCGCGCTGATGCGCCGCCACCATCCGGATGTTGCCAACGGTGAAGCGGTACCAGCCGAACTGCAACTCGTCATGCAGGCCTTCTCCGTTCTTCGGGACCCAAAGCGCCGCGCCGCCTACGATCGCGAGGTACTTTGTGCCGGAGCTCCCGACCCATCCGCCAGCCAGCCACAAAGCATTCCAGTCCACGTAGTCCGGCACCCTGAACCGCCGCTGCGCGTCACCTCCGTCCGGTGGGAAAGCGGACCGTGGGCCTGAATCCGACCTGAACGTCAGAGGAGAACCACTGCCATGAGCGATTGGCGCCGCTACGACTCCCACCTGATCCCGGCCTTCCATGAGCGCTTCGAGCAGCGCTGGGGCAAGGGCACAGCGCCGTTCCTGGATCCCGAGGCCCATGAGGAGCCACTTCCCCGCGCACAGTGGATCAATCCCACAACCGGTGCCGCGCTGGCCGTGGTGCCCATCTGGTCCGACGACGACCAACAGCACCGTACGTTCGGAGTGTTCTACCTGCCGCCGGCTGGGGACATTTGGGTGCTTCGCCCTGGCCGCACACAATTCCTGGAGCCTGGCGAGCCCAGCTCCGCGAACCTTGTGGGCCTGCGGAATGATGCCTTCCGCAAGGCCGTGTCCCACGCCAACGAATTCCTCTTCGGGCCGCCACCGCTGGTGGACTGACCCGTAAGTGGACCCGCCCGTGAGTGGACTAACCCGTTGGTGGACTAACCGGGCCCGGCGAAACCAACGCTGCCAAAGTCGGGCCCGGGGAAGAAGCCCGGCCGGGGGAAACCCGGCCCGCCAAATCCGGGCCCGGGAAGGCTAGGGCCGCCGAAGCCGCCCTGCCCGTCCCCGCCGCCGGCGGGGCTGCTGCCCAGCAGGCTCCTGGTGAGGGTCTCGCCGTCGGCCATCAGTTCTTCCACCGCCGCGAGCAGGTGGCTGTCCGACACTGGTGCGCCGTCCAGTGCGGCACGCACGACGGCGCGGCGGACCAGTTCGCGGGCGAACGACGCCGTTGTTCCTTCGGTGCGGGCGGCGGCGTCCCGGACAGCATCCGGGCTGAACGGAATGCCGCGCGCGTACAGCGTCACCAGCCCGATGCGCTCGTCCGCGGCCGGCAGCGGAATATCCACGGCCAGGTCAACCCGGCCGGGGCGCTGGGCAAGGGCGCGTTCGAGCATGTCCACGCGGTTGGTGGTGAGGACGAACGCGACGTCGGCGTCGTGGTCCAGGCCGTCCATGGCGTCCAGCACCTCGAACAGCAGCGGCTGCGGCCCGTGCCCGAAGCTCCGGTCCTCAGCGATCAGGTCGCAGTCCTCAAGCACAACGATCGAAGGCTGCAGGGCCCGGGCCATGGCGGCGGCCTCGGAGATCCTGGCCAGGGAACCTCCCGACAGCAGGATCGCGGTGATGCCGGCGCTCTGGCTCAGCAGGTACCGCACCGTGTGCGTCTTGCCCGTCCCCGGCCGGCCGTACAGCAGGATGCCCCGCTTGAGGTGCTGGCCGTACTCGTTTAGCGACTCCCGGTGTGCGGCGATGCCCAGGGCGTGATCGGCCACCCTCTGGAGCAGCCCCTGGGGAAGGATGACGTCGGAAGCGGTGAGCTCCGGCCGGGCGTGGAACGTGACGCCTCCGCTGCTGGGCCCGTACTCACCCATGACCAGGGAAATCACTTGGCCTTTCAGGATGCTGCCGCGCTGCATGCGCCTGCGGAATTCGGACAGGAAGTCCGCCGCGTTTTCCGCATCAGCGGCCAGGACCTCGAGGCACGCCGTCTGCCGCCCGTACCGCGGCGCCGCGTCCCGCTGCAGGACGGCAACAGGGCTGCCCGCGTGCCGGAACAGCCACAGGCCCAGTGCCACGGCCTGCCGCTGCTCTTCCGGTCCCACAGCGAGGTTGATGTAATCGGGCTGGGACAACGGAAACTGCGGAAAGAACTGCGACTGCTGCAGCATGTCGCTCAGGGACTGGTGGTGGCGCTGGTCGCCGCCGCCGATGCCCACCAGCCGGAACTGCTCGTCCTCGGCGGCGAGTTCGGCCATCAGGATGTCTGCGTCCACGAACCGGTGCGCCGGCACCTCCTCCACCACCACAGCGAGTGATTCGGCCGGCACCGCCAGATGTTCGGTGATTGTTGTCAGCAGCTGCGTTCCGGCCTTCACGCGGTGCGGCCCGGACTGGGCGATCTGCACCAGCTGCGCGAAATCATCGATGAACTTCCCCAATTTTTCATCCATGCCGCAGACCCTACCAGCGCCGGTCAAGACCCTGCCGGGGCCGGAGGCGGGGTGACGCCAGGAACCCCGTTCAGGCCCCTCGTCAGCGGCCCTGGCCTGTGCCATTCTGGGAGGTACCGCAGTCCAGAGGTACCCCAGTCCTCTTGAGCTGTTGAAGGATCGGAGCTGTGGAAGGACCGGAGCCGTCGAAGGAGAAGGCCATGTTTGCGCCCAAGGGTTCGTTTTCCAGCTTTAGCGTGGACGAACGTGATGTCCGTGATTAATCCTGACAGCGCTTAATCCGGGCAGTGCGGCGCCCTGAGCGGTAGACTCCGGCAATCTGAAGTTTTGGCCTAACGGCCTTTCGCAACGTCACAGAGGTCCAGCGATGCATCCTTCCGCCAAAGAATTGGCAGCCATGGTTCCGGCCGATTTCACCCTGGGGGTAGCTACAGCCGCCTTCCAGATTGAAGGGGCGCTCGATGAGGACGGCCGCGGACCCGCCGGCTGGGACGTCTTCGCCGCCAAACCCGGGACCATCGTGGACGGCCACAGCCCCGCCGTGGCGTGCGACCACTACCACCGCATGCCGCAGGACGTGGCCCTGATGAAGGAACTGGGCATCGATTCCTACCGGTTCTCACTGGCATGGCCGCGGATCCAGCCGGACGGCCGCGGGGCGGTGAACCGGGCCGGCCTGGACTTCTATGACCGGCTGCTGGATGAGCTGCTGGCCAACGGAATCGCCCCGATGGTCACGCTCTACCACTGGGACACTCCGCTGGCTCTCGATGAGGACGGCGGCTGGCTCAACCGGGACACCGCCTACCGGCTGGGGGAGTTCGCCGCCATCGCCGCTGCCGCCTACGGGGACCGGGTGGCGCGCTGGGTGACCATCAATGAACCCGCCACCGTGACCACCAACGGCTATGCCCTGGGCCTGCACTCCCCGGGAAAGGCCGACTTCGCCAACGGCCTGCCCACCGTGCACCACCAGCTGCTGGGCCACGGCCTGGCACTGCAGGCGCTGCGGGCCGCGAAGGTGCCCGGCGAAATCGGCATGACCAACGTGTACTCGCCCGTGGTCCCGAACTCCGGCAACCCCCTCGACTGGATCAGTGCCGGAGCCATGGATGTGGCACAGAACCGGCTGTACGCGGACCCCGTGCTGACGGGAAAGTACCCGGACCTGATTCGCGCGGCGAAGTTCTTCTCGTCCTTCGAGCACCCCGAAGAGGACATGGCCGTCATCTCGCAGCCGCTGGATTTCTACGGCATGAACTACTACATGCCCACCCGGGTGGCTGCCGGCGGCGGGGACAGCCCCGTTCCGGCGGCCATGGCGGAGGCGATGGGGGATGACCTCAAGGGGGCCACTCCCGGTGCGCCGCTGCACATTGAGCCGTGGCCGGACACCGAAACCACTGCCTACGGGTGGCCCGTGAAGCCCGAGTACATGGCCGTGGCGCTCAAGGAAATGGCCGAACGCTACCCGAACCTTCCGCCGGTGATCATCACGGAGGGCGGGGCGAGTTTCGAGGACATCAGGGTCCTCGACAAGTCCACCAACCGGGCCTTCATCCCCGACGAGCGGCGGGTCCGTTACCTCTCCGATCACCTCGGCACCGCCCTCCGCGCCACGGCCCCCGGCGGTGAAGCCGAGGCGATCGACCTGCGCGGCTATTACGTCTGGTCCTTCATGGACAACTTCGAATGGTCGGGCGGGTACAAGCAGCCGTTCGGCCTGGTGCACGTGGATTTCGAGACACAGGTGCGCACGCCGAAGGCTTCGTTCTACTGGTTCCAGGAACTCCAGGAGGAACGGAAGCTGGCCGCCTCCGCGGACGCCGCCGTCGCGGCTGCGGCAGCAGGACCGGACGGAGCCGTGGCTGATGGCATGTTGACAGACGTAGGGATGTCCGACGGCGGAACGTCCGACGGCGGGCCGGTCACCTGAAGCAGTTCGCGCACCTAGAGCAGCTCGAGCTCCCTGAGCTGGCGGGCTATGCCCGCCCCGTCGGGGGAGTAGATCCACGGCACCGTTGAGGCGCTGTGGTCCCCGTCTTCGGAGTGGCCGCCGGCGAAGACGGCCTCGCTCACGGACAGTTGCCGGATGGCGATGGCCGCCACCTTGTGCGCGTTGTGCTGTGTGAACTGCGAGTAGATCTGCTCGTCATGCTGGCCGTTGTCGCCAATCAGCAGCCAGCGCATGTGCGGGAATTCCGCCGCCAGCCGCTCAAGGTTGCGGCGCTTGTGCTCCTGGCCGCTGCGGAACCACCGGTCCTGGGTCAGTCCCCAGTCCGTGAGCAGCAGCGGGCCCGCCGGATACATGTTCCGGGTCAGGAACCGCGCGAGCGTGGGCGCTGCGTTCCAGGGGCCGGTTGAGAGGTAGATGACCGGCGCGTCGGGATGTTCAACGGTGAGCCGGTCCAGCAGCACCGCCATGCCCGGGGTGGCCATCCTGGCCCGCTCGCTCAGCACAAAGGTGTTCCAGAGCGCCAGGAACGGGCGGGGCAGTGCCGTCACCATGACGGTGTCGTCAATGTCGGAAACGATGCCAAATTTTGTGTCCGGGGCAATCACGAAGATGCTGGCTTCTGCCGGCTCGGTGCCGTCGGAGCGGAGGATGGCGGTGTGCCAGCCGGGGGCCAGGGACACCGGAATATCGATGTCCACCAGCCCGCCGCGGTCTGCCTTGACCTTCGTGACTGTTCCGCCGATTTCGATCTCCACGTCGGAGCCCGGAATGGGAACGCTGGTGAAGGCACGCCAGCCGCGCACATTCTCGGTGCCGTTCCGGGCGGCATGGTCGGCGCGGCTGCCGGGCACGGGCTTGCTGGCCAGCACTACCCTCCCCAGGACCCGGACCCATTCCGTGGAGCCGTAGCCCTGGTAGGCGATGGTCTTGGGCTCGAACTTCCAGCGCCGGGCGACCTTCAGGCGCGACGTATTGATCGCATCCGAAAGCCGGTGGGCCAGGCGGAAGACGCGCGTCCCTGACAGACTCGCCCCTGACAACGGTGATTCCTGTGACGCCATGTCCATGCCTTCACTCTGCCACAGGGCGGGGGCCCTTGGGTTGCCGTCCTGCTCTCTGTTACTCGCCGCTGTCTCCCAGCATGCCGCGCAGGGTGGCGGCGTTACGCACGGCGTTGCCGCCGCCGTCGTTGTTGAAATACGCGAAGACTTCCCGTCCGGAGCTGCGCCACTCCCGGATCCTGTCCGCCCACCAGCCCAGTTCCTCGTCCGAGTAGGAACCGCCGTACAGGTGCTGGTGGTCGGGCCCGTGCAGCCTGACGTAGACGAACGGTGCGGTCGCCTGGAGGTTGCAGGGTAGGCTGGCGCCGCTCATCACGGTGTACGCAGCCTGGTGCCGTTCCAGCAGTCCGTACACCTCCGGCTGCTCCCAGCTCGGATGACGGAACTCCACAGCCACCCGGATCCAGTCCGGCATGGCACCCAGGAAATAGTCCAGCCGGGCGTCATCCCTGGCCATGCCGGGAGGCAGTTGGACCAGCAGCACCGCGCGCTTGTCGCCGAGTTCGTGCCAGCACCGCGAAATGCGTTCGATCCAGACTTCCGGGCCGTACAGCTTCTTGCCGTGGGTGAGCCCGCGCGGGGCTTTGACGGACAGCGAAAAACCGGCCGGCAGCCTGGTCCGCCAGCCGGCGAACGTGGTGTCCCGCGGCCAGCGGTAGAAGCTCGCGTTCAGCTCCACCGTGCTGAACCGTGCCACATAGTGCTGTAGCCTGTCCCGGGCGGGAAGCCCGGGCGGGTACAGCACATTTTCCCAGTGGTCGTAGCTCCAGCCGGACGTACCGATGTGGGTCCTCACCTCGCGGACGTCACTCGAAGTGGGTTGCTACGGGGCCGCCGCCGGCAGACTCCACAATGGCCGCAGCGACATCGCGCAGCTTCAGGTTGCGCGTGCTTGACGCCGACTTGATCAGGTTGATGGCGTCCTCCTGGCTGCAGCGGTTCTGCGCAATGATGATCCCGACAGCGGTGTCGATGATGGTCCGTGACTCCATCGCCCGCCTCAGGTTGGCGGCGTTGTCATTGCGTTGCGCCAGCAGGACCGCGAGCCGGAGACCCTTGGACGCCTGCTGGACGTAGCTGATGGCGCTGTCAATGGCGGTGGTGTCAAAGACGTTCGGCTTCTCCGAGTACAGGTTGAGTCCGGCCCGTGCGTCGGCGCCGGGCAGGTCGAAGGGAACCGCCAGTACCGAGCGGATGCGATTCTGCAGCACGGTGTCGTTGTATTCCGGAAACTCTGTATCGAGCTCGAAGTCCGGAACGTGGACAATCACACCCTCGCGGCAGGACCGCAGGCAGGGGCCGTCGCCGAACTGGTACTGAAGTTCGTCCACGGCCTGGGCATGCTCGCTGCTGCTGGCCACCGTGGCCGCGGAACGGTGCCGCAGGAGGGTGATGCCGCAATAAATCCCGCCTTGCGGCCCGGACATGCGCTCAGCCGAGTACCGCGCCAGCTCCTCCAGGAAATCCTGCACATCCTGCGTGTCCAGCAACATGTCCTGGACGCGCCCCACCACGTCGGCCTCGTTCACGCGAACATCCACTCAAGGCTCCAATTCCGCCGTACAAACCGGCTGTGCCGGGCAAGTGGGCAATGCTGGCTGGGTAGGCTCCGGCGGCCGCTCCGCCTAACTTCAGGCTACACCCGGGCACCCCTCGTGCCACGGGGCCTGCTGTGGCACTGTAAGGGCATGGTACGCATCGAGGATTATGCGGTGGTCGGGGATCTGCACACGGCGGCCCTGGTCAGTACTGAAGGGTCGATTGACTGGCTGTGCCTGCCGCGGTTCGATTCGCCGGCCTGCTTCAATGCGCTCCTGGACACCCCCGAAGCCGGCCGCTGGCTCCTCGCCCCGGCAGCTGGGGGCGGCTGCACGCGGCGTCGCTACCGCCGACACACCCTCATCCTGGAAACCGAGTGGGAAACTGACGACGGAGCTGTCCGGGTTATCGACTTCATGCCGCCCCGCGACGAGGTGGCGGACATCGTGCGGATCGTGGTGGGTCTGCACGGACACGTCCGGATGAGAAGCGAGCTGGCCCTGCGCTTCGACTACGGCCACATCATGCCCTGGGTGCGCCGGGACAGCCACGGCCTCCACGCCATCGCGGGACCTGATTCTGCCTACCTGGTGACCACCGCCCCGCTGCGCGGCGAACGCATGCACACCGTCAGCGATTTCACCGTGAAAGCCGGTGAACGGGTGCCGTTCGTGCTGACCTGGGCGCCCAGCCATGTGCGGCGGCCCCGGTCCGTGGACGCCGAGGAAGTCCTGGAATCCACCGAACGGTTCTGGCGGGAATGGACGGATAAATGCAAGGTGTCCGGGCCCTACAAGGATGCGGTGCAGCGCTCGCTGATCACCCTCAAAGCCCTTACCTACGCACCCACCGGAGGCATCGTTGCGGCCGTGACCACGTCATTGCCTGAACAGTTGGGCGGGCCTCGGAACTGGGATTACCGCTACTGCTGGCTCCGTGATGCCACCCTGACGCTGCAGGCGCTGCTGGCCGCCGGCTACACCTCCGAGGCGGCGGCCTGGCGGGACTGGCTGCTGCGGGCCGTGGCAGGGGACCCTGCCGACCTGCAGATCATGTATGGAATCCACGGCGAGCGCAGGCTGCCGGAACTGGAATTGCCCTGGCTGGCCGGCTACGAGAACTCGGCGCCGGTCAGGGTGGGCAACGCGGCCGCGGGCCAGCTGCAGCTGGATGTGTGGGGTGAGGTGCTGGACTGCCTTGCCCTGACCCGCAACTCACTGCTGAAGCACACCGACGAAGCGTGGGACGTCCAGGTGGCACTGATGGAATACCTGGAAGGGGTCTGGGACCAGCCGGACAACGGGCTGTGGGAGATGCGCGGGCCGCGGCGGCATTTCACCCATTCCAAGGTCATGGCATGGGTGGCAGCGGACCGGATGGTCAAAGGGGTCCGGGATGCCAGGCTTCCCGGACCCGCCGACCGCTGGGAGGCGCTCCGCGACACCATCCACGCCGAGGTCATGACTAAGGGCTTTGACGCCGACCGGAACACCTTCACGCAGAGCTATGGCCGACCCGAACTCGACGCCAGCCTGCTCCTCATTCCCCGCGTGGGCTTCCTCCCGCCCGACGACCCCAGGGTGATCGGCACCATCGAGGCCATCCAGCGCGAACTGACCGAGGACGGGTTCGTGCTCCGGTACCGGCCCCAGGTAAGCGATGACGGACTGCCAGGGGGTGAGGGGGTTTTCCTCGCCTGTTCCTTCTGGCTCGTGGAGGCGCTACTTGGGGCCGGACGGCACAGGGAGGCCACGGAACTGTTCGAGCGGCTGCTGTCCCTGCGGAACGACGTCGGCCTCCTGAGTGAGGAATGGGGCGTCCAGAGCGGACGGCATCTCGGGAACACCCCGCAGGCCTTCAGCCATTTCGCGCTGGTGACCAGCGCCTTGGAACTGAACCAGCGCCGGCTCCGCCGGAGCGACAAGCCACTCCCGTCCAAGGCTCACACTGCCTGAGGGCTCGGCGCCGCAGGCCTTGTTCGCACCGGAATTTGGGTGACACCTCTCACCTTCGGTTTGTAAGTAAGTATACTTACTAAACACCTCAGCGAAGGGGTGAAGAAGGAGGAAGCCAAAATGGCTGGATATTTCGAGTTGGTGGACGCTCCCGACGGCGGTTACAGGATCCGGCTGCTTGACGGGACGGGGGCACTGATGGCGGTGTCCGTCACCTTCCCGACGAAGCGCGCAGCAGTTGCCGGGGTTGCCCAGGCCAGGGAGATTGCCGGTACGGGCCTGATCCGCGACTGCTGCAAGGATGCAGTAAAGCGGCCCGCGCAAAAGCGCCATGCCAGGCCCCCGCTTCAGGCGGTGAAGTCCACCGTTGATGCCGGCTACGGCTCCCCGAAGAGCTTCCGGCAGCGGAAGCCTGCGCCGCAACTGGCCGATGTTGGCGCGGTTGTCCGTGGATAAGGCGGCGGATGGGGAGTCGGGGCGGTTGCCGGCAGGGCTGCGCCGGGAGAGTGGTGTCCTGTTCGATGTTGACGGGACGCTGATTGACTCCGCCTATATCCACACCCTCGCCTGGTGGCAGGCCTTCCGGCAGTCCGGTTTCGACGTGCCCATGGCCCGGATCCACCGCTGTGTGGGAATGGGCGGGGCGCGTTTGGTGGACCATTTGCTGCCGGAGTCCCGGAACAGGGAAGTGGACGAGGATATCCTGTCCGCCCATTCAGGGGTTTTCGGCACGTTCTGGCCGTCGCTCCGCGCTTTCGACGGTGCCCGGGACCTGCTGGCCAAATGCAGTGAGAGTGGCCTGGCGGTGGCCCTGGCCTCGTCCGCGAGGGAACAGGATCTCGAGGCGTTGCGGTCCGCCCTGGCGGCGGATGACTTCATTGATGCCGCAACGAGCTCCAATGATGCGGAGAACAGCAAGCCCGAGCCGGACATCCTGGTGGCAGCGCTGGAGGCTGTGGGGGTTCAGGCCTCCGCCGCAGTCTACGTCGGGGATGCGGTGTGGGATGTCATGGCGGCCAGCAGGCTCGGCATCCCCACCATCGCCCTGACCTGCGGCGGCACCAGCGAGGCGGAATTGCGCGACGCGGGGGCCGTCGAGGTCTACGAGGGTCCGCGGGAGCTGCTGGACAACCTGGGCCGCAGCGCGATCGGAAAGCTGCTCGCGGGCTAGGGAGGCCTCCGGCGGAGTCAGGCCCCGGCCGTGTCCACCCTGGATTCGGTGTTGGTGGACTCGGTGTTCGTGAACCCGCCACCCTCAGGCTCGTCTGCGTAGGACCCCTTGTTCCACGACACCGCAACCGCCACGGAGCCGTCGTCGTTCCTGACCACCTCGGTGAGCACCTCTGAAACCGCCGCCCCCATGGCGAGGATCTTTGCGCGGTAGGTGGTCACCAGTTCCTCGAGGCTGGCCTCCGTCCATTCGCCGGGGCGCATGCGCGTGGAGATTTCCACCGGCTCGGGCTGGTACAGCGACATGATGGGCGCCTTTCCTTAGGGGCAAGAACAGTTCCTACGCTAGGAGCGTTCTCCGGCTGAAACAAGACAAAAAGCAAGGATGCTTACTTTCCAATCCTGAATCCCGAAAAATTGATAAGCATACTGATCTTCACATCGAAGCCGGATCGGGCTACCGTCGAAAGGACGCGACGTGCAGCTACAGGAAGGGACTCCATTGAAGGCACTGACTTGGCAAGGCAAGCGCTCGGTGAGCGTGAAGGAGGTACCGGACCCGGTCATCAAGGAGCCCACGGATGCGATCGTGAGGATCACGTCATCCGCGATCTGCGGCTCGGATCTCCATCTGTACGAGGTGCTGGGCCCCTACATGCACAAGGACGATGTGCTGGGTCACGAACCCATGGGCATCGTGGAGGAAGTGGGGAGCGCCGTCACCAACCTGGCAAAGGGAGACCGCGTGGTCATTCCCTTCAACATTTCCTGCGGTCACTGTTACATGTGCTCGCAGGGCCTGCAGTCGCAGTGCGAAACCAGCCAGGTCCGGGAAAAGAATTCCGGGGCCGCGCTGTTCGGCTTCTCGGAGCTGTACGGCTCCGTTCCCGGCGGACAGGCGGAGTACCTGCGGGTGCCGTTCGCGGACTACGGCCCCGTCAAGGTGGGGCAGGAGTTGCCGGACGAGCGGTATCTGTTTCTCTCGGACATACTCCCCACCGCCTGGCAGGGCGTGAAATACGCCGATGCTCCGGCCGGCGGCACGCTGGCGGTCTTCGGGCTCGGCCCGGTGGGGCAGTTTGCCTCCCGGATCGGCACCTACCTGGGCCAGCGGGTGATCGGCGTGGATCCGGTTCCGGAACGCCGCGAGATGGCGGCACGGCACGGCGTCGAGGTCCTGGACTACGCGAAGGGCGTCGTTGACGAACTGCGCGAGATGACCGGCGGCCGGGGACCGGACGCGGTTGTGGACGCCGTCGGCATGGAGGCGCACGGCTCGCCGGTGGCGGCATTTGCGCACCAGGCGCTGGGGCTCCTTCCCGACAAGGTGGCGCAGAAGGCCATGGAAACCGCCGGAGTGGACCGCCTTGCGGTACTGCACACGGCCATTGACGTGGTTCGCCGCGGCGGCACGCTGTCCCTGAGCGGTGTGTATGGCGGCACGGCCAGTCCCATGCCGCTGTTGACCATGTTCGACAAGCAGATCCAACTCCGTATGGGCCAGTGCAACGTCCGCCGGTGGACGGACGAGCTGCTTCCGCTGGTGGAGGACGACGCCGATCCGCTGGGTGTGATGGATCTGGTCACCCACACTGCGGGGCTGGCCGAAGCGCCGGAGCTCTATGAAAAGTTCCAGAAGAAAGAGGACGGCTGCATCAAGGTGGTCCTCAAACCCTGACGGGTCACTGGATACCCGGGCTTTAGCAGCGAGGCCCGGGGCGGAGGCCGGCGGGGGACTTACCCCGCCGGCCGCTTTCCGTTTCCGGGGCCGGTTCCGAGTGGCTCGCCTACGGGCCCGCTCAGCCCTCGCGCCACTCGTGGCCGGTGATGTGGGAACCGGCCTGCGGCCCCATCTGGAGCATGCCGCCGTCGACAGCCCAGGACGCCCCGGTGACGTAGCTCGACGCCGGAGAGGCAAGGAACGCGATGACGGCGGCCACCTCCCGGGCATCGCCGGGCCTGCCGAGGGGAACGCCGGGCCGGTCCTTGGCGCGGGGGTCCTCGTCGGTCTGGCCCGTCATCGGCGTCGCTATCTCGCCGGGCGCCACGGAGTTGGCCGTGATGCCGTGGGTGGCCAGCTCCAGCGCGATGGTCTTGATCAGTCCGCCCAGCCCGTGTTTGGACGCGTCGTACGCCGACGAGCCCACCCGCGGCTGCGTCTCATGGACGCTCGTGACGGCGATGATGCGGCCGCCCCGGCCGGCGTCGACCATCCGGCGGGCTGCCGCCTGGATGCAGAGGAAGGCGCCGTTGAGGTTGGTATCCAGGGTCTTGGCCCAGGTCTCATAGTTCAGCTCGAGGAACTTGGTGCCGTCGCCCGTGCCGGAGTTGTTGACGAACACGTCGACGCCGCCCAGGTCCTCTGCCAGGCCGTCAATGACACCGGCGCACGTCAGGAGGTCGGTGGTGTCGAGCTGCCGGACCACAGCGTTTCGGCCCTCTGCGCGGACCTCCTCCGCCGTCCGCTCGGCACCGTCCCTGTCCGAATGCCAGGTGATGCCGACGTCCAGTCCGGCCCGGGCCAGGGCTACCGCGGTGGCGCGGCCGATCCCGGAGTCGCTGCCGGTGACGATGGCTGTGGCGGGCGAGAAGTTCATGGTGCGTCCTTTCAGTGTCAGGCTGCCGCATCCACAACGCAGAAGCGATTTCCGTCCGGGTCTTCGAGCACGATGAAGTCCGGGTCATCCGGATAAGAGTCCCAGTCCACCCTGGCTGCGCCGAGCTCGACGAGGCGTTCCACCTCGGCGGCCTGGTCATCGGCGTAGAGATCAAGGTGGAGGCGCGGATGGGGCTGCACCGGGGTTTCGCTGAGCATGAGGGCGAGGCGGGCGCCGTCACCTTTCTGCGGGACGAGTACCACCCACGTTTCATCGCCGTCTTCCCGCGGGACATAGCCGAGGGCGTCGCACCAGAAAGCGGTGGCGCGGACAACGTCGTTGACACCGAGGACAGTCGTTCCGATGGTCAGCATGCCCCCATGCTTCCGCGCGGCCAGTTGTGATGCAAGGGGTTCCGGAAGCCGGAGACGCCGGAAACGCGCGAAATCGCCGGAAGCGTCCAGCGTGCTGCCAGGCTTCCGGCGATCTCGGCGATTCGGGGCGGAGGCCCTACGTCAGGCGGATCTGGCGGTTCATGTCCTTGTACAGCAGGTAACGGAACTGGCCCGGGCCGCCGGCGTAACAGGCCTGCGGGCAGAAGGCGCGGAGCCACATGAAGTCGCCGGCCTCAACCTCAACCCAGTCGTTGTTGAGCAGGTACATGGCCTTGCCCTCCAGGACGTACAGGCCGTGCTCCATGACGTGCGTCTCCGGGAACGGGATGACCCCGCCCGGCTGGAACGTCACAATGTTGACCTGCATGTCGTGGGCAAGGTCGCTGGAATCCGTGAAGCGGGTGGTCTTCCAGGCGCCGTCGGTATCCGGCATCGCGGTGGGTTCCACCTCGGCATCACTGGTGACAAAGGACTTTGCCTCGTAACCCTCAAGCCGCTCGTAGGCCTTGCGGATCCATTGGAAGGAGACAATGTCATCCGAGACGTTCTCCAGGCCCCAGGTGGCGCCGGCGGCAAGGTAGGCGTAGCCGCCTTCCTCCAGCTGGTGAAGTTCGCCGTCGAGGGTCAGGTTGACCTTGCCCTTGGTGACGAAGACGACGCCTTCGACGCCGGGTTCAAACTCGGCCTTGGGAGCGCCGCCGCCCGGGCCGATCTCCACGATGAGCTGTGAGAACGTGGTGGCAAACCCGGCGATCGGGCGGGCCAGGATCCAGGAGCGGGTGTTGGAGAAACCCGGCAGGGTGCTGGTTACGATGTCGGTCATGACACCCTTGGGGATGACCGTGTAGGCCTCCGTGACGATGGCCCGCTCCGTGGTGAGGTGGGTCTGCGGCGGCAGGCCGCCCTGGGGGTAGTAGTACTTGCCCATGATTGGATCCTTTACTTCGAAGTGGAGTGGGCCAGCCGCGGGTGCGCGAGGCCGGTCAGTTGGGGGATTCCGACGCCGGCAAGCGCCAGCACCTCGTCGGCACCCACCGCGCCGCACTGGACGCCGCGCCGCACGAACGCCGCAAGCGCGCGCGCGGTGGCGGGCTCGTCCATGACTCCGCCTTCGGTGCGTTCCACATAGTTGCGGAGCCGTACCGCCGCGGCCGGCAGGCCCTGGCGGTAGAAGGCGTACGTCGCCGCGAAACGGCTGGGCAGCTGGGCCGGGTGCAGGTCCCAGCCCTGGTAATAGCCGCGCTCCAGGGAACGCCGCACCAGGCGGCCATGCAGCTGCCACGCGTTTTCGACGTTGTCGCCCACGGGAATGATGTTCGTGGAGCCGTCGGACAGCCGGATGCCGGTGCCAGCCACGGCCAGCTGCATGACTTCTTTGGCGAAGTCAGCCACCGGGTGTTCCATCGACTGGTACTCGGCGGAGATCTGCAGGGAAGCGGAGTAATCGTAAGTGCCGTAGTGCAGGCCGCTGATCCGGCCGGGAACGGCGTGCGGCAGCTGTGCCACCGGGGATGTCCCCTCCGGGCCGAGGATGAGCTGCGGCGTCTCCACCTGCACCTCGAACCGGAGCCGGCCGGCGGGGAGGGAGTGGATTTCCTCGAGCCGGGAGACCGCGTAATCCATGGCCTGCACCTGCGCCACGGTGGTGACCTTGGGCAGCGTCAGAACCAGGCCTTCGGGCAGTTCGCCCGCCGCGGCCAGGCCGGAGACGAACAGGTCGAGGGTGCGCAGCCCGCGGGCGCGGGTGGGGGCCTCGAAGCACTTGAACCGGATCCCGATGAACGGCGGCGCGGAGCCGGCCGAAACAGCGGTTGCCACGGCGGACGCCGCGGCAACCGCGGCGGCGTCCTCGGCGTCGTCGCCCCTGTCCCCGAACCCGTCCTCGAAGTCGAGCCGGAGGTCCTCGATCGGCTCGCTTCCCAGCTTCATCTCCACACGGGAAGCGACGGCGCCGGCAAGGTCGGCGTCCTGGCCCAGCAGCGAACCGAGCCGGGCCAGCCCGCCGTGGGCGGCCGCCGTCGCCAGCGCCTGGGTTCCCCAGTCGGCGGCCAGCGACGGCGTGAAACGGTCAGCCGGAACGTACACGGTGTGGACGGGCTGGCGGGAGCCGTCGTCGCCCGGGTAGTTCTGCTCGAGCAGCCGGTCGGTGTCCGCCAGCTGCCCGTCGATCCGGGCCAGGTCCGCCGCGGTCAGCGATGTTTCGGGTACCGCCATGCCTCAGCCCACCAGTTCGTAGGCAGGGGTGGTGAGGAAGTCCGTGTAGTCCTCGGACAGGCAGATGTCGCCGATCAGGGCGCTGGCGGGCTGGTAGTAGCGGGCGAACGCTTCTTCGCCCACCTCGCCGCGCAGCTTTTCGGTTTCCTCGGCCAGGATCCGGGTGACCAGCTCGCGGGTGACCTTGTTGCCGGTGTCCGCGAGGACCACCTCGTTGCGGATCTGCTGCCAGACCTGCGAACGGGAGATTTCCGCCGTCGCGGCGTCCTCCATCAGGTTGTGGATGGCCACCGCGCCGTTGCCGGAGATCCAGACCGCGGTGTAGGCCACCGCGACGTAGAGGTTCAGGCGCAGGCCGGCTTCCGTGACCTGGCCTTCGGCGGAGGCAATGTCCAGCAGCTGGCCGGCCGTGACCGAGACCTCCGGGCGCTGCTTGTCCAGCTGGTTGGGCCGGTCGCCGAGCACCGAATCGAAGACCTCCTGGCACACGGGCACCAGGTCCGGGTGGGCCACCCACGAGCCGTCGAAACCGTCGTTCGCCTCGCGGGTCTTGTCCGCGCGGACCTTCTCGAAGGCCTGCGCGGTGACCTCGGGCTCGCGCCGGTTGGGGATGACCGCAGCCATGCCGCCCATCGCGAAGGCGCCGCGGTGGTGGCAGGTCTTCACCAGCAGCTCCGTGTAGGCCCGCATGAACGGCGCCGTCATGGCCACGGTGGCGCGGTCCGGCAGCACGAAGCTGGCACCGGCGTCGCGGAAGTACTTGATGATGCTGAACAGGTAGTCCCAGCGGCCGGCGTTCAGGCCCGAGGCGTGGTCCCGCAATTCGTAGAGGATCTCGTCCATCTCGAACGCCGCCGGGATGGTCTCGATCAGCACGGTGGCGCGGATGGTGCCCTGGCCGAGGCCGAGGAAGTCCTGGGCGAAGACAAAGACGTCGTTCCACAGCCGGGCCTCGAGGTGGCTCTCCATCTTCGGCAGGTAGTAGTACGGGCCGTGGCCGTTGAGCACCAGCTGCTTGGCGATGTGGAAGAAGTGCAGGCCGAAGTCAACCAGCGCGCCGACGGCGGGTTCGCCGTCGAGCAGCAGGTGCCGCTCCTCCATGTGCCAGCCGCGGGGGCGGGCGACGACGACGGCCAGCGGGGCGTCGGTGCGGAGCCGGTACTCCTTGCCCTCGGGGGAGGTGTAGCTCAGCGTCCCGGTGGCGGCATCGCGGAGGTTGAGGATGGCGTCGATGACGTTGTCCCACGTGGGTGTGCTCGCGTCCTCAAGGTCTGCGAGCCACACCTTGGCGCCGGAGTTCAGGGCGTTGATGGCCATCTTGGCCGGCGAAGCCGGCCCGGTCATCTCGACCCGGCGGTCCTGCAGGGCCGCCGGTGCCGGCGCAACCTTCCAGTCGCCGTCGCGCACGTTCTTGGTCTCCGGCAGGAAATCCAGGCTGCCGGTCCGGGCCACCTGTTCACGCTTGGCCTTGCGGGCGGTGAGCAGTTCGCCGCGCCGGCCGGCGAAGCGCTTGTGGAGCTCCTCCACGAACGCGAGGGCCTTCGGGGTGAGAATCTCCTCCGCACGCTCGATCGGCCGGGGGTCTGTGACTGTGATAGCCATTGTGGGTCCTTTCCAGGGCTGATTCAGGCGTTGGCGAGAGCCGCTGTGTCTGCCGCAGCAGAAGCTGCTTCTTCTGTTGAGTCTTCCGCTGTTGCCTTCGCGATGCCAGTACCCGCTGCGGCGTGGGCTGCGGCGGCGACTGCTGCCGCGACGTCGGCGGCAACGTGGGGGTCGAAGACGCTGGGGATGATGTAGCTGGCGTTGAGCTCGTCGTCAGCAACCCGGTTGGCGATCGCTTCTGCGGCGGCCACCAGCATCTCCGGCGTGATGTCCGATGCCCCGGCGTCCAGCAGCCCGCGGAAGAAGCCCGGGAAGGCCAGGACGTTGTTGATCTGGTTGGGGAAGTCGCTGCGGCCGGTGGCGACGACGGCGGCATGCTTGGATGCCACTGTCGGGTCGATTTCCGGCGTCGGGTTGGCCATGGCGAAGACGATGGCTTTGTCCGCCATCGAGGCAACCTGCTCCTCGCCGATCACGTGGGGTGCGCTCACGCCGATGAAGACGTCGGCACCTTTGAGGGCCTCGTGCAGCGTGCCGTCAAAGCCTTCCGCGTTGGTGTTGGCCGCGATCCAGGTGCGGTGTTCGTCGTCGTACTTCTCACCCGAGTGGATGGCGCCGGAGCGGCCGGCGGCGACGATGTGCTGCGCGCCCTGGGCCTTGAGGAGTTGGATGATCGCGGAGCCGGCAGCGCCGACGCCGGAGACCACGATCTTGACCTCGGAAAGCTTCTTGCCCACGACGCGGAGGGCGTTGACCAGGGCGGCCAGCGTGACGATCGCAGTGCCGTGCTGGTCATCGTGGAACACCGGGATGTCCAGTTCCTCGCGGAGCCGGTTCTCGATCTCAAAGCAGCGCGGTGCGGCGATGTCCTCGAGGTTGACGCCGCCGTAGACCGGGGCGAGGGCCTTGACGATTTTGATGATTTCCTCGGTGTCCTGGGTGTCCAGGCAGACCGGCCAGGCATCAACATTGGCGAACTGCTTGAACAGCGCGGCCTTGCCCTCCATGACCGGAAGCGCGGCTGCGGGGCCGATGTTGCCGAGGCCCAGGACGGCAGAACCGTCGGTGACCACGGCGATCGTGTTCCGCTTGACCGTCAGGTTCCGGGCGGCGTCGGGGTTTTCGGCGATGGCAAGGCAGACGCGGGCGACGCCCGGGGTGTAGGCGCGGGAGAGGTCGTCACGGTTGCGCAGCGCCACTTTCGGCACCACTTCGAGCTTGCCGCCGAGGTGCATCAGGAAGGTCCGGTCCGAAACGTTGCGGACGGTGACGCCGTCGAGTGCGTTGAGCGCGTCCTTTACGCGGTCCGCGTGGTCCTGGTCGGTGGTGTTGCAGGTGACGTCAACAACCAGCGTCTCGTGGTGGGACTCGGTGACGTCCAGCGCGGTGATTGCCGCTCCGGCCGCACCGACAGCTGCCGCGAGCTCGCTGGTGGCCGTGAAGCTCGACGGTGCCTCCACACGCAGGGTGATTGAGTTTCCGGGGCTCGGGTTCGCCATTGAATGTCCTCCTGATTGGGCCCATCGCTACGCTGGGCTCTTCTGCTGACGGTTTTCGTATTATGGATATTATTATCTACTTTGTGGAAACACAAGCCCTCGACGGTTCCATCGACGCGGCGCCGGAGCGTGCTGTATCTTTGGCTGTCTAAGCAACTTTTTTCACGATGCGGATAAGAGTTGTCGTATTCGAGACAACAGGAGAGTGCTACATGGCTGAGAAGGCCTCCGGAGGCGTGCAGTCCGTTGAGCGCGTCTTTGAACTTTTGGAACTGATCACCGACGCCGGCGGCGACGTGACGCTCAGCGAGCTCTCCTCCTCCACGGACCTGCCCCTGCCGACGATCCACCGCCTGCTGCGGACGCTCGTGGCGCTGGGATACATCCGGCAGCTGCCCAACCGCCGCTACGCCCTGGGCCCGCGGCTGATCCGGCTCGGCGAAGGCGCCAACAAGCAGCTCGGTGCCCTGGCGCGGCCGCAGCTGAAGTCCCTCGTCGACCGGCTGGGGGAGACCTCCAACATGGCCGTGCTGGACTCGGACATGGTGATCTACGTGGCGCAGGTGCCGTCGCTGCACTCGATGCGCATGTTCACCGAGGTGGGCCGCCGCGCCCACACGCACGACACCGGAGTGGGCAAGGCCATCCTGGCGCAGCTGGACGACGACGTGGTGCGCGGCATCGTGACCCGCACCGGCATGCCTACGCCCACGGCCAAGAGCATCGGCGACTTCGATGCCCTGATCGCGGACCTGAACCGGATCCGGGAACGTGGGTACTCGATCGACGAGGAGGAGCAGGAGCTCGGCGTGCGCTGCTTCGCCATGGCCGTGCCCAACGCGCCCACGCCCACCGCCATCTCGGTCTCCGGGCCGGTCTCCCGCGTGGACCAGGCCTTCGCCGACCGCGCCGTGCCGCTCCTCCGTGAAGCAGCCCAGGCCATCTCGGACGAACTCAACCAAAACTAACCTCCCGCCGTCGTTCCTTCAACCGCGGATACCGGCGGTTGGAGCGCGAACGGACACTTGTGGCCCCGTTTCTCTGCAGAAACGGGGCCTTAAGTGTTCGTTCGCGCTTATTGGATGATCAGTGCTCGGATGCGGATGATGCCTGGATGGGGACTTCCTTGCCGTCGCAGTCGATCAGTTTCCCGCCTTCGAAGCGGTCGCCGTCGGCCAGGCACTGCAGCTCCTCCTCCTTGACGACGCGCCCGGTGCCCGCCACGAACACGGACTGGTTCTCCGAGTTACCAGCCTTGAGGTGGTTGAAGAGCAGGTTCAGCAGGATGGCCATGATCGCTGCGGAGCTGATGCCGGAGTGGAAGATGGTGCTGAACCAGGACGGGAACTGGTCGTAGAAGGCCGGCGCCGCGATCGGGATCATGCCGAAGCCGATGGACGCGGCCACGATGATCAGGTTCATGTTGTTGCGGTACTCCACCTTGGAGAGCGTCCGGATACCGCTGGCGGCAACCGTTCCAAAGAGTACGACGCCGGCACCGCCCAGGACGGGCGTCGGCACCGCCGCCACCACCCGGCCAAGGACCGGAAGGAGGCCGAGGATGACCAGGATGAGGCCGCCGGCGCTCACCACGAACCGGCTCTTCACGCCGGTGATGGCCACGAGCCCCACGTTCTGGGCAAAGGCGCTCTGGGTGAATGAGTTGAACAGCGGGGAGATGGCGCTGGAGAGCATGTCCGCCCGCAGCCCGTCGCCGATCCGCTTCGAATCGACCTTGGTGCCTACGATCTCGCCGACGGCGATGATGTCCGCGGAGGTTTCCGTGAGCGTCACCAGGATGACGATCAGCATGGAGATGATCGCTGCGATCTCGAACGTCGGCGGTCCGAAGGCGAACGGGGTGGGGAATGCGACGATCTCGCCCGTGCCCACCTTGGAGAAGTCCGCCATGCCGAAAGCGAAGGCGATCAGGGTCCCGAGAACCATCGCGAGGAGGATGGAGAGCCGGGAGATGGCGGCGTTGCCCACCTTGCTCAGCAGCAGGACGATTGCCATCGTGGCGGCGGCCAGGCCGATGTTGGCCATGCTGCCGTAATTGGGGGCCGCCTTGTTGCCGCCCATGGCCCAGTTGGCCGCCACCGGCATCAGGGTAAGGCCGATGGTGGTGATCACCGTGCCCGTGACAACAGGCGGGAAGAACTTGATGATCTTGGAGAACAGGGGAGTGATGAGCAGCCCGATCAGCGAAGCCGCGATCACCGAACCGAAGACGGCCTGGATGCCGCCGCCGCCGTGGACAATCGCCACCATCGTGGAGACGCCGGCGAAAGAGACGCCCTGGACGAGCGGGAGCTGGGAGCCGAAGAAGCGGATGCCGACGGTCTGGAGGATGGTGGCCAGGCCACCGACGAACAGGCAGGCTGCGATCAGCAGGCCGATGTCCTGGGATGACATGCCGGCCGCGGCGCCGATAATCAGGGGCGGGGCAATGATGCCGCCGTACATGGTGAGGACGTGCTGGAACCCGTAGGCGAAAGTGCTGCCGATCGAGAGGCGCTGATCTTCCGGGCGGGTTGCCGCTGGGCGGCTTTTCTTGGTGATGTTCATGGCAGACTTTCTTGGTTCATGGCAGACGCCTTCGTCTGGCTAACGATGTCTGGCTAACAATTTGAATCTTGTGGCGTGGAGCCCGGGCCCAGCTGGTGGGAATCGTGGCCCGGTGTATGGGCCGAAGCCTGGAGTTTTTGTCCACTTATTGGGGGGCTGAGGGGTGCTCAAGTCGCGATATCTGGACAAAAACTCGGAACCGGTGGGGGTGTGCCGGCGGGCCCGCGGACCTTGGTTTCCGCGGGCCCGCCGGCTGGGGTCTAGCAGAAGCCGGCGATGCCTGACCAGGCGGCGTCGGCTGCTTCGGCGTCGTCGCGCAGGACGGTGGCCTCGATGAGCCCGTACGGGCGATCGGCCGCGAAGAAGACCTCGTTGGGGTTGTCGAGCCCGAACGGCGAGAGATCCACCAGGAAGTGGTGCTTGTTGGGCATCGAGAACTTGATTTCCTCGATCTCGCTGTGGGCTTCCAGGACCTTGGTGCCCATGTCGAAGAGGGTCTGCTGCAGGGCGTGGGAGTAGTTCTCGGTGAAGCCTTCAAGCAGGAGGCTCTTGACGTCCTCGTAGCTCTTGTTGAAGTCCAGCGAGCTGAAATCCGTGCCGGCCTTGAAGCGCCAGCGGGCCGAGACGTCGGTGGCCAGGATGCGGTCGGTGGTCTCCGGCAGGGTGGTGTACTTGTCCTTGGGGTACCCGACGAAGCCGGACTGCGTGGACTTCAGGACGGTCAGGTCCTTGAGTCCGGAGATCAGGTGGGTGGCAGCCCCGTCCCGGACCAGGACGGCGGTGCGGACTTCCTGGCCCTTGCGGACGAAGGAGTGGTCGTGCGCGCTGCCATGTGCCTGGATGCGTTCCCACGCGTAGGACTCGGCTTCCCAGCGGCCGCCGGTGACCCAGTCGAAGCTGGAGGTGAAGTGCTCGCCGAGACGCAGCAGGAATGCCTCGGGGGAGCCGACCCCATCGCGGGCGAAGGCATAGATGGTGTTCTTCTGGGTGTCGGTGGCCACCACGTGGGCGTTGTCGCCCTCGAGGTGGGCGGCTTCGAAGTCACCGCGGAGCTGCGAGGTGACGTTCAGATCCTCGATCTCATGGCGGTCGGTGTCGCGGGTGATCTTGACGACGCGGACTTCGGCTTTGCCGTACTGGTTGTGGCCGAGGACGATCTTGTTGCTCATGGTCTGTTCCCAACTTCCGGTATGTGGAACGAAAGTCCCACATAGAAATTAAGTGCTTGTTTCCCACGCATTTCGTGTGGCGTCGACCCAAACAAAAAATGAGCCGACATCAGTTGATGCCAGCTCATTACGACCCTGCCTGCTGCTCCCAGGTTACGTGACGTGCGCCACGAATTGACTTCAAGCGTAGCGCAGCATGCCGGTGGTGTACATCACAAATTCAAAAAACCGAATGTGACCAGGTTGGGGCGGAGCGGCACGGCCGGGGTATTGACGCACCATGCAGTCCCTCCGTAAGATTTCACATATCAAAAACTAATTTCCGCTCTGCGAAAATATGGAGCGGGCAAGGCAAGAAACGAGGAGGAACAGATGGACTCGCAGGATCAGAACAACGTCGCGGAATTCCCGGCACCCGGCCAGGAGCTGTACCTGCCGTTCGGCGCCACGGATCCCGACTTCTACATCCCGGCCGACTGCGACCGGCGCTCCGGCAGCCTGTCGCGGTGGCTCCGGGCGCTTCCGGTCTTCGGCAGGCGGCCATAAGACGCAGCCAAAGACGCAGTATTCGCCGCGCGACGCGCAAATGGTCCGGCGACACCCGCATTCGGGTGTCGCCGGACCATTTCTGTGTCGCCGGTCCTTTTCTGCGTCCTCAGGCCGTCTGCGGAGAATCCGGGCGTCCCGGCCACTCCTTGCCGGCCCACGGGTCATAGTCGGCGATGAGCTCCTCCTGCGGCGGGCGCTCCGCCTCCGGGACATGCTGCAGGTTCACCCGCACCCTGTACCAGAGCGAGCTCGACCCGCGCATTCCATCAACCAGCACGTCGGCCGGGTGCAGGGCGGGGACCACGTCCGCGTGCAGGGACTTCCATTGGTCGAGTGCGGCGAGTGCTTCCGGCTTGGTTTTGGTGCGGGCCACCTCAATGAGCGGCATCACCGACTGCCGGCGGCCGGAGCCGTTACCCCCGCGCGGTGCCTTCTCGGCGGGTCCGAGCTCGGCAGCCAGGGCGAGAAGCCCGTCAAGCGTTCCGACGGCGTCGTCGATGCCGGTGTGTGCGTCACCCAGCTCGGCGAAGCGCTCCGGCACTGTGAGTACCGTGAACTGTTCCGGCCTGGCGGAGCGGACCTCGTCCCAGGTGAGCGGCGTCGAGACCCGGGCGTCGGGCAGTGGCCTGATCGAGTACGCCGATGCCACGGTGCGGTCCTTCGCGTTCTGGTTGAAGTCGACGAACACACTCTCGCCGCGCTCCTCCTTCCACCACCGCGCGGTGGCCAGGCCGGGAGCGCGGTTTTCGACCTCCCGGGCAAGGGTCTCCGCAGCGAGCCGAACGTCGCGGTAAGACCACTCCGGCGCGATGCGCACCAGAATGTGGAGGCCCCGCGATCCGCTCGTCTTCGGCCAGCCCACGAGCCCGACGTCGTCGAGTACCTCCCGCGCCACATACGCGACGTCAACGATCTGGGACCAGTCGACCCCAGGCATCGGATCCAGGTCCACCCGCAGCTCGTCCGGGTGCTCGAGGTCCTCGGCGCGGACCGGATGCGGGTTGAGGTCGAGGCAGCCAAGATTCACCACCCACGCCAGGCCCGCGGCATCGCGGATGACCGCTTCCTCCGCCGACGTCCCCGACGCGTAGTGCAGCGTCGTCGTGTCGATGAAATCGGGATGGTTGTCGGGCACGCGCTTCTGGAAGAACGCCTCCGCGTCGATGCCCTTCGGGAAGCGCTTGAGCACCATCGGCCGGCCGCCTGCGCCGCGCAGCGCACCGTCCGCGACGGCCAGGTAGTAGCGCACCAGGTCGAGCTTGGTCAGCCCGGGCTCAGGAAACACCACCTTGTCCGGGCTCGAGATGCGGACCTCGAAGCCGGCAATGTCCAGGATCTCGGCCGGCGTCTTCGACGGAGTCATGCCGCCACGCTAGCAGTTGGCAAACCTCATCGGAACGGCGGGGCGTCAGCCGTTCACCAGCCGCCGCGCCGCCGCCGAATGCTCCGCGATCAGGCCGGCCACGTCCAGTCCCGGAATTTGCCCATCGATCACGCGCCACTCGCCGCCCACCATCACGCGGTCGGCGCGGTCGGCGGCGCACAGCAGCAGGGCGGCAACCGGATCGTGGCTGCCGGAGAACCGCAGGTCGTCGAGCCGGAACAGGGCCAGGTCCGCTTGCATGCCGGGCGCCAGCTGGCCAAGGTCCGGCCGCCCCAGCACCGCCGCCGACCCGCGGGTGGCCCAGCCGAGCGCGCGCTCCACCGGCACGTGTGCGCCGTAGTGGAGCCGCTGCAGGTACAGCGCCTGCCGCGCCTCGAGGATCATGTTGGAGGCATCGTTCGACGCCGATCCGTCCACTCCCAGCCCCACGGGCACCCCCGCTTCCTCCAGCTCGAGCACCCGGGCGGTGCCGGACGCGAGGCGCATGTTCGACGTCGGACAGTGGGCGACGGCGGTTCCCGCCGCTCCCAGCCGGACAATTTCGGCGTCGCTGAAATGGATGCCGTGGCCCAGCCATGTCCTGTCGGTCAGCCAGCCCACACTGTCCAGGTAGTCCACGGTGCGCAGCCCGAACGTCTCGAGGCAGAACTGCTCCTCGTCGAGGGTCTCCGCGAGATGGGTGTGGAGCCGGACGTCATGCCGCTCCGCCAGCGCGGCGCTCTCCGCCATGATCTCCTTGGTGACGGAAAACGGGGAGCAGGGCGCCAGCGCAATCTGGATTACGGCACCGTCGCCGCGCTCGTGGTACTCCCGGATCAGCCGTTCGCTGTCCGCCAGCACTGTCTCCGGCGCCTGTACCGTCGACTGCGGCGGCAGCCCGCCGTCGTCCTCTCCCAAAGTCATGGAGCCCCGGGTCAGCGTGGCCCGCATGCCCAGACGCCGGACGGCACCGATTTCGACGTCGACCGCGTCCTCCATCCCTGCGGGGAAGAGGTAGTGGTGGTCGGCGGCGGTGGTGCAGCCGGAGAGCAGCAGTTCGGCGAGGGCCACGGTGGCTGCGAGTTCAAGGTCCCGCGGGGCGAGCCTGGCCCAGACCGGATAGAGGTTCTGCAGCCAGGGGAACAGGGGAGCGTTGGCTACGGGGCCCCAGGCGCGGGTGAGCGTTTGGTAGAAGTGGTGATGGGTGTTGATCAGGCCGGGGAGCACTACGTGGCTGCCGGCGTCGAAGGTCTGCTGGCAGGGGGCGGAGGGCGTCTGGCCGGCGGCAAGCACCTCCACAATTCTGCCGCCGCTGACCACCAGGCCGCCCGATGCGTCGAGGCTGTTGGCGGTGAAGGCCGCCAGCGGGTTCCGGATCCAGAGCCGGGATTCGGCGGCGGGGTGCGTTGATGGAAGGTTGAAGGGCTGGGTCATGAGGGTCCTTGTCTGAGCGTGCTGATACTTTCCAGCTCAGTGGTCCTGTCTGCTGATCCAGGGGACACGCTGCCCGACGGCGGCGAGTCGGCACCAGCGTAGGGCGGGCGCGGGAGGGCGGTCTATGGGCGCGGTTTGTGACAGCGCGGGAGGCGACCCCGCGGGAAGCAGTCAGACGTGAGCCGCCGGAAACATGCATTTCACATTGCGAAATTAAGTTTCCAGAAAACTATGGCGCGGACCACATTCCGGTGCTAATCTCGAGTTGCCAAAGGCGGGCACCCGGACATCGGGAAGCTATCTACCAGGCGCAACTTAACCTTCAAAAGCACATGCTGAAGCCTGGTAACCGTCGCACTTGGTCCTTTTCCGTTCCGCCCGCGGGGTACCGGCTTCCACAGCAAAGGGAGTCGCATCATGAGTACCACCGTCACGGCCGAGGCATTCCTGGCCAGGTCCATCCGGTTGGCAACCGCCAACGTCCTGAACAGCGGCGGCCCGTTCGGCGCCGTGATCGTCACCGCCGACGGTCAGGCGTTCGACGGCGTCAACCGGGTCACCGCCGACAACGATCCCACCGCCCACGCCGAGGTCACGGCCATCCGCCGCGCCTGCAGCGGGCTGGGCACCTTCGACCTCCGCGGGGCCACCCTCTACAGCAGCTGCGAGCCATGCCCCATGTGCCTCGCGTCGGCGCTCTGGGCCCGCATCGACCGCGTGGTCTTCGCCGCGGACCGGCACGACGCCGCCTCCGTGGGCTTCGACGACGCCGTCTTCTACGAGTACTTCGACAACGAGGACCGGCACGCCCTTATGCCGGTCTCCAAGCTCGAGCTGGGCCACCCTGAAGCCCCGGCCATCCTGGAACCGTTCAACACCTGGAACACGCTCGACTCCAGGATTGACTACTAGGGCCCGGTGGCTGACATGACAATCCTGGACAATACCGCTGAACAGCAGGCTGCGCTTCCGGGCACAGGGCAGACAGCGGCACCCGAAAAGAACCCGGCAACCGGCAAAACGCAGCGGGGCAACGGCTTCAAGCCCCCGGCGTCGAACTCGTTCCTTGACCGCTTCTTCCACATCACTCGGCGCGGTTCCACCGTGGCCCGCGAGGTGCGGGGCGGACTGGTCACCTTCTTCACGATGGCCTACATCGTCATCCTGAACCCGCTGATCCTCGGCGGCTTCAGTGCGGATAACGCCCCGACAGACGTCGCCGGCGGCTGGCTTTCCGCCGCGCAGGTGGGCGCGGTCACCGGGCTGACAGCCGGCGTCATGACCATCGCGTTCGGCCTGATCGCCAACCTGCCGTTCGGCCTGGCCGCGGGACTGGGCATCAACTCCTTCCTCGCGGTGGCGGTGATCCAGGAAGTCACCTGGGCCGAGGCCATGGGCCTGGTGGTCATCAACGGCATCCTGATCGTCCTGTTTGGTGTCACCGGCGCGCGGACCGCGATCTTCCGGGCCGTGCCCAAGGAACTGAAGGCCGCCATCACGGTGGGCATCGGCCTGTTCATCGCCTTCATCGGCTTCGTGGACTCGGGCTTCGTCAAGGCCACCACCGGCGGGCCGCCCGTCCAGCTCGGCGACAACGGCTCCATCACCTCCATCCCCACCATGGTGTTCATCGTGGGCCTGCTGGTCATGGGCATTCTCGTCGCACGGAAGGTCCAGGGCGGCCTGCTCATCGGCATCGTGGCCACCACAGTCCTCGCGGCCGTCGTTGAAGCGATCCTGCACATCGGCCCCGCCAGCGAAGCCAACCCCGGCGGCTGGCACCTGAACACGCCAGTGCTGTCGGGCCACCTTGTCTCCGCGCCGGACCTCGGCCTGGTGGGTCAGTTCGACCTGTTCGGCGCCTTCGGCCGGATCGGCGGCCTCGCCGCCACGATGCTGGTATTCACGCTCGTGTTCACCAACTTCTTCGACGCCATGGGCACCATGACCGGGCTCGCGAAGAGCGCAGGCGTGGCGCACAAGGACGGCACGTTCCCCCGGCTCAAGTCCGCCTTCATCGTCGAAGGCGTGGGCGCAGTCGTGGGCGGCGCCACGTCCGGGTCCTCGAACACCGTGTACATCGACTCCGCCGCGGGGATCGGCGAGGGCGCGCGCACCGGGCTGGCCTCGGTGGTCACCGGCGCACTGTTCCTGGGCTCCATGTTCCTCACCCCGCTCACCAGCGTGGTGCCGCTCGAGGTGGCGGCCGCTGCCCTGGTGGTGGTGGGCGCGATGATGATGGCGCAGATCCGCGAGATCAAGTTCACCAAGTTCGCGGTGGCACTGCCGGCCTTCCTGACGATCGTCACCATGCCGCTGAGCTACTCGATCGCCAACGGGATCGGCGTGGGCTTCGTGAGCTGGGCTGTGATCGGCGCGGCCTCCGGCAAGGCGAAGAAGATCCATCCCCTGATGTGGGTGGTCACCGTCGGCTTCGTGGTCTACTTCGCGCGGGGTCCGGTCAGCGCACTGCTCGGGGCATAGGGACGCGGAAAACGCCCCGCGACGCGCAAATGGCCGAAGGATACGGAAATCCGCGCATCCCCGGACCGTTTGCGCGTCGCTGGGCCGGACCGGCGTCGAACGCTTTCAACTACGAACGATAGGAACGAGAATGGGCACCATCGCACGGGAAGAGGGAGTGCTGCCATGCTGGATCTGATGCCTTCTCTGGCCGGCTGGCGCCCGGCGGCGTCCGGGGAACGGTGCGCCGTCGCCACCATCATCACCGCCAGCGGCTCCGTGCCGCGGCCGCCCGGGACCTCCATGCTGGTGTCCGAGTCAGGCGAAATCCTCGGCAGCCTCTCCGGCGGCTGTGTTGAGGGTGCCGTGGTTGCCTCTGCGCTGGAAGTGATGGCCGACGGCGGCACCCGCCTTGAGGCTTTTGGCTTCAGCCGCGAGGACGCGTTCGCCGTCGGGCTCACCTGCGGCGGTGAGCTGGAGGTCCATATCCAGCCCCTGGACGGCAGCGCCGCAGGGCTCGGAGCCCTCCAAAAGTTCGCGAGCGGCGACCCCGAACGGCCGCTGGCACTGATCCGGCGAATCGACGGTGTTTCCGGCAGGAGCATGTCTGTGGTTCCTGATCCGTGCACTTTTGGGATTGCGGGATCGGCCGAGCTCGCGGCACTGCTGGGACTGGACGCTCTGAATCTGGACACTGAGTCCCGGAAGGAAGTGCTCCTGGCGGCCGCCGCCCAGCTCGAACCGCTGCTGCGCGGCGGCAGGACGGGGCTGGTCCGGCTGGCGGCGCCGCAGGGCTGTGGCGGCGTTTCCTCCGGGACCGCCCACGGTGCGGAGGGTGGGAGGACCTCGCCCGAGCCCGTGACGTTGCTGGTGGAGAGCCGCCTGCCGCAGGCCCGGTTGCTGGTGTTTGGCGCCAACGACTTCGGCGCGGCGCTGGTGCCGGCCGCGAAGCTGCTCGGCTACCGCGTCACGCTGTGCGATGCCCGGCCGGCGTTCTCGGCACAGGAGCGCTTCGCAGCCGCGGACGAGGTGGCCACCGACTGGCCGCACCGGTACCTCGCCGCGGAAGCCGCGGCGGGGCGCATCGACTCCCGCACGGTGATCTGCGTCCTGACACACGACCCCAAGTTCGACATTCCCTTGCTGCGGGAAGCCTTGGAGCTTGATGTTGCCTTCGTCGGCGCCCTGGGCTCGCGCCGCAGCCACCGGCAGCGCATCGACGGGCTGCTCGAGGCAGGCGTGGCTCCGGAGCGGCTGGCCCGCCTGCATTCGCCGATCGGTCTGGATCTCGGCGCCGTCACACCGGCGGAAGTGGCCGTCTCCATCACCGCCGAGCTGATCGCGGCTCGCACCGGTGCCGCCGCCTGCACTCCGTTGCGGGACGGCAGCGGACGCATCCATTCAATTCCCGCATCCCAGGAGATCGCATGGACATGAACACCATCGAGGCGGTGGTCCGCACCACCGACCCCGCCGACTGGCGCGACGGCGACGCCTGGCTCGCGGGCGGCACCGTCCTCTTTTCCTACGGCAGCACGGCCTTCGGTCCCGAGCCGCTGCGGCGCCTGCTGGACCTCGGCTCCGCCGGCTGGTGGCCCATCACCGTGACGGCGGACGGCATTGAGCTCGCCGCCACCTGCACCGTTGCCGAACTGTACGCGCTCCCGGAAAAGCTGGCAGAAGAGGCCACGCGGGACTGGCCTGGCCTGGACCTCATCCGGCCCTGCTGCGACTCCTTCGTGGCGTCCTTCAAGGTCTGGAACATGTCCACCGTGGGCGGCAACCTGTGCACATCCCTGCCGGCCGGCCCCATGATCTCCCTGTGCGCCGGGCTGGACGGCACGGCCACGGTCCTCGGCCCGGGAGGCTCCCGCCGGGAACTGCCGGTGGCCGACTTCATCACCGGGGACGGGCAAAACGCACTGGCACCCGGCGAGCTGCTCCGCAGCGTCAGCCTGCCGGCGTCGGCCCTGTCCTCCAAGGTGGCGTTCCGCCGGCTCTCGCTGAGCAACCTCGGCAGGTCGGGAGTGCTGCTGATCGGAAGGCTCGACGGCGGCGGCCGGTTCACGCTCACCGTCACCGCCGCCACCAAACGTCCCGTGCAGCTCCGGTTTGCATCCCTGCCGGGCGCGGCGGAGCTGGCGGACGGACTTGGGGCCGCCATCCCGGCGGGCCAGTACCACGACGACATCCACGGGCTGCCGGAGTGGCGCCGCGACATGACGCACCGCCTGGCCGAGGAAATCCGGGCGGAACTGCGCACGCCGGCAGGAGCGCCGGCAGCAGTGTCCGGCGACTTCTGGCCGCCGCAGACATTGAAGACGAAGAGAGGGGCCTGAGCATGGCCATGGAAATCAACGGCGCGCCGGTACAGGCGCAGCCGCGGCCCGGCCAGTGCCTGCGCACGTTTCTCCGGGAGCAGGGCAACTTCGGCGTGAAGAAGGGCTGCGACGGCGGCGACTGCGGTGCCTGCACCGTGCACGTGGACGGCACCCCGGTGCACAGCTGCATCTATCCGGCCGTGCGCGCCGAAGGCCATGCCGTCACCACCATCGAAGGCCTCGCAGCCACGACCAAGGGAGCTGACCTGCACCCGGTGCAGCAGCAGTTCCTGGAGCGCCAGGGCTTCCAGTGCGGCTTCTGCACGGCGGGCATGGTGATGACGGCCGCCACGTTCGACGACGCGCAGAAGGAAAACCTGCCGCGCAACCTGAAGGGCAACCTGTGCCGCTGCACCGGTTACCGGGCCATCGCGGACGCCGTCTGCGGCCACGAAGGCCACCCGGCCCCGGAAGGCCCCGGGTCGGGAATTGCCGGCGAGGGGCAGCCCGCCCCGGTGCCCGGCCGGCTGGGCGACGACGTTCCGGCCCCGGCCAGCCGCGCAGTGGTCACGGGGCAGGCGCGCTACACGCTGGACGTCCCGGCCGAGGCGCTGCCCGGCCTGCTGCATATGAAACTCGTGCGCTCACCGCATGCGCACGCGCGCGTCGTGTCCATCGACACCGCGGCGGCCATGGAGGTGCCCGGAGTGGTAGCCGTCTTCACCGCCGAGGACGCCCCGGACCAGCTGTATTCCAGCGCCCAGCACGAGCTCTACACCGACGACCCCGACGACACCCGTCTGCTGGACACCGTGGTGAGGTTCCGCGGGCAGCGGGTGGCCGCCGTCGTCGCCGAATCGGTGGGGGCGGCGGAGGCGGGCGTCCGAGCCGTCCGCGTGGAATACCAGGAGCTCGAAGCGGTGTTCACCCCGCAGGACGCCATCGCGCCCGGCGCGCCTGCCCTGCACGGGGACAAGGATGCCGGCTCGGCACGGATCGCCCAGCCGGAGCGGAACATCGTGGCCGAGCTGCACTCCGAACTCGGCAGCGTCAGCGACGGCTTCGCGGCCGCCGACTTCATCCACGAGCAGACCTACCGCACCCAGCGCGTCCAGCACGTCGCGTTGGAAACCCATGCGTCCATCGCCTCGGTGGACGACGACGGCAGGCTGCAGGTGCGCACGTCCAGCCAGGTCCCGTTCCTGGTGCGCCGCACGCTCTGCCGCCTGTTCGGGCTGCCGGAGGACAAGGTCCACGTGGTGGCGGGCCGGGTGGGTGGCGGCTTCGGCGGAAAGCAGGAAGTGCTGACCGAGGACATCGCCGCGCTCGCCGCCCTGAAACTGCGGCGTCCCGTGCAGCTGGAGTTCACCCGGACCGAGCAGTTCACCGCCAGCACCACACGGCACCCGTTCACCATCAAGCTCAAGGCGGGCGCCAGCAGTGACGGCAGGCTCACGGGGCTGCAACTGGACGTCCTCACCAACACGGGCGCCTATGGCAACCACGCCCCCGGGGTCATGTTCCACGGCTGCGGCGAATCCCTGGCCGTCTACAAATGCGCGAACAAGAAGGTCGATGCGCTGGCCGTCTATACCAACACCGTGCCGTCCGGGGCGTTCCGGGGCTATGGGCTCAGCCAGATGATCTTCGCCATCGAATCGGCCGTCGACGAACTGGCCGCCGGCATTGGCATGGACCCGCTGGAGTTCCGCCGCCGCAATATGGTCCGCGAGGGCGACGACATGCTCTCCACCCATGCGGAACCGGAGGAGGACGTCCACTACGGCAGCTATGGGCTGGACCAGTGCACGCGCCTGGTGCAGGACGCGCTGGAACGCGGCCGCGAACGCTACCGGTCCGCCGGGCTGGATGACCTGGGACCGGACTGGGTCACGGGGGAGGGCACGGCTCTGTCCATGATCGACACCGTGCCGCCGCGGGGCCACTTCGCCCATTCCAAGCTCCGGCTCCTGGCCGACGGAACTTACGCCGCCGACGTCGGAACCGCCGAATTCGGCAACGGCACCACCACGGTGCATGCACAGCTGGCGGCGACGGCGCTGTCCACGGTCGCTTCGCGGGTCGCCGTCCGGCAGTCCGACACGGACCTGATCGAGCACGACACCGGCGCCTTCGGATCGGCCGGCACCGTGGTGGCCGGCAAGGCCACGCTGGCCGCGGCCGAGGAACTGGCCGTCCGGATCCGGGCGTTCGCCGCCGGCGTCCGGCAGATCCAGTCCTCCGGCTGCGTGCTCGACGGCGACGCCGTCGTCTGCGAGGGAATCCGGGTACCGCTCACTGAACTGTTCGCCGCCGCCCGGCAGGCCGGCGTCGAACTCGAGGCCGAGGGCCGCTGGGGCGGCACACCGCGTTCGGTGGCCTTCAACGTCCACGGCTTCCGCGTGGCCGTGAACACCGGGACCGGTGAGCTGCGGATCCTGCAGAGCGTGCAGGCTGCCGATGCCGGCGTCGTGGTGAATCCGCGGCAGTGCCGGGGCCAGATCGAGGGCGGGATTGCCCAGGCCCTGGGTGCCGCCCTGTACGAGGAGGTCCGCGTGGACGACGCCGGCCGGGTCACCACTGACATCCTGCGGCAGTACCACATCCCGTCCTTCGCCGACGTGCCGCGCAGTGAGGTGTACTTCGCCGATACCAACGACGCGATGGGACCTCTCGGGGCCAAGTCCATGAGCGAAAGCCCGTTCAACCCCGTGGCACCCGCGCTGGCCAACGCCATCCGGAATGCCACCGGCGTGCGGTTCGCCGAGCTGCCGATAGCCCGGGACAAGATCTACCTGGGGCTGAAGGAGGCGGGACTCGTTCCTGCTGACAGCGTTCCTGCCGGCGCGAGCGTTTTCGCTGGTCCAGGCAACGCACAGTCACTTTGCGCTCCATGAACCGCGACGGGCGCGCGAAGTGAGCCTGCGTGGGCTCGGCAACATATAGTCGGGGGATGGAACAGCGCATCTTAGGCAAGACCGGACGGAACGTTTCAGTCGTGGGACTGGGAACCTGGCAGCTCGGCGCGGACTGGGGCAACGTTGACCCCGCACAGGCGCAGGCCATCCTCGCGGCGTCTGCTGAGGCCGGCGTGACCTTCTTCGACACGGCGGACGTCTACGGGGACGGCCGCAGCGAACAGGCCATCGGAGCGTTCCTCGCCGACAACCCGGGCACAGGCATCACGGTGGCCACGAAGATGGGCCGCCGGCTGGAGCAGCGCCCGGAGAACTACAACCTCGCCAACTTCCGCGAGTGGGTGGACCGTTCGCGGCGCAACCTGCGGACTGAGGCCCTGGACCTGGTCCAGCTGCACTGCCCACCCACCGCGGTGTACAGCCGGGCGGAGGTTTACGACGCCCTGGACACCCTCGTCGCCGAAGGGGCCATTCGGAACTACGGCGTCAGCGTGGAACGGACCGACGAAGCCCTCGAAGCCCTTCGGCACGAAGGAACCGCGTCCGTGCAGATCATCCTGAACGCGTTCCGGCTTAAGCCGCTGGAGGAGGTGCTCCCCGCCGCGAAGGCCGCAGGCGTGGGCATCATCGCCCGGGTTCCGCTCGCCTCCGGCCTGCTGTCCGGGAAGTACACCAAGGAGACCGTCTTCGCCGCGGACGACCACCGCAACTACAACCGCGCCGGGGACGCCTTCGACGTCGGCGAAACCTTCTCCGGAGTGGACTTCGAGCTGGGGCTCAAGGCGGTGGCTGAGTTCGAACAGCTGGTGCCGGAGGGCTCGGGGACCGCGCAGGCCGCGATCGCGTGGGTCGCCGCGCAGGACGGCGTCACGTCCGTCATTCCCGGCGCCCGTTCCGTGGAGCAGGCCCGGGCCAACGCCGCCGCGGCCGCCACCGTGCTCAGCCCGGAGTTCGACGAAGGCGTGCGCTGGATCTACGACCACTACTTCCGCGAGGCCGTCCACCCCCGCTGGTGAGTCATGACCTCACCGCCGATTGAGGCCTTTGTTGACCGGCTCGCGGCCGTCGAAACGCCGCCGGGATGTACCAACTTCTTCGACCACTCGGTTCCAGGGAACGCCCTGCGCCGGCAAAATCTGGCGGCCTATCTGGGGGACATGCTGGACCGGGCACCGAAGGTGCTCCTGCTGGGGGAGGCACCAGGCTTCCGAGGCATGAGGATTACCGGTGTTCCGTTCACCAACCGCACCATGTTCCAGGGCCCTCCTAATTCCTTTGGGCTGTTCGGTTCCGGAAAGGGGTACGTGCTGCCGCCGGAGGCTGCCGGCGTCGCTGCCGAGCCGACGGCCACCGTGATGTGGGAGGTGCTGGCCGAGCTCGACTTCCTTCCTCTGCTGTGGAGTGCCTGCCCCTGGCATACGCATGTGCCGGGACAGCCGCTGTCCAACCGCACGCCAACACCCGCGGAAGCGGCGCTGGGAACCCCGTTCTGGCAGGCCCTGACGCGGATCTTTCCCATCGAAACCGTGCTGGCCGTGGGAAACATTGCCCACACCAGCCTCCGCCGCAGCGGCCTGGACGTGCCGAAAATCAGGCACCCGGCCCATGGCGGGAGGGCCCGCTTCAAGCAGGGACTCGAGGACCTTCTCGCGGCGGGAATGGTTCAGTGACTGCCGGCCGCACCGCCCTCGCCCGCCGCTGAACTAGCCCAGCTAGCTGAACTAGCCCAGCTAGCTGAACTAGCCGAGCAGGTGCAGCTGGTCCGGGGTGTCGAGGTCTTCGCCGCCGGACTGGTCGGAGCAGTCCACCAGGTCGATCAGCTCCGGGTGGGCCTGCAGGAAAAAACGGGCACCGGCGTCTCCGCCCGCAGACGCCGCGGCTTCCGCGCGCAGCGATGCGTCGAGCAGCAGCGGGTGGCCCCGCCGGAACTGGCCGGAAGCATCGGCGTACGCTGCGGCCGTCACCCGGCCCGGCCTATGCGCCCGCAGCAGCCGGGCGACGGTTTCGGCCGTCAGCCCCGGCTGGTCAACGAGGGCCACCAGCACATGGTCTTCCTGGCGCGCGCCGTCCAGCCCCGCCTGGAAGGAACTTCCCATTCCGCCGGCCCACGCCGGGTTCTCCACCACGGTGTGCCGGGCCAGGTCGGTCCGCCCGCGGACGTCCCCGGCACCCGCGCCGAGCACCACCACAACTTCCCGGCAGCCGCCGTCGAGCAGCACGTCGGCCAGGACCTCCACGAGGGTGCGGCCCCGGAACGGAAGCAGGGCTTTCGGGCCCCGGCCCAAGCGGGTGCCGGCGCCCGCTGACAGCAGCACACCGGTGGTGGACGGAAGGAAAGAAACCATGCTTACTACCCTAGGGCGCACAGGCTACCCGGTAGTAGGGGTGGTTTGCCCAGTGAATGGCGGCTAACGTCGGATATGTCGTGTTGGCAATTGGGGGTCGTAATGGCAGCTGCAACGGTGCAGTTGGCGGAAGGAGCATCTATGGCAGGCACATTCGTAATTGAGACGGCAGGCGCAGGGCAGTACCGGTTCAGGCTGACGGCTGATGACGGAACCGTGGTGGCGGTATCGCCCAGCTTTTCCAATATCAAGGCTGTCACTGCCGGAATCACGGCGGTCCGGGAGAGCGCAGCAACAGGCTTCGTCGTCGACCGCAGGCGTCCCTGACCTGACCCAAAGAAGCAGGACGGCGGCCCCCACCATCCGGTGAGGGCCGCCGTCGTTTTTTAATGTGTTGCCAGCCGGGTGGTTGAGCTTGCCGCAACCACCCGTAGAGTTTTTGTCCAGATATCGCGACTTCAGCGGCCTTTTGCGGCCATTATCTGGACAAAAACTCGGGTTTCGAGGGGTTCAACCGGCGGGCGGATGGTCAGGAGTCGCCGCCGGCTCCTCCTGTGGTTCCCGCCGTGACGTCCAGGAGTTTGTAGCGGTCCATGGCGTACGACGGCGCGCCCTCCTGCACCTCGCCCCTCGCCGCCAGCAGCTGGAGGGTTTTGACGACGACGGAGTGGATGTCGTTTTTGAAGAAGCGGCGGGCGGCGGCGCGGGTGTCGGAGAAGCCGAAGCCGTCGGCGCCGAGGGTGGCGAACTCGTTCGGGACGAACTGCCGAATCTGGTCCGGGACGGCCTTCATGTAGTCCGAGACAGCGACGACGGGTCCCTGGGCACCGGCGAGCTGCTTGGTGACGAAGGGCTGGCGCGCTTCCTTGCCGGGGTTGAGGAAGGCTTCCTCTTCGGCGGCGAGGCCGTCGCGGCGCAGTTCGTTCCAGGAGGTGACGGACCAGACGTCGGCGGAGACGCCCCAGTCTTCGGCGAGGATCCGCTGGGCTTCGAGGGCCCAGGGGACGGAGACGCCGGAGGCGAGGATCTGGCTCTTGGGGCCTTCGGTGGTGGAGGCCGCGAGCTTGTAGATGCCCTTGATGACGCCTTCGACGTCGAGGTTCTCCGGCTCCGCGGGCTGGACGATCGGCTCGTTGTAGACCGTGATGTAGTACATAACGTTCTTATCGGGTGCAGTTCCGGTTCCGTCTTCGCCGCTTGCGGCGACCCCGTACATGCGTTCGAGGCCGTCGCGGACGATGTGGCCCATTTCGTAGCCGTAGGCGGGGTCGTAGGTGACCACGGCGGGGTTGGTGGAGGCCAGCAGGGGGGAGTGTCCGTCGGCGTGCTGGAGGCCTTCGCCGGTGAGGGTGGTCCGTCCTGCGGTGGCGCCGATGATGAACCCGCGGGTCATCTGGTCGGCGGCGGCCCAGAAGGCGTCGCCGGTGCGCTGGAAGCCGAACATGGAGTAGAACACGTAGACCGGGACCAGGGGCACGCCGT
>NZ_PJMC01000026.1 GCF_002892795.1 Arthrobacter sp. AFG20 | reverse complement strand
TCCTTCGGCGCCAGCAGGTGTTCGACGACGGAGAATCCTCCTTCCGTTGCTCCTGCTTCGAGTATTGTCCGGGCAGTCATGGCGTCACCGAAACGGACCATGGGACCAATGTCGGCGCCGACGGGTCCGAATTTATCTGGGCTCATGGAGCAATGGTCCGCCTGGCCGGGCACTTCAATCAACGGTAAAGATAGATGCACGGCCAACAGTGGCAGGGAATCGTCGAACGTCGTTGCCCCGCCGTCAAGGCAATCTGTGGATGTACGCGGAGCCCTGCGAACGCAAACTGATCGACACGGAAGTTTAGATCAGCAGGTCCGAATGGGCATCCGTCGCGAACCACTTCATCGGAACCTCAGGGCAGCCAGGGGTCTCCGGTTGCAGCCCCCGCGCCCGGCCAAGTTGCAGTACAGCCCCTCACTTGCCGACCCAGTAGTTTTGCCGCAGCTGAACCGTGCGGCTTGACATAACGCCGATTATCGGCGTTCAAACAACGGGAGTAGAAGTAGCTGCGAGAGCTCCCGTTCCATGGTCGATCCGGTGGTTCCCCGGGTCATCCTGATGTGCGCCGATCAGCGCCAAAGCATAGGTGCCAGGCATCTAACGCACGTTTCCGCAGTAGCTATTCACTACGACAGTCAGGCCTTCCTAGGGTGCTGAGCAGCGGATTAGGACTTGAAAACAAGATTCTAAGCATGCTTATTATGTTCGTAGTCGAATGCGAACGGCTGCCAACCAGAGGAGGAAACACCATGGGATTGGGCGACAAGATTGAGAATGCCGCTGAGAAGGCCGGCGGCAAGGGCAAAGAGGCGGCAGGTGCCGCCACGGGCGATGAGAGCCTGCGGACCGAGGGCCAGGCCGATCAGGCCAAAGACGATTTGAAGCAGGCCGGCGAGAAGGTCAAGGACGCTTTCAAGAAGGACTAACCAAGCTGCAACGAAGGGCGCGCTCAGCGAACGCAGTGCGCCCTTTGTTATGCCCGGAAGAGCAAGCCGTTGAACGGGGCCCCTGCGCCGTACAGGGCGTAACGCAGGGGCTCCTAGACCCTCCAGCTCTTGGGGAAAGCTGGGTGCCTGCAGATAACCTATTCGGAGCGCCGGCACCGAAGCCGCCGTCACATCCGATTTCGATGATTCTTGAGCAAACCTTGAGCCCAACAGTGTGAAAGGGTTCCCTTGGATGTTCTTAACGCTGCTGCCGTTACCCGCTTCTTATGAGCACTGCACGGCGGATGCGCCCGCCTGTGAGTGGCTATGCGAGACCGGGTGTCATGATCGTCAACTCAATCAGTGGCGGGCAGCCCGTCGGGGCGATGGAACGCCGGTAACCCCTTGCGTGCGCGGTATTGGCGTTTCTCTTGACCCGTCGGTGACGTCAAGCTAGCTTGACTTCATGGATGGTGATGCAGGGTCGGTCGAGCAAGCTCTCAGCAGCGGTGATATCCACGAGTTGCTCAAAGTATGGGAAGACTTCAACCGCGGCGAAACCTGGCGCGAAATCTCTGCCACCGGCAGCGACCAGGCGCGGGCGGCTGCAGCACAGTTCCTTGCGGAGGTATCGGAAGTCGCAGCGCTGGAGGCGCTGCGCGCGAACGCGAAGGCCGTCGAGCTGCTGACAGGCAGGCGCTGGTATGTCATCAAATCCGCCCGTGAGGGTGGCGCGACGTGGGCCCAGATCGGAGAAGCGCTCGGGATCACGAAACAAGCCGCCCACGACTTCTACCGCCGCAAAATCGAAGAACAGGAGAAGTACCTTCCAGACCTTCACGACGCGGCAGCCGCGCGGGCAGTCCTGGAAGAAGGGAAGGAAGACTAGTAAAGGCTCCCGTATTCAGCCTCGCCTGCAGGTGGAGCATGATTAGTCGGACTACTCCCCTAGATTGACGGAATCACGGTTATGGGCGGTCCGAAAATAGGCAAAGTAGGGGAACGGCATAGCTACGTGTTGCTGGTGAGGCCGGTATAGCAAGGGTCCGGACTGAATTGGGAACGTTGTGCTGCATCTACCTCGCTAACCGGTAGGTCCGGAATTGGCCCCAGGACCCGACTGGGCACCGCATGCTGGAGGGATGGGGGTGAGTGGCAAGGGGTCAGGCCTGCAGGGAAGCCAACGTTGTGAGGGTTGACGCGACGGCGTCTGCCAGTTCCTCCCCCTTGGTTACGAAATGCCTGGAGAACTGATTGCGATGTTCTTCGTGCTCGTGAAAGTGGTGAGGGGTTAAGACGCCGGAAAATACCGGTGTATCCATTTCCAATTGCACTGTCATGAGGGCCTCCACGACGCTCTGCGCGACAAACTCATGGCGATAGATACCTCCGTCGACCACGAGGGCGGAAGTGGCGATACCGTCATACCGGCCAGACGCCGCAAGTCGTCGGACGAGTAGCGGAATTTCGAAGGCCCCGGGCACTCGGTAGACATCCACATTGACGACGCCGAGTTCCCTGAGGCGCGCCTGGAAGCTTTCGACGGCCCGGTCAACGATATCCGCGTGCCATTGCGCACTAACGATTGCTACGCGTGAAGAAATGGAGAGAGGTGACAAGAAAAATCCCTTTCTTTCGGAAGTCTTTGCAGGATTCTTTCAGATGGGGCACTGGCCCGGGTCTGATGGTAACTATACTTGATACATCTTGTATATACTGGCTAAGGATCGGGATAGCGCTTCCGCCGAGAACGAGCTCCCCGTCCCGCTCGCTGTAATAAGTGCTAAAGGGCTAGGCCCCAGATGTTGCATGAGCATGGATTGCGTTTCACGCTCAATGCCTTCACGGCGGTCCGGCCACAGGCCCAGAGTTCCTCGGACCAGCCGAGGGGCGGCCTAGTAACGGGCGTCGGCAGGGTGACGGTGAGAGGGTTTGAGGCTTATGGCACGGGCACTAGAAGGGATCGGGATGGAACTGGGACTGGATGCAATCCGGGCGGTTGCTGTGGACGTGGACGGCACATTGGCCAACACCGATCACGAGGTGTCGGAGCGCACCCTCAGGGCCCTGCGTGCGGTGCAAGACGCTGGCCTGCTGGTGGTGCTGGTTACCGGCCGCTCTCGGCAGAGCGCCCTGGGGATTGCCCATGGCGCGGGACTGCGAACGCCGCTGATCTGCTGTAATGGCGCACTTATCGTCGACCCTACGACCACCACAACCCTGCGCAAGGTCGCCCTCCCGGACGAGGAGGTCCAAGCGTTGCTGGACACGGCAGACGAGTTGGACCTGATGTCCACGTGGTGGAGCGCCGACGAAATTAATGTTTCCCGCGCTGGGGAGGGAGCGCGACTGCTGGAGCTCCTCAATGACCAGCCCATGGTGGTCGCCGACCCGGAGAATGTCCAATCCGGAACGGTGCTGAAGGCGATGGTGTACGGTACGACCGAAGAGCTGGACCGGGCGAAGGACTATCTCCTGTCGCGCCTACCGCGACTCAGCCGATCCATGGACCAGTTCTTCGAGCTCAGTCCCGCCACAGCCGGCAAGTGGCAGAGCTTGCAGTACGTGCTCGATGAGCACCGGATTTCCCCGAAGGATTGCCTCGGCTTCGGCGACGGGGGAAACGACGTCCCGTGGTTGCGGGAGATCGGACATCCGGTAGCCGTAGCGAACGCGCGCGAGGAGGTAAAAGCCGTTGCCCGGTACAGCACCGGGCACCATGGGGATGACGGCGTCGCAGCGTTCCTCGAACAACTCCTCAACACCGGATATGTAGCTTAAAAGAGCTCAACACCGGATATGTATCTTAAAAGAGCATGGGAAAGCGGTCCTCAGGCTGAATTGCCTGGGACCGCTTCCTTTTTCTGCCCGAGGAAGAGCCCTGGTTGGTGCTCTAGCGTGGCTTACCCACCTCACTGACGGGATTGTTGGTCTGTGCGGACGAGCCGACTGACCACTTCGGACCCGGATATGGGTCCGTCCATCAGCTCCACAATGCTGGCTTATTCGAGGCTGCGAAGGATGGCATCGATTGGCCTTCGGCATGCGGTGCCGAATTTCTCAGCGGTCTTCTTCGTGCCCACACCTCGGGCGATATATCGACAAACCGGTGGACGGGCTACCGAAGCAGCTCACTGAGCCGACTGTGCAGGGCAGGTGCGTCCAGTCTGTAATGCGACAGAAGTCCCGAGTACGTTCCGGTCGTGATGTGCTGATGCGGAAGCCCAATCGAGTCGTGCCGCACGCCTTGAGAGGAGATGCACTCGGAGACGGCGGCCGACAAGCCACCACGCACGTAGTGCTCTTCAATGGTGATCACGTGACCCGTCTTTGCCGCTGAAGAGAGGATGAGCTCGGCATCGATCGGTTCGACTGTAGGCATGCCGATCAGCTCAACATCCAAGCCGTCGTCGCGGAGTTGGGACACTGCTTTCATCACCTCTGCGGTCACCGGCCCGGTACTGACGATGGTTGCCCTGGTGCCCGCCGCTATCAGCCGGCCTTTGCCGATAACAAATGGCTCTTCAGGGAACAGGTTAGGGATGAGGGGGCCGCCGATTCGCATGTAGATAGGACCATCGTGTTCGAGCATGGCGGCGGAAGCAGCGCGGATCTCCCCGGGATCTTGAGGGGACAAAACGACGACGCCAGGCAACATGCGGATAATGGCGTAGTCCTCGAGGGAGTAGTGCGTGGGACCCAGGTCGGAGTACGTCATACCTCCATTGCGCCCCACGATCTTTACGTTCTGGCGCATGTAGGCGATGTCATTGCGGAATGCCTCGAAGTTGCGGCATGTTACGAAGGTTGCGATTGCTGCGAAGACTGGGATTTTTCCCGTCGATGCCAATCCCGATGCAACGCCGGTAACACCGTGTTCCTGAATACCGAACTCGAGGTAGCGCTCCGGGTACTCACGCATAAAGGTCCCGAAGCCTGACGAGTTGCCACTGTCGGCTGAAAGCACGACGACCCGGGGGTCGCTTGCAGCGAAGGAGGTGACGGCTTCACCGAAAGTCTTGCGGGGGTCGATAAGTTCTTCAGTGAGGGAAGTCATTTCGTGCCTCTGCTCGTGAACATAAGTTCGTCGGATCTGGCCTTGATTTTCTGCACGAGGGTATTCGTGAGCTCAACATGCGCTTCGAGAAGCGCCTCGGCATCCGGCTTCCAATAGTGCGATTGGGCGGTGTCTTCGAGAGCGCTAATCCCTTTAGCCTTAATCGTGCGTGCAACGATCGCGGTAGGCCGGCCTTGTATGAGCGGTGCAGACCGAAGGGTGTCCGTCACCTCAGACATGTTATTGCCGTCGATAGTTGTCACGGCCCAGCCGAATGCCTCGAACTTGTCGGCGATCGGTTCCATGTTCATGACGTTGGTCGTGCGTCCGCTGATTTGAAGGTCGTTGACGTCAATGACGGCTATGAGGTTGTCGAGACCGTGGTGCGCGGCAATCGAGGCACCCTCCCAATTCGACCCTTCCGGCAGCTCGCCGTCACCCAGGATTGTGAACACTCGGGACGCCGTCCCATCCATGCGCAGGCCAAGAGCCATTCCCGCCGCGATTGCTAGGCCGTGGCCCAGAGCGCCGGTGTTGGCTTCGATGCCAGATACCTTATGCATGTCTGGGTGGCCGGCAAATTTACTGTCAAGCCCGCCATACGTGTCGAGGAGGTCTTCCGGGAAGTACCCTCGTCTAGCCAACACTGCGTACTGAGCCATTGCCTTGTGGCCCGCCGACAGGAGAAACCGATCGCGAGTTCCATCATTGGGACTGCGCGGGTCTATGCGCAGGATGTCGAAGTAGAGCGCGGTGACAATATCGATGCACGACAACGCGCCTCCGACGTGACCGGATCTGCCCGCTTGAAGCATTCGAAGGACGAGCAGCCGCGCTCGAGCAGCCTCGATTTCTAAAGCCAGGACGTCTGCGCTCATTAGTAGGCCCGATTCTCGATGCGTTGGAGCTCATCGAGTTTCGGCGTGCTCCGCTCGGATGGCTGGTATGTGTTTTCGAGGTAATCGTGGAGCAGTCGTTTGGCTGATTCGGGGCCAGTGATTTGCGCGCCCAAGGCGATCATGTTCGCGTTGTTGCTGAGCTGGGCTCGTACTGCCTGATAGGCGTCGGTGAGCAGAGCGCAGTAGGCGCCTTTGACCTTGTTGGCCGAGATTGAAACTCCAATTCCCGTTCCGCACATCACAACGCCACGGTCTACTTCTCCCCCAGCAACCCCCTCCGCAACGTTTACGGCCGTCCGCGGGTAAAGCGGGTCCTCGGAACCGTAATCGCGTACTTCGTGGCCCAGTTCGACGGCGTACTGCATCAGCACCGTCTTCAGGGCGCTTGCATTAGGGTCGCATCCGAATCCGACAAGCATGATTTCCTCGCATTTTCGTAGAAGGGACTAATCGATAGGTCCGGTCCTCGAAACCCAGCATAGGAGCCTAAGCTGTACTTGTCTATACCGCACCATACATAGCTAGACGGGCTGCTCATTCGCCGTGGGCGGTTCTATGCTCCGCGGGGCCATGTATACAGTACATCGTCGTTTCGGGCATTTATCCGTAAGACGTGGCGCTTTTTCCCATTTCTGTATACATTGGAGGCATGCGAGCCAGTGAGAAGGCGTACACCGCCCTTCGTGAAGACATTGTCGAGTGGCGTCTTCTGCCGGGTACCGTCTTGGCGGAAGTAGAGCAGTCGGAGCGGTTGGGAGTCTCCCGAACTCCCCTCCGGGAAGCTCTCGGGCGGCTCAGTGCAGAGGGTCTGACGCGTGTGGCAGGGGGCCGTGGTGTCGTAGTTTCTGATATTTCTTTGGAGGACATCGATGAGTTGTTCGAGCTTCGCGAGACCCTCGAATGCAGGGCGGCAGCTTTGGCGGCTGAGCGTGGCGACAACAGCACCTTTGTCCGCCTGCTGGCCGAGCTTCGCGAGGCCCCAAGTCTTCTCGGCGGCTCGGACCCCGCCCGCCACGACTATTACGCCTTAGTCAGCAAGCTGGATGAGGCGATTGATTCAGCCATATCCAACTCTTATCTGGCACAAGCGATGCGAAGCCTGCGGGTGCACCTGGTGCGGGTACGTAGGCTTGCCGCCGACGATGCCGCCCGGCTCAACGCTGCAGCCGCAGAACATGCGGCGATTGCCGAAGCCATCGCCGCAGGCAATCCGCGGCTCGCCGAAGCCGCCACTACGGTGCACCTGCACCGCAGTCTTTCTCATCTCAAGGCCACCCACCGAAAGGAACCCCATGGTTAAGGAACACCACGTCCGCGTGTACAAAAGCGAGGAGAACCTGCCGCGCGAGGACCAGCTGGCCCACAAGATCGCAGTAGTGGCCGCCGATCCCGTCGGCGTGACGGACGACGTTACGGAGATGGTGATCAACCGGATCATCGACAACGCGTCCGTCGCCATCGCGTCACTGAACCGTGCTCCGATCGTCGCCGCGCGGGCGCAGGCCCTCACCCACGGTCCCTCCACCGGCGGCAAGGGCGCCAAGGTGTTCGGGATCGGTGAACGCGTCTCCCCCGAGTGGGCGGCGTGGGCGAACGGTGTGGCGGTGCGCGAGCTGGATTACCACGACACCTTCCTCGCGGCGGACTACTCGCACCCTGGCGACAATATTCCGCCGATCCTCGCGGTCGCCCAGCATGTGGGTTCCAGTGGCAAGGATCTGATCCGGGGTATCGCCACCGGCTATGAGATTCAGGTGAACCTGGTGAAGGCGATCTGCCTGCACAAGCACAAGATCGACCACGTGGCCCACCTGGGTCCCGCCGCGGCGGCCGGCATCGGCACCCTGCTCGGACTCGACGTTGAGACCATCTTCCAGTCCGTGGGCCAGGCCCTGCACACCACGACGGCCACCCGCCAGTCCCGCAAGGGCGAGATCTCCACGTGGAAGGCGCACGCCCCGGCCTTCGCCGGCAAGATGGCCGTGGAGGCCGTGGACAGGTCCATGCGCGGACAGACCTCCCCCGTCCCGATCTATGAAGGCGAGGACGGCGTCATCGCCTGGCTGCTGGACGGCCCGGACGCCTCCTACGAGGTCCCGCTGCCGACACCGGGCGAGGCCAAGCGCGCCATCCTGGACACCTACACCAAGGAACACTCCGCCGAATACCAGGCCCAGGCCTGGATCGACCTCGCCCGCAAGCTCCACGGTGAGTACCCCGAACTGAAAGACCCCGCCAACGTACAGTCTGTGCTGATCAAGACGAGCCACCACACCCACTATGTGATCGGCTCCGGCGCCGACGACCCGCAAAAGTACAGCCCCAGCGCGAGCCGGGAAACCCTGGACCACTCCATCCCCTACATCTTTACCGTCGCCTTGCAGGACGGGGCCTGGCACCACGTGGACTCCTACTCCCCCGAGCGCGCCGCAAGGCCCGACACGGTGGAGCTGTGGCAGAAGGTGTCCACGGTGGAGGACCCGGAATGGACCCGCCGCTACCACTCGCTGGACATCTCTGAGAAGGCCTTCGGCGGTTCCGTGGAAATCACCCTCACCGACGGCACCGTCATCACCGATGAGATCGCCGTCGCCGACGCCCACCCCCTCGGCGCCCGCCCGTTCACCCGCGACCAGTACGTCAACAAGTTCCGCACCCTCGCCGCCGGGCTCGTGGAGGAGGCCGAAATCGAAAGGTTCCTCTCCGCCGTCGAACGCCTCCCCGAACTCGCCGCCGGCGAGCTGGACCAGCTGAACATCACCGCCGCCCCCGGCGTGATCGACCTGGGTGCGGCGCCGAAGGGGCTGTTCTAGAGTGCTGTATTCCAAGACCACTCCCGAGCAGAAGCGGCTCCGGTTCCGCGAGCTCCTCGCCTCCGGGACCATCGCCCAGTTCCCGGGCGCGTTCAACCCGCTCTCGGCCCGGCTGATCGAGGAGAAGGGCTTCGCCGGGGTGTACATCTCCGGCGCCGTCCTCGCCAACGACCTCGGCCTGCCCGACATCGGCCTCACCACGCTCACCGAGGTCGCCACCCGGGCAGGACAGATCGCCCGCATGACCGACCTGCCCGCCATCGTGGACGCGGACACCGGCTTCGGCGAGCCGATGAACGTGGCCCGCAGCGTGCAGGAACTGGAAAACGCCGGACTCGCCGGCTGCCATATCGAAGACCAGTTCAACCCCAAACGCTGCGGCCACCTCGACGGCAAGAACGTCGTGGGCCTGGACACCGCCACCAAGCGCATTAGGGCCGCGGCCGATGCGCGGCGGGACCCAAACTTCCTCATCATGGCACGCACCGACATCCGCGCCACCGACGGGCTCAACGCTGCAAAGGACAGGGCTAAGGCACTGGTCGAGGCCGGTGCCGATGCCATCTTCCCCGAGGCCATGCGTGACCTGCACGAGTTCCGGGCCATCCGTGACGCCGTGGACGTGCCGATCCTGGCCAACATGACCGAGTTCGGCAAGAGCGATTTGTTCACTGTGAAGGAACTGCAGGCTGTCGGCGTGAACATGGTGATCTACCCCGTGACCCTGCTCCGTAGTGCCATGGGCGCGGCCGAACGCGTGCTGGACACTTTAAGGCTTGAGGGCACCCAAGAAGCGCAGGTTGGGACCATGCTGACCCGTGTGCGGCTGTATGACCTCGTGGACTACGAGGCCTACAACCGCTTCGACAGCGGGGTTTTCAACTTTCAGATCCCCGGCAGCCGCTAAGGAACTTCAACATCAGCAGGCCAAGACAAGGACCAGACATGAATACCCAAACTCTAGAAGTCCGCAAGGGCCTCGCCGGCGTCGTGGTGGATTACACCGCCGTATCCAAGGTCAACCCCGACACAAACTCGCTGCTGTACCGGGGCTATCCGGTCCAGGAACTGGCAGCGCGGTGCAGCTTCGAGGAAGTCGCCTACCTGCTCTGGAACGGAGAGCTGCCCAACGCTGAGGAACTGGCCGCCTTTACCCAGCGGGAGCGGGCAGGTCGCGCCCTGGATCCCGCGGTGAAACAGGTGGTGGACGCTCTGCCCGTCACAGCCCACCCGATGGACGTCTGCAGGACAGCAGCCTCGGTCATGGGCGCGCGGCACGAACTGGCCGAGGATTCCTCCCGCGAGGCCAACATGGCCAAGGCGGTGGACCTGTTCGCAGCCATGCCCGCCGTCGTGGCTTACGACCAGCGCCGCCGGCGTGGCCAGGATCTGGTGGAGCCGCGCGAGGACTTGGGCTACTCCGCCAACTTCCTGTGGATGTCCTTCGGCGAGGACCCCGCGGAAGAGGTGGTTGACGCTTTCAACGTCTCGATGATCCTCTACGCGGAGCACTCCTTCAACGCCTCCACCTTCACGGCTCGAGTGGTGACCTCCACCTTGTCTGATCTTCATTCAGCCGTGACTGCTGCCATTGGTGCACTGAAGGGACCCCTCCATGGAGGCGCCAATGAAGCCGTCATGCACACCTTCGATGAGATCGGCATCCGGCCCGAGGAATCCTTGGAGGGCGCTGCGGCACGCGCCAGGGCCTGGATGGAGGATGCCCTGGCCAACAAGAAGAAGGTCATGGGCTTCGGGCACCGCGTCTACAAGCACGGCGACTCCCGCGTGCCCACCATGAAGGCTGCCCTGGACAAGATGATCGCCCACTACGGCCGCCCTGAACTGCTGGGACTCTACAAGGGGCTCGAAGCCGCGATGGACGAGGCCAAGGGCATCAAACCGAACCTCGACTACCCGGCCGGGCCCACCTACCACCTCATGGGCTTCGACACGCAGATGTTCACCCCCATCTTCGTGGCCAGCCGCATCACCGGCTGGACCGCCCACATCATGGAGCAGGCCGCATCTAACTCCCTTATCCGCCCTCTGAGCGCCTACAGCGGGGTGGATCAGCGGTCCCTCTAGCCGGCGCCATGCCGGCCCGGAGCTGCGGTGAGGCGCCAGATGATCACCCGGATCATCAACTATCGCAACGTTCTCGGCGCCTCACCGCTTCATCCGCCAATATTTTTCATCGTTACTGGAACCGACAGGAAAGCCTTGGATCTTCACGTGCAGCCACACTGGCGGCGCCTTTTAGGGCAGCATGTGGAAGTCCGCCGTGACGGTGAGATCGTCCGAACGGGGACGGTCGAGGATGTTATGTCGGACAATTCCATACTTTGGATCTCAGCTGCTGGGTCATGCCCGCGCGAAATGTTGGGATATCAGGTCTACGCCGCTACCTATGAGCTCCACCACCGGTCCCCTTACGATGCGGCCAGCGACTGATGGCAACACATCACCCGACGGCCTGCCGGCCGCATTCGTGACCTGGACCGGTAGCGATGCATGTCTGCAATCAGCTTTGGTCATGAAAAGGCCTGCGGGACCCAGCAGACAACCACGTTTGGCAAGCGACCCAGGAACACCTCTGATCTGATCAGGCAGCTTGCCGGGAAAACACTAAGCAAACGACGCGCATCTACCCCAAGCGTCACTACGAAGGGCTATTACGATGACCAGAATGTTGATTATCGGACCTCCGGGTTCCGGCAAGGGTACGCAGGCGGAACGCATCTCGGAGCGCCTCGGCGTCGTTGCGATCTCCACCGGCGACATCTTCCGGGCCAACGTTACAGGCGAGACCCCGCTGGGTATCGAAGCCAAGGAGTACATGGATGCCGGAGACTTCGTTCCGGACACCGTGACCAACAAGATGGTCAGCGACCGTCTCAGCGAGGCCGACGTTGAGGACGGCTTCCTGCTGGACGGCTACCCCCGCACCACGGCGCAGGTTGACTACTTGGATCAGATCCTGGCCAACCGTGACCAGAAGCTCGATGTCGTCCTCCAGCTCACCGCGGACGACGAGGAACTGGTCGCCCGGCTTCTGGGCCGTGCGGAGGAAACCGGCCGCAGCGACGACAACGAGGCCGTCATCCGCCACCGACTGGACCTGTACCACGAGCAGACCGAAGCGGTTGTGGCCAAGTATGCCGAGCGGGGCATCCTGTCCCAGGTAGACGGCATCGGCCGGATCAGCGAGGTCACCGACCGCGTCATGCTGGCCGTCAAGGAGAAGCAGGCAGCCTGAGCGGAGCACGGGAGGCAGCGCCCCGCAGGTGGCGCAGCCTCCGATTAATAGCTTGTTTGCACCGGCTGGTCTACGGTTTGCTTGCGGCGATTGGTTGTTGATGAAGCCTGGCTAGCCGTTGCAGGATCCATCCGTGCCTGGGTTGGGCCATGAGCACGCCCTAATGCTCGTACCTGCGCTCAGCGGCCATCAGGGACTGGTTCCGCCCGCTGACTCGCGCTCCTTCCGGCCCAGCTGCCGGGGGGGTGGCTACGTTTGAATGTCTTATTTTCGGGCAGGTGAGGTGCGTTGCTGCTGCCTGGGCCCAATAAAGGGACCCGGCACAACGCCGCCGGGTACAAGGTCAGATTCTGTTTGCTCTGCCCGTTCCGAGATCGATGGTCAGCGGCTAGTGCTTGGACCGTTTTCAACGTGCACCGCGATACCTCTCTGTGGGGGCAGACCATTCGAATGCAGGAGGCTCTTTATTAATGAAGGCGCGAATACCTATTAAGGCATCCGGGCTCTGCCGCTGCTGGTCCTGCCAGTAGACACTGCGGTCAATGACCTCAGTTCCACCGGAGGCAATCGCGTCCACAAGATCCTTGTGGGCTTGGGCCGAGAGTTGGGAGCGGTTCGCCAGTTTTTCGGCAAGGACGCGAACCTGATCGTGAAGATGGGCCGGGGCAACCACCTTGGATACGAGACCGAACACGAGAGCTTCCTCAGCGGAAATCAAGTTTCCACTGAGGAGCAGATACTTGGCCCGTCCCGCCCCTGCCAACTCCACCAGACGTCGAATACCGGAGGTTGGATACACTATCCCGATCTTGCCGGCCGTAATGCCAATGGATGCCCTGGATGAAGCGATCCTGATATCGCAGGCTCCCGCGAGCTCCCATCCCCCTCCAACGCAGTAGCCGTCAATCGCTGCAACTGTCGGCTTTGTAGCTGATGCCAATGCCTCCTCAGCGCCGGTAACGTCGCCGCCATTTCTGGTCGACTCGTTGCCAATGACCGCTTGCAGGTCAGGTAAATTGACGCCCGCAGAGAAGTGCGTCCCGGCACCCCGGACGACGATTACCTTGATTTGTTTATCGGCGTCTAACTGCTCGACAGCGGCTCCGAAATGGCGCCACATGGCCTTGGAGAGAGCATTGCGGCGGCTGGGGTTGTCAATGACAAGCTCACCGACGGCTCCACTGCGCTCTATCCGCAAGCGTCCGGGAGGACTGGCTCGGGACTCGCCCGGATTATCAGCGCTATGACCTGACCTGTTTCCGACCATGATTCGCGGTGCTCCCTCCATGGGCTCCTCGAGTTGCTTCGACGACCAAGTCTTGTCTACACGTCCGTGGCTGTTTTACCCGTTACTGGCTGTCACTCCCCTTCGCTGGGCGCTGACCAGGCTAGTGGACAACGGCCCTGCAATTGCGCAGCAGGTGCGCTTGGTCAGGACAGAACTGAACTCCGGAAAGGACGGTGAATTCATGGCCAGATTCCATGCCGTCTTCGACTGGTCGTCGGCTTTCGTTATGAACACCGCCAGGCTATCGAGGCGTGTTGGCTTGGTTCGTCACCCGCCTTGGATGTGAGGATGCCCCGGATTTCGGCCATCCCCTTAAGCGAATCCAATGCTCTTTCACCTGCTCGATGACCATCAGGTGTCCGAAGTCATCCTCGGCGTAGACGCGGATGCCCCCGTAGGGTCCGCACGGCAGCCGACAGCAGCCCCGTGTTGTCGTAGTGGCGGATTATCCGCCGGGAGAGTGCCGTCCTGGCCGCCGATGTGCATCCTTCTGATGCCCTCTGTTGTCATCCGGGCGGGCTCCTGTTCCGGGGTTCAGGCCAGCCATTACGTCGGTCAAAGTTCAGATGAATGGCTGCAGGGCACCAACTCCATCGGAGGTGGCGCCCTGCAGCGCTACCACCACGCCTCGTCACCCCAGGGAATACGCCGGTCCAGCATTCAACGGCGCCAGATACTGACAGGGCCGCTAAGCGGCTCTCCTTATCCAAACGCGGCCCGGTACTGGCCTCGGACATTGCGCATGAACTGGCCTCGTCGGAGCGCCTCCCGTGCTACCGGCCGCTGTCCTCGTGCCCGCCAAACGATTCCATCACTATCGCAGCGGCATCCGTCACGGGATATTCAGGATTTCGCTGCGAAGCAGGAAACGCTTGCCTTCGGGAGCCTCGAGGGAGAATCCGGCCCCGCGGCCGGGAACCACATCCACCGATAGGTGGGTGTGGGACCAGTAGGCAAACTGCTCCTGCGACATCCAGAATCCGAGCTCCCCGCGCCCGGGCAGCTCGAAGACCCCGAGGAGCATGTCGGCCTCCGATGTCAGGAATTCCCCCGCCGGGTAGCACATGGGCGCGGAGCCGTCGCAGCAGCCGCCGGACTGGTGGAACATGAGCGGGCCATGTCGCTCCCACAGAAGGTCCAGGAGCTCTACGGCCTGCGGGGTCAGTGCGACCCGGGAGAAATCTTCTCCCGGGCGCACCGGCCGCGCCTGCAGTCCGACATTCATTAGAAGAAGCCGAGCTTGTTTTCGTTGTAGCTGACCAGCAGGTTCTTGGTCTGCTGGTAGTGATCCAGCATCATGGCGTGGTTCTCACGGCCGATGCCGGAGGACTTGTAGCCGCCGAACGCGGCACCGGCCGGGTACGCGTGGTAGTTATTGACCCAGACGCGGCCGGCCTGGATCTCGCGGCCTGCCCGGTACGCGACGTTGCCGTTGCGGGACCAGACGCCGGCGCCGAGGCCGTAGAGCGTGTCGTTGGCGATGCCCACGGCGTCGTTGTAGTCGCTGAATTTCGCCACCGAGACCACCGGCCCGAAGATCTCTTCCTGGAAGATCCGCATCTTGTTGTGGCCTTCGAAGACTGTGGGCTGAACGTAGTAACCGCCGGCCAGGTCGCCGGGCAGCTGCGCCCGGCTGCCGCCGGTGAGCACCTTGGCGCCCTCCTGCTTTCCGACGTCGATGTAGGACAGGATCTTCTCGAGCTGGTCGTTAGAAGCCTGGGCACCGACCTGCGTGTCGGTGTCCAGCGGGTTGCCCTGGACCATCTTCTCCACCCGTGCCACGGCGTCGGCCATGAAGGCGTCGTAAATGTCCTCTTGAACAAGCGCACGGGACGGGCAGGTGCACACCTCACCCTGGTTGAAGGCGAACAGCGCGAAGCCTTCCTGGGCCTTGTCGTAGAACGCGTCGTTGTTCTGGGCGACGTCGTTGAAGAAAATGTTCGGGCTCTTGCCACCGAGTTCCAAGGTGACGGGAATGAGGTTCTGGCTGGCGTACTGGCTGATCAGCCGGCCCGTGGTGGTCTCCCCAGTGAAGGCGATCTTGCGGATCCGCGGGCTGGAAGCCAGCGGTTTGCCGGCCTCCACGCCGAATCCGTTGACTACGTTCAGCACGCCGGCGGGCAGCAGGTCACCGATGAGTTCCATCAGGACCAGGATGGAGCTCGGAGTCTGCTCGGCGGGCTTGAGGACGACGGCGTTGCCGGCGGCGAGTGCTGGAGCGAGCTTCCAGACGGCCATCAGGATGGGGAAGTTCCAGGGGATGATCTGACCGACGACGCCGAGCGGCTCGTGGAAGTGGTAGGCGGTGGTGTCGTCGTCGAGCTGGGACAGGCGCCCTTCCTGAGCGCGGACGACGGAGGCGAAGTAGCGGAAGTGGTCCGCCGCGAGCGGGATGTCTGCGTTCAGGGTTTCGCGGACGGGCTTGCCGTTGTCCCACGATTCGGCAACGGCGAGCATCTCAAGGTTCTCGTCGATGCGGTCGGCGATCTTGTTCAGGATGGCAGCGCGCTCGGCCACTGAGGTCTTGCCCCAAGACGGCGCAATCTTGTGCGCGGCATCCAGTGCCAGCTCGATGTCCTCGGCTGTGCCGCGCGCCACCTCGCAGAAGGCCTTGCCCGTCACGGGAGTGATGTTTTCGAAGTACTGGCCCTTGACCGGGGCCACCCACTCGCCGCCGATCCAGTTCTCGTAGCGGTCTTTGAAGGTGACCTTCGCTCCCTCGGTCCCTGGCTGTGCATAAACAGTCATTACTAGCTCCTCTGTATATTGGCCCGGTGGTACCGAACCCTGCCGGGGTTCCCGGCTGGTACGTTGTGCGGATTCGTCTTTCCGATGATGCTTTTACTGCCCGGTTGGAGGTTCTAGCCCTCTCCGCTGCAGCTACCGCCCAAGTCAGCGGGCAGCCAGGGCTTCGTTTGGCTGGGGCAGCAACGCCTCGATGCCGGAAAGGTCAACGACACCCTGTGAGTTGCGGATATCCTGTCCGCTGACCAACCGAGCGGGAGCGTCGTAGTCCCCAAGGTCTGAGACCACGGCAGACGCATGTGGGAACGGATCGTTGGTGGTGAAGTGGCTGAGGGTGACGATGTGCCGCAGGCCCGCCCGTGCTGCGGCGGCCGCGCCTGCCTCCGAATCCTCAACGACGACGGCTTCGTCCGTCGACCGGCCCAACTCGCGGAGGGCCAGCAGATAGATGTCAGGCGCAGGCTTTTTGGCACTGACGATGTCGCCGGCGAAAACACCGCTGACGCGCTTAGTGTTGTTGGCTCCGATGACAGAGCTCAGGACCGCTTGCACGCTGCGGGAAGCGGACGTTGACGCTACTGCGACCTGCCAACCGGCGTCGAGCGCTTCGGTGATGAGGCGGCGCACCCCGGGACGGGCGGGCAGTGCCCCGCCTTCAACCAGATCGACGTACAGCTGGCTCTTGAGCTTGTGTACGGCGGCGATCACGTCCAACACCTGCCCCTCGGCACCGAGGTCGAACTCCGGGTGGGCGGCCAGGTAGGCGGCGAGCCTTTCCTTGCCTCCGCCGATTTTCAGCAGTCCGGCATATTCTTCGGCGCTCCAGCGGAACGGGAGGCCGAGCTGGGCAAACGCCTGGTTGAAGGCGACGAGGTGGCCGTCGCGCTCGGTGTCGGCCAAGACGCCGTCGCAGTCGAAGATCAGAGCTCGTGTTGCGCTCATGCGGCCACTCCCAGGGCCTTGCCTTTGCTGCCGAACAGTTCAATGTGTTCGATAACCATGACCTTTACGGCCTCCGCAACATCGTCGATAAGCTTGATCGGTTCCCATTTGTCCTTACGCTCCGCCTCGGCGAGGTGGGCGCGCGCGGAGTGCATGTAAGCCAGCTTGAGCGCGGTGGAAATGTTGATCTTTGACACGCCGGCACCAATAAATTGGTTGAAGTCCGACTCCGTCAGGCCAGTACCCCCGTGAAGTACGACAGGCCGGTCCGTTAGGGCACGCAGCTCTTTCGCCCGGTCGAACCGCAGCACCGGGGACGCCTTGTACAGTCCGTGAGCGGTGCCCAGTTGCGGCGCCAACATATCAGCACCCGTCTGCGCTGCGGCATCTGCTAATTGTGCAATCGTGTAGGAGTGCACCGCCTCGTCGGAGCCGACACCGTCCTCGACGCCGATGATGTTTTCTATCTCGGACTCAACGGCCACACCTTCCGCGTGGGCCTCGGCTACGACCTGGGCTGTTTCTTCCAACGCGGATTCCAGGTCACGGTCGGAAGCGTCAAAGAGGACGGAACTCCATCCGTGGCGGATTGCTTCGGTGATCACAGCCCTGTCCGGGCAGTGGTCTAGGTGCAGTGCAACCGGCACAGTTGCGGAATGCCCAACACTGTGGACGATTGCTGACAGCAATTCAGCGCCGACGCTTTTGAGCGTCTTGACAGAGGTCTGCAGAATCACCGGCGATTGAGTGGCCTCTGCGGCCGCAACTACTGCGCGGATGGACAGGTCATCGACGATGTTCACTGCAGGGACGGCGTAGCCGCGGCTGTGGGCCGCTCTAACGAGGTCGAGGGTGGAAGCTATAGGCATGAGAAAGGCCTTTCAAGGCGAGGCAGGAGGGAAATGGTTACTCGATATTGGCAACTGGCGCCGGCGCAACTGGTTCAACGCCGAATCGGTCGGTGAACGCCTTGTGTTTAATGTGCGTATAAATCGAGTAAGCAATGGCAGCGAGGACAATGAGCACGGGAAGGACAAACAGGTCCCGGAAAATAGACGTACTGGCCATTGCGACGCTGATAAGTACGGAACCGACGAGAATTATCATGGCGGGAGGGTCGACAAAACCGTGGCCAAAAGTGTTGAAGGCACGTGAGAGGAACTCAGCACCAAAGGCTGCCACGACTCCAAAAGCGACGCCCCACAAAATGCTCACGCTGCTCTGAGTTACCGCATAGCTCTGTACGGTAGCCAGGCCGGCGACCATACCGACGTGGTGAGTGACGGGAATCTTCAACCCGGAGATGAAGAAAAAGAAGGAAACCACACCGATCGCCCACGCAGGGAGGATGGCAAGTCCAGCGGTGGCCGGGTCCTTCAGGAGAACCCATGCTATCCAGCCGCCGAGGCCTCCGACGATGATGCCAACCAGTGTCAGCATCGGCGGGGTGCACTGCCAGGGCAGCCAGACAATCGGGCTGCGCCAGCTGTACCTACCTCCAAAGGCTTTAACCTCTGACGGTGTTTTGGCATAGATTTCGCGCAGACCGCGCCGGCCGAAGACCTTGCCCAGCAGGCAAATCAGGACAACGGCCAAGGCAATGGTGTCAACCTTGGGGCCGAAAACCTGGGCCAACCCGGACTGCAGGAAATAGCCGAAGGTGCCAAGCAAACCACCAACAACAATCGGTGAGATGTGATGGACACTGATCAGAGGGGTAAGGATATCCTTGCCGTCCGGGGAAAGATATCCACGCCGCCCCGCATATGCGGCTGCTGCGACAGCCGGCCCGAATGACACGTGCGGGCCGAGATAAAGACCGAAAGCGTAAATCCCGAGGAAGTCGACGTGGCCCTGGCCCGGGGCAACGAGGAGGGCAATGAGCGCAAAAAGTCCAGTGAGGGCGATTGCGCCCACAGCGCCGATCGCCGCGGCGAAAGCGCCTGCGCAAAAGGCTACTCCGGCACCAATAATAATGAGTTCCATAGCTGATGTGCCTTTTCTCAGATGCGGTTCCCCGCGTCAGAAGCCCTGGGCCTTGGCGAGGGCAGGGTAGACGTTTTGGGCCAAACACCGGTAGGTTTCGTCGAAGATGGCGTACATCTCGTTATAGATCCGTACGTTCTCTTCGATCGGTTCCCAGCGCTCCGTGACGTGCACCATTTCGCCGACGGCTTCTTCAACATTCTGGAAAAGGCCGACACCGACCGCGCCAATCATCGCGGCGCCCAGCGCGGTCGCTTCGGGGGCACGGACAATCTCTACCGGCTTGCCGTAGATATCTGCGGACATTTGGTTCCACAACGGGGAGCGGGCCGCACCACCGGAAACCCTGAAGACCTCAAAGGGCGGGAGTCCTACTTTGCCGAGTGCCTCGATCATGGCCCGCATCTCGTAGCAGACGCCCTCCATCGCGGCTCGGACGATATCGCACTTGCTGTGACCGAAGGTCATGCCGACAAACGCGCCGCGGGCGTCGGAATCGTAGTGGGGGCACGCAGCCCCGGCCAGCCAAGGGACGAAGATCAGACCTTTCGAGCCGGCAGGAGACTTTGCAGCCTGCCGGGTCAGCAGGTCATAACCGTCGATGCCTGTCAGTTCCTGAGCCGACATCTCCATCTGGCCGAAAGTCTGGCGGATCCACTTGAAGCTGCTAGCGGCGGCACTGGCGTGGCCTTCAATCTCCCATTTGTGCAGGGCCGAACCGATGACATGGGCCTTGCGGTTGGGATCGCGCACGGGCTTGGATGACTGTGCGACGATGACCCCGGCGGTGCCCAGCACGATAGAGGCCATTCCCTCACTGATGTTGCCCAGACCTATGGCGGCGCATTGCTGGTCTCCGCTGCCAACCACGAGCGGTGTGCCCTCAGCCAGGCCGGTTTTCTCCGCGACCTCTTTGCTGACCTTGCCGACGTGCGAACCGGAGGGCACGCTGGTTGAATACTTCTCGACATCGACCCCGAAGATTTTTGCGAGTTTGGCGTCGTACTCGAAGGTGTCAGCGTTGACGATCTGCCACCAGCCGGCGTCGTCGGTGTTATCGATGTAGCCTTCGGCGCCGTAAGCGTTCATCACCAGGGCGTGAATGCTGTGGATGACTGCCGTGCGCTCGTACTGTTCGGGATAGTGCTTTTTGACCCAGTAGATTTTCGACGAGGGCCACACTTGGCCGAGCGGGAACCCGGTGATGTCGTACAGATCGTCCGGCGTCATATCGTGTTCTGCGAGCTGCTCCTCCATCCACGGGAGCATTTCGGCGTTGCGCAGGTCCTGCCACATGATGATGTCGCGTACGAAGCCGCCCTCGGCGTCGCGCATGACGAAGCTGGAGCGCATCATCGTAAAGCTCACCGAGGCGATTTCACGGGCGTCGATGCCGCTCTTGTGGATTGCTTCTTGGGTTGATTCCAGGCAGTTGTCGATGAGCGCCTGTGGGCTGCACTCAACCCATCCAGGCTGCGGGTACCGGAGGGGGTTCTCCCGGTAGCCGGTGCCGATTTCGTTGCCTTTCAGATCGAAGATCACCGTACGGCACCCCGTAGTGCCCACGTCGATCCCGATGACATACTTTTGTGCTTCCACCTAGAATTCCTCCTTGAATTCGGCGACGCTGCTGAGTGGTGCTAGTGCTCGTTGTTGCTCGTGCTAGTTGTTGTACATGTAGCGGCCGCCGGCTACGTCCACGGTGATGCCTGTGACGTAGGAGCTTTCCTCCGAGACGAGGTACATGACGGCGCCGGCAACGTCTTCGGGCTGGGCGATGCGGCCCAGGGGCACGTTGCTGACCATTGCAGCGATGGTGGCTTCTGTAGATTCACCCTGGTCGGTGAGCGGGGTTTCGGTGGCGCCGGGGCAGATGGCGTTAACCCGGATGCCGTCCTTGGCGAAGTAGCCGGCCGCGTACTTGGTCAGACCGATCAGGCCGGCCTTGGAAGCGACGTAGTGTGCCCCGGCCCAGCTGCCGCCGCTTTTGCCGGACGTGGATGAAATCTGTACCACACGCCCCCCCGATTCCTTCATGTAGGGGTACGCCTCGCGCAGGCAACGAAAGGCGCCGGTGAGGTTAATGTTCATAACCAGGTCCCACTCCTCGTCCGTGCATTCCGGGAGCTGGGTAAAACGCGCGATGGCGGCGCCGTTGATCAGAATGCTGATTTTGCCGGTCTTTTCGTAGACGTCGGCGAAAGCCTGTTTGACGGACGCCGAGTCACTGATGTCGATGTGTACGGGAAAGGCTTCGCCGCCGGCTTCCACGATCTCTTTGACCGTAAGCGCGTTTCCTTCTGCGTTCAGGTCGGCGCAGGCAACCACCGCGCCGTGCCTGGCCAATTCCAAGGCTACGGCCCGGTCAATTCCGGATGCGGCGCCGGTAACTACGGCGACGTCGCCCTTCAAGCGTTCACTCTTCATTTTGTGCGGTCCTCTCGTCAAGCCTTGCTGGTGTCTTTGCGTGTTCGGATGAACGTCACTTGGTGATTTCGACTTGTGAGAATACTTCTTCAAACAGCGGGAGCTCGCGGATGATCTGGTCTCCTGCGCGGGTACCGATGATGTCCGCACCAGCGGCAATGGCGCCCAACGCAACACCCGTTGTCCAGAAGCGTCCCGTGCCGGCAAGTTTGATCTTGACACCAGTCCCCTCAAGGGTGTCCTTCATCAGCTTCATGGTTGACATGTCCGGTCCGCCTTCCCGACCGGTCGAGGTCTTGACATAGTTTCCGCCGCCCTCGACCACCGCGTTACAAGCCGCGACGATCTCATCCGGAGTCAGGTAGGAAACCTCAACAATGAACCGCGTTTCCAGGCCCTCGGCTGCCTTGACGAGCTCGGTGACCTCTTTGGTGACCTTGGCGTATTCGCCGTTCTTGAGGGCCCCGAATTCAACTACCGGGTCAATGAGCTGGGCGCCCCGGCGCACGGCGTCCTGCACAGCGGCCACCTTCACCGGCAGGGTGCTCGTGCCAAAGGGGTAGTCGGTGACGACGTTGGCTTTCGTGTTCGTGCCCTTGAGCTCGGAGACGATGTAGTCAAGGTAGTTCGGGTTCACGCAGCAGGCGTTCACGTTGTACTCGAGGCACAACGAGACGAGGTCCTTTATGGAAGCGAGGGTGGTGTCGGGGTGCACGAGCGAGATGTCGAGCATGCGTGCGAAAGACTGTGCGGTGATTTCCTTGCCACGGATCTTTATCATGGTGGTTTCGCTCCTTGAGAATTTAGGGGCAGTCTGCGCCAAAGGCGCTTGAGACTGAGTAAGTCGTCGGCCCGGCCAGGTTAGCCTGTATATACCGGGACTTACGAGCTGATACGAGACGATACTAGTGACTCAGGCCACGGTCAAGGACTGATTCCAAGTTGCCTCGCTTCAGCGGGCTGATCCGCCTTGGAGAAACCTTCGAGCCCCCCGTTTAAGGCTACTGCTGGCAGCAGGGCAGAGCGCCACGCGTGCAAGCTGCCGGCCAAACCTTCCCCTGCGTGTTTACGGGTAGGGGGTTGACATGCCTATGGCTGCGCCCTTAGATTCAACCGGTATATACAGGATTATTCCCCGCCATGCGGGTGTAGCGCATCAGCCGCTGTATCTGAAAACAAGGAGACTGACAGTGCCACTGCTTTTCGAGCCCATCGCCATTCGCGAGCTAACTATCCGAAACAGGGCTTGGCTTTCCCCCATGTGCATGTACTCGTGCAACGCGGAGGATGGAATGCCGAACGATTGGCATCTGACCCACCTGGGTGCCCGGGCTCAGGGTGGGTTCGGGTTGATCATGTCCGAGGCGGTTGCCGTCACCAAAGACGGGCGGATTACCCCGCAGGACGCCGGGCTGTGGAACGACGAACAGGCCGAGGCCTGGGCGCACATCGTGAAGTTCGTTCATGATCAGGGTGCCGCTTTCGGCTTCCAATTGGGGCACGCCGGCCGCAAGGCATCAACCTACCGTGGCTTTCCCGGAGAGCCCAAGGGGTGTATCGCGATCGAGGATGGAGGGTGGCAGACCCTCGGCCCCTCCACTATCGCGCATGAGGGATACCGTGCCCCTCGCGCCATGACCCGCGGGGATATGGACGATGTCATTGACGCGTTCACCGCAGCGGCCGGACGCGCTGACCGCGTCGGAGCCGATGTGGTCGAGGTCCATGCTGCCCATGGTTACTTGCTCCACGAGTTCCTTTCACCGCTGGCCAACGACCGCGCCGACGAGTATGGCGGTTCGTTCGAGAATCGCGTGCGCTTCCCATTGGAGGTGATCAAGGCTGTGCGGGCCGTCTGGCCGCAGGACAAACCTCTTTTCGTGCGGGTTTCAGCAACGGACTGGATCGAAGGCGGCTGGGATGTCGAACAGACCAGCCGCTTCGCCGGGTTGCTCCAGCGCATCGGGGTGGATCTGATCGACGTCTCCAGCGGCAGCATCGCGCCGGCCAAGATTCCTGCCACCCGCAATTATCAAGTGCCCCTGGCGGCGAAGATCCGCAGCGACAACACGATCCTCACCGCGGCAGTCGGGTTGATTCTCGAACCCAAGGAAGCCGAAAAGATTCTGATCAGCGGTGAATCCGATGTTGTCTTCCTTGCCCGCGTGGCACTACGCGAAGCGGCGTGGCCGCTGCGCGCAGCCTTCGAACTGGGGTTGGATGCGACCGAAATCCCCTACCCGCCCCAGTACACCCGTGCCCGGTTCGACCTCATCCCGGCCGAATAAGTCCCTGCCTCGATAACGCCCCTCCGGCCTAGTGCCCTCACACCGGGAGTGACCCCTTGTTCATTACACCTGATATCGAGACAGAACTCTCGGGATCGCCCCCCGGCGGAGGCGGCCGCCCAGGTCTCGCTCAGCATGGGTCCCCGCTATGCTGAGCGAGGCTGACCGCTCCCTGACCGGGGTTTCGCTAGGCTATCCTGTACATACAGGTTGGCATCTTGGGTTAGGAGATCAAGTGTTGTTGGACCGATTGAGCCCCACCCCGCTGCACGTCCAGTTGGAGGAGGCGATCAAGGACCAGATCGCTAACGAGGAGTGCAAACCCAACACCAAGATCCCTTCCGAGAATGAGTTCAGCGTCAAATACGGCCTGAGCAGGATGACAGTCCGGGCCGTCATCACGCGGCTGATGCAGCAAGGCCTGGTGTACCGCGTCCCAGGGAAGGGCACCTTCGTCGCGGAGCCGAAGATCGCCAACCGGCCGCACCTCATGGTGGGAATCCAGCAGCAGCTCGATGAGATGGGCGTCCCCAGCAAGGTCCAGGTGCTGAGCGTGTCGAGGCTCGAAGCGCCCGGGCGCATCCGGAAGGAACTCAATCTTGGCCCGGGTGAAGTGGTGTTCCGTGTTGAACGGCTCCGCACAGTTAACGGCGAGCCTTTGAGCATCCACCTTTCGTACATCCCCGCGAGTCTCTGCCCCGACTTGGATAGGAAGAATCTCGAGGCCGTCCAATTACGAGACGTTCTCAAGGCGGAGTACGGGCTGCGGAGCGACCGTATTGTCACGGGCGTCGAAACGGCATTGGCCAGCGAGGGCGATGCGCATTTGCTCCAGGTCAAGCCGGGATTCACGCTGCTGCAGATGGAAGAGACGAATTACGACGAGTCCGGTGCCCCCTTCGAGTACTGCCACAACCTATATCGGGGCGACAAGATGAAAGTCAGTTACGAATTCCAGCGCCCACCGGCGGATTAGACACATCATCTGAAAGTCCATTCGACGAGCCGGTTGCCGGGCGTTCGATGCGCTGTGGCGCGCCCTGAAGCGTCTGCCTCATGCCGCCGTGCCCTCAGACGGACCGGCAAGGACCGGCAATAACCGGCCTCATCACAAAGCATGCCCGGCAGCCGGGCGCAAGCCTCAAAGGAGAGACGAAATGGTAGCGTACCCGAAAGTCTACGCCGAGAGCCTGAATGACCCTGACCGGTTTTGGCTTGCCGCCGCCGGCGCTGTCTCCTGGTCCCGGCCGCCGCAGCACGCTCTGGACGACAGCCGCCCCCCTTTCTACCGGTGGTTCCCTGATGGCCGGCTCAACACCTGTTACAACGCCCTTGACCGCCATATTGAGGCGGGCCACGGAGACCGGCAAGCGCTGATCTACGAGTCACCCGTAACGGGCTCGTCCTCCCAGTTCACCTACAGCCAACTCCGCGACGAGGTGGCGCGCTTCGCCGGGGTGCTAAGGGGTTTAGGTGTCGAAGCAGGCGACCGGGTGGTCATTTACATGCCCATGGTGCCCGAGGCTGTAGTCGCGATGCTCGCCTGCGCGCGACTCGGGGCGGTGCACTCAGTAGTCTTCGGAGGTTTCGCCCCGAAGGAGTTGGCCGCCCGAATTGCCGACGCCGAACCGAAAGTGCTGGTCTGCGCTTCATGCGGCATCGAGCCCAGCCGGGTAGTCGAATACAAGCCCATGGTGGACGCTGCCATTAAGTTGGCTCCTGCGCCGCCAAGTGCCGTTGTTGTGCTGCAGCGCGACCAGGCGCGCGCCCAGCTTGGCCCCCGTGACCACGACTGGGATGAACTCATGCAGAAGGCCGAACCCGCAGACTGCGTGGATGTGGCAGCCGCTGACCCTCTGTACCTGCTCTACACCTCCGGTACCACCGGCAAGCCCAAAGGCGTCGTCCGTGATAATGGTGGTCACGCCGTCGCCCTTGCCTGGAGCATGACCAACATCTACGGCTTCGGCCCAGGGGACGTGTGGTGGGCGGCCTCGGACGTCGGCTGGGTTGTGGGCCACTCCTACATTACCTATGCGCCACTGCTGGTTGGTGCCACCACCGTGGTTTACGAGGGCAAACCTGTGGGGACGCCCGATGCGGGAGCGTTCTGGCGGGTGATTTCCCGGCACCGTGTCAATGCACTGTTTACCGCTCCAACCGCTATCCGGGCTATCAAGCGCGTGGATCCCCAAGCGACGGAGCTGGCCAAGTACGACCTGTCATCACTGCGAACCCTGTTCCTCGCCGGGGAGAGGCTCGACCCCGAAACCTACCACTGGGCTGTCGAAAGGCTTGGGGTCCCGGTCGTGGACCACTGGTGGCAAACCGAGACCGGATGGGCGATAGCTGCCAACCCCCGGGGCCTTCAGCCGATGCCGATTAAGCCCGGTTCCCCTACGGTGCCCATGCCCGGATTCGACGTCGCCGTTCTGGGGCCGGACGGCGAGCCTGTCCCCCAGGGATCTGAGGCCAACATTTGCATCAAGCTTCCTCTCCCCCCGGGCACCCTCACGACCCTCTGGCGCGACGACGAGCGCTACGTGCAGTCCTATCTCTCGCAGTTCCCGGGCTACTACGCCACTGGTGACGGCGGCTTTTTCGACGAAGACGGCTACCTGTTCGTGATGGGCCGCAGCGATGACGTGATCAATGTGGCTGGGCACCGCCTTTCCACCGGTTCGATGGAAGCGGTGCTCGCCGCGCACCCTGCGGTTGCCGAGTGCGCTGTCATTGGGGTGCGGGACTCGCTCAAAGGTCAGGTACCAAAGGGCTTCGTGGTCCTCAAAGCCGGCGTGAACGTTGTCCCCGGCGTGCTGGAAGAGGAACTGGTAAAGGCTGTGCGGCGCGACATCGGGCCAGTCGCCGCGCTCAAGGAGGTCACCATCGTCGACGGCCTACCCAAGACCCGCTCCGGGAAGATTCTGCGCAAGTCCATGCGCGCTATAGCGGACGGGAACAGCGAGCCCGTGCCATCCACGATCGAAGACCCGGCCGTACTCGACGCCCTCCGCACTGTGCTGGCACCGAGAGAGTGATCTCCAAGGCAGGCAGGCTCACTGCATTCGGTATAGCGGGATGGACGGACATGGCGGCCCTCCCCCACTGAGCCATCCTGGCTTAACTGAGCACCGTTTGAGACACGCTAAACAGAGGCAGGCCCCGGCCAAAAGCCCTTCAACCGGGTTCTGATGGCTCCGACCAAGAGTAATCCCGTATGTCACGTTAGATGGCTCCGGTACCTGCCGTTCGTGTAAAAAATTCAGGAGGAAGTATGACCGCATTCACCGATGTCACGTCTGACCGCATGCAGCTTATCGCCGGCAACTGGAAGATGAACATGGATCACTCCCAAGGCAGGACCCTGCTGTCGGAACTGGCGCGCACGTTGACCGACATGGGGCATAACTACAGCCGCGCGGAGGTTGCGGTCTTTCCACCGTTTACGTCTATAGGTGCAGTCCAGGCCGCAGTCCAGGATGCGGACCTTCAGGTGGCCTACGGCGGCCAAGACCTGTCCCCGTTTGATTCGGGCGCCCACACCGGGGACATCAGCGGCCAGTTCCTGGCCAAACTCGGGTGCGCGTATGTTCTTGTGGGTCACAGCGAACGAAGGACGATGCACCACGAATCCGGCGAAACCCTCAAATCCAAAGTCGCGGCCGCCTTCCGTAACCGGCTCACCCCCATACTCTGCGTGGGAGAAGGCTTAGAAATCCGGCGGGCAGGGAACCATGTGAAGCACACCCTGGCTCAGTTGCGTGCAGCCGTTGAGGACCTTACAGCAGATCAGGCATCCGAGCTGGTGGTGGCGTACGAGCCCGTCTGGGCGATCGGGACCGGAGAAGTCGCCGGTCCGGAAGATGCTCAGGAGATGTGTGCGGCAATCCGCACGGAATTGTCCAGGCTCTTTGACGGCGAATCAGCGGCTAAAACGCGTCTCCTGTACGGCGGCTCCGTCAAAGCCAGCAATGCGGCCGCCATCCTGAACGGGGCCGATGTCGACGGTGCGCTGGTGGGCGGTGCGAGCCTTGATGCGACGGAATTTGCCAAAATTGCCGCAAGCTGACATCACGCTTCAGGCCGTCTCCCCGCGGAGCCGAAGACCGGCTCCGACATCATGAACGTCGCTACCTTCGCGAGTGTTGTTCAAACACGTCTCATGTGGCATACGCCGTCACGTTCGGCCCAGTTAGCGCCACGGCCGAATCAGCCAATAGGTCAAACAGCATCAAAGGTAGCTCCAATAAGAGGAGGAAAGCCAAGCATGCAACGTTAGGTCATCAATTCGCTGGCACACCATCAGCTCCGCGCAGCGCTAGAGAAGAGATTCCGATGAACATCCCCAAGACAATGAAGGCAGTCGCTGTAACACCAGGGCTTCAGGTCGAGGACCCCCGCAGCTTTCAGGACACTGAACGTACGGTCCCGATTCCTGGCGACAGGGACCTGCTGGTCAAAATCGAAGCAATTTCAGTCAACCCGATCGACACCAAGGTTCGCCGTCGCTCGCCGAAGACCCCGAGCGGTTCCGATGTAATTGGGTGGGATGCAGCCGGCACTGTTGTTGCCATCGGCAAAGGAGTTTCACATTTCACCCTTGGGGACCACGTCTATTACGCAGGATCAATTCAGCGCCCAGGGGCCAACGCGGAATACCATCTGGTGGACGAACGCATCGCGGCGCGTATGCCGCAGAGCCTGTCGTTCGCAGAGGCTGCCGCCCTGCCTCTGACAGCCTTAACTGCATGGGAAACCCTCTTCCATAACTTCCAGCTGCCCCTTGGACTCGATTCCTTGGACCGCACGGTTCTGGTTGGTGCATCGGCAGGCGGAGTCGGATCGATGGCCCTGCAGCTGGCCCGGGTCCTGACGAATGCGCAACTCATCGGCACTGCGTCACGTCAGGAATCCAGTGCCTGGGCCAAATCGATGGGGGCCCACCATGTCGTCGATCATCGCTCCTCCCTAATCGATCAGGTCCATGAGGTGGCGCCCGACGGCGTCACGGACATTATCAGTTCACAGGCAACCGATCTACATTTCAGCGAATATGCGGAATTGCTCGCGCCGCGGGGAAAAATCACAATCCTCGACTCTCCCACATCGGTGAACATCTTGGAGTTGAAGGGTAAATCCGTTTCGCTGCACTGGGAAAACGTCTTCACCCGTCCGGTTCACCAAACCAGTGACATGAAGGTTCAGGGCCGCATACTCGAAGATGTCGCCCGTCTCGTGGACTCCGGCCTGGTGCGCACCACCCTTCGTCAAGAAATTGCAGGTATCAACGCGGCAAACCTTCGAACGGCTCACGAAGTGCTTGAGTCAGGTACGCAGATCGGAAAGTTGGTGCTCACAGGTTTTTGAGTTTGAATGCGGACGCCAGGGACCGGCGCGAAGTGCCGCAGCGTGAAGGGACTCCTACAGCGTTCAACAACAACTGCTGAGCGGGCTCAATTCAACGGCCAGGCTCAAACGCCCGGGTACCTCCTTGTGGACGAGCGAATTACGGCGCGCAAACCGGAGGGCGTACCTTTGCAGAGGCGGCTGCCTTGCCACTGACCACGTTGCCGGCCTGGGAGATCCCCTTCCATAACTTCCGGTTGCCCCTCGGCCTGTACTCAGCAGAGCGCACGGTTCTCATTGCTGCCGCGGCGGGCGGCGTCGGGTCCATCGCGCTCCAGCTTGCCCGCTGACTAACCCAGATGGGGTTACAGACGTTCTCAGTTTCCAGGCGACTGACGAGCATTTCAGCCATTACGCCGACCTGCCCGTTCCGAGGGAAGATTACGACCCTGGATTCCCCCCGTCGGTGAACATCCTGGCGTTGAAGGCAAATCCATATCGTTGTACTGGAAAAACGTGTTCACCCAGGCCTAATCCGAACGACTCTTCGTCATGAATATGCGGGCATCAACGCCGCGAATATTCGCAAGGCCCACCGACAGCTTGAATCCGGTGCGCCAATGGAAAGCTGGTCCCGACGGGTTCTTTAAAATGTGGACGTTCATGTCACGCCGTGTGCTGCCGGGGAAGGACTTCTACCCGTGGCTGTCGCGTAACCTGGGGGCCTTCCACGCGAGGCCTGCAGCTGCCGTGCCGAGCACTGCGAAGGTTGTCAGCACGCTTCCCTCCAGCCCCAGAACACTTCCAAGCATGCCGCTTCCCAGCACGCTGAGACCTGCAATGAGGTACGTTGTCGCAGCGTAGAACGACGACAGTGCTCCGTGGTCCGCCGGAGGGGTTCCCTTAGTGAACATAACGAGTCCGAGCCGGTGCGAGGCCCCGAGCCCGGCGCCTGTGAGGGCGGATCCTGCGATGGCCAAAACATCCCAGCCAAGCCGTGCACCAGCGAGTATTCCAGCAATCCCCAGGGCCATGGTGGGGAGACCGGAGGCCCAGGGCAGTCGCCTGGCTGCCCATGGGCTGCCGAGCTGTGCGGCCGCGCTGAGGGTGAGCATGGCGATTGTCCCGAAAGTCTGTGCCTGTGGGAGTCTGGTCTCCGCGAAGTAAGTGGGCAGGTAGACCAATGAGGTGCTGAGCGTACACCAGGCCATGCAGCCTACAGCCAGCGGCATCAAAGTGCTTCTCAATCCTGTGGTTGATCTCGGCAGTGCGGGATTGACGATGGATAGAAGTTCGCGGTTTGCGGTTCGGCAGGCTATCAGCACGATGGTCAGTGCTCCGGCTGCGGCGATACAGGCTATGGCGTGGAGGATGTAGGTCCAGTGCACGGCTTCTTCTGCGTAAATGGCCACGCAGGCTTGAGCAAATACCGTTCCAACAATGGCTCCAACGAGGTTTCCTGTGGCTGAAACGGAGCGCCCCGCGTGCCCCAAGGACGTCACAACCAGCGCCGCGGCGGCTCCTGTCCCGAGTCCGCCGGCCACGCCGGACATCGCCCGGCCGGTCAAGACGAAAGGCTCCGCGGCGACCCCGAGCATGGCATCAGCAGCGGCGGCCAGCAGGAGCGCCCCTAACAGCAAGAAACCTGACCGTTTCATCATCGAGGGCCGCGATAACACGAGGAGTGTCACGGTCATGACTCCTACGTAACTGACAAAAGTCAAGGACATAGAGAGTGGGGTAAAGCCCAGCATTGTGCGGTATATGGGCATCAGGGGCGTGATGGCGTTGCTGCCGGCCAGAAGGAGACTGAACGAGACAGCGCCCACTACACCCTGCGCCACAAGCAACCGGCCGCCGCCGGGTGTCAAACTGCTCGAGGCCGCCGCCAGAGGCAGCCCCTTTGGATGTGGCGAGTTAGGTGCGGATAAGTGCGGCATGTGCATGTAGAGCATGGAGAACGCGGTCGGTAACCTTATCGATCTGGCCGATGCCGTCAACCTGGGTCAGGATGCCGCGTTCGGCATACCTGGCCACGACAGCTTCGGTCTGCTCATGGTAGAGGTCCAGGCGGTGGCGGATGACGGCCTCGTTGTCGTCACTGCGTCCGGTTTCCTTCGCGCGGCCCAGCAGGCGGGAGACGAGTTCGCCGTCATCGGCGGTGAGCTGCAGGACGACGTCCAGCTTCTGGTCGCCGTCGGCCAGGATCTGGTCCAGGTAGTCAACCTGGGCGGTGGTGCGGGGGTAGCCGTCCAGCAGGAAGCCGTCCTCGACGCCGCCTTCGCTAAGACGGTCGCGGACCATCTTGTTGGTCACACTGTCCGGGACGAAGTCCCCGTTGTCCATGTACTTCCTGGCCTCAACGCCGAGCGGAGTCTCGCCCTTCACGTTGGCGCGGAAAATGTCGCCGGTGGAGATCGCGACGACGCCGAGGCGTTCTGAAATGCGTTCGGCCTGGGTGCCCTTGCCCGAACCCGGTGGTCCGATAATCAACATTCTGGTCATGAGGGTCCTGTCTTTTCCTTGATTCGGTCGTGATCCGCCGCGGAGTAATCAAGGGGGGTCCCGTCCGTGACTTCGTCCGGACGGTGGGCGGTGGAGCACTGTTGCGTTGCGATAATTGATGGTCCGGGTGACCGTTCAGCGCCCCACCGCGGTTTGGGATGTCCTGGCTCTGTTTTGACCAAGTGGGGCTACAACCCGTATCAGGCTTTGCAGCGTCAGAGGTAGTGGAGGTTGACCTTGGCACGTGTGACCGTCCCGGTAGCAGGTCTGCTGACCACTCTCCGGATGGCATAGCCATCTGAGCGGTGAATCACGTGCCTCGTCCATGTTTCATCTCTGATCCAAACGGCCGACCCGTCCTCCATTTTGCTGTCGATCCAGGCCGCGATCGGGGGACATTGACGCTTTAACAGCACCACCGGCAACCCAATCGGAGCTTCTGACCAGTCCGTGACAAAGGCCCCCAAACTGCTGGCGGGTGCGCCGCGTTCTGCTGGCCCAGAGCGCCTACTGCCGCGGCCCGCGAGTCCACGATCGTTCATGGAGATCCCCTTACTGCACTGGGTCGATGCCTTTCGCGTCAAACCCTCTGCCCGAGCGGCGTGTGCTCGACACGGTCGCCACTAGTTGTTCATGAATACAGGTGTTCGTTTTTCAATGAATGCTGTGACGCCTTCCGCTGCATCGCGTGTAGCGCATACCTGCCGAAAGAGCTCGTTGGACGACCTTATGGGTTGCTGGCCCGGTTCCTGGTAGGCAAGCGCTATCGATTCTTTGGCCAGGCGCACTGCCTGACTTGGACCCTCCGCTAGTCTCCGAGCCAAGTGTAGGGCGGCGGACAATGACTCTCCCCGCGGCACTACGCGGTTGATCAGGCCCCATTCAACGGCTCGTTCGGTGGGCAGGGGATCGCCCAGTAGAACCAGTTCAGTGGCGCGCGCTTTTCCGATCCGCCGGGCGGCACGAACCGCTCCGCCGGCCCCAGGGAATAGACCGAGCTTAATCTCTGGCATTCCTACCGACAGGCCTTCCTCCCCGACAATGAAGTCGCAACACATAGCCAGCTCCAGGCCACCTCCGTATGCCACGCCGTTCAGCGCAGCAATCGTTGCCTGCGGAAGGTTTTCCAAGAGGTTGAACGTCTGGTTCTCGAAGGCGATCTTTCGCTCCACGACGTCCCCACCGGCTATCAGTGCTGGCATCTCCGTAATGTCTGATCCCGCATTGAAGGCACGCTCCCCGGCGCCCGTGAGGACTACCGCTCTCACACTGGCATCGTCGGCGATGGATCGCAGCGTCTGATGAAGCGATCGGGTGAGTTCCAAAGTTGTCACGTTCAGAGGTGGATTATCCAGGGTAATCCGGGCAATTCCCTCCGAAATCGTGGTGTGGACAGTAGTCATCGCGTGCCTTTCAGATGCGCTGTAAGCTGCCGGAACGCCGCGGCCGGGGCCGCGGCGTCCTACATTCAGTAATCAGTTGCGGTGTGTAGACGAGAGGACAGCTGAGGTCTCCCCCGACGGGCCGGGAGTGCTGCTGAGGTCGTCCTTGTAGCTTTCCCTGGCGAGCGTCAGGCCCAGGATGCTGATGCCCGCACCGATGATCATGTAGAAGCTCAGCGGAAGGCTGCTGCCGGCCCAGGCCACGAGGGCCGTGGCGATGAGAGGGACAGGGCCGCTCGTGATCATCCCGCCGAAATGGTAGGCGACTGAGGTTCCGGTGTAGCGGACCTGGGTCGGGAAGAGCTCGGAGAAGAACGTTGCCTGCGTGCTGTAGGTGGTTGCGTGCCCGACTCCAAGAATCAGGGACAGAGCCAGCACGACCAGGACCGGGTTTCCGGAATCGACGAGCCAGAAGAACGGGAAGGCGAAGGCAGCGACGAAGACAGCCCCGCCGATGAGAACCTTCTTGCGGCCGATCCGGTCGGCCAGGATTGCGGAACCCGGGATGCCGAAGACCTCGACGAGGGACGCGATGCACAGGCCAATCAGCATCAGGTCGCCGCCCATGCCGGTCCGTTTGGCCGCGTAGCTGATGATGAACACCGTGGCGATGTAGTACGGGATGTTGGGCGCCGCAGTCGTGGCCATGCCGATCAGGGCGGGCTTCCAGTGGTGGCGGACGATTTCAAAGATGGGAACCCGGGCCTCTTCGCCCTTTTCCTTCATCTTGGCGAATGCCGGTGACTCCAGAACCCTGAGCCGGATGTACAGGCCGATGATGATCATGACGCTGCTGGCGAGGAACGGGATTCTCCAGCCCCAGGCCAGGAAGTCATCCGCGGGAAGCTGACGGACGGCGAGGAACGTGAGGGTGGCCAGGATCATTGCCATGGGGTTGCCGATCTGGGGCCAGCTCCCGTAGAAGGCTCGTTTGCCCTTGGGTGCATGCTCGACGGCCATCAGGACGGCTCCGCCCCACTCACCCCCAACTGCCAGACCCTGGAGCAGCCGGCAAAGCACCAGCAACGCCGGGGCGAGCAGCCCGACTTGGTCATAGGTGGGAAGGACGCCGACGACGACGGTCCCGCTACCCATCATGAGCAGGGAAAGTACGAGCATCTTCTTGCGTCCCAACCGGTCGCCGAAGTGCCCGAAAACGACCGCCCCGATGGGACGGGCAATGAAGGCCACGCCAAAGGTTGCGAACGAGGCGAGGATTCCGGTCGCCGGATCCAACGAAGTGAAGAAGATCTTGCTGAAGACCAATGCTGAGGCCGTGCCGAAGATGAAGTAGTCGTACCACTCGACCATCGTCCCGATCATGCTTGCGAAGGCTGTCTTTTGGGGCGTTGGCCGGTCGTCCTTGACCGGAGCTGTTGAAGTCATGCTTTTGTCCTTTTCCAGGAAACCCGCTGAATGTTTTGACTTGGATGTGGCGGCATCGGGGCAAATTTTTTCGTGCTCCTGACCGGGGTTCGCCCCTCTGGCCAGTGATGCAGCTAACACCTTCCACTGCCCATTCTGCAATTTCTATAGAATATTATCAAGTCCCTTTTTGGGCCCCTTGCTCTGACGGCCGGGGATTGACTTGCGATTCTATATTGTGCAGAGTTTGTAGTAGATGCGATGCAGCTCACTTTGGGCCGTCCGACGGGCGGCCAGGTTGAGGTACAGGAGGAGGGACGATGCAGTCACTTGAAGATGTGGCCCGGGAGTGGTCACCTGAACCGCAAGTCATGACCAGGAGCATCACAGGACAGCCGGTTGAGGCCTTTGCGGCGCTTCTGGACGAACAACGGCCGGCGCTCTTGTCCGGTCAGGCGATCCCCCCGCTCTGGCACTGGTTTTATTTTGCGGACCTCCGGCGGCAGGATGAGCTCGGCGATGACGGGCATCCGCGGGAGGGGGCCTTCCTGCCGCCGATTCCTGGACGAAAGCGGATGTTCGCGGGAGGCAGGCTCGAACAGTTCAGTCCTTTTTTGGTAGGAGGGGAGTACACGCGGAGATCCCGATTAGCAAAGACGGCATTGAAGCAGGCCAGGTCGGGACAGCTGCTCTTCGCCACCATCCGGCATGAGTATGAAGCCGGCGGTGAGCTTGTAGCCGCCGAGGAAGAAGACATCGTCTACCGCCAGCAACTTGCAGCGCCGAGCCGCAAAGAACCTCAAAGCGAGGAAAAGCGACCGGTTGAACACGCGGATGGCGGCTTTACCAGGACAACCAGAGTTGATGAAACGTTCCTGTTCCGGTTCAGTGCTCTCACCTATAACGCGCACAGAATCCACTATGACCGTACGTACACGACAGAGATCGAAGGCTACCCCGACCTGGTGGTACACGGACCTCTCCTTGCCTTGCTGGCGTTGGAAATTCCCCGCAAGGTGGAGGGCGGGGACAGCCTGCTGCGCAGTATTGACTTCCGGTTAACGAAGCCAGCCTTTCTTGGAGCCAGCGTAGAAGCGCGCGGACAAAGAGACGGCAACGTCTGGAAGGTGGAAGCCGGCAATTCCGGTGAAGCGCCGTCCGTAACGGCAACAGCGACATACACAGAAGGACAGAACCAGTGAACGTTAAAACGGCAGCTACCCCCCGTCACACATACGGGGAGCTCGTCCTGAACTCCCTGCTTAGGGGCAGGGGGACCGCATTCATCAGCGCCGATGATGCGGAGACAACGTACGAAGAGGCAGCCGCCCTCTTTGGACGGCTCCGGGCCGCCCTGCGCAGCGTCGGCGTCACCCATCGCACCGGATTCGGGATGCTCTCGGCAAACCGTCCCGACGCCTGGCTCGCCCAGTGGGCCGGTGTGGCAAACGGGGCCAGATACACTCCACTTCACCCCTTCGGTTCTTTCGATGACCACGTTTTCATCATTGACGACTCGGAAATCAGCGTTCTCATCGTCGACACCGAGGACCACCGGGAACGGGGACAACAGCTGGCCGCGGCAAGGCCGGGGCTGCGGGTCGTGACGCTGGGTGAGGCAGGGTTCGGCGCGAACCTCTTATCCCTTGCTGCAGACGCAGAGCCCGACCTGACGGTTGACCGCGCGGTGTCTGATACGGATACGGCGATGATCATCTACACCGGCGGCACCACGGGGAAACCCAAAGGTGTCGTGTTGCCCCACCGAAGCATTGTCGCCAACCACCTCCTCCAGCAGGCGGACTGGCCGTGGCCCATTGAACCAAGATTCCTGGTCTCTGCCCCGATGAGCCACGCCACGGGTTGGTTTCCGCTCGGCGCGCTCTGGCACGGTGGCACGGTTGTCATGCAACGGCGGTTCGACATCACGTCATTCGTCGAAACGGTGAAAAAGCATCGTGTCAACATGACATTCGCTGTTCCTTCCATGATCTACACCATTCTGGATTCCCCGGCGACGGCGGAAGCGGACCTCTCCTCCCTGGAACTCATCGTCTACGGCGGCGCCCCGATGACGGTTCCCCGGCTCACCCAAGGACTGGCAAGGTTCGGCAAGGTGTTCCTGCAGCTTTACGGCCAGTCAGAGATGCCGAATGTTGTCACCACCCTGCTACCGCGAGAACACGATCCCGCCCGGCCGGACCGTCTCGCTTCGTGCGGTCGGCCTTCAACAGGCATCGAACTTAGGCTGCTCAACGACCAGGACCAGGAAGTAGCGCCAGGTGAAGTGGGCGAAATCTGTGTGCGGGGGCCTCTGGTTATGGACGGGTACTGGAAACGTCCTGAAGAGACCGCTGCAACACTGCGCGGAGGATGGCTACGTTCCGGTGATTTGGGCATGCGCGACCAGGACGGCTTCGTGACCTTGGTATCCCGTTCCAAAGACATGATCATCACAGGTGGGTTCAACGTCTACCCCGCGGAAGTAGAAGCCCCGCTTCTTACCCACCCGGATGTGGTTGCCGCGGCAGTAGTAGGCCTTCCCGATGACCAGTGGGGTGAAGCAGTAACCGCCTTTGTTGTCCTGCGCGAAGGCGCCTCGGCCACCCCGACAGACCTGAAGAACCTGGTCAAGGAACGCAAGGGCGGCATTTACGCACCCAAGGCTGTCCACTTCATCGACGCCGTACCCCTGACCGACCTCGGAAAGCCTGACAAGAAGGCCCTGCGATCGCGATTCGGCGCAGGAGTTCCAGCAGCTTCGGTCCTCTAACGAAAATGAGTGCTGCGGCCCGTGAAGGTTTCGCGGGCCGCAGCCCGGAGCGTCCCCGACCGCCCCTTTCAATGAACCGCTTCCACCGGCGAGGGACGTTGAGCGCTACCAGCCAAGCCCCCACATGCGCGGTGTACTCTGCGAAGGGTCCAGACAGTAGCGATCGCTGCGTGCTGCCGTCTTCTGCTCGCCGCACAAACGCTGTGGCCTCGCTCCTCCCCTCTACCGACGCATCGGTCTGTCTGCAACGGTCGAAATGTGCCGCCGTCACTATGGCTCAGTTTTCGACCGTCACCGACACCGTGTCGGTGCAGCTGGTGCTGTCGCTGACAGGGGACGGCAACCACGGATTCAGGCAACCCTCATTGTGATGTGGCGCGGGCAAGCTCTCACAGCGCCGTCTCCGGACGGCCGCATCATCTGGGTGGCCGTGGGCAGGTCTACAACGTTCGTTCCCATCCATGGCCCAGGTCTGCTCGGAACCTTATCCAGAGAATCGGCGCACTCTAGTGTTTGGCCTGTGGCCATCGGTCCTTTCTGCAGCGGATGAATCGCTCCGCGCCTGCGCCCGATGAATGGCAGTGAGCTACCGCTTGCCGGCCGGGCTCCCAGCCCATGAGAGGACGTTCGCCTTGGCCGGCCTCATCCTTGTCGGGTCAGGCGAAGGTTTGACAGGCCGCGAGCCCTCAGGGCACCTCCGGGCCTCACCCCTAGGGGCCCAGGCGCGTTGTCTTAGCAGTATGCGGCACTCGCTATGTGGTGCAGCTCCTGGCAGTAGGAGGCATTCTCGTCTGCCGCTGTTCTCTCCGATTCAATGACCTTGCCAGGGCATCGCTCTTCCTGCTGAGGTCCCGCATTTCCTTCGTTGGCTCCGACCCTGAGAGCCGGCGGCAGGGCGGGACACCACTCGATGCGTCTCGAGCTGGGTGGCTCCCGTCCGGTCGGATCCGCCGATGGATGCACAGGTCCCTTGTCCGGCCACCCGTCGCAAAGACAGCTGTAGTGGGAATCGGCAAGCCTTGGCGGCGATTAACGGCGCCCTGCAAACGCCAGGCATGGTCCTGGCTCCTGAAAGCCGGTCCCCGCACGCTTCATAACCACAGGGACCTGCCTAGGAGCCAGCTGTACCGATACATGAACGCGCGCATCCCATGATCGGCCTTCGGACCGAACCCTTTAGAGACTCCATGCTCGCTCACGGCGTTCGGAGAACACGTTATGGGCGAAACCGTCCGGTCACATGGCGGGTCAAGACCCGGAAGGCCAGTAAGAAGTACCGCTGCCGGGACGGCTGGGGGAACCGCAGTTCCGGCAACGAGGCCTACCAACGTCCGTGGGAGTCGCGGGTCATTGCCTGCGACCCCCACGGACGTTACCGCAAGGGAGGGGTCAGGATGGTCTCTCGCTTCTGAACAACCGGGTCAGAACCAGACGACCAACCTGCCCGTGGCGGCCTCAGGCCGAGAGTGCCGATACGGCAGGGAGGATTCCTGCCGCGTGCAACAGCTCCGGCCGATGTTCCGGGGCTGCGATGTTGGCCAGAGCCAGTGCCCGTTCCACGGTAGAAAGGCCGGTCAGGGTGGCCACGCCATGTTCGGTGATAACCACATCGACGCTGTGCCGGGGCATAGTGACAGCTGTGCCGGCCCCGAATGATGAGGCGATGCGGCTTATGCCCTTGGCCGTTACAGAGGGCAATGCGACGATTCTCACTCCGCCCGGGGACAGGCCGGCGCCGTCGAAGAAATCAGCGCTTCCGCCGATTCCCGCCAGAACTTTTCCGTCCATGGTCTCAGAGGCAACCTGACCGCTCAGGTCCACGGCCAAGGCCGAGCACACCGAAATCAATCGGGGCAGGGAGGCAAGCCATACCGGGTTGTGGATGGTTTTTGATGATGCCAGCCAAATGCCGGGATGGTCCCCCGCGGCGGAAAAGATCTTCTCGGACCCAAGCAGCTCTGCGGCGATGATTGAAGGACGTCCATCGCTGATCAGCTGGCCCGATGCCATCAGATCTGTCATCTGGTCGCATCCCAGCCCGATCATCCGTAGCCCGCCCGGCCCGCTGCGGGCCAGCTCAGATGCGACGGCCTCGGCGACGGCACCGATGCCCAGCTGAACATGCGCGCCAGCCGGAATGAGGCCAACGACATGCCGCGCGATCTCGCGGACAGCCGACGATGGATCCGACGACGGGTACTCGGCCATTGGGGTATCTGAATCCATGAAGTAGTCAATCTGGTCCGTGCTGACCCAGGTGTCATCCCCCTGGGGTACGGGGAAATCAGGGTCTACTTCGGCGATGACTATACGTGCGCTCTCCACCAGTGTCTTGGTGTAACTGGCGGACGGTCCGAGGCTGCACCGGCCCCTGGAGTCAGGTGGAGACACGCGGATCAGCGCGACATCCGTATCGCGCCCCACCAGCGCGGAGACTGAACTGGCCCGTGCCGGAAGGTAACCGACTTGCCCCGATGTCGCCAAGGCACGCACCGGGCCCGAGGCGTGCCAAGTCCGAAACTGGAGGTCACCACGGCGCACGGCGTCAAGAAATGCCAGGTCGCCTAGGAGCAGTCCGGCCGACAGACTGAGGCCGGCACTTTTGTCGGCGACGGCCCCCAGTCTATTCAGCAGAGTTGTCGGGGTCGAACAATAAGATGATGCCACCAGCGAGGCCCCGCTGGGGATGGCCTGCATCAGGTGTTGGATCCGGTCCATGGGGAAGGTCTCCTAAAGTGGTGTCCCGTCTGAGGGGCGGGGCTACATTTGGATGGATTTCACTTCGAGGAATTCCTCGAGGCCTTCCTTGCCCATTTCCCGGCCGATTCCGGACTGCTTGTATCCGCCGAAGGGTGCCATCGGGTTGTATTTGGCACCGTTGATGTCGACGTTGCCCGTCCGGATGCGGCGGGCGACGGCCAGTGCCCTGTTCTTGTCCGCGGACCATACCCCTCCGGAGAGGCCGAAGCGGGAGTTGTTGGCGATGTCTACGGCGTTGTCCTCGTCGGTGTAGCTGAGGATGGACAGGACGGGGCCGAAGACTTCTTCCTGGGCGATCGTGGAGTCCGGGTCGACGTCGGCGAGGATGGTCGGGGCGACGTAGTAGCCCTTGGTCAGTCCTTGCGGGGTGTCGGTTCCTCCGGCGACCAGGCGTGCGCCCTCGGCGGCCGCGGTCTTGATGAGACCCTGGATTTTGTCGCGCTGGGCGCTGGTTACCACGGGGCCGAGCTTGGTCTCGGGCAGCAGCGGGTCACCGACGGTGTAGCTGTTGGCGAAGCCGGCGGCGAGCTGCACTGCTTCTTCGTACCGGTCCTTGGGCACGAGCATCCTAGTCATGGCCACACAGGTCTGCCCGGAGTTCAGGAAGGCGTTCGCGACTCCGACCTTGACGGCCGTGGCCAGGTCAGCATCATCAAGGATGATGTTCGCGGACTTTCCGCCCAGTTCCAAAGCGACTTTGGTGACGTTGGGCGCAGCAAGCTCAGCGACGCGGGTGCCGGCGCCGTGCGAGCCGGTGAACGAAATAACGTCGATGTCATGATGTCCTGCCAGTGCTTCACCCACGGGCCGGCCATGACCGGGCACCAGGTTCACCACGCCGGCGGGCAGCCCGATTTCGTGCAGGGCATCAAAGAGCAGGTAAGCAACCAGCGGGGAGACCTCGCTGGGCTTGAGGACAAAGGTGCAGCCGGCCGCCAGGGCCGGTGCCAGCTTGTTCGTGATCTGGTGCAGCGGGTAGTTCCAGGGCGTGATCGCACCCACGACGCCGGCCGGCTCGCGCGTCACCAGGGTGTTCGCGACGGTTTCCTCGAATTCATAGTTCTCGATCAGGTCCGCGTAGGCGGTGATCACGGTCTGGGGCAGGGGTGCCTGGATGCGGGTGGAGATCCGCATCGGGCTGCCCATTTCGAGGGTGACCGTCCGGGCGATCTCTTCCTCGCGCCGGGCAAGGGCCTGGGCCAGTTCACGAAGATAGCGGGCCCGCTCCCCCACGCTCGTCCGGGACCAGGACGGGAAAGCCGCCCGGGCCGCCGCCACAGCCCTGTTCACATCATCGGCGGTCCCGGCCGGAACCGTGGCAATAATCTCCTCGGTGGCCGGGTTCTCCACCTGAATGACGTCCGGCCCGGTGGAAGGGACCCATTCCCCGCCGATATAAATGTTTGTTCGATCCTGCATGGTCATCCGCCATTTCCTCGACTGGGGGTACAACGCCGTACCCTCTCTACTTTCTATAGAATATTATGTCAGGGCGGCGGGTGCAATACCTTGTCCTGTTCATTCTGAACTTCACGAGGACCCTGCCCTGAACGCTGAACACCCATCACCTTCGAAGCGCAGGCACCGAGTGAGCGAGGGCTGGTGGCGGGTCAACGACTTTTGGAGCCTGGCTGCCCGGGTCCCGTGCAGGTCTGCGAGTTTCTTAGCGGTGTTTTCATCCGGCGGTTCCAAGGCGCATCGGGGCGGTGCTGCTGCAGCACCTCTTACGCTGCCCTGGTTGTTGGGATCTCGGGCTCTGGCCTGTGACGCGGGAGGACGTTTTCGGTGGAGGTCTTTGGGCATGCCAGATCTTGGAAGGCGGCCCAGCGCGGGGGCAGTGGCGAGGGCTGACGCAATCGAACCGGGAATCCCGGCCCATCAGCAGCATTCCGAGGGAACAGGGGCTGACTTCCGTGCGGGTGACTAGGTGCCCAGTAGTTTCCTGCCGCGAGATCGGGGGAAGGGCCGAGGCCGATCCCTTGAGCTGCTCCCTTTATTCATGCTGGTATCCCGATGCGCTGAATCACAGGCGGGAGGGCGGGCTACATTTGGATGGATTTCACTTCGAGGAATTCCTCGAGGCCTTCCTTGCCCATTTCTCTGCCGATTCCGGACTGCTTGTATCCGCCGAAGGGTGCCATTGGGTTGTATTTGGCACCGTTGATGTCGACGTTGCCCGTCCGGATGCGGCGGGCGACGGCCAGTGCCCTGTTCTTGTCCGCGGACCATACCCCTCCGGAGAGGCCGAAGCGGGAGTTGTTGGCGATGTCTACGGCGTTGTCCTCGTCGGTGTAGCTGAGGATGGACAGGACCGGGCCAAAGACTTCTTCCTGGGCGATCGTGGAATCGGGATCCACGTCGGCGAGGATGGTCGGGGCGACGTAGTAGCCCTTGGTCAGTCCTTGCGGGGTGTCGGTTCCTCCGGCGGCCAGGCGTGCGCCCTCGGCGACCGCGGTCTTGATCAGCGCATGGATATTCTCGCGGGCAGCACCGTCGACCACGGGGCCGAGCTTGGTGTCGGGAAGGAGCGGGTCGCCGACCGTGTAGCCGTTGGCGAAGCCGGCGGCGAGCTGCACCGCTTCTTCGTACCGGTCCTCGGGTACGAGCATCCGGGTCATGGCCACGCAGGTCTGGCCGGAGTTCAGGAAGGCGTTGGCGACGCCGACCTTTACGGCCGTGGCAAGATCGGCGTCGTCGAGGATGATGTTGGCGGACTTTCCGCCCAGTTCCAGGGCGACTTTGGTGACGTTGGGCGCAGCCAGCTCGGCGACGCGGGTTCCGGCGCCGTGCGAGCCGGTGAACGAAATAACGTCGATGTCAGGATGTCCTGCCAGTGCTTCACCCACGGGCCGGCCATGACCGGGCACCAGGTTCACCACGCCGGCGGGCAGTCCGATTTCGTGCAGGGCATCAAAGAGCAGGTAAGCAACCAGCGGGGAGACCTTGCTGGGCTTGAGGACAAAGGTGCAGCCGGCCGCCAGGGCCGGTGCCAGCTTGTTCGTGATCTGGTGCAGCGGGTAGTTCCAGGGCGTGATCGCACCCAC
>NZ_PJMC01000025.1 GCF_002892795.1 Arthrobacter sp. AFG20 | reverse complement strand
GATCTGGCACAGGACGATGGTGGCCCAGGTGACGATGATGCCTACGGAGGCGATGTTCAGGACGATCTCGAAGGCTTGGGACGGGACGAGGTAGTTCAGTGGGACGCCGAGCAGGGAGACGCCGGCGGTGATGGCGATGCCGCCGTAGGGGACGCCGGCTTTGTTCATGCGTTGGGCGAATTTGGGGGCGGAGCCGGCGACGGACATGGAGCGCAGGATGCGGCCGGTGGAGTAGAGGCCGGCGTTGAGGGAGGACAGGGCGGCGGTGAGGACCACGAGGTTCATGATGACGTCCACGCCCTGGATGCCGATGGAGCCGAAGAATGTCACGAAGGGGCTGACGCCCTTTTGGTAGGAGGTGAAGGGCAGGAGCAGGGCGAGCAGGATGACGGAGCCGACGTAGAACACGGCGATGCGGAAGACCACGGAGTTGATGGCCTTGGGCATGATTTTTTCGGGGTTTTCGGTTTCGCCGGCGGCGGTGCCGACGAGTTCGATGGAGGCGTAGGCGAAGAGGACGCCCTGCATGAGGATGATCATGGGCAGCAGGCCGTTGGGGAAGATGCCGCCGTTGTCGGTGATGAGGCTGAAGCCGGTTTCCTGGCCGGGGACCGGGGTGCCGAAGATGACGAAGTAGGTGCCGATGAGGAGGAAGGCCACGAGGGCTGCGACCTTGATGATGGCGAACCAGAATTCCATTTCGCCGAAGACCTTGACGGAGACGAGGTTCAGGCCCAGGACGACGATGAGGGCGGTCAGGGCCCAGGCCCATTGGGGGACGTCGGCCATCCAGGGGATGTAGTTGCCGAAGAAGTTCATGTAGAGGGCGGCGGCGGTGATGTCCACGATGGTGGTGGTGGCCCAGTTGATCCAGTAGAACCAGCCGGAGACGAAGGCTGCTTTTTCGCCGAAGAATTCGCGGGCGTAGGAGACGAACGAGCCCGAGGAGGGCCGGTGCAGGACCAGTTCGCCGAGGGCGCGCAGGATCAGGAAGGCGAAGAAGCCGCAGACGGCGTAGGCGATGACCAGGGACGGGCCGGCGGCGTTGAGCCGGCCGCCGGCGCCGAGGAACAGGCCGGTGCCGATCGCGCCGCCGATGGCGATCATCTGGATCTGCCGCGGCTTCAGGCTCTTGTGGTAGCCCTTGTCTTCAGCGTGGAGAAGGTTTTCGGTGGCGTGTGCCTGGGCCGGGACCGTATGGTCAGTGACTGCCGTGTTCGAGGCGGCGCCCTGTGGGGAATTGGACATGGGGGATCCTTTGGTTACCGGTTTTGGGGAGTCGAGCTTGCGGGTACTACTTGCTGAGGTTCGCCAGGCGTTCGGGGCTGAGGAGCTCCTGCAGTTGGGTTTCGGTGAGCAGGCCGTGTTCGAGGACCAGTTCGGCGACGCCCTTGCCGGTGGCCAGGGCTTCTTGGGCGATGGCGGTGGCGGTGGCGTACCCGAGGTGCGGGTTGAGGGCGGTTACCAGACCGATGGACTGTTCCACGGTGAGGCGGAGGTGTTCGGTGTTGGCGGTGATGCCGCGGACGCAGCGGGCTGTGAGCGTGCGGCAGGCTGCTTCGAGGTGCGAGATGCTCTTGTGCAGGCTGTGCACAATGATGGGTTCGAAGGCGTTGAGCTGGAGCTGCCCGGCTTCGGCGGCCATGGTGATGGTGACGTCGTTGCCGATGACCTCGTAGGCCACCTGGCTGACCACTTCCGGGATCACCGGGTTGATCTTGCCGGGCATGATGGAGGATCCGGACTGGACGGCGGGCAGGTTGATCTCGCCGAGGCCGGCGCGTGGTCCGGAAGAGAGCAGACGGAGGTCGTTGCAGATCTTGGACAGTTTGACGGCCACGCGCTTGAGCACGCCGGAGAGGTGGACGAACGCGCCCACGTCCTGGGTGGCTTCGATGAGGTCGACGGCGGTGACCAGGGGAAGGCTGGTGATCTCGGCCAGGTGCCGGCAGGCGGCCTCGGCGTAACCGGCGGGGGCGTTCAGCCCGGTGCCGATTGCGGTGGCGCCGAGGTTGATTTCGTGGATGAGCAGGTCCGCTTCGGCCAGCCGCTGCCGGTCCTCGCCGATGGTCACGGCGTAGGTGCCGAATTCCTGGCCCAGGGTCATGGGTACGGCGTCCTGGAGCTGGGTGCGGCCCATTTTCACAATGGTGCGGAACTCCATGGCCTTTTCCGCGAACGCCTCTTCGAGTTCCGCCAGCGCGGAGAGCAGCTCGCGGGCGGCGAAGATGGTGCCGAGTTTTACCGCGGTGGGGTAGACGTCGTTGGTGGACTGGCTGAGGTTCACGTGGTCGTTGGGGTGCAGCCGCGCGTAGTCGCCCTTGGGGTGGCCAAGGATTTCCAGCGCCCGGTTGGCGATGACCTCGTTGGCGTTCATGTTCGACGACGTTCCCGCGCCGCCCTGGATCACGTCGACGATGAACTGCCCGCTGAGTTCGCCGTTCATCACATCGGTGCAGGCCTGTTCGATTGCCGCGGCGCGTTCGGCGTCCAGTAGCCCGAGTTCGAGGTTGGTGCGGGCGGCTGCGAGTTTCACGGCGGCGAGGCCGCGGACCAGGTGCATGTTGCTGGAGAGCGGCTGACCCGTGATGGGAAAGTTTTCCACGGCGCGCAGCGTGTGGACGCCCCAGTACGCACCGGCGGGGATGTTGCGGTCGCCGAGCAGGTCATGCTCGGAGCGGACGTCGGACAGGGGGTGGGCGTCCGGCAGGGTTTGGGTTTCGGTCATGTGCAGTCCTTAAAGAACGTCGTCGGTCGGGGACAGGGAGGAAAAGTCTGCGGCCTGCAGCAGGCCGACTTGGCGGCCGCCGCCGAGGACCGCACCGGTGGCGATGCCCGCAAGGGCGGAGGTGTCGACGTCGAGCGCTTCCAGCGCGCGGACGGTGACGGGCATCCGGGCCCGGTCACCGCCGTCGGAAATCTTGACGGCGACGGCGCGTCCGTCCGGCAGCCCCACCAGCTGGATGCCTTCGAAGCCGTCCTTCGCCAGGGCGCCGGGCAGGAGGCGCATGAGCTCCGTGACGTCGCGGCCCTCGCCCGCCACCATTTCCGGATGGCGGCGCATGGCATGCGCGACGGCGGCTTCCGGGCTTTCGGGGGCGGACGCACCATCAGCCAGTTCGGCCGAGGCGAGGCGGCCGAAGGCGCGGGCCATGCCGGCAAGGGTGAGGGCGAACAGCGGGGTGCCGCAGCCGTCGGTGCTGACGCCGGCGGGTTCCTCGCCGGTCAGGTCGGTGACCGTTTCGGCGACGAGCTTCTGTAGCGGGTGGGAGGGGTCGAGGTAGCCCTGCACCGGCCAGCCGTTGATGACGCAGGTGGCGGCCATGGCGGCGTGCTTGCCGGAGCAGTTCTGGGCCAGCTGGGTGGGCCGGCCGCCGTCGCGCAGCCATTGCTCGCGCTCTCGGACCCCGTAGGGAAGGTCGGTGCTGTTTTCGAGTGCTGCGGGCGTGAGCCCGTGGAGTTCCAGGATGCGGCTGGCGCCGTCGAGGTGCCGGGCTGCGCCGGAGTGGCTCGCGGCGGTGAGGGCCAGCAGGTCGGCCGGCAGGTCCAGCCCGGCCCGGACCATGGCCACGGCCTGCAGGGGCTTGAGCGAGGACCGGGGGTAGAACGCGGCGTGGGTTTCGCCGGCGGAGAGCAGGGTGCCGCCGTCGGGCGCGGTGGCGATCAGGGAGCCGTAGTGGACGCTTTCGACCAGCCCGTCGCGGGTCTGGAAGGCAAGGGGCTGGTGCCGCGGCAGGATCGCTGCTGGTGCGGGAGGCGCGGAAAGGGAGTGGCTTGCCGGCATGGCGGGGGAAGGCATGGTGTCCTCTGCGTTGGGTGTTGATGTGTTGAGTTGGGTGTGGCTGGTGCCAGGGAAGGCCGGGGCCGTTACTGGTTGAGGATGGAATCGAGGGCTTCGCCGACGGCGCGCAGGTGCTCAGCCATGGCGGCGCTGGCGTCTGCAGCGGACCCCGCTTCAATGGCATCCAGGATGAGGTGGTGCTCGACATCGGAGGCGTGCTGGCGGTCGGCCACCATGTTGAGGGTTTCGGACTGGTGGGCGAGCGCGTCGCGGATGTCCGCCACGACGCTTTCGAACACCTTGTTGCCGCTGGCGCGGGCGATGGCTGCATGGAAGCTGGAATCGAGGGTGACCCAGGCTTCCGGGTCGGTCTCCGCAGCCATGGACGCCATCATGCCGCGGAGGATTTCCAGGTCCTCGGTGGTACGGCGCTCGGCGGCGAGCCCGGCTGCCGGGACTTCGATGTGTGGCCGGGCCTCGGTGAGGTCCCGGGCGGAGAACTGGCCCAGGACGAGGTCGTTGGCCACATGGTCGGCGACGACGAAGGTGCCGCGTCCGGTCTTGGTTACTGTCAGGCCGAGGGCGGTGCAGGAACGCAGGGCCTCGCGGATGACGGAGCGGCTGACACCGAACTGCGAGGCCAGGGCGGCTTCCGAACTGAGTTTGGCACCGACGGCCAGCGCGCCGCTCCGGATGTCGGAGCGGATAGCGTTGAAGACAGCTTCTGCTGCGCTGAGGCGGGCCAACGGAAAGGTGGTCGCTTCGCTTTGCTGTCCGGCTGTCCGGCTGTCTGACAGGTTCACGATTAAGAATATGGCACGGGTCACAGCCGGGTGTCAACCGAAAACTTGAACGGTTTCGGATGTGAAGATCGGTTGTTCAGGGAAAGTGCGGTGGTCCATCGGTACGTTCGTTCCGATCCAGGCCTTGTGCACTCGCGGTGGCCAGGCGTAGCGTAGGAGCTACCAGCAAACCGGCACGATCGTTCCTAATCGTAAAGGAGGTGCGGTGGCCAACGGCTTCACCCCTCAGCTCGCCGCGACCGTCCGCGCCCGGCGCGCCGACCTCCGCCTGAGCCAGCAGGACCTTGCCGACATGGCGGGAGTCTCCGAACGCTTTGTCCGCTTCGTGGAACAGGGCAAGGAGAGCCTCCGGCTGGACACCCTGCTGGCATTGCTGGACACGCTTGGCCTCGAGCTGCAGCTCGGCACCCGGACCAGCGCCGCCGCCCGCGCACTGGTGACCCAGCCGCCGTCGGACGTCCCGCCGTCGGACGTCCCGCCGTCGGCGGCCCCGCTGGAAGGCAACGAACCCGGCGAAGGGGAGAACCGGCCGTGAGGCACCGCATCGCGGACATCTACAAGCGCGGCGTCCTGGCCGCCCGGCTGGAACGGCACGACGGCGGAACCAGGTTCAGCTATCTGCCCGCCTACCTGAAAAGCGGCCGCCCCGCCGTCGCCAGTTCGCTTCCGCTGTCACCGGAACCTGTGCTCTCCGGAGCAGGGGCCGCGCCGCCGTACTTCACCGGTTTGCTCCCGGAGGGCCGGCGGCTGAACGCGCTGCGCCGAACCATCAAGACCAGCCTGGACGATGACCTTTCGCTGCTCATCGCCGCCGGCGGCAACCCCGTGGGCGACGTTCAGATCGTGGGCCACGGGGAGCCGCTCGATCCGGAGGAGCACGCCGTCGAGGTGGACCCGCGCAGGCCCGTGGACTTTGACGAGCTGCTGGGCGACTCGGGCCTGATCGATCCCGTGGCGCTCGCCGGTGTGCAGGACAAGCTGTCCGCCGGGATGATCTCCATGCCCGTGGCCAGCGCGGGGCGACGGTTCATCCTCAAGCTCAATGCGCCCGAGTTCCCGCACGTGGTGGAGAACGAGTTCATCATGTTCCGCTACGCGGCAAAGCTGCGGATTCCGCTGAGCCGGGTGCAGCTGATGCGCGACGTCGCCGGCCGGCCGGGGCTGCTGGTGGAGCGGTTCGACCGCGTGCCGCTGGAAGCCGAGACGGCGCACGGTGCGGCCGGCGGGCCGGACGCGGTGCAGCGCCTCGCCGTCGAGGACGGTGCGCAGGTGCTGAAGCTGTACCCGGCGGACAAGTACAACGTGGGGTTCGGAACTGTGTGCCATGCGCTTGCCGATTACTGCGCGGCACCACTGCCGGCGCTGCGGAACCTCGCCGTCCAGGCCGCCTTCGCGCTGCTCAGCGGCAACGGCGACCTGCATGCAAAAAATGTGTCCATGGTGCAGCAGCCGCACGGGGAATGGTCCATCGCGCCCGTCTACGACATCCCGTCCACGGTGGTCTACGGCGACAAGACGCTCGCCCTGACGCTCGGCGGCAAGCGCAGCGGTATCTCGCGCAAGCACTTCCTGGCCTGGGCCACGGGACTCGGTCTGCCCGAACGCACGTCCGTGCAGGCGGTGGACCTGGCCCTGAAGGCCGCCGGCCCGCTGCTGGCGGATCTGGAGGCCGGGACGGCTTTCGCTTCAACGGCGTTGACAGCAACGGGCCCCGTTCCGACAGCCACGGTTTCAGCGGACGACGGCGGCGCCTCGCCTTTTCCGGACATGGTCACCAGGGCATGGGTCAAGGAGCTCAAGCACCGGCGGCGGCTGCTGGAGGGGTAAGGCCGTCGTACCACCTGAGCACGCGCAGGGCGCGAAGCGTGTTCCACCGGCTGGGGTGTCCGTCGCCGTCCTCCATGGCGAAGTGGATGCGTCCCGGGTGGGTGTTCTCGAGCAGCCAGGTTCCGTCGGGCTGCCGTTTTGAACGGAGCAGCCCGACGGCCTCGGCAAAGCGGGTGTCCGGCGGTCCGCCCGTGTCCTGGGAGTACGCGTCCCGGAAGTAGTCGAGGCCGCGAAGCACGTCATAGAACCAGCGGGTCGGGTAGGAAAACTGCAGCCAGTCCGGGTCCACGAGCTCCCCCGTGCTCTTGCGCCGCAGCAGGGCGCGCTCCAGCAGGTACTCCTCGCCCCGCTTCCGCGCAGCAATGGACTCGGGAGTTCCGCCCGTGGCCCGCTCGTGTTCGAGCAGCCCTTCCAGCACGTTGATGGTGGTCGCGAACGACGAGCGCACCGACCCCCGCTCGGCCTCGCAGTTCCAGCCGCCGTCGGCGAGCTGCTCGCCGAGCAGCCGCCGGACGATGCCGTCGACGTGCTCGCCAAAGTAGGCTCCGAGGGCGACGGCCTTGCCGTTGATGCAGGGCTCCACCTCGCCGTCGAAGAACGGCTGGCCGCCCTCCTCCCAGCGGCTGTTCTCCCGCACTTTCCGGACCGCGGCGCGGGCACCTTCGCTGCCCGGATCAAGTCCGAGGTCCCGCAGGAGCAGCAGGCTGTAGGTCGTGGCGGTCCAGGGCTGGCCCGGCTCGGAGCCGTCATACGGCACCGGGAAGAAGGTGCCGCCGTCCCACTGGCCGTCGCTGCCCTGGAGGGCGAGCAGACGCGCACCCCAGCCCTCGGTGGCCACGCGGGCACGTTCGGCACGCACCTCTTCGGCAGGTGCATCCGTCAGGTCGCGCAGGACCTGCCACCGGATCGAGGGGTCGGAATCGAGCAACCAGTCGAGCACGCTTTTAACCGGGCCGGTAACCGGGAGCTAAAGGTGCTGGATGCCCGCGCGCTGCATGGCGTCCTTGTAGACGTCCACGCTCTTGGTCAGGAGTTCTTCCTGCTTGGCCTCGGAAACAGCAAAGGCCCGCCCGCCGAGCGCGCTGGCCTTGTAGATCTTGATGCCGCTGTTCTTCAGCGAGGAATGGTAGGTCTTCTCGAAGAGCGTGAGGAAGGAGGCGGCGTCGGTCCCGTGGGCGATGATGGCCGAGACGCGCCTGTTGATCTTCATGAACTGCCGGAAGGGGCGCAGGCCGTCGGTCTTCTCCTGCACACTAAGGGCGGAGGGCATGTCCGGATCGCGCACCCAGGGGTAGGCATTCCAGGGCATGACGTAGCGCGGATCAAGCTCGGCGAGCTCGTAGATCTGGGTGGCCCGCCGGGCGGCGTCGTCGTCGTTGAAATGGGAAACGAAACCGGACTCGGTTCCCTTGCCCGGGCTGACCTGGAGGCTGACAATCCGGCATTCGTCCTCGTCATGGACGGGGTCGATGTAAGGAACGGTCGATCCCGGCTTCTTCTCCATGAGTTCATCGCACAGTTGCGTCACTGCTGCGATATTCGGTTCCTGTAGCAGGGCTTTCTTTTCGTCCCAGTCAATCGTCACGATTTCTCCCTTAGCTGCATGGCGTCCAAGAATCAGGCGTCTTAGGCAACTCTACGCTTTTGACGGTAAGGGTGCGTGGGGGAGTTCGCGCCGACCCAACAGGTCTTCTAAACCCCTGCACCCCGGAACGTGAACCGGCCCGCCACGAGCGTTGCCGCGACGGGCATTCCGGCGAACACGGCATCGGACGCGCCAAGGGGATCCGCATCGAGCACGGCGATATCCGCCACGTCCCCGGCCCGGATCCGGCCCCGCCCCCGCGTTGATGCGAGCAGCGCCTCCTCCCGGGTCAGTGCCTGCTCCGGGTGCCAGGGGCCGCGGCCGTCGTTCCGCGCCCGGGCCGTCGCGGCAGACATCGCCAGCCACGGGTCCAGGGGCGCCACCGGCGCATCGGAACCCAGCGCCAGCCGAGCCCGGGCGTCCAGCAGCGAACGCAGCGGGAAGGCCCGGTCAGTGCGGCCGGGCCAGTTGGCGTCGGCGGCGTCGCGGTCGTCGAGGGCATGGGCGGGCTGGACGCTGGCTGTCAGGCCAAGCTCACCGAACCGGGCGAAGTCCTCCTGTCGTACAAACTGGGCGTGCTCGATCCGGCCGCCGATCCCAACCTCGGCGAAGGCATCCAGCGCAACCTTGTTGGCGCCGTCGCCTATGGCATGGACCGCCGGAACGAAGGCCGTCTCCCGGGCCCTGGCGAGCAAGGCAACAAGTTCGGGTTCGCTCACGGTCAGGATGCCGTGCCCGCCGTGCGGGTACGGGTCAACGCAGAAGGCTGTGCGCGTGTTGAGGGAGCCGTCGATGAGCACCTTGAGCGGACCCACGCGCAGAAGACCCGCCCCGCCGTCGACCGTTTGCCCCGTCCGCATTCCCGCGGAGGCTGCCCGCTCCAGGTCCTCCGGATACACGCCCGCCTCCACGCGCAACGAGTTGAACCCGCTGGCGATCCGGCGCAGCCACACGTCGCGGTTCCACGTCATCTCCAGGTCCACCACGCCCACAACACCGCGGGCGGCGGCTTCCTGGCCGGCCGTGCGCACCCAACCGTCGACGACGTCATCGGGCAGCTTTCCGAGCTCTCGTGTGACGGCGAATGCAGCCTCCTCGCGGAGCAGCCCGTCTGCCGGGAGCTGGACACCGTATCTCCGGGCGGCCGCTGAATTGAGCCAGACACAATGCAGGTCATGGCTGATCAGGGCTGTGGGCACTCCCCGGGTGGCGTCGTCGAGCATTTCGGCGCTCGGGACGTCGTCCCATACGGCGTCCCGGAAGCCTGCGCCCACCACGGTCAGTGTCCGGTCCGCGCCGGGACCCGCCGCGGTAATCCCGTTACGGACAAGCTCGACGGCGGCGCGCGCCGAAGCGGCGCCGGACAGGTCGATCCGGTTGGCGGCCAGCGCCCACTGCGTCATATGGACGTGCTCGTCCCACAGGCCGGGAACGACGAACCGCCCCTCAAGATCCAGCACCTGGGCATCCGCGGCCATGGCAACTCCGGGGCGTTCTCCGGCTGTGGTGATCGCCGAGACGTGGCCGTCGCGGATATGGACGTCGCAGCATGCTGTCGCGCCCGGCAGCCTCACGGAGGCCAGCACCATGTCGGTGGGCGTCAGGTCTCGCGGGACTGCTTGGTCATGGCTGGAACGGTCCTGGCTGGAAGGCATAGGAACAGGCTAGGCAGGTTTCCGACCGGCACCAATCCGCGCCGTGTCGATCCCTTTGGCACCGTTCCTTGGTGTGCTGTTCCCTGGCCACCGTCCGAGCTCCGCCGGAACGCCTCTTCCCAGTGCCAGCAACAGGGTGCATTCTGGACGTTACACGGTTCCGACAAAGAAGTCGGGGAGGCGTTGGCCATATGAACCTCAGTATCCGGTCCCTGCAAGTGCTCGGACCATGCCGTCTTGGGCAGCGGCGCCCCGCCCGGGGGACGTGAGCGCTGTGGACATCACTGCCAGCCATCACCGCCTCAAGGTCGTGGTCCACATCGACGCGAATATGGAGCGCGCCTGCATCGAGGTCCGCGGAACCCTGACGCCGGCCAACATCCGGGCGCTTTATGTTGTTGCGCGGCGTGCCAGGACTCTGCTGCCGGGCAAGGAAATCGTTCTGGACCTGTCCATGGCCCGTGCCGCCATGGAAACCATCACCGCGCTCCATGATCCCGCCCAGCTCACCCAGCTCAGCGGCGAAGGCACGTCCGAGAAACCGTGCCGGTTTAGCATTCTGGACCCCCGGCCGGGCATCCACGCGCACCCCTCATTTACTCACGGGCGCGGTGACCACAAACATCCGGACGGCAAGCACAGCGACAAAGCCAGCAGAACCCGGGAACGCAACGCCGAACCATCCGCCGACCGATCAGCCCGAGACAAGGAACCGGCATGAAACCTGGCCGCATGGTGATGCTCGTCCTCGGTACTATCGCCGCGCTCCTGGGGCTGGGGCTGCTGGCGGGCGCAGCCGGCGTGGGCTGGCTCAACTTCCAGCAGCGCGACGAAGGCTACTTCACCACGCAGTCGCACCGGTTCGACGCCGCGTCCTCCGCCATCACCACGGCAGGGCTGGACGTCATGGTCAGCGGCAGGCTGCCTGACGTCATTCCATCGGACACAGCCGGCAGCATCCTGCTCCGCGGATCGGGAGCCAGCCCGGGCAAAGGAATCTTCATCGGTGTCGCACCGCAGCAGGATGCGGCGCGCTATCTCGAGGGAGTGAAGCGCTCCGAAATCCGGGAATTGAACCTGCGGCCCTTCAGGGTCGATTACACCGAGGTGCCGGGAACGCGGACGCCGCCCCGCCCCGGAGCCCAGAATTTCTGGGTCACATCCGCAGAAGGCACCGGCACGCAGGAACTCAAATGGAACATCGTTCCCGGCAGCTGGACGGTGGTGGTCATGAATGCCGACGCCACCGCCCCGGTTTCCGTGGACCTGCAGGCAGGCGTGCGCTCGGACCTGCTCTTGCCCCTGTTCCTGTGGCTGCTCATTGCCGGGATCGTGTTGCTGGTCATCGGTGTGCCGCTGATCGTTGTAGGGGCCATGGGGCTCGGACGGCACGGCCCGCCGCCACACCTTCCCCCGGGCCAGTACCACCCGGAACACTACCCGCCGGGCCGTCCAGTTGCCGGCCAGGCCCCGCTACTGGGAACACCGACGGCGGGACCTCCTCCGGGCACACAGCCGGGTCCGTACCCGAGGTCCAGTTATCCCGCGGCTTCGTACCCGGCCGCGGGATACCCGGCCCCTGGCTATCCCGCCCCGGGTGGCGGCGCGGGCGCGCCGCCGCCTCCCGCCGTCGTCGACCAGTTTGAGAACCCGAGGTACCCCGCCCGCCTGACCGGACACGTAGACCCCGCCCTGTCCCGGTGGATGTGGCTGGTCAAATGGTTCCTGGCCATCCCGCACCTGATCGTCCTGTTCTTCCTCTGGTTCGCACTGATCATCACCAGCATCGTGGCGTGGTTCGCGATCCTCTTCACCGCCCGCTACCCGCACTCACTGTTCACCTTCAATGTGGGCGTGCTGCGCTGGAGCTGGCGGGTGTCCTTCTACGCCTTCACGGCGATCGGCACGGACCGCTACCCGCCTTTCACCCTGGCTCGCACCGACTACCCGGCCGATTTTGAGGTGGACTATCCGGACCATCTGTCGCGCGGCCTGGTGCTGGTCAAGTCCTGGCTGCTCGCCATCCCGCACCTCCTGATTGTGGGCGCGCTCGCGGGGTCCACACGTACCTGGGTGGCGGCGTCGGATGACGACTTCGCAGGTGCCGGCCGCTACTCGGCAGGCAACGCTATCTCCCTGCTCTCGCTGCTGGCCTTCATCGCCGGCGTCATCCTGCTGTTCACCGGCAGATACCTCCGGAGCCTGTTCGACCTGCTCATCGGCCTCAACCGCTGGGTTTACCGCGTCCTGGCATACGTCGCGCTGATGCGGGACGAGTATCCTCCGTTCCGGCTCGACATGGGCCCCGTCGATCCGGGCGAGCCCCCGGCCGCCAGTCCGCAAACCACTCCACCGGGAGGGCCATCATGAAACTCACCGTCCACACCTTCGTGAGTCTCGACGGCGTCATGCAGGGCCCAGGCGGGAGGGACGAGGACACCAGCGGGGGCTTCGAATTCGGCGGCTGGGTGGTGCCGCTCTTCGACGAGGACATGGGCAGGATCGTGAATGGTTGGTTCGCCGAAGCCGACGCCATCCTTCTGGGCCGCACAACCTACCAGATGTTCCAGCCGTACTGGGAGCAGGTCACTGACCCGGACGACGCCGTAGCCAAGACGCTCAACAGCCTGCCCAAGTACGTGGTGTCCTCAACGCTTACCGAAGCGACGTGGAACAACACCACCATCCTCCCCGCGAACTTCCTCGAGGCCGTTGACGACCTCAAAACAGCCCCCGGCAGGGAGCTCCAGGTCCACGGCAGCTACAGGCTGGTCCGCGCCCTGCACGATGCCGGCCTCGTGGACGAATACCGGCTGATCGTCTTCCCGGTGGTCCTGGGCCAGGGCAAGCGGCTCTTCGAACCCGGCGTCACGCCGTCGGCATTCACCCTGGCCGGGAGCAAGGCGACGTCGTCAGGTGCGGTCCACCTGACCCTGCTGCCCGCCGCCTTCGGTGCCGCTGACCTGGAGGTGGGGGAGTTCGAGGTGCGGGAAGGCCGCGAGCAGGTCAAGGACTGAGGCGCCGGCGCCGTCAAAATGCAACGCGGGGTCAGATACGGCCCAATATCCGCGGCGGATTGGGCCGTATCTGACCCCGCGTTGGCTTCAGCCCAAGCCGCGCAGGCGCTCCATTTCGCGGCGGTCCTTCTTAGTGGGCCGGCCCGCCCCGCGGTCACGCTGCGGCAGCCCAAGCGCCGGAGCCACCGGCCGGGGAGGCGTATGGTCTGTGAAGCAGTGCGAGGCCGCCTCCGCGCCCACGCGCTTGGCGATAAGCCGGCGCACCTCGAGGATCCGTTCGAAGCCGGGCTGGCGGACGCGAACGGTGTCGCCGGGCACCAGTGACTGCGAGGCCTTGGCCGGATTCCCGTTAATGCGGACATGCCCGGCGCGGCATGCGGCGGTTGCGGCAGACCGTGTCTTGTAGGCCCGGATGGCCCACAGCCAGGCGTCGATGCGGACGGTGCTGGGGGCGGAGGGAAGGTTTGCTGGGCGAAGGCTGCTCATGACTGCAGCCGAGTATAGCCCGGCCGCCGCGGACCTAGACGTCCGAGACCGCGGAACTTACCGCCGTCGGACTGTCATATTCCTGGTCGGGAATGCTCTGGAGGGCATCCAGAACATTGCTGTCGGCACCCGACTCCTTGGCGCGGGAGATGAGGGCGTCCCGGTTGGCGGGATAGTCGATCCCGCCCAGGAACTTTTGGATCTGGACGGGGTTTGGTGTTTCGGCCACGTCAGTAACTTTCCGCTAGTCGTTGCTGTGCATCGTTTGGGTTGTCCGCCAGTACGACGTCGAAGGCCTCCACCCGGCGGTCCGTAACGGTGGTGGGGGACTCCAAGTGGACGGCGCCCGACGGAAGGACGCCCGCGCCACCGAACCTCTCCATGACCCGCCACTGGGCCACGACGTCCTCGCCGCAGTGCTCGGGTGGCAGCTGGGTCCAGAACCGGAAACCGCCGACTTCCTCCAGGGCCTGGCGGCGGAACATGGTGCACCCGCCCAGCCAGGCCACCTTGTACGGGATCCACTGCTCCGGCCCCAGCCCCAGCTCCGCACTCAGGTGTGTCAGGTTTGCTGCGCTGTGCAGGGGCCAGCGCTGGAAGCCCTCCTCACCGGGACGGATGCGCTCCGGGGTCACGGGCCCCTGCCACGGGGCGAAGGTGCGGGTCTGCTCGGGACGGCGGTCGTTCAAATGGGAGAGGCCCTGAGGGGCCATGCCCACAAAGCCGCAGTCCAGGGCATCGAGGGCATCACTCATCCTGGCCAGCGCGCCCGGCTCCAGCCAGACATCGTCATCGAGGAACAACACTTTGTCCGCCCGGGCCTGCTCCAGTGCAAACTGGCGGTGTTCGGCAAGGCCGCGGCGCGGCAGGTGGCGGTGCAGCTCAACTGCCGTCCCCTGCGCACGGAGGACCCGGAGCAGGCTGGCCACCGGTGGATGCTCCCAGGCCGGCGGTCCGTCCGATTGGTCACTGACCACCAGCCGGAAGACCGGCCCGCTCTGCGCTGCGAGGCCGGCCAGCGTGACGGCCACTTCCGCCGGCCGGTTGCAGGTGGGGATAAGGACGTCGAGGGCAGCGTCCCGGGCTGTCGCGCCCGAGGCCCAGGTGGCAGATGTGTGGCGATCCATGATCACCGCCTTTCCGAGGCCAAAAAGGCCGGTCGAGACCAATAGTCCTACGGTGCACTGGTCCAGATACCCACCGCTTTTGCAGGCTAAACGCGCTTCGGGCGTGTCGGACCGGACACGCCGGGCTGTTCTTCAAGGCCTCCGGTGCCCGTTTGGAAAGCGGACTACCGGCGGTTAGCGGGCCGGAACGCGGCGGGGCGGCGCGCTCGGGGGGTGGGTCCCTCTACGCGACGAGCACGGCGGCGGCGGAGTCCATGTGTTCGCGGATGGTGTCGCGGGCGAGAGAGGCGTCGCCGGTCTCGATGGCGGCGACGATGTCGTTGTGCCGGTCCACGCTCATGTTCCGCACGCCCTTTTCGAGCCCCGCGAACATGATGGACATCCGGATGGAGCCTTCCAGGGATTCCCACGAGTGGAGCAGGGTCTCGTTGCCGGTGAGGCGGCACATGGTGCGGTGGAAGTCGAGATCGGATTCGACCCGCTCCTCCAGCGTGCCGTGGGTGGACGCTTCCATGGCCTGGATGGCTGCGCGGAGCGACCCGATGACGTGCTGGCGGTCCGGCAGTTCGCACAGTGTGCGGGCAGCCAGAGATTCCAGGGCCGCCCGGACGGAGTAGATGTCGCGGATTTCCTTGGCATCCAGGTGGCGAACAGAGAGCCTGCCGCGGGTACCCGCGGACACCAGGCCTTCCTGCTCGAGCTGCCGCAGGGCCTCCCGGAGCGTTCCACGGCTGATCTGCAGCATCTCGGACAGCTCGGTTTCCACCAAGTGGCGGCCGGGCTCGAGCGCGCCGCTGGTGATGGCGGTGCGCAGCGCGGCCAGCGCCTGCTCGCGGAGGCTTTTCTTTTCCAGTCCCAGCAGGGTTGCTGTCGCGGCCATCGGATTCTCCCAAGGTCAGAGGTCGACTGTTTACAGTCGCCGTGTTAACAATGATGCCACGGCAGGAGTGCGGCGCCGGGTGGTGTCCCCGCACTCCTGCCGTGGCTGCGCTCCAGCGGAGCCGAAGCCGGGTTTAGCCGAGCTCGGCGAGCACCTTCGCCACGATCCGCTGGACGGACAGGCCGTAGCGTTCATGCAGCGTGGGCAGGGCGCCGGCGTCGAGGAATTCGTCCGGCAGCGCCACCGGCACCACGCGCTTGCCGAGTCCTGCGGTGACTACGGCCGAGGCGACGGTTTCGAACAGCCCGCCCACCACGGAGTGGTTCTCCAGGGTCACGGCCAGCCGGTCGGTGTTGATCTCAGCCAGGACGGTCTCGGCGTCGAACGGTTTGATGGTGGGCGTGTGCACGACGGCGACATCCACGTTGTGTTCCGCCAGCGCCTTGGCCGCCTGGAGGGCGCGCATGGTCATGAGGCCGCTGGAGACGAAGACGACGTCGTTGCCCCCGCGCAGCACCTTCGCCTTGCCGAGTTCGAAGGTGTAGTCGTACTCGTCCAGGACCGTGGGCACGTTGCCGCGCAGCAGGCGCAGGTAGGTGGGTCCTTCGCTGGCTGCGAGCTGCGGGACGGCCTGTTCGATGTCGAGGGAGTCGCACGGGTCCACGATGGTCAGGTTGGGCATGCCGCGGAAGATCGCCATGTCCTCGGTGGCCTGGTGGCTGGGGCCGTAGCCGGTGGTGAGCCCGGGGAGGCCGCCCACGATGTTGACGTTCAGGTTCGGCTCGGCAGCGTCCAGGCAGAGGAAGTCGTAGGCGCGGCGGGCGGCGAACACGGAGTACGTGGAGGCGAACGGCACCAGCCCGGTTTCGGCGAGGCCTGCTGCAGCCCCGAAGAGGAGCTGCTCGGCCATGCCCATCTGGAAGAACCGTTCCGGGAAGGCCTGGGCGAAGATGTGCATGTCCGTGTACTTGCCCAGGTCCGCGGTGAGGCCGACGATCCTGTCGTTTTCCTGCGCGGCCTTGACCAGTGCATGCCCGAACGGCGCGGAGGCGGTTTTCTGGCCAGGGTCGGCGAAGGACGCGATCATGGCCGAGGTCTTCAGCTTCGGCTTGGTGACGGCGGTAGTGTCGGGGGCCTCGGTTGTGGCGCTCATCGGGCGGCCTTTCCTTCGTATCCTGCGGTCAGCTGTTCGCGGCAGGTCTGCCATTCGTGTTCTTCAATGCGCATGAAGTGCGCCTTCTCGCGTTCCTCCAGCAGCGGCACGCCGCGGCCCACCTTCGTGTCGCAGAGGATCACCGAGGGGCGTCCGCTGGTGGTGGCCTGGGCTGCGGCGTTGTCGAACGCGGTGAGCAGCGCGGCCATGTCGTTGCCGTCCACCCGCTGGGTGTACCAGCCGGCGGCTTCCCATTTTTCGGTGATCGGTTCGGTGCGGAGCACGGTGTCGGTCTTGCCGTCCGCCTGCAGGGCGTTGATGTCCACCATGGCGGTCAGGTTGCCCAGCTGGTGGTGGTGGGCGCCCATGGCGGCTTCCCAGGTGGAGCCTTCGTCCAGTTCACCGTCGGAGAGGAAGTTGTAGATCCTGGCGCCGGAGCCCTGGTAGCGCAGGCCCAGGGCCATGCCGACGGCGATGGTCAGTCCGTGGCCCAGGGAACCGCCGGAGATTTCCATGCCGGGGGTGTAGGTGGACATGCCGGACATGGGGAGCCGGGAATCGTCGGAGCCGTAGGTTTCGAGTTCCTCGACCGGGACGATGCCGGCCTCGGCGAGGGCGGCGTAGTGTCCGATGGCGTAATGCCCGGTGGAGAGCAGGAACCGGTCGCGCTGCTCCCAGTGCGGGTCCTCGGCGCGGTACCGGAGCTGGTCGGCGTACACGGCGGCGAGCATGTCCGCCGCGCCCAGCGCCTGCCCCACGTAACCCTGGCCCTGGACCTCGCCCATGTTCAGGGCGTGATGCCGGATCCGGTAGGCGGCGGCGCTGACCCGTTCGAGTCGTTCTGCTGCAGTTTCCTGGGTCATTCGTTCCTTCTGGGGGAGTGGTTGGGTGTGCAGTTCCTGCGGTGCGGTTTCGTTGAGGGTGGTCATCAGACGTTCACCGACTGGGGGGTGCTTTTGGTGATTTCATCGGCCAGCTGCCTCTCCCGCTTTCCCCAGGTTTCCCGGGTGGCGAGGGCTGCCCAGAGGCCGATGAGGGCGTAGGTGCCGAAGAGCAGGGCCGGGCCCATCCAGCCGAAGCTGACGAATAGCAGGGTGGTGATGAAGGGGGTGAAGCCGGAGACCATGGCGGAGATCTGGTAGGCCAGCGAGGCGCCGGAGGCCCGGGTCTTGGCCTGGAACAGTTCCGGGAACCAGGCGCCCTGGGCGCCGGCGAGCGAGTTCTGGCAGACCGCGTAGGAGATCACGAGGGTGGCGATGATGAAGATGACCATACCGGTGTTGACCAGCAGGAACATGGGGACCGCGAACAGGACGGCGAAGGCGGTGGACCAGACGTAGAGCGGGCGGCGGCCGATCCTGTCCGTCAGGCGCGCCCAGGCCTGGGTGGCAAAGATGCCGATCGCGGACGCGATGCACAGCGCCACCAGGGTCTGGGTCTTGTCGGCCAGGTGCTGGCTGTTGAGGTACGAAATCATGTAGGTGATGGACACGGCGTAGCCGGCGGTCTCGGCAATGCGGAGGCCGATGCCCTTGACGATGTTGCGCCAGTCGGTCTTGATGACCTCGACGATGGGGGACTTGACGATCTCGCCGTGGCCCTTGACCTCGTCGAAGACGGGGGACTCGGGGACCTTGGAGCGGATGATCAGGCCGACAACCACCAGCACGATGCTGGCAAGGAAGGGGATGCGCCAGGCGAGCTCGCCGCCGAGGTTCACGCTGACCAGGAACACCAGGTTGGCCAGCAGCAGGCCCACGGGGAAGCCGGCCTGGACGATGCCCGTGTACTTGCCCTTGGACTTCCACGGCGCGTGCTCGTAGCTCATCAGGATGGCGCCGCCCCATTCGGCGCCGAAGGCCAGGCCTTGGACGATGCGAACGAACACCAGCAGCGCCGGAGCCAGCAGGCCAACCTGGCTGTAGGTGGGCAGCAGGCCTATGAAGAAGGTAGCGATGCCCATGAGGATCAGGGACGTGACCAGGACGGGCTTGCGTCCCACCTTGTCGCCCAAGTGGCCGCCGATGATGCCCCCCAGCGGCCTGGCGGCGAAGCCGACGCCGAGCGTGGCGAAGGCGGCCAGCGTTCCCGTCACCGGGTCACCGGTGGGGAAGAACGCAGTTCCGAAGTAGAGGGCGGCCGCAGTGCCGAAGCCGATGAAGTCGTAGGTCTCGATCACGGCGCCGACGCCCGAGCCGATGGCGACCCGCCGGGCGTCCTTGGTGCCGTGGACCGGCCCCCGCATGGTCAGAGCTTCGTTGCTCATGGTGGTTCCCTTTCGAAGAGCGGCTGAAGAAGGTCCAGCGCTGTCGACTGTTAACAAGATGTGTCCCAGTGTGACCGACGTCATGCTGACTGTCAACAGTCGCCGTCAGGAGTTGACTGTTAACAGTCGCCCGAACTAGTGTGGTGTCTATCACTACCGCCTGCCGGGCACGACCAGAGGATCAACGACGATGTTCCATTCCCGTCTCGGGTGCTCATCCATCAGCTTCCGCCACCAGGACCTGCCGACAGCCCTGCGAACCATGGCCGGGCTCGGCTTCACTGAGATAGACCTGGGCGCCCTCCCCGGCGTCTGTGACCACGTTCCGTACGAACTCGACGCAGAAGCCGTCTCAGCCGTGGCCAGTGACGTGGCCGCATCCGGCCTGCGGGTGCGTTCCGTCAACGGGGATATCGGGGACCTTAATGCAGTGCTCGACGCCGGCCGGCAGGCTGAGCGGGACCGTCACCTTGATGCCCTGCTCACCCTCACCGCGAAAACCGGAGCCAAGGCACTGGTCCTTCCCTGCGGTGCGCTGAGCCACGAGCCGGTGCGGAGCCTCGAGGAGGATCTGGACACCGTCGCCGCCCAGCTGATCCGGGCCGGGGAGCGCGCGGCGGAGTTCGGCGTCGAGCTCTGGACGGAGTCGCTGCACTTCCTGCGGTTCTGCTGGAACCTGGAACGCGCGGAACTGCTGGCCCGCCGGTTGGCGGGCTCCGGCGTCGGGATTGTCATGGACTTCAGCCATATCGTCGCCGCCGGCGAGGATCCGCTGGAGTACCTGGCACGCCACGAGGGCCGGATAGCCCACGTGCACCTGCGCGATGCCGTGCCCGGCAACATCAACCTCAGCATCGGCAACGGCCGGGCTGATTTCGCCGCCGGGCTGCGGGGCCTTGCCGAACAGGGCTACGCCGGGCACTTCAGCCTGGAACTCGAAACCCGGGACATCACCCACGACGAACGCCCGGCGGCCGCCGCCAAGGCAGCCAGCTTCATCACCGACCTCATCTGAACAACCCCACAAAAACCACCAAGGAGAATCATGACCGCCATTCAGCGCACCGCCGTCCTCACCGGAGCCACCTCGGAACGGGGCATCGGCATCACCACCGCCCGCCGCTACGCCAGCCAGGGCTGGGGCGTGGTGATCCTCGACCTCGACGGCGAGAAGTCCGCGAAGGTCGCCACCGAAATCGGCAACGAATTCAACGTCCCGGCGTTCGGCTACGAAATTGACGTCGCCAACGAGGACTCCGTCAGCGCCGCGTACAAGGCAGTTTCAGCCGAGGTCACGAGCGGCGCCCTTCCGGCTGTCGGCGCGCTGGCCAACATCGCCGGCATCACCTCGCCGGTGCCTTTCCTGGAAACCACACTCGACCTCTGGAACAAGGTCATGGACGTCAACGCCACCGGCACCTACCTCGTCACGAAGGCCTTCCTGCCGGACATGATCGACAACGGCTGGGGCCGGATCGTCAACATGTCCTCCGTGTCCGCACAGCGCGGCGGCGGCGTCTTCGGCAAGGTCCCCTACTCGGCAGCCAAGGCCGCCATCCTCGGCTTCACCAAGGCCCTCGCCCGCGAACTCGGCGACTCCGGCGTGACCGTCAATGCCATCACCCCGGGCGCCGTGGACACCAACATCCGCGTCGGCAGCACGGAGGAGCAGGAAGCGGCCATCAACGCCGGCATCCCGCTGGGCCGCAACGCCACCACCGAGGAAATCGCCGCCGTCATCACCTTCCTGTCCTCCGAGGAGTCCGCCTACCTGACCGGCACCACCATCGACATCAACGGCGGAAGCCACATGCACTAAGAACGCGGACCACCCGAACCGCACCCGGCCCAGCACGCCGCCCCTCAGCGCCGGGCCCATCCCGCAACGACACCTATTCGACGATGACCCGCACTCGCTGCACCGTGTTGTTGCCCAGGCCCTGGTAATTCCAGTGCTGCTCCAGCGGCTGGGTGGAGCCGGTCGCGTCCGTGGCCCGGCACGCCAGTTCGTGGTGGCCGGGGTCGGCCACCCATGGCAGGTTCCAGCCGCGCCATGCATAGGCGCCGGCAGGCTTGTCCAGCTGCGCCGGAACCCACTTGCCGTCGATGCCGACCTCCACCTTCGTCACGGCGCCTTCACCGGACCACGCCCGGCCCTGGAGCATGACGGGCCCGCGCGGCAGGTACCGGCGGCGGGTGAAGAAGTCAGGAATGCCCGGCGGAACCATCAGGGACCGGACCCTGATCCGGGAAACCGGGGTGCCGGCGTCGTCCGCGTTGTGCTGGTAGCGGTAGGCGACCGACTGCTGGAACCCGGTGAACGGCGTCGTGACCACCTGGATCGACTGCAGCCACTTGACGCTGGCCATGCCGTACCAACCGGGGACGACGAGCCGCAGCGGGTAGCCGTGCTGGGGCGGCAGCTCGGTGCCGTTCATTTTGTAGGCAAGGACGACGTCGGCCCGGGACGCTTCCGCAATCGGCAGGCTCCGGGCGTACTGCTGCCTCACGCCACCCTGGATCCCGGTGTCCAGCCCGGTGAACACCACCTCGGCGGCCTCGGGCTCGACGCCGGCCTGGGCAAGCAGGTACGCCAGCGGAACACCGGTCCACACCGCCGTTCCCACGCCTTCCAGAGTCCAGGGCTGGCTGAGCGGCCGCGGCCTCAGCAGCGATCGCCCGTTGCCGGCGCATTCCATGGTCACCTGGACACTGATGGCCGGATCCCGCTTCAGTGCCGCAAGGCTCAGTTCCGTTGCCCGCTCCACGGCCCCGCCGATCCGCAGGTGCCAAGCGCCGCTGACCTGCGGAATGTCGAAATGCGTCAGCACGTAATGCAGCCCTGGCGGAGTCACGTCCTCGCGCAGGGCCTCGAGCGGCATCGAGTGGTTTCGCACGGCGAGCTCCAGCTCTTCCCGGGTGAGCGGGCCATGCGTGGGTTCACCGGAATGTGCTGCTACACCGGAATGGGGTGCGGGGCGGGCGGACGGTCGGCGGCGGTAGATCAGCTTGGACATGGCCTTGCGATTCTGCTCGGTGCTGCGGTTTCTCGGGGCTGCGGGGTGCAGCTGCTGATAGGCGTGCTCCTCCTCACAGGTTTACGCCGTGTCCGCAGGACGGTCAACACACGCCGTCAACAGCCCGACACCGTCAACATCCCCGCGCCGCCACCCCCTACAGCTGCGGCAGCTTCACCAGTTCCTCGAGTGCCATCGGGTCCTGGCCGGTGAGGCCGTGCACGTCCGAGGTCGCCCCGGCCAGCTCGCCGGCGGCGATCGCCGTGTACGTGCTGACCCAGGCCTCGACCTGCCACGCCGGGGCGCCGTAGGAGGCGCGGGAGGCGAATGCCTCCTCCACGGTTTCGTGGTGATATGTGACGGTCCTGCCCGTGGAACGCGTAAGTACCTCGGCGGCGTGCGACAGCGAGATGTCCTCCGGGCCGGTCAGGTCGTAGGTTGCCCCGGCGTGGACCGCCGGGTCACGAAGTACCGCCACGGCGGACCGGGCAATGTCCTCCCGGGCGACGGCGGCCATCACGCCGTCGCCCGCCGGGCCCCGGATAACGCCGTCCTCCCCGGCCAGCATGGGCAGGAAATCCAGGTAGAAGTTGTCCCGCAGGAACGTGAATGCCATCCCGGACGCCCTGATCCGCTCCTCGGTGGCGTAGTGGTCGCGGCCCAGTGTGAAGGTGCAGTCCGGCGCTGCCCCGAAGAAGGACGTGTAGACAATGTGCTGCACGCCGGCCTCCGCGGCGGCGTCCACGAAGGCGTAATGCTGCTGCAGCCGGTCCTCCGCCTCTGCCGCCGACACCATGAACAGGACTTTGACCCCTTCCAGGGCCGGGCGGGACAGCTTGGGGTCCCCGTAGCTGACCACCACCGCCGGGGCGTCCTTCAGGTCCGGCGCCCGCCGGGGGTCGCGCACCAGCAGGCGCTGGGAGAACCCGGCGTCGGACAATTGGCCGGCCACCATGCCGCCGAGGACCCCCGTGGCGCCGGTGACCGCAAGGTCTGGAAGATCCGTCATGGGTGCTCCTAGGCCTCGCGGGTTGCAGGGGACTTTGTCTGGGCCGGGTCCCGCTCGGCGAGGGAGCCGACGGCGGCGTCGATCTTCTTCAGGACGTCCGGCTCAAGGCGCACGCCGGCGGCCGCGGCGCTGTCGGCCACCTGGTCCGGCCGGGAGGCGCCCACGATGGCGGAGGCGACGTTCGGATTCTGCAGTACCCAGGCCACCGCCAGCTGGGGCATGGTCAGCCCGGCTTCCTCGGCGACCGGACGCAGCTCCTGCACGGCGGCCAGGACGTCGTCCCGCATCCAGCGCTGGATCATCCTGGCACCGCCCTTGTCGTCGGTGGCGCGGCTGCCCTGCGGGAGCGGCTGGCCGGGCAGGTACTTGCCGCTCAACACCCCCTGCGCCATGGGTGACCAGACGATCTGCGAGACGCCCAGTTCCTCCGACGCCGGAACCACTTCTTCCTCGATGACCCGCCACAGCATGGAGTACTGCGGCTGGTTGGAGATCAGCTGGAAGCCCAGTTCCCTGGCCAGGGCGTGGCCGTTGCGGAGCTGTTCAGCGGTCCACTCGCTGACCCCGATGTACAGGGCCTTTCCGTGCCGGACGATGTCCGCGAACGCCTGCATCGTTTCCTCGAGCGGCGTTTCAAAGTCGTAACGGTGCGCCTGGTACAGGTCCACGTAGTCCGTCTGCAGCCGGCTGAGGGACCCGTCGATGGATTCCATGATGTGCTTGCGGGAGAGGCCGAGGTCGTTCTTGCCCTTGGGGCCGGTGGGACCGAACACCTTCGTGAATATCTCAATGGACTGCCGGCGTTCACCCTTGAGCGCTTCGCCCAAGACGGTTTCCGCCGCGGTGTTGGCGTAGACGTCCGCGGTGTCGAAGGTGCTGATGCCGGCGTCCAGCGCCGCCCGCACGCACTGGGTGGCGACGTCGTTCTCCACCTGGGAGCCATGCGTGAGCCAGTTGCCGAACGTGATTTCCGAAATCTTGAAGCCGCTGTTTCCGAGGTATCTGAATTCCATGGGCTTCACGCTAGCGGACATGGTTGCTCAGGGTAAGGGATGCCGGCGGCTTATCTCGCGGTCAGGCGCGGGTGCGGGCGTCCGGGTGCTGCGCGAGCGACGTCATGGAACCGGTGTCCAGGACCGTGGCATGTCCGGCTACGGCCGGTTTCCGCGCAGGCCGTGGCGGCTGGGCGGACAGCGCCAAGGCGGACCGGACCGTTTCGCCCTTGCTGGTGGCACTCTTGCTGCTGGCGCTCTTGTTGGTGGCAGGTTTGGCCGGCACGGCATCGTGGCGCAGGGCCGACTCCACGAGCGGAGCCACCTCGGTCACGCTGGCCGCGGCGACGTCGGGCGGGGGCAGGTCCCGCACGGTGACCTTGACTTCCGGCGTGGCGGCCCGCGCACGCGCCACTGCGCGGGCGTCGGCGGCAGCTACGGCGTCGGCCCAGTCCTTCGCGAGGACGGGCGGCACCGGCCGGGCAGCAATCACCAGGGGATGGTGGATGACGGCGCTGCGGAGCGCCTCCTGAAGGCCGGCGCGGGTCCGCAGTTTCTTCCAGTCGATCGGTGCGCGGGGCTCGCGGACCGGTCGGGGGGGCTTGGGGGCCTTTTTCGCCTTGGCTTTTGCCGGCACCGTTTCCGCCTCGGCGGGCAACGGGCTGCCGTCCGCGGCGAGCCGCACGATCTCGATGGTTTCGTTTTTGGGGAGGCGGCCGATCAGCGCCATCACGATCAGCGCTACAAGGCGTCCGAGCCCTGCAATCACCAGGGTGAGCATGACGCTGATGCACAGGCCGACAAACATGAGGAAGGCAACACCCAGGGTGCCAAAAAATGTCAGGTTCAGTGCAATCGTTGTCGGATCTTCCACTTCACCCTCCTTACCATCGGCGCCCGGCTCGTCCCCAGAAATCGAGCCGGTGATTACGCCGGAAAACAGCCCCTAACCACCATACGGACTATTTACTGCCGACATGCCCGCAGGGCAAGTACCGGCAACTGTTGTTTTAAAGCTGTTATAGGACCCGGCCCGCCGCAGGCGCCGATAGGCTGATGCCGCAAGCGACCGCTACGTTCCCAGGGATGCCATGACCGAGCCAGAACCCTTTTCCGGCAACTGCCCGTGCCTGTCCGGCGAGCAGTACACCGACTGCTGCGCCCGGTTCCACACCGGTTCGGCAGACGCAGCCACCGCCGAGCAGCTGATGCGTTCCCGTTACTCCGCCTTCGTCCTGCTGCATGCCGATTACCTCCTGAAAACATGGCATCCCAGCACCCGGCCTTCAGGGCTGGACTTTGATCCGGGCCTGGAATGGCGGCGGCTGGACATCCTGTCCGTCGAACGGGGCGGTCCGCTCGACACCGAAGGCGCCGTGGAGTTCAAGGCGCACTTCCGTCAGGACGGCGAACGCGGCGTCCACCACGAAACCAGCCGCTTCCTCAGGGTGGACCGGCGCTGGTACTACTTAAACGCCGTCGCGCTCTACCGGTAACGGAAGCTGGGGCCGCCCTGCCGCCAGTCACTGGTCCTCCTGATTCAGTGCTCCTCGTAATCCGCCGTGGGAGTGAAACCGGCGCGGTCCACCTTTCGGTGGAAGTGCATGCCGGCCATGCCGCCCAGGACGGCGCCCACCAGCGCCACCAGGGCAACCACGACGGCGGCGATGATGCCGGTGGTGGTCACCTGACCTTCGTTGACGGGAATCCGCGGGAAGCTGTTCAGCTGTGCCAGGATATTGAACTGCTCGCCGGCGATCATGCCCAGCACGGCCACCAGGACAGCCGCGATCAGGGCCCAGATCCACACCGCGAACCCCTGCTTCGCGCCATTGAACCGGGCCATCCTGCCGGCGACGTAACCGCCGCTGTAGTAGGAAGCGAAGAGGATGACCAGCAGGACGATGATGCCCGCGATTCCCACTGTCTGGTTCGAGGCGGCCCGGCCCACGGCGGTGTTCACGTCGGTGTTCGTGGCAAGTCCCACGGCGGTCCCGGCCGCGGCGACCAGGGCGGTCAGCAGCACGGCCATGCCCGTGGCGGCCAGCCAGCCAAAGAACGCCGAGCCGATCTTAATACCGCCGAAGGCCTCCCTTTCGCGGGCCGCGGCCATCTCCCGGGTGGCAAAGGCCGGGTCGTCGGGCCGTGTGGTGTCGGTACCTCCGTCCCGTTCATTGTCGGGTCTGTAGTCGCGCTCTGCGTGCGGCGTGTCCGCGCCCGTGGTGTTGAGCGCCCGGGTGTGCGTGTCCGTCGTGCCGCCCGTGCCGGTGGCGCCGGAGCCAGCGGCCGTGCGCCGGGACTGGGTGGCATCGTAAACAGGAGTGGCCTCCGTGGGGGCGTCTGCTGAACTGCGCTCCGGAGTGCTGTAGTTGGCAGGGTTGGGCTCTGCCGTGCTGTGTTCGGGCCTGTGGCGGTCGGACGCGATGGGTTCGGACGTGCCTGATTCAGAGGAAGTGCGCCGGGGGCGTCTGTCCCCGGAGCCGATTGGGCTGCTCATCAGCGACTCGCTTTCATTGAACGGACCCGGGCTCAGGGGTCTAAGCCGGGCAACGCAATGCTGAGGCCAAGGCACTGGCCTCAGTTTCTAGCTAACTCCGTTCAATGGGCATTAGCAAGGATGCTTAGTATCTTGATTCGGCGCGTCTTCGCTTGTCAGAGGGCATCTCCGTGGTCAGGGCGGGGTTGTCTGCGGTCAGCGGTAGGTCCGGTGCAGGTTTTCCTTGGTCGACGCGCGGGCCGAGGCATCGGCGATCCACGGGCCGGTCCCTTCGGACTGGTCCAGCACGCCGGCCTCCAGCCACGTGTAGTCGCCGGCCAGCACCTTGCGCGCGAGGTCGCGGTCGCCGTCGTCGGTGTTGCGCCACAGCTGGTCGAAATATTCGTCCACCCGTACGCGTGCCTGCTCGCAGAAGGCGTCGGCCAGCTCAAAGGCGGTGGCGCCGCGGTCAGGTGCTGTGCGGAGCAGCATCTCGGCGCGGGAGCAGCAGGCCGCCATGGCGAACAGCTCCGCCCCGATGTCCACGATCCGGCCCAGGAATGCCTGTTTGTGTTCCAGCCTGGCCTGCCAGCGGCCCATGCCGTAGAAGGTCTGCCGGGCGAGCCGCCGCGAGGACCGCTCCACGAAACGCAGGTGCTTTGCCAGCCGCCCGAAATCGCTGTAGGACCGCGGATCCATGCCGGCGCCCGCCACCAGTTTGGGCAGCCATTTTGCGTAGAAGCCGGAGGCGCCGACGGCGGCCCGCGCCTTGTCCGAAAGGCTCGCCTCCGCAGAGGCCAGGTCCCCGGCTGCGGCGAGGTGCGCATCCACGGCCTCGCGGGCGATCAGCAAACGCATGATCTCGGACGAGCCCTCGAAGATGCGGTTGATCCGCAGGTCGCGCAGCTGCTGCTCCGCGGGGACGGCCCGCTCGCCGCGGGCCTCAAGCGACTCGGCCGTCTCGAAGCCGCGGCCGCCGCGGATCTGCACAAGTTCGTCCGCGATCCGGCAGCTGATCTCGGTGGACCACAGCTTGGCCAGCGCCGCCTCGATGCGGACGTCCTTCTGCCCGGCGTCGGCCATTTCCGCGGACAGCTCGAACACGGCGTCAAGGGCGAACGCCGTGGCTGCGATGAACGCAATTTTCTTGCTGACTGCTTCATGCTTGCCCACCGGGCGGCCCCACTGCGTGCGGGCATTGGACCATTCCCGCGCGATCTTGAGGCTCCAGCGGCCCGTTGCCACGCAGAGCGCGGGCAGCGAGAGCCTGCCGGTGTTCAGTGTAGTCAGCGCAATCTTCAGGCCCTGGCCTTCACGGCCCAGCCGATTGGCGGCCGGTACACGGACCTGGTGGAACCGGGTCACGCCGTTCTCGATGCCGCGCAGGCCCATGAAGGTGTTGCGGTTCTCCACCGTGATTCCCGGGGAGTCCATTTCGACCACGAAGGCGGTAATGCCGCCCTTGTGGACCGCGCCGTCCGTGTCGGTATGCTGCGGCACCACTGCCATCACCACCACGAGCTCGGCGATCACGCCGTTGGTGGTCCAGAGTTTGACGCCGTCCAGAACGTAAGACCCGCCGTCGGCGCTGGGGACAGCGGTGCTGCCCATCCGCGCGGGGTCGCTGCCGACGTCGGGCTCGGTCAGCAGGAACGCGGTAACCGCCCCCTCCGCACAGCGTGGCAGGTACTTGCGTTTCTGCTCGGGGGTGCCGAATACCTTCACCGGTTCCGGCACGCCGATGGACTGGTGGGCCGAGAGCAGGGCGCCCAGGCTCGGGTGCACCGATCCCAGCAGCGCCAGCGCCCGGCCGTAGTACACCAGGGACAGGCCCAGGCCGCCGTACTCCTGCGGAATTTTCATGCCGAACACGCCCAGCTCTGCCATCCCGACGAGGTACTCGTCGGGAATTTTCGCGTCGCGCTCGATGATCCGTCCGGACATGGTGCGGCAGAACTCCGTCAGCTGTGCCATGAAGGCCTCGCCGCGTTCCACGTCATCGGGTTTGGCGGCGGGCCAGGGATGGATGAGGCCCAGGTCAAAGCTGCCGAGATACAGGCCCTTGGCGAAGCTGGGCCTGGCCCACTCGGTTTCGCGCGCTGCCTCGGCAATGGCGCGTGCGTCCTCTGCGGACGCACCTGCGCCGATCTTCTCCGGAGCGACGGGTGTTTCGGACGCAGGACTATCCACGGGCGGGACGGCGCCAGTGCCGTCGGCAGCCGTGGTGGCGGTAGCTGTGCTGTGACCAGCCCTGCTGTCGGGGGCCTGGCGTTCAGTTGCCTGGCTGTCAGTGGCGGAGCTCACGGGGCATCTCCTCTGACCGGATGACCGGTTCAAAGCCCTGGGTCCGCCGCGGGTGGAGAACCCTTCAGCTGTCCCTCAATGCTACCCGCGGGTAGGTTCCGGTGCTAGGGGACGGCTGCCCCTGAAACTCCGCGGGAAACTCGACTGCGGAGGCGTGGTGCACCAGGCTGTCCCAGGCATGGTTGATCCCGTGGACGGTCCGGAGCAGCGCCGCGGCAATGGCCAGCCAGGCCAGCCTGCCCATGCCCACCAGGACGAGCGCGGCGAATGCCGCCACCGCCACGAAGAGGACAAGTGCCAAGGCAACCATCAGCGTTCCGATGAACACCAAGGTGCCTGTCTCCACTGCACTCAAGTCGAACTGCATGCTTCCCCCTGCGCCGTTGCTGCGGATGGATCAGATCAGTAGCTCGAGACTAGGGCCATGGGCGAAGCTTCCTCCAGCGTCCCGGCCATCCTGTGGCCGCGTTGATACGGGATCGAGACAATACTGCCCCGTAGGTCACGGAGTGATTGCGAAAACCTCATCTGTCACACGCGTAACGTTGCCTGACGGGCACGCGGAGCCGTCTCCGGGGTTGGGGGTAACCGCGGCGCGGGCCGCCCGGGGCTCTGCGTTAACCTTGTAGTTGGCAGTTTTCGGGTTTCCGCTGCCCAGACCATCCCCAAGCTGCCGAAGGAGAGTGTGTGCCCCGGTCCGCTACGTCCTCCGCTGACGCGATCAGCGCCAGGCTCAGGGACCTTGAGCTCCTCACCAAGGGGCCGGCATGGGCCCTCACCCGTTCCGCCCCGTGGGTGATCGCTGTCCTGCAGGCATCCTTCACCCGCACCCGGCCGCAGCTTCCGCTGGAAGAATTCCATGCCGACGTCGACTCCTTCCTTGAGCAGTTGCGCCGCCATGACCCGGGGCTGGGCGGACATGCCAACGGGAAGTCCTTCGGCGATGAGTGGACCCGCAAGCAGTTCCTGACGCGCCGGAACCAGTCGGGGCAGATCGTGTACGAGGTCACCGAGCCGGCCGCCCGCGTGCTGGCGTTCCTGGACAGCCTCTCCAGCGAAAGGTCCACGCTCAACGGGTCCCGGCTGGGAACGCTGCTGGGCGACGTGGAGAAGCTCGCCAACGAGACCAACCCGGACCAGAGCGCCCGGCTGGAAGCGCTGGAGGAGGAGATCGGGGAGCGGCAGCAGCTGATCGAGGACATCAGCTCCGGCGACTTCGACGGCCTCCTCGACGACGACCAGGCTGTGGAAGCAGCCGGCAACATCCTGGACCTCGCCGCCAGCCTGCCCGCGGACTACAAGAAGATGCGTGACCGGATCGAGGAGCTCGTGGGCGAGCTCCGGAACCAGATCATTGAGGAATCCCTGACCAAGGGCGCCACGATGGCCCAGGTTCTTGAAGCGGACAAGCGGCTGCGCCAAAGCCCGGAGGGCAGGACTTTCCGCTCCTTCACCGCCTTCCTCGAGGACCCCCAGCAGCAGCTGCGCTTCCGCTCCGCGATCGGCGAAGTGCTCAGCCGCCAGTTCGCGGACGACCTGTCGCAGGAGGACCGGGAAACCCTGAAAAACCTGGTGGCGGAGCTCCGGCAGCAGCACAGCCAGATCCAGCGCATTTACGGCAAGCTGAGCGAGAGCCTGAACACCTACGTCCAGAGTGACGATTTCCGTCAGTCGGTGCGGCTCCGCAAGGTGCTGCGCGAGGCGGAACAGGCCATCCGGTCCATGCCCTACGAACGCGAACGGCCGGGCCTGGTCCGCGGCCCCGTGCTGTTCAACGCAGGATTCGAATCCCTCGCCATGGTCAAGCTTTTCGACCCGGATGAGTTTGCTGCCCCGCCCAGGCTCGCCGACCCCATCGCCTTCAGCGACTCGGACCGGGTCCGCTCGCCCCGGACCGCCAAGGCCAGGCCGGAGGCGATCCGCGCCGCGGCTGCCGGCGCCTCCACCCTCGCCGAGGCGTGGGAGCAGCTTCCGCCGGAGGAACAGCACATCAACTCCATCCGGGCGCTCCTCTCGCACGCACTCCATACCGGCGCCGGCTTTGACCAGCTGGCGTGGGAGGCCCTCGACTTCGAACAGATAGACGGCACCACCCGCAAGGCATACCTGCCGGTGGTAACGCTCGAGAAGGATTAGCGATGACTGATGAGATTACGACGGCGGACGCCGGGACGCGGGTGGCCGATCCCACCGAAACCCCCACGATTTCGACAAGCTCAGTGAGCCCCCGCGACACGTTTGTGGATGGCGCCGCTCTCTTCCCCGGTGACACGGGTGTGCTTCCCATGAAGGTGCGTCAGGCCCTGGTGAAGCTGTTGAAGGGCCCGTACGTCGACGGCGGCCGGGACGAGAAACTGTGGACAACGTTGCTGGATAACCAGCTGATCCTGCGCAGCCGGCTCTCCGAGCTGTTCCTCACGCTGCAGCTGGACCACGAGCGCAAAATCGCGGTGCTGCGTCCCGTCGACCCGGAGGCAATCGGCGGCAGCGCCCGCTCCAGCATCCTGCGCCAGCAGCGCGCCCTGAGCCGTGTGGAAACCATCGTGCTGCTGCGCCTCCGGCTCCTGCTGGACCGCCACGTCACGGCGCAGACGGACCCCACCATCACCCGCGAAGAAATCGCCGAACTCGTGGCGCACTACCAGCCGGCCGGCCAGCAGGACGCACTGCGCGACTCGGACGTCGTGAACCGCGCGATCACCAAGCTCCTCGCCCGCCAGCTCTTGCTCACCACCGGCCTGGACGACGTCTACACGATCTCGAACGCCCTGCCCTTGGCCCTCCCCTTCGACAACATAGGCGACATCCCCGCCCAAATCGAAGCCCTGATAGCCGCAACGGCTGACCCCACAGGCACCGAAGCCCTGATAGAGCTCGACGGCGACAGTTCCATTCGCTCAGATGACGACACTGACGACGACGCCGATGCGGAGTCAAAGGTAACCACGGCAGACGTAGCGGAGGCAGCCAAGTGAGCATTGCGAGCATGCTGCCGCTGGGCGACGTCGTTAACCCGGGGCAGATGCGCCTGGCCCTGGTGCAGGTGGTCAACTGGGGCACGTTCCACGGCGCCCACACGATGCACGTCGACCGCAATGGCACCCTGCTCACCGGCAACTCGGGCGTGGGGAAGTCGACCCTGTTCGACGCCATGCTGCGGGTGTTCGACGCCCGGCCGCGCTCCAACGAAGCCGCCGCGCAGCGCTCGGGCGCGGTGGAGGACAAGCGGACCACGTTCACGTACATGCGCGGCAAGGTGGGAGACAAAGCCGTCGGGGAGGGATCGGCCAGCGCGTTCCAGCGTCCCGGTGCCACCTGGTCCGCCGTCGCCCTGACATTCGACAACGCGGCGGGCACCAAGGTGACGGTGTCGGCGCTGTTTGACCTGCCCAAGAACGGCACGGAGTCGAGCGTCGGCCGGTACTACCTGATCGACAACAGTCCGCTGGACCTCGGCGCGATCGAGGACATCGCCGAGAAGCGCTTCACCAGGGCTGCGCTGGAGAACATCTTCCCGGACGCCCAGGTCTTTGACGTCCACAAGGCGTTCGCGGAGCGGTTCCGCCGGCTCCTGGGCATCAACTCGGACCAGGCGCTGCCCCTGCTCCGCGTCATCCAGGCCGGAAAGGGCCTGGGCGGCAGCGTGAACACGTTCTTCCGGGACCAGGTGCTGGACGCCCCCGCCACCCTGGCCGCGGCCGACGACGTCGTCGAGGAATTCAGCAACCTCATGTCCATCCGGCAGCGCCTGGAGGATGTCCGGCAGCAGCGCGACCAGCTGGCCCCCGTCCCGGGCCTGAACAGGGAGTACGCCCAGTCGCTGCTGGACGCGAACCGGCTTCGCGAGCTCGCGGGCGAGGAGTTTGAGGCCTACCGGCAGCAGCTTGCCGTCACCGTGCACGAGAAAACGCTCGCCCGCTTCAAGGCGCTGGCCCAGGCGAAGGCCAGGGAGCTCGCAGCGGAACGCGGCGTGCGGGACGGGCTGGCCAAGGAGCTCCGGCAGCTCGAGGCGGACTACAACAACCAGGGCGGCAACGCCATCTCCTCGATCGAGCAGTCCCTCGAGAACGCCCGGGTGGGGCTGAAGCTCCGCCAGCAGGTGGAAGAGGCGGCCCGGCAGGCGCTGACCGACGCGGGCCTGGATCTGGAGTGGACGGCTGAGGGATGGGAGCAGGCGCACGAACAGGCGGCCACCCGCTCGGCTGAGCTGAAGGACGACTCCGCGGCACTGCAGGAGCTTCGCTTCGAGGCCTTCGACGCCCACGCCACGAAGAAGCGCGAGCTTGCCGCGGCCGAGCAGGAGCTTGTGTCGCTGAAAACGCGCAAGTCCCTGCTGCCGCCGTCGAGCATTGAAAACCGGGCCGCGATTGCGGCGGCCACCGGCGTTCCCGAGGAGCAGATGCCGTTCGGCGGCGAGCTGATCGACCTCGCCGAGGGCCAGGAACAGTGGCGGCCCGCCGCTGAACGTGCCCTGCGGAGCCTGGCCACCACGCTGCTTGTTCCGGGTGAGCATTTCGCCGCGGTCACCCGCTACCTGAACGGCCATACCGTGCGCGGCGCCCTGCGCGCGGTGGACGTCTCCAAACCGCTCGCCGGGGCGGCGCTGGCGGTGGAGGACGTGGCCGACGGCGACCTGCTGAGCAAGCTGGACATCCTCACCACCGGGACAAAGGGCGGTTCCGCCGCACAGGCAAGCGTGTGGGTCCGTGAGCGGATCGCCCTCGACTTCGCGTACCCGTGCGTGGAGAACCCCGACGAACTGGCGGCCCTGGACAAGGGCCTGAGCCTCGGCGGCGTGGTCAAACGCAACCGGCACACCGTGGAGAAGGACGACCGGTTCACCAGCCGGCAGGACTACGTCCTCGGGTTCGACAACGCGTCCAAGCTGGAGCTCGTGGCCGGGCAGGTGGAGGACCTTCGCCAGGAACTGGCCAAGGCGGCGCAGCTGGCCCAAAGCCGCGAGGAATCACACCAGGGCATGTCCCGGCAGCTCGAGGCCCTGCGCAGGGTTGCCGAGGACCACCGCCCGTGGGAGCAGGTCTCGGCAGCGGTTGCTGCAGACGAGCTCGGCAGGATTGAACAGCGGCTCAAGGACGCCCTCGCCGCCCAGGCTGACCTCGAACCGCTTCGCGCCAACATCGAAGCGGCGCGCCAGAAACACCAGTCCAGCACCGAGGCCGCCGCGGTGCTGCAGAGCGAATACAGGGCGCTTGACCAGCAGCTCACCGCCTCCGATTCACTGCTGGAAGGCGCACGCATCCGCCTGAACCAGGCTCCGCCGTCGGACTCCACCGCCGCAGCGCTGGCGCCCTACTTCGACGAATTCGGCGACGTCACGGAAATGCACGAACTGGACAACCTCGCCGGCCGGGTGCGGACCCAGCTGCTCGGCGACCTGCACGGTGCAGAGTCCCGCGCCCAAGCCACGTCGGAGCGGCTCACGCGGATCTTCGAAGGCTTCGTCCGCGACTGGGGCACCGCCATTTCGGCCGACCATGGCACGTCCATCGGTGCCGTCGGCGAGTTCGAGGCCCGGTATCACGCAATCATCAATGACGGGCTTCCCGCGCAGGAGGCCGAGTTCCGGCAGTTCTTCAACCAGCGCACGCACGAGTCGTTCAGCACCCTGCTCCACCTGCTGGATGAGGAGCGACGTTCCATCACCAGCAGGATCCTGCCGCTGAACGGGATCCTGTCCGAGGTGAATTTCCACGAGGGCAGCTACCTGGAACTCGACATCAAGCAAACCTTGCCGGCCACGGCCAAGCAGTTCAAGGACGCCATCCAGAACGCGCTGAAGACCCGGCACACCCGGCACGGCAGGACGGACACCGCCCACACCGGCCAGAACGACGACGCCGAACTGACCGCCCGATACAAGTCACTGGAGACGCTGGTGAAGCGGCTGGGGTCGCAGACTCCCGAGGACCGGCGCTGGCGGGCCGAGGTGCTGGATGTGCGAGGCCACCTCTTCATCCAGTGCAAGGAGCACCGCGAAGTGGACGCCCCCGGGAAGAAGGGCGGCAAGCGCACAGACGTGTTCATGCACGCCGACACCGGCTCCATGTCCGGCGGTGAACGACAGCGGTTCACCGCGTTCATCATGGCCGCGGCGCTGAGTTACCAGCTGGGCATCGCCGAGCAGGGCTTCACCACGTACGGCACAGTGATGATGGACGAGGCCTTCGTGCTGGCCTCCGAGGAATTCGCCGGGGCGGGCATCAAGGCGCTGCACGAGTTTGGCTTCCAGCTGCTCCTAGCGGCACCGGAGAACGTCATCGACCTGTCCCGGCACCTTGGCTCGGTCACGGAGATTCTGCGGGACAGGCGCACCAACCGCTCCGGCGTGCTCACCGCCCCCGTTATCACCCCGAAACCGGGTACAGAAGGGCAGTGGCGGTCCGAGGCCAATCCCGTCGATATCGTGCTGCGCTAGTCCATAACGCTTTCGCGTGGTTTATAACAAATCGATGGATTTATTGGGCTGGCCCTAGTGGCGTACCGTTTTGGCGTGCCACTGTGGTGACTCCACCAGTCTTCGCTAAACGCTCCACAGGGTCATGGACACTCCCATGCGGCGGGCAGAGCAGCCCTGTGAGCTTGGCGGCGTCATCATGAAAGGCACCCTCATGCGCCCTGCGTCCCGCGCCCCCCTCGTCTCTGTCCTTGCTGCTGCCGCCGCCCTCTCCCTGGCTGGCTGCGGGGCCGTGGTGTCGGCGGCCCCGTCTTCATCGTCCGCGGCAGCTTTCGCGACGGCACCGGCGTCACCGAGCCCTTCAGTCTCCGCCGCTGCCGGCCCCGGCGGTGCGGCGACGCCGGGGACCACGCCGTCGTCAGCTCCGGCACCTGCCGAGCTGAAGACGTACACGTTCCCGAACGGCCATGTGTCCTTCAAGTACCCGGCCGACTGGAAGGTTGAGCTCTTCACCGGTGCCGGGTCACCGACGGACTCGGCCACGGCCACAGTTGTCGACACGAGCGGCACCGAGCAGGCCACCGTGTACTCCGGACGGGTCGCCGACGGCGTCTCCCACCCGGTGACCCGCACAGTCTACGAGTCCGCGCCGGTTCCGGGACTCGCGGCGCAACCCGCCCCGGCCGCCCACTACGGGTTCTACGTGGACCGGATGGACGGCAACGCGACCTACCGGATGCACCTGGCGGCAGGGGTGCCCCAGCCGGGGCAGGGATCGGCCCTCGACGGCATCATCCGCGCCGGGGACGGCGTCATCCTGGCTGATGTGAAGTTCATCGAGAAGCCCTTCACCAATGACGCCGCGGCCAAGTCCTGGCTGGCAGGCGCCGAGGGGCAGGCCCTCAAGGCGCTGCTGCTGAGCATCTCGTACAGCTAGCTAACCTCCGCTGGTTGAGCTGGGCTGAACCAGGGGGTCCGCGTTCAGGGGGCGTTAGGAATGTGCGGCCGTGCAGGCGTCGATCGGCGCCTGCACGATCCCGCCGTAGTAGGCCACCAGCTCGTCAAAGTCCCAGCCGTCGAAGAGTCCCAGGGTCCGCACGGTTTCGCCGAAGCCGGTCATCAGCGCGGTGACAGTCGACGCGTAGCGGCGGTCCGGCGTCGTATCCCCGATCAGCTGTGCGATGCTGCCGACGTAGCGTTCGCGCAGCTCGTTCCGCGCCGCTTCGGGATCCGGGGCATCGTGAACATTTATCGGAATAATGGCCCACGGCTCGTGCATGCCGCGTTCCCGCCGCATCAGCACGCGGAAGACCAGGGCGCCGCCGAGCTCGGAGGCCGGCACGGTCAGTTCGGTGAGCAGCGACTCGTCCGGCTGCACCGCCGCGAACAGCTTGGCCTTGGAGATGAACAGTTTCATCACCAGGGCCGCCGAAACCCCGGCCTCCGCGGCGATGTCGCGGACGGTCACGGCCCGGTAGCCGCGTTCGCCGAACAGTCGCCCGGCCGCGGTGAGGATGGTTTCCTGGCTGGGGCTGCTCATGCGCGCACCGGCTCCCCGCCGATCCCTTCTGCGCTGTTCACTTGAGGGACGCGTTCAGCGGCTAGGTCCACGGTCACGGACCGGTTGTCGACGGCGAGCTTCCGCGCCACGGCTTGATGAGTCACGGGATGAAGCATAGCCACTATGTAGCGTCCGGCGGCGGGCAGCGGAAGCGTGTACACGCCGTCGTCGTCCGTCCTTGCGGTGTCCACATGCTCCCCGGTGGCGTGCAGCAGCGTCACGACGGCGCCGGTCACGGGCTCGCGGCCGATGGCCGCCCGGCCCCTGATTTCCAGCCGCTCCTGCAGGAGGAAGTTCTGCCTCAGCGTGCGCCCGTCGAAATCGAAGACCTCGGCCATCGGCGCCCAGCCCGCCGCGTTGGCCACCACGAGGTACTTCCCGGCGCCAGGCAGCGCCACCGAATAGTTGCCGTCAGTGTCCACCCGGCTCCAGTCGACCGGCTCGCCCTTCGTCTGGAGGACGGTGACGACGGCGGGAGTGAGCGGGCGGTGGTCGGGTGCCAGGACGCGCCCCTGCACCACCAGTTCTGCTGCTGCCGGCGCGGCGGGGCGGTGGCTGGTGATGCGCGGAATGAAAATGGCGGCGAGAACGGAGGCGGCGGAAGCCAGCGCGGCCATCCAGAACACATCCCGGAACGCATCGAACGAGGGCAACCGGGCGGCGCCGAGCGGAATGGTGACCGAGGTCAGTACTGCGGCGACGGCGGCGCTGGAGGTCGACGTGCCAATAGAGCGGACCAGGCTGTTGAGGCCGTTGGCGGAGGCGGTCTCCGTGATCGGGACGGCGCCCATGATCAGCGTCGGCATGGCGGCATAGGCAATGGCCGTGCCGACGCTCACCACGGTGGAACCAATGATTACCCAGGTGATGGAGTCGTAAAAGAAGACCCGGCCCACGTACCCGACGATCATCACGGCCGCTCCCGTCATCAGGGCGGACCTGCCGCCGAAGCGTCGGATGATGCCGCCGGACACCGGGGCGAACACCACCATGGCCAGCCCGGAGGGCACCATACACAGGCCTGCCGTGATGACGCTCAGTTCAAACCCGTAGCCAGTGGCGGCGGGGAGCTGGAGCTGCTGGGTGGTGAGGAGCATGTTGGCGAACATCGCGAAACCGATCAGCAGCGACGCGAGGTTGGTCATCAGGACAGGCCTCCGCGCCGTGGTGCGAAGGTCCACCATGGGCTGGCCCACCCTGAGCTCGTAGGGAATCCAGGCGGCCAGCAGCAGCGCCGCCGCGAGGAACAGCAGCAGCACGGGTTCCGAGCCCCAGCCCCAGGCGCCGCCCTTGGAAATGGCCAGCAGCAGTGATCCCAGCGCGGCGGAGAGCACCAGCGCGCCCGCGTAGTCGAAGCGGCCGGGAGTGCGCACCTTGGACTCCGGAACCACGAGCACAACCGCCAGCAGCAGCAGCGCGCCGGCGGCCGCGGAGACCCAGAAAATTGACGTCCAGCCGAGGCTTTCATAGAGCAGGCCGGCGAGCGGCAGGCCCATGGCGCTGCCGATGCCAAGGGTGGCGCTCATGAGTGCCACCGCGGAGCCCATCTTTTCCTTGGGCAGTTCATCGCGCATGATGCTGATGCCCGCCGGGATCAGTGACGCGGAGAACCCCTGAAGCGCCCGCCCGATAATCAGCCACAGGAAGGTCCCGCCCAGGGCGGCCATGACCGAACCGGCCACCATGATGGCCAGGCAGATAACCATCATCTTCCGCTTGCCGTACATGTCGGCGCTGCGGGACACGATCGGAGTGGCGACGGCGCTGGCCAGGAGCGTGGCGGTCACCAGCCAGGACGCGTCGTCTGGAGTGACCGACAGGATCCGCGGAAAGTCGGGCAGCAGCGGCACCACCAGGGTCTGCATGAGTGCCACGAGCGTGCCGCTGAGCGCAAGGACGGTGGTGATGGCGGACGGGCTGCGGGTCGGCTTCGGGGCAGAGAGTGCAGGGGAAGGGGGTGCTGTCATGTGCGCGGCAGGCCTTTGTGGAGGGTATGTGCCCGAGCGGGTGAACGGGCGTTTACTCCTTCAAGTGAACCATTGTTCACCCTTTGCTGGCAAGGCCGTTTACAGTAACTCTGGCCACTCGGGGCAATTACGTGACGCAAACCTTTCGTAATGCACGAAAGGATAGGCTAGCCTTACTTAGGTTCGCTTCATTCACCTAAGGAGTTCCGTGACTTCCCCCCTCTTCCCCGGCTGGTCCGCCGTTACCGGCGGCACCGCTGCCGCTGGCACCACACGCCGCTCCCTCCTCAAGACCGCCGGCAAGGCCACCGCCGTCCTCGCCGCCGCGGCGCTCTCCCTGGCCGCATGCTCCACCGGGCCGGCCGCTTCTTCTGCTTCGGAAGCCAGCGCCACTTCATCCGCCAGTGCGCAGTTCCCGGTCACCATCAAGCACGTCTTTGGCGAAACCACCATCAAGGAGCAGCCCAAGCGCGTCGTCACGGTCTCCTGGGTCAACGACGACGTTGCCATCGCGCTGGGCGTGGTTCCGGTGGGCGTGCCCAAGAACGAGTGGGGCGGCAACGCCAAGGGCTCGACGCCGTGGAAGGACGCCGCGCTGGAGGAGCTCGGCGCCGGCTTCGGGTCGGACAAGGCGCCGGTCCAGTTCTCCGAGGCCGACGGCATCAACTTCACTGAGATCGCCAAGCTCAATCCGGACGTCATCCTGGGTGCCTACTCCGGCCTGACGGAAGAGGACTACAAGAAGCTCAGCGAAATCGCCCCCGTGGTTGCGCATCCCGAGCTGGCCTACGGCACCTCCTGGCAGGACTCCACGAGCATCATCGGCAAGGCGCTGGGCAAGGAAGCCGAAGCCACGAAGCTGATCGCCGACACCGAGGCCACCGTCAAGGACAAGGTCGCTGCCTACCCGCAGCTCGCGGGAAAGAGCTTCATCTACGGAAACCTCGAGCCGGCCAAGAGCGACGGCGTGAACGTGTACACCGCCAACGACAACCGTCCGCGCTTCCTCAGCGAGATCGGCATGAAGCTTGCCCCGGTGGTGGAGGAGAACTCGAAGGGATCCAAGGAATTCTTCATCGAGTGGTCGGCGGAGAAGGCCAACGAACTCGAGTCCGACATTTTCGTGACCTGGGTTCCGGACGCCAAGACCACCGATTCCATCAAGTCGGACCCGCTGCTGGGCCAGATCCCGGCCGTCAAGAACGGTGCCATGGTCGCCGACTCGGACAACACGCTCACCCTGTCCATCTCGGCCTCCTCGCCGCTGAGCCTGCCGTGGTCGCTGGACACGTTCCTGCCGCAGCTGGCGAAGGCCGCCGACGCGGTCTAGACAGGCAACTTCCCATGACACCGAGCACGGCGCCGGCGCCCACCACCCGGCGCGAACGTACACTTGGGGCGCCTGCGGCCGCAGCTGAGGGGGCACAACTGTCCGTTCGCGCCCAGCCCGCGCGCAAGGTCCCCGGGCCGCGCGCCGCCTGGCTGCTGGCCGCCGTCGTCGTGCTCGTTGTTGTCTGTTGCGCCTCACTTGCCGTCGGCGCCCGCGGCCTGCCCCTGGAAACCGTCTCGGAGGCCCTGATCCGGTTCAACCCGGCGGACGGCGACCATGCCGTGGTGCACGCCCGGATCCCGCGGACCGTCCTCGGCCTGCTCGCCGGTGCAGCGCTGGGCCTGGCGGGCGCAGCCATGCAGGGCGTCGCCCGCAACCCGCTGGCCGACCCGGGCATCATCGGCGTCAACGCCGGTGCCGCGCTTGCCGTGGTCACCGGGATCTACGTCTTCGGCGTCTCCTCCCTGACCGGCTACATCTGGTTCGCGTTCATCGGCGCGGCCGCTGCCGCCGTCGTCGTTTACCTCATCGCGTCCATGGGCCGGGACGGTGCGACGCCGGTCAAGCTCGCCCTGGCGGGCGCCGCACTGAGCGCGGGGCTGTTCTCGCTGATGAACGTCATCCTGGTATCCAGCCAGGACACCCTGGACCGTTTCCGCTTCTGGCAGGTGGGTGGCATTGCGGGGCGCGACTGGTCCGTGGTGCTGCCCGGGCTGCCGTTCCTCGTCGTGGGGGCACTGATCGTGCTTGTGGCCGGAAGGGTCCTCAACAGCCTGGCGCTCGGCGAGGACGTCGCCCGCGGCCTGGGCCAAAATGTCGGCCTGGCGCGGGCGGTCACCGCGCTGGGCATCGTCCTGCTGTGCGGTTCGGCGACCGCGCTGGCAGGCCCCATCGGATTCGTGGGCCTCGTTGTTCCGCACGCCGTCCGCTCCCTGACCGGCCCCGACTACCGCTGGATTTTGCCGTTCTCCGCCGTGCTCGCACCCGTGCTGCTGCTGGTGGCAGACATCGTGGGCCGCGTAGTCCTGCTTCCCGGCGAGGTTCCGGCCGGCATCATGACCGCCCTGGTCGGCGCGCCCGTCTTCGTTTGGCTGGTCCGCCGCGGCAAGGCGGCAGGCCTGTGACCTTCGACGTGAACACCAGGATGCGGGAACGGGCAGATAATGCCCTCAAAACCGCTGAAACAGGGCCTTATCTGCCCGTTCGCGCTTCGAACCGGGGGCGGAGCCTGCTGAGCCGGTGCCTGCTGAACCGGACGGCGGTACTGGCCGCCGGCGTCGTGCTTCTGTTGGCCGCCAGCATCCTGCTGGGCAGCTACACCGTGACCATCCCCGACTTCTTCAAAATCCTCGCCACCCACTTCACCGGCGGCGAGAAGATCCCCGGCGCCAGCTTCATCGTGATGGAGGCCAAGCTGCCACGGGCAGTCATCGGCACGCTGATCGGGGTGGCCTTCGGGCTCTCGGGCGCGCTGTTCCAGACCATGCTCCGCAACCCGCTGGCCAGCCCGGACGTGATCGGCATCAGCTATGGCGCCAGCGCTGCAGCGGTACTGGCCATCGTGGTGTTCGGGGCCTCCGGTGCCGTGGTGTCCGGGTCTGCGCTCGGCGGTGGGATGGCCGTGGCAGCGCTGATTTACGGCATCTCCCGCACCGGTTCCCTGGGTCTCGGCGGCGGCAACCGCGGGAACGCGGCCGGCAACCGCCTCGTCCTTGCCGGCGTGGGCATCGCCGCCGCGCTGCACGCCATGGTCAGCTTCCTCATGACCCGGGCCGACATCCGCACCGCCGCGGAGGCGCTGATTTGGATCAACGGCTCGCTTAACTCCGCCAGCTGGGACCGTGCGGGCGTGCTGGCCCTGACGCTGGTGGTCCTGGTCCCGGTCGCCGCACTGCTGGCCGGACCGCTGCGCATCCTCGAATTGGGGGACGACGCCGCCGCGGGACTCGGCATCCGCGTGGCCGCGACCCGGCTGGGTCTGGTGCTCACCGCCGTCGCGCTCGCCGCAGTGGCGACGGCGGCCGCCGGGCCGGTGGCGTTCGTCGCCTTTCTGGCCGGCCCCATCGCGCGCCGCTTCACCGGCCGCGCCAGCCTCCCGGCGTCGGCCCTGGTGGGCGCCCTGATCGTCCTGGCGGCGGACTATTTCGCCGCCAATATCGCCCCGCTGCTGCTGGACGGCACCGTCCTGCCGGTCGGCGTCGTCACCGGCGCCCTCGGGGCCCCGTTCCTGCTGTGGCTCCTGGTCACGTCCAACCGAAAGGATGCCTGATGGCTGTTCTGCATGCCCGGGACCTCACCCTGCAGTACGACCAGCGCCGGGTCGTGGAAAACCTCACGGCGGAGATTCCCGAGGGTAGGGTGACCATGATCGTGGGCGCCAATGCCTGCGGAAAATCCACGCTGCTGCGGGGGCTGTCCCGGCTCCTGAAGCCGGCCGGCGGCACGGTCACCCTCGACGGCAAGGACATCCACACCCGCCCGGCGCGCGAACTGGCACGCACCCTTGGCCTGCTCCCGCAGCACCCGACGGCGCCGGACGGCATCACCGTGCGAGACCTGGTGGGGCGCGGGCGGTACCCGCACCAAGGCTTCTTCCGCAGCTGGTCGGAGAGGGACGACGCCGCCGTGCAGCGCGCGCTGGAAGCCACCGAAACGCTGGAGCTCGCCGGGCGGAACGTCGACGAACTCTCCGGCGGACAGCGCCAGCGGGTGTGGATTGCCATGGCGCTCGCCCAGGAAACGGACGTGCTGCTGCTCGACGAGCCCACCACTTACCTGGACCTGGCGCACCAGGTTGAGGTGCTGGACCTGGTCACCGACCTCAACCGCCAGCGCGGCACGACCGTGGCGATTGTGCTGCACGACCTCAACCTCGCGGCGCGGTACGCCGACCATGTCATCGCCCTGAAGGCCGGGCAGATCGTCGCCGAGGGCGCAGCGTCCAGCGTGATTACCGAGGAGCTGGTGCGGAACGTCTTCGGGCTGGACTCCCGGGTGGTGCCGGACCCGGTGTCCGGCACTCCGCTGGTCATCCCCCTCGGCAGGCACCACGCCGACCCAAAAGTTCCGACCCCGACCCTGGAGATGGCCTCATGAGTGCAAAACAGAATGGTTCCGCCCGCACCTCCATCGCGGACCGTCCCGGCCTCGCCACCGAGCCGATGACCCTCGCGTTTGATGTCACCGTCTCGGCCGTGCAGGAGCTGAGCCCGAACTTCCGGCGCGTGACGTTCGGCGGCTACTCGCTGCGCGACTTCGGTGTCCACGGGGACAGCCTGGACCTGCGCATCAAACTCATGATCCCGTCGCTGGCGCCGGACGGCAGCCGGCTTCCGCTGCCAAAGTTCCGGATGGAGGAGAGCGGTTGGTACCAGGAGTGGCTGGCCATGGATCCGGCCACCCGCGGCTCCATGCGCACCTACACCGTCCGGCAGGCCCGGCTGGACGCCGTCTACCCGGAGATCGACGTCGACTTCGTGATGCATTTCGACGCCGATGGCAACGGCGGTCCCGCGGCGAACTGGGCGCTCACGGCCAAGCCGGGCGACGCCCTCGCCCTGATCGGGCCGAACAACCGGGCGGCGCACTGCGTCACCGCAGAGACGTATTCGGGCATCGAATGGCGGCCGGGCCTGGCCGGGCATGTGCTCCTGGCCGGCGACGAGACGGCTGTCCCAGCGATCAGCGCCATTCTCGAAAGCCTGCCCGGCTACATGACCGGGCATGCCTTCCTGGAAGTGCCGGAGGCCGGTGACTTCCTGGACCTGGAAACGGCGGCCGACGTCGAAATCACCTGGCTGGCACGCGGCGCCTCGATCGGCAGATCCCGGCCGCACGGCGAGCTCCTGCAGGAGGCGGTGCGCGCGGCTGTCCCCGTGCCGGGCTGGGTGGGCATCAAGTCCGCTGACGCCGCCGGCCCGGAGCCCGACGACGTGAACGTTGACCAGGAGATCCTCTGGGAAACCCCGGCCCGTCTCGGTGCCGCCGCGGTCAGCGCCACGAAGAACCCCGACAAGCCTGCCGGCGCCCTGCCGTTCTACGCATGGATCGCCGGGGAAGCCGGGGTTATCAAGGAGATGCGGCGCTACCTGGTCCGCGACGTCGGGATCGACCGGAAGCAGGTGGCGTTCATGGGGTACTGGCGGCAGGGCAAGGCCGAGCTCTGACCTTATCTGCGCCGTCGTGCGGTCCGCCTCCGCCGCCACCGCCGACCCTCCCGGATGCTTCCTCAGGTTTCGTCGCTTGGATCCGGACGCTTCCTCAGGTTTTGTCGCTTGGACCCGGACGCTTCCTCAGTTGCAATGTCGGGGCGGCGACGTTCATCTGGTGTTTCCCCAGGTGTTGCTCCGCGTGTGTACCTTGTCCGGGTGGGTGACTCTCCTTTGCTTCCGGACCGGGGCAGGCGGCGGGTGTTCGTTGCCCTGGGGGACTCGTTCACCGAGGGCGTGGGCGACCGGAGTTCCAGGCTGCCGAACGGGGTGCGGGGCTGGGCGGACCGTGTGGCGGAGAAGCTGGCCAAGGCAGAACCCGGCTGGCATTACGCCAACCTGGCCATCAGGAGCAAGCGGCTGCGCCACATCGTGGATGAGCAACTGGAGCAGGCGATCGCCATGGAGCCCACACTCATCACCCTCTATGCCGGCGGCAACGACATCCTGGACTTCGGCACGGACATGGACCAGCTCCTGGCCCAGTACGAGGAACTGGTGGCCCGGCTGACGGCCACCGGCGCCACACTGGTCCTGTTCACGGGGTTCGACGTCAAAGTGTCCGCGGTGCTCGAGCCGCTGAAGAAGCGCAACACCCTGTACAACCGGCGAGTCCGGGAGCTCGCCGCCAAATACGGGGCTGTCCTCGTGGACTACTGGTGTTTCGAAGCCTTCCACGACCACAGGATGTGGGACACCGACCGGCTGCACATGTCCAAGGCCGGGCACAAGTACCTCGCGGCCCAGGTCCTCGACCACCTCGGCGTGCCGCACAAGATCACCCTCAAGGAATGGGAGCCACCAGCCAAGGTGACTCTCCGCGACTGGGAGCGCCGGCAGCGGCGCTGGATGAATGACTGGGTGCTGCCGCTGTTTGGCCGGAAGCTGCGTGGCGTCACACTGGGCGACAACCTTAGCCCCCGGTGGCCGCAGCCGGTAAAGGTTCCGCGGAAAGGCGGCCTGAAAAAGCTGATGGAGCCGGACGGTCGCGGACGCGCAGGCTAGTCCAGCAGGTTCTCGAACCCGGGCGCAGTGCGGTTTGCGGCGAATTCCATGACCTCGAAGTCGGCGACGCCGTGCACATTGAACGGGTCCTTGGCCAAGGACCCGTCGAGCGTTGGACGGTCTGCCCTGGAGAGCAGCACGCCTCCCGTGCGCGGTACCTTGCGCCCGGCGGCGATGAAGACGCCCTCGTCGAAGGCAGCCTTCAGCCAGTCCACGTGGGCATCCAGGTGCTGGTCCACGATCTCTTGGGCAACTTTGTAGGTCAGGGAAACTACGTACATGACCGCCAGCCTACCGCCAGAGCCTTGGCCGCCCGGCGACTCGCCGCCGCCGGAACCAGCCTTGAACCGTCAAGCGTCAGTTCTCCTAGGATGGAGTAATGACCGAACCGCGCTGGCTCAACGCCAATGAACGCCGGGCATGGCTTGCCCTGCTGAGCATCAACACCATGCTGCCCGCGTCGCTCGATACCCAGCTGCATGCTGCCGGCAAAGTGTCGCTGTTCGACTACAACGTGCTGGCGATGCTTTCCGAGGCCGAGGGGCGCTTCCTGCCGATGAGCGAGCTGGCGGCGCGGACCAGCGCCTCCCTCTCCCGGCTCTCCCATGTGGTTACCAAACTCCAGAACCGCGGCTGGGTGGAACGCCGGCCGCATCCCGGCGACGCACGCGTCACCACCGCGCACCTCACCGAACAGGGCATCGCCACCATCGTTGAACTGGCCCCGGGACACGTCGAATCCGTGCGCTCGCTGTTCCTCGACGCCCTGACTGAGCGTGATGTTGCGGACCTCGCCCGCATCGGCGAAAAGATTGTGGCCCGCCTGGACAGCAATCACTGGATCCTCCGCGAGCGGCAGCAGTAGCAGCACCCAGGCAGTCACCCGGCAGCAGCTGTGCACACGGACCCGTCTTGGTTGCTCCCGGCAACGGGTGGCAGACTTGCTCCCATGGATTTCACGGCCCGCTATGTTGCCCTCGGAGATTCGTTCACGGAGGGCGTCGGCGACGACGACCCGGCGCGGCCCAACGGGCTCCGTGGCTGGGCTGACCGGGTGGCGGAGCAACTGGCCGTGGCTGACCCCGGCTTCGGCTATGCCAACCTTGCCATCCGCGGCCGCAAGCTGCGGCAGATCCTGGCCGAGCAGGTGGACGCCGCCATCGCGCTCAATCCCACACTGGTGACCCTTTACGCCGGTGCCAACGACATTCTCCGGCCCAAGATCGACATCGACGACCTGCTCGCGGACTACGAAAAAGCCGTCGGGAAGCTCGCAGCCACGGGTGCCACCGTGGTGCTGTTCACGGGCTTCGACGCGCGGGGCTCGAAGGTCTTCGGCACCATGCGGGGGCGTACGGCCATCTACAACGAACTCGTGCGGGGCATAGCCGGGGACCACGGCGCCCTGCTGGTGGACTACTGGCGCTTCAACGAGTACTACGACTGGGGCATGTGGGCCAAGGACCGGATGCACATGTCCGCCGCCGGGCACGCGAACATGGCCAAGCGTGTCCTGACGGTCCTCGAGCACGAGCACTCCATCGAGGTCCCGCCGATGACCCCCGTCCCGGAGCTCAGCAAGGCGGAGGCGCTGCGGGCTAACGCCCGTTGGGTCCGGGAATTCGCCGCACCGTGGGTGGTCCGGCGGGTCACGGGTAAGTCCTCCGGTGACAATCTCCACCCCAGGTACGCGCAGCTCACCCGGCTCTAGACCAGTTCTAAGCGGGCAGGGCCCGCCGCCCGGTTCGGTCCCGGTTCGAGCCGAAACTACCGCCGGAACCCGCCCGTCGCCAGCAGCTCACCATTTGCGCGGACGGCCAGCGCCTCGATGTCCCACATGGCGGTGGCGCGGTTGAGCATGGGAACCCCGCCCGCCACGATCGCGGTTGCCAGCACATCGGCCATGACCACGTCCGCTGCGGCGACGGAAACCTGCCGGAATTCCGCGGCCCCGGCCGTGACACTCCAGATGTGGTCCCCGCGCTCAGCGGAACCGGAGGTGGCCAGCGCCGCCCGGGTCCCGCCGTCGGCCGTCATTTCACCCAGCGGAGCCGGACCGGATGGAGACAAACTCTGCGGAGGCGAACCCAGTGCCGCCCCGCCCAGCGGGAATCCGGCGAGCAGGGTCCTCCGGTCCGCCGGGTCAACGATTCCCGCCCGCCAGGGCACATCGGTGCCGGGATTGGGGGAGCCGCTGACCAGCACGTCCCCGCCGGCGTTCAGGCACCAGTTGGCCATGCCGAGCGCCAGCAGCGACATGCCGGCTTCCCGGATGGCGTGCCCCTTAACGATTCCGGAGAGATCCAGCGCCCCGTCCGGGCGTTCCGCCGTGAACGCCCCCTCGGTGAGGAGCCTCCACTCGGCTGCCTCCTCATACCGCGCCCGCATTTCTGCCGACGCCTCCGGCAGCGCGAGTTCGTCGCGCACCAGCCGGCTCGCCTCCGAATCGGGGCGGTAGAGGCTGAAGATGCTGTCCAGGTCCGTGAACAGGCGTTCGACGACGGCGGTCGCCGCTTCCAGCTCATCCGCCGCCGCCTGGGGTGCTTTGTGTGCGTCCGTCGGGACAGTCAGGCTGATGACAGTTCCCATGCAGGTGAAGGTCCGGGCACGGAGCCGGTGCGGGGTCTCAGAGGTTTGCTGCATCGAGGGCCGCCTGGAGGGAGGTGAGGTAAGCGTCGCTGGTCACGGTGGCGCCGCCCACGGTCTGCACGTCGGCGGACTGTGCCTGAAGCACCTCGTCGCGAAGAACCGGGGCGGCATAGTTGCTGATCTGCACGGACCGGCCCTCGGCGTCGGTGAGTTTCAGGGCCGTGACGTCGGTGACCTGCCCGGCCTTCACTGTGATCTGGACCTGCACGGTGCCGAAGCGGGTCTGGACCACATCGCCGTCGTACGTGCCGCCGGCCTTCGCCGCCGCACCGGCGGCTCCGGATGCGCCCGTCGCTCCCGAGTTGCCCGTCGTCCCGGAACCGCCGGTCGTCGCGGACGACGCCGCGGATTCGGACGACGCCGCACCGCTGCTGCCAGTGGTTCCCGTCCCCGAAGCCTGATTTCCCGTTGCTGCGGCCGCGATCGCGCTGCGGGTATCGGCCCCATGGACACCTGATTGCCAGCCGACCAGGAGGATGCCGGCCGAAGCCAGGGCTGCTGAAACTGCTGCTCTGATTCTCACCAGTCGAACCTTTCGTGATGGAGTTGACCTTCCTTGACGCCGGAGGCGCGGGCGGCGTTCAGGACGTTGCCTGCCCACCGGGAGGGCCCGCATACATAGACGTCGGCGTGGGCGATTTCCGGAACGTAGTCCGCCAGCGCGTACCCGGCCCGGTGCTCGGAGGCCGGAAGCCAGCTGTCGGGTGAGGCGGGATCGCGTCCGCCGGTCAGGTGGAACAGGGTGGCGCCGCGCTGCCGGCACAGTTCGAGGATTTCCTCGCCCAGGTAGAGCTCCTGGTTGCTGTGCCCGCGGAGCAGGACCGTGGCCTGGCCTGGGGCGAAAGGGGTGGTCTCCAGGAGGGCCCGGAATGGCGTAATGCCGATTCCGGCGCCGATCATGACCACGCGGTCCCTGCTGCGAGCTGCGGAGCTGAAAAGTCCGTAGGGCCCCTCGACGGCCACCTTCGTTCCGCGTCGCAGCCTTAGCAGTTGCGCGGAGCCCCGGCCGAGATCACGAACCGTGATCCGCAGCCGCCCGTGCCCATCAGGTCCTTTCCGCACCGGCTCTGCTGACAGGCTGAAGGGGTGCGTATGCCACCACAGCCCGGGGGCGAGGAAGCGCCAGATGAAGAACCGCCCGCCGTTGCCGGCCAGCGAGCCGACCTGCAGGCCGCTCATTTCGATGTTGACCACCCCGGGGGCCACAGAGGTGACGCGCTCAACCGTGAGCTGGTGCCTGAAGGTTGCCCGCACAGGCTGGATGACCCGGTAGTAAAGCAGGGCGGCCCCGGTGGCGATGCAGATGCCGAGCCAGTACCAGCGCTGCCAGGTTCCGACGGCGAACAGACCGCCCACGCTGAACTGGTGCGGCAGCGAGGTGAGCACGGCACCATAGGTGAGCAGATGCACGGCGTACCAGAATTCATACGGGAACCGCCTGCGGACCGCCACCAGGGAGGTGACCACAACCGCGATGAAGAGGGCCAGGGAGATGAAGGCGAGCCACATGTCGGGAATCAGCACCCAGAGCGCCACGGCTTCACTGACCGGGTCGAGCCCTTCTGCCATGCCGTAGCCCACCGCGATGAGGAGTCCGTGGGCCAGCAGCAGGTACAGCGAGGGTTTCCCTAGCTTCCGGTGAAACTCCAGCGCCCGGTCATGCCCTACCGCGCCGTCAATGAAGGGAATCCTGGCGGCCAGCAGCAGCATGAGCAGTACCAGGTCCATGCCGGCAAGGCCCGCGACAATGCCCAGCGCCGTGATCATGCCCGCCGGCGAAGACGCCGCCGTCAGGCCCCCGTCGGCAAGCCAGAGAGCGACCGCAGCGGCCAACGAGGACCAGGCCGTCACCGTCAGGACATCGGCGCGGAGGAGCCTGCGCCGGTGCTGGCTGGCGAAACGGCCGGCCTCCCGAACCGGAGCAGGCCCGTGGGCCGGGCGCATCGGGGTGCCGGTCCCGGGGGAGGGCAGGAGTTGTGTGTTCATGGCTCAAGATTCCGCCGCGACCCTTTGACTTTGCTGTGAAGAGCCTTCTTTCCGGATATGTCTTGGAAGAAGGCCCTCGACGGCGGGGCGGCCCTGGCGACGACGGGCGGTCGGAGGGCCGCCGGTCCCGGAGGCCCGGGGCTGCCTTATAGCACCGTTTCCCCCGGATTGGTCTTTAATTCGGGTGTCTCGTAGACTTGGTTGGCGCTAGGTGGCGCGGAGCGTGTGCAATTGCTCCGGCTTGCGGTGGCTGTTGGCAGTATTCACAGTCCTGGAGGCCGGTAGTTAGGGGCTCAAGTTGCGTGCATTCCTGTATTCGCCCAGTATCCCGGCACTTCGCAGTGGCTTCCATTGCCAGGTGTTCGTGGTTCATCGTATTCCGCCGCAGTAAACCCGGTTCGCCGGTGTTGAAACGTGCGGGCGCGTGAGGCTGGATGCGGACGCCGCCTGCCGCACGGTGAAGCAGAACTCTGCCAGCCGTTTCATTCATTTTCAGAGGAGAGTCGTCATGGCAGCACACTGCCAGGTGACCGGAGCCGAGCCGGGCTTTGGACACAGCATTTCGCACTCGCACCGCCGCAACAAGCGCCGGTTCGACCCGAACATCCAGAAGAAGCGCTACTGGGTTCCGTCCCTGCGCCGTAATGTCACTCTGCAGGTCTCTGCAAAGGGCATTAAGACCATCGACGTACGCGGCATCGACGTTGTCGTCGCCGCCATCCTGGCACGAGGAGTGAAGCTCTAGTGGCAAAGGACAAGGACGTACGTCCGATCATCAAGCTCAAGTCGACCGCGGGCACGGGTTACACCTACGTAACCCGTAAGAACCGTCGTAACGATCCGGACCGTTTGGTCCTGAAGAAGTACGACCCCAAGATCCGCCAGCACGTCGAATTCCGAGAGGAGCGCTAAACACATGGCTAAGAAGTCCAAGATTGCTCGCAACGAGCAGCGCAAGGTCATCGTTGAGCGTTACGCTGCAAAGCGCCTCGAGCTGAAGAAGACCCTGGTTGATCCGAACGCGACTGACGAAGCACGCGAAGCTGCACGCCTCGGCCTGCAGAAGCTGCCCCGCAACGCCTCCCCGATCCGTCTGCGTAACCGCGACATCATCGACGGCCGTCCGCGCGGTACCTTCCAGAAGTTCGGTATCTCCCGTGTTCGCTTCCGCGACATGGCTCACCGCGGTGAGCTCCCGGGCATCACCAAGTCTTCCTGGTAATTCAGCACCGCTGATTCCAGCTGCTTGAGGAGGGCCGGCAACCACATGGTTGCCGGCCCTCTTTTGCGTTAACCGGGCTCGTTTACGGCAATAGCTGGGTGTGGGTGACGCACCACACAGAACGGAATGACGACGCCGGAGGCTCACCAAGGTGCCCTCGCGCACCATTCCGCCGCGGAAACGCGGGGATCCCATGCTCTTGGGAGGGCGGTTTGCGGTGCGGCGGCAGCGGGTGTATTGTTTTCTAAGTCGCCGCGAGGGAGACAGCGAAGAGCTGGTAACCGCGGGCGGCCAAATCCCCGAAATCAAGACCATGATCTGGTGACTTTTGAGGTCGCTTGAGTGTGGTGGGGCTGGTTTTCCTGCCGGTGAGGATCCTGAAACACGGATTTGCATCGGGGAGTGAAGCCGGGTAAGTTTGAAAAGTTGCTCCGGAGCGATCCTGAACGTTGGTTTGGGTGGT
>NZ_PJMC01000023.1 GCF_002892795.1 Arthrobacter sp. AFG20 | reverse complement strand
CCGCTCCTTTCTCGGCGGATGGCAGCCGGTTGGATAGCTGCTGCCCGACGCCCCGATCGTGGCCTGGTGGCCGCACGGGGCACCGAAGAACGCGTCCGAAACCTCGATCGGACGGATCGCGCACCGCCGGATCACCGACTCCGCGAACGAGGCCGAACCCCAGGTCGCGCTGGAAAACATCCGGAACACCTACAAGGCCGGCGACACCGACCTCGCCTGGACCCGGCTGACGAACTGGCGCATCCAGCTCGCCGCCGTCCTGGACCAGGCCGACACCTCACCCGTCACCGCCGTCGCGGTCGAAGGCGCCTCGGACTCACCGTCCACCATCCTGCTCGCAGCCTGGCTGACCCTGTCCCTGGACGCCCCCGTCACCATCGTCGCGGACCCCGCAGGAACCGGCATCCGCCGGGTCCGGCTCACCCGCACCAGCGGCGACGTCCAACTCTTCCGCCCCGGCCTCTCCATCGCCGAACTCACCCAACCCGGCCAACCCGCACAACGCATCTCCCTCCCACGACGCAGCCTCCGCGACTGCCTCGCAGAAGAACTCCGCCGCCTCGACCCCGACGAGGTCTTCGGCGAAGTGATTACTATTGGACTGCCACGTACCAATCTAAGGAGTGTCCGTCCCAGTGAGCGCTGAGCCCAGAGTAAGCATCCATCCTGACTCTTCCGTACTCATGGCCGCCATTGCGGCCCGACTGATCACCAAGCTCGTGGATGTGCAGGACCGATTCGGTGAAGCAACGGTGGTGCTTACCGGCGGCACGGTGGGCATCGGAACGCTGAAGGCAGTAGCCGGCTCCCCTGCCGCTCCCGCCGTGGACTGGGCCAAAGTGAACTTCTGGTGGGGCGACGAACGCTTCGTCGGCTCCCAGGACCCGGACCGCAACGCGCTCCAGGCCCAGGAAGCACTCCTGAAGCACATCAACGCTGATCCCGAGCGCGTCCACGTGCCCGGCTCGACGGATGACTTTGAAACGCCGGAACAGGCTGCAGAGGACTACGCACAACGCCTCAGCGATGCGGCAGCGGCCGAGCATGCCGCGGATGCTTCGGACAACCGTCCCGAGGAGCCCGGCCGGCTTCCCCGGTTCGACGTCGTCCTGCTGGGCGTGGGCCCGGACGCGCACGTTGCGTCCCTGTTCCCGGAGCAGGGCGGCATCCGCGAGAAGCAACTGACTGTGGTGGGGGTCCGCAACTCCCCCAAGCCGCCGCCCGAGCGCATCTCCCTGACCCTGCCAGCCATCAACACCTCCGCGGAGGTGTGGATGGTGGTCGCAGGCGAGGACAAGGCCGGTGCGGTGGGCCTGGCCCTGGCCGGAGCCAATCCCGTGCAGGTGCCGGCGGCCGGGCCGGCAGGCCGGTCCCGGACGCTGTGGCTGATTGACGAAAACGCAGCCTCACGCGTGCCCGAGCAGCTAGTCAGGAAGGCGCCGGCTGGCTCTTAGCCGGCGCAACGCTCCAGCCAGGACGTCTTCGGCGTCCTGGCTGGAGCGTCTTTCTTTAACGTAATCCAGATGACTTTTGAAGCCTTCGTCAGGGGCTTCGCCGGGCAGCCCGGCACCGGGGTTGCGCGACGATGGCCGGCCGCACTGCCGGCAGTCCCACACGTCCGGAATCTGGTCGTCCGGCAACTTAAGAAAAACAGGCCGCGTCTCATGTCCCATGGCGCACCAATAGGGGACACAAATACGCGGCAGGGGCTCCCCGAGAGGATCATCCCCTTGGTTCTTCAATCCGGCTCCTTGAATGACACCCACGCGGGTGCCGCGGAATCCTGAAGAGGAATGCACCATGGGAACTCCCTCGCTACTAATGGCGGCGCTGCCGTTAGATCCGATAGCCACAGTTTAGTCCGGAGTTTCCCCTGGTGGCAGGAAAAGCCCGGCCCAATCAGGAACGAATCCTGATTGGGCCGGGCTTTTCGTGCCATACGGCTCTGACAGCGTTAGGAGTCAGCCACACCTGTGAAGCGCATCAGGAGGCCGAGGGCGATGATGACGACTCCCCAGGTGACTCCGAGGATGATGGTGAACCTGTTGAGGTTGCGCTCAGCTACACCGGACGAGGACAATCCCGAGCTCATTCCGCCGCCGAACATGTCCGACAGGCCGCCGCCGCGTCCCTTGTGGAGCAGGATGAGCAGGGTCAGCAGAAGGCTGGTAATGCCCAGCAGGATCTGCAGAATCACATGAAGAACGTCCACGACGGCCTTTCCAAAGTTGGTGGATGCGGGAGCCTGCCAGATGAACGGACTAGCCCGTTACGAGGTGGCTCTCGAACTTCACAATATTAGCAAACTCAGCGGGATCAAGGCTGGCACCGCCCACCAGCACGCCGTCGACGTCGCGTTCCTTGAGGATCGCGGCGGCGTTGCTGGCCTTGACCGAACCGCCGTACAGCAGGCGGACCTTGCCGGCCACGTCGGCGTCGAACAGTTCGGTGAGTTCGGCGCGGATCGCGGCACACATCTCCTGGGCGTCCTCCGGGCCTGCAACCTCGCCGGTGCCGATGGCCCAGACGGGCTCATAGGCGACGACGAGCTCGGCCGCCTGCTCGGCGGTGAGGCCTTCGACGTCGGCGCGGAGCTGGTCCAGGGTGTGCTGGACGTGGGTGCCGGCCTGGCGGATCTCAAGGCCTTCCCCGACGCAGAGGACGGGGATGAGGTTGTGGCGGTAGGCCGCCTTGACCTTGGCATTCAGGACTTCGTCCGACTCAGCGTGGATGGTCCGGCGTTCGCTGTGGCCAACGAGGACGTACTTGCAGCCGAGCTTGTTCAGGAACTGGCCAGAGATGTCGCCGGTGTACGCACCCGAGTCGAACTGGGACAGGTCCTGGCCGCCGTAGGCGATGTCGAGTTCGTCGCCCTGGACGAGGGTCTGCACGCCGCGGAGGTCGGTGAAAGGCGGGAAGACAGCGGCTTCCACGCGGCTGTAGTCGTGCTTGGCGTCGGACAGTGTCCAGGCCAGCTTCTGCAGGAGGGTGATGCCCTGGACGTGGTCCATGTTCATCTTCCAGTTGCCTGCGATCAAAGGCGTGCGGTCAAAGGTGCCGTTGGTTGACGTAGTCACGGGTTCTCCAAAAGTGCCGGTCAAATGTGCTGATCATGTGAACAGCCGGCAGGGCGCCTTCGCGGTGCGGAAGGTGCCCTGCCGGCTGGTATGTCTTTAGCGGTCGAGAACGCTCAGGCCGGGAAGTTCCTTGCCTTCAAGGTATTCCAGGCTGGCGCCGCCGCCGGTGGAAATGTGTCCGAACTGGTCATCGGCGAAGCCGAGGGTGCGGACCGCAGCCGCGGAGTCGCCGCCGCCGACCACCGTGAACGCGTCCGTCTCCGTCAGCGCCTGGGCGATGGCCCGGGTGCCGGCGGAGAAAGCCTCGAACTCGAAGACGCCCATGGGGCCGTTCCAGAACACCGTCTTAGCGCCCTTGATCTGCTCGGCGAACGCCCGGGCAGACTCCGGCCCGATGTCCAGGCCGATGCCCTGCGGGCCGAAGCTGCTGCCTTCGATGGCGTCGGCGCTGACCGTTTCGTGGTCGGCGTCGGCGGCGAACTTGGCTGCCACCACGACGTCCGTGGGGATCACGAATTTCGTGCCGGCGTCGGCTGCGCGCTTGAGGTAGTCCTGGACGACCGGGATCTGGTCCTCTTCCAGCAGGCTGCCGGCCACTTTGTGGCCCTCGGCTGCCAGGAACGTGAACAGCATGCCGCCGCCCACCAGGATGGTGTCAGCCTTGCCCAGCAGGTTGTCGATGACCGCGAGCTTGTCCGAAACCTTCGAACCGCCGAGGACCACAACGTAGGGACGCTGGGTGTCTGCGGTCAGCTTGCGGAGGACTTCCACCTCGGTGCCCACAAGGTCGCCGAGGTACGACGGCAGCCGGGTGGCGACGTCGTAAACGCTGGCGTGCTTGCGGTGGACGGCGCCAAAGGCGTCGTTCACAAAAGCACCGTTGTCACCGGTCAGTCCCACCAGTTCGTCGGCGAACGCGCCACGCTCGGCCTCGTCCTTGCTGGTCTCGCGTGCGTCGAACCGCACGTTCTCCAGCACCAGCACCTGGCCGTCCTGCAGCGCAGCCGCCTTCTCCTTGGCCGAGGGTCCCACCGTGTCCTCCGCGAGGGAGACAGGAAAGGAGGCCAGCTCGGCCAGGCGGGCAACCGCCGGCTTGAGCGAGTACTTGTCTTCAGGGGCGCCCTTGGGGCGGCCGAGGTGGGCTGTTACCAGCACGCGGGCACCGGCGTCCGTGAGCTTTCCCAGCACTGGCAGTGAGGCCCGGATGCGGCCGTCGTCAGTCACTGTAGAGCCGTCGAGCGGCACATTCAGGTCACTTCGAACCAGAATGTACCGCCCGCGGACACCTTCAGCGATCAGTTCGTTGAGGGTGTGAGATGTCATGTAGCTAACCCTAGCCCAGCTTTGCTGCGACAAGCTCCGTGAGGTCAACGAGGCGGTTCGAGTAGCCCCATTCGTTGTCATACCACGAAACAACCTTGACCTGGTTACCGATGACCTTGGTCAAACCGGAGTCGAAGATGGACGAGGCGGGGTCGCCGACGATGTCCGAGGAGACGATCGGGGCGTCGGTGTAGGTCAGGATGCCCTGCCACTCATCGGACTCTGCAGCCTTCTTGAGCGCAGCATTGACTTCCTCGACGGTGGTCTCGCGGGAGACCGTGACGGTGAGGTCGGTTGCGGAGCCGGTGGGGACCGGTACGCGGATGGCGTAGCCGTCCAACTTGCCCTTGAGCTCCGGCAGGACCAGGCCGATGGCCTTGGCGGCACCGGTGGAGGTGGGGACCATGTTGATGGCGGCGGCGCGCGCACGGCGGAGGTCGTTGTGCGGGCCGTCCTGCAGGTTCTGGTCTGCGGTGTAGGCGTGGACGGTGGTCATCAGGCCACGCTCGATGCCGAAGGTGTCGTTGACAACCTTGGCCAGCGGGCCGAGGCAGTTGGTGGTGCAGGAAGCGTTGGAGATGATGTGGTGGTTCTCGGGGTCGTACAGGCCGTCGTTGACGCCCATCACGATCGTGATGTCCTCGTCCGAGGCGGGAGCGGAGATCAGGACCTTCTTGGCGCCGGCCTCGATGTGCTTCTTGGCGGCAGCTGCCTTGGTGAAGAAACCGGTGGACTCGATGACGATGTCGACGCCGAGGTCCTTCCAGGGGAGGTTGGCGGGGTCGCGCTCGGCCAGGACCTTGATGGCGTTGCCGTTGACGACGAGGTTGCCTTCCTTGACCTCGATGGTTTCGGCCAGGCGTCCGCCGACGGAATCGTACTTGAGCAGGTGGGCCAGTGCCTCGGGGCTGGTGAGGTCGTTGACGGCAACGATCTCAAGGTCCGCACCCTGAGCAAGTGCAGCGCGGAAGTAGTTACGGCCGATGCGGCCGAAGCCGTTGATACCAATACGGGTGGTCACTTTTTGTCTCCTTTGTGCCTTGGAAGCACAACTAGTTAAGCGGGCGTTCAAGCCAACTAACAGATCCCGCACGCCATTGGGCAGAGATATTTTTCAGATCGGAGGGCGACCAGCCTCATTGCTGAAGGCTAACCGCCTTCCGTGATCCATCTTACGTTTAAGTAGGTCCGCCCCCGCAAGTGCGGGGGCGGACCGTCCGGATTTCGGCCCTAAAGTGGCCAAATGTGAAGTTTGTTACTGCTTTGTGTACGCAGGATCACACTTAGAGGGTAATAAGACCTGTTGCGTTGGCGCGTGCCGCGGCGAAGCGGGCGGACACGTCGGCCCAGTTGACGATGTTCCAGAACGCCTTGACGTAGTCAGCCTTGACGTTGACGTAGTCCAGGTAGAAGGCGTGCTCCCACATGTCCAGCATCAGCAGCGGGGTGGTGCCCAGCGCGACGTTGCCCTGCTGGTCGTAGAGCTGCTCGATGACGAGGTTGCCACCGATGGGCTCGTAGGCCAGGAAGCCCCAGCCGGAACCCTGCAGGCCGAGGGCAGCTGCGGAGAACTGGGCGCGGAAGGCATCGAACGAACCGAAGGCGTCGTCGATGGCGGCGGCGAGCTCACCTTCAGGCTTGTCGCCTCCGTCCGGGGAGAGGTTGTTCCAGAACACGGAGTGGTTGACGTGGCCGCCGGTGTGGAAGGCCAGGTCCTTGGAAAGGCGGTTGATGTTGGCGAAGTCGCCCTTGTCGCGTGCCTCGGCCAGCTGGGCCAGCGCGTTGTTGGCGCCCGTCACGTACGCGGCGTGGTGCTTGCTGTGGTGCAGCTCCATGATCCGTGCAGAGATGTGGGGCTCGAGCGCTGCGTAGTCGTAGCTGAGTTCGGGCAGAACGTACTCGGTCACAAAATCCTCCAATGTCGTGGACAGTTTGTCCGGTTGTGCTAACTCTCGGATTGTGCATCCCGGATGACGGGTCATCCGGAAAACTCCGATGGCGGCAACAGCCGCCACCTGGTCTTGATTCTATGGGCGCCGTTTACTCGTCCAGCATTTCCGGCGTCACATTGGCATCCGTGCCGGGGATGCCAAGATCCGTGGCACGTTTGTCCGCCATGGCCAGCAGCCGGCGGATGCGCCCGGCGATGGCGTCCTTCGTCATGGGCGGATCGGCAAGCCGGCCAAGTTCGTCAAGGCTCGCCTGCTTGTGGGCCACCCGGAGTTCACCGGCGTACTTAAGGTGGTCGGGGACGTCGTCGCCGAGGATCTCCAGGGCCCGGTCCACCCGGGCGCCGGCCGCCACGGCGGCCTGTGCGGAGCGGCGGAGGTTGGCGTCGTCAAAGTTGGCGAGCCGGTTCGCGGTGGCCCGCACTTCCTTGCGCATGCGCCGCTCTTCCCAGACCATGAGTGCGTCGTGGGCGCCCATCCGGGTGAGCAGCGCGGCGATGGTGTCGCCGTCGCGGATCACCACGCGGTCCACTCCCCTGACTTCCCGGGCCTTGGCCTGGATCCCCAGCCGCCGGGCCGCGCCGACCAGCGCGAGGGCGGATTCCGGACCGGGGCAGGTAACTTCCATGGACGAGGACCGGCCGGGTTCCGTGAGCGAGCCGTGCGCCAGGAAGGCGCCGCGCCACACCGCTTCGGCGTCGGCGGCTGAGCCGTTGACGACGACGGACGGCAGCCCGCGCACGGGGCGTCCCCGGCCGTCAAGGAGGCCGGTCTGCCGGGCCAGCGCCTCGCCGTCGCGGACGACGCGGACCACGTACCGGCTGCCGCGGCGCAGGCCGCTGCCGGAGACGACAATGATTTCGCTCTGGTGCCCGTAGACCTCGGCGATTGCGGCGCGCAGGCGCCGGGCGGTGGAGGCCAGATCCACCTCGGCCTCGATGACGATCCGGCCCGAGATGATGTGCAGTCCCCCGGCGAAGCGGAGCATGGCCGAGACCTCAGCCTTGCGGACTGATGATTTCTTGATGTCCAGGCGGGAGAGTTCTTCCTTGACTGATGCTGTCAGTGCCATGGCACCTTTCCTAACTATTCCCGAAAATATCCTGGTAGGCCGTAGCCAGCCGCAAGGGGTCGTGGACCGGTCGCCGGCCCGAAGCCCCTACTCTACCCAAGACAACGTCGGCGCCGATCATCCCTGCTGCCCGTTCGAACTCGGCCAGGTCCGAAACGGAGGCCGGGTCCGCGAGCACCACGTCCGCGCTGAACTCGGGCGCGTAGTCGCGCAGGACGTGAAGGTGGTCGGCGGCGGACATGCCTGAGGTTTCCTTGGTGTCCATGGCGAGGTTCATGGTGAGGCAGCGCTTGGCCGGCGTATCGCAGAGTGCCTGCCGCATTTCCGGCAGCAGGAGGTGCGGCAGCACGGAGGTGTACCAGGAGCCGGGGCCCAGGACCACCCAGTCGGCAAGCTCGACGGCGGTCAGGGCCTCAACGCAGGCGGGCGCCTGTTCGGGAAGCAACCGGACGCTTTCCAGGGATCCCGCAACGGCGCAGCGGGCCTGGCCCGTGATGGTGGTGACCGTGCTGCTGCCGTCCGGGGCGGTCACGCGGACATCGCCCTCGATGGTAAGCGGAACGGTGGACATGGGCAGGACCTGTCCGCGGGCGCCGAGCAGTGCACCGGCCCATTTCAGGCCGGCCACCGCATCCCCCAGCAGTTCCCAGAGCGTAACGATCAGCAGGTTTCCCATGGCGTGTTCGTCCAGGGAGGCGCCGCCGCGGGCGGACCGGAACCGGTGCTGCATGACGTCGCGCCAGGTGCGGCCCCAGTCCGTGTCATCGCAGAGGGCGGAAAGGGCCATCCGGAGATCACCGGGCGGAAGGACACCGTACTCCTCGCGAAGACGGCCGGAGGACCCGCCGTCGTCCGCCACAGTGACCACCGCCGTCAGTTCGGAAGTAAGCAGCCGCAGTGCCGAGAGGGAGGCCGAAAGGCCGTGGCCGCCGCCGAGCGCGACGACGGTGGGCCCTTTGGCCTGTTGGGAACCGGTTAGGCCGGCCGGCGGAATCAGGGGCAGCGGACCGGTAAGAACGCCCATTACTCGCGGCCCAGGTCCCGGTGCGCAGTGGTCACGGTCACCCGCGGATATTGCGCAAGTCGCTTGGAGAGCTCCATGGCGACCGCCACGGAGCGGTGCTTTCCGCCCGTGCATCCGACGGCGATGGTGGCGTAGTGCTTGTTCTCCCGGCGGTAGCCCTCCAGGACAGGTTCCAGCGCGAGGACGTAGCGCTCCACGAAGTTCGGCACACCCTCGGCCCCGAGGACGTACTCGCTGACGTCCTGGTCCAGGCCGGTGTGAGGCCGGAGCGCCGGCACCCAGTGCGGGTTCGGGATGAACCTGACGTCAGCCACGTAGTTGGCGTCCACGGGAAGGCCGTATTTGAAGCCGAAGCTCATGATGTTCAGACGGATCGCGATGGGACCGGTTTCGGTGAACAGTTCGGTGATCGCGGTGGCGAGCCCGTGCACGTTCAGCGACGAGGTGTCCAGGACGAGGTCCGAGGAGTCGCGCAGCTCCTTGAGGAGCTCACGTTCGGCGGCGATGCCGTCCAGGATCCTGCCGCCGCCCTGCAGCGGGTGCGGGCGCCGGCCCTGTTCGAAGCGGCGGACCAGGACGTCGTCGCTGGCGTCGAGGAACAGCACCCGGAAGGTGACGCCGCTGACTTCGAGGGCCCTGAGCGCGGCGCGGATGTCGGCGAACAGCGCCTTGCTGCGCACGTCCATCACCACGGCAAGTTTGGGGATGGACTGCGGGGCGTGGGACACGAGTTCAGCCAGCGTCCCCAGCATCTGCGGCGGCAGGTTCTCGACGACGTACCAGCCGTGGTCCTCCAGCGCATCGGAGGCGGTGCTGCGGCCTGCCCCGGACATCCCGGTCACGATGAGCAGTTCCGCTTCGGCGGGCTTGACCGGTGTCAGGCCGTCCTCTTCCGTGCTGGACTCCGCCGTCGACTCTGCCATTGATTCCAGCCTCATTCCTGCTGTTGCTTCCCGCGAGCAGTTTCTGCGCGGGCTGCTGTTTGCGGCACACGCCGATTTCCCGTACTTACCCTAACCAAGTTTCGGGGCGCGGGCTAAGTTTCCAGCACTTCCCCGGTGGTCATGTTGATCGCCGGAACGGACTCGTCCGTGTCACCGCCTGCGCCGCCCGGACTGAAGTGGGTGACGATGGCCGCTGCCAGCGCCGGCCCCACGCCCTTGGCCGCGGTCAGTTCCGCCGCCGACGCCGCCTTGATCTTCTTGACGGAGCCAAAGTGGGCGAGCAGGGCCTTCCGCTTGGAATCGCCTAGCCCGGGCACGCCGTCGAGGGCTGAGACGGTCATCGCCTTACCGCGCTTTTGCCGGTGGAAGGAGATGGCGAAGCGGTGGGCCTCGTCGCGGATGCGCTGGAGCATGTAAAGGCCCTGCGAGGAGCGGGGCAGGATGACCGGAAAATCGCTGTCCGGCAGCCAGACCTCCTCGAGGCGCTTGGCGAGCCCGACGACATAGACGTCGTCGACGCCCAACGCTTCAAGTGCCCTTGCCGCCGCATTGACCTGGGGCTTGCCGCCATCCACCACCACGAGGTTGGGCGGGTAGGCGAATTTCGCGCGCGGCGCCGGCGTGGTGGTGTCGGACAGCGCCGCATTCTCAGTTGCGGTGGCTGGCGCCGCCCCGTTGGCACCGATCGCGTTGGCGGCGGTCCCGGCCGCCGGTGTGGCGACCAGCTCGGCGGCCTCAACCTGGGCGGTCTTGTCCACGAGATAGTGCCGGAAACGCCGCGTCAGGACGTCGTGCATCGCAGCGGTGTCGTCCGTGGCCGCGGCGCCGGTGATGGAGAACTTGCGGTAGTCCGACTTCTTGGGCAGCCCGTCTTCCACCACCACCATGGAGGCCACCACGTTGGTGCCCTGGACGTGGGAGACGTCGTAGCATTCGATGCGCAGCAGCGGAACGGGGAGCTCCAGCGCCTCCTGGAGTTCCTGCAGCGCCTGCGACCGGACGGTCAGGTCGCCGGCGCGGCGGGTCTTGTGGAGCCGCAGTGCGTGTTCGGCGTTCTCGCGGACCGTGGACATGAGGGCGGCCTTGTCCCCGCGCTGCGGAACGCGGATGTCCACCTTGGCGCCGCGGAGGCCGCCGAGCCACACTGCCAGGTCCTGCGCATTGCTCGGCTCGACCGGCACCAGCACCTCGCGGGGAAGCCGGCCCTGGATCTCGGCGTCCTCGCCGTAGACCTGCTGCAGGAGGTGTTCGACGAGGTCCGGGGTGGTGAAGTCCTCCACCTTCTCGACCACCCAGCCGCGCTGTCCGCGGACCCGTCCGCCCCGGACGTGGAACACCTGGACGGCCGCTTCGAGCTCGTCCTCGTGCAGGGCGAAAACGTCGGCGTCGGTGTCCTCGGCAAGCACCACGGCGTTCCGCTCGAAGACCTTCCGGAGGGCGGTGATGTCGTCACGCAGCCGGGCGGCGCGTTCGTAGTCAAGGATGGCGACGGCGGCCCCCATCTCCTTTTCGAGCCGGGCGATGAACCGCTTGGCCTCACCTCCCATGAAGGCGCAGAAGTCCTCGGCCAGGGCGCGGTGTTCCTCGGGGGTGACGCGGCCGACGCAGGGGGCCGAGCATTTGTCGATGTAGCCCAGCAGGCAGGGCCGGCCGCTGGCCTGGGCACGCTTCAGCACGCCCGCGCTGCAGCTGCGCACCGGAAACACCCGCAGCAGGGTGTCCATGGTTTCGCGGATGGCGCCGGCCGTGTAGGGCCCGAAGTACCGCGTGCCCTTGCGCCGCTCGCCGCGCATGACCTGCACGCGCGGCAGCTTCTCGCCCATGGTGACGGCGAGGTACGGATACGTCTTGTCGTCCCGGAAAACCACGTTGAACCGCGGCTTGAATTCCTTGATCCAGGTGTATTCCAGCTGGAGGGATTCCAGCTCGCTGCCCACCACCGTCCACTCGACGCTGCTGGCCGCGTACACCATGGCGTGGGTCTTGGGCAGCAGCCCTGCCGGGTTCGCGAAGTACGAATTCAGGCGTGACCGGAGGTTCTTGGCCTTGCCGACGTAGATAACCCGCCCATGGGGATCCCTGAACCTGTAAACGCCCGGATTGGTCGGAATCTCACCCGTCTGGGGCCTATAACTTGATGGATCTGCCACGGTTCCAGTCTACTGAGCCGAAGGGCCGCGGATTGCCGCCCGGAAAGCTGCGCCTACTCGATGACCTTGCTCTGGTTGTAGCTGGTGGAGCGCTCCTGGCCGCTAAGCTCAGCGATGGCGTCCATGATCCGGTCGGTCACCTGGCGCCGGGCGGGGAGGGAATGGTCCGGGCCGGTCTTGTCGAAGTAGATGGGCTCCCCCACCTTCATGATGAAGTGCTGGGGTTTAACTGCGTTGCGGCCAGCGGGCTGCAGCTTCTCGGTGCCGATCAGTCCCACCGGGATTACCGGGGCGCCGGTGGTAAGGGCCAGCCAGCCAACGCCGGTCCGGCCGCGGTACAGGATTCCGTCGCGGGACCGGGTGCCCTCGGGGTAAATGCCGATGCCTCTGCCGTCCTCGAGGATGTCCAGCAGTGTCTTGAGGGCCTGCACGCTCGCGGCCTGTTCCCCGCGTTCGACCGGAATGGAGCCGACTGCCTCGAAAAAGGACTTCATGACGCGGCCCTTGATGCCCTTGGTGGTGAAGTACTCCGCCTTGGCAAAGAACGCGACGGGACGGGGCATGAGCGCCTGGACGATCACGCTGTCCAGAAAGGAGAGGTGGTTGGGTGCCACAATAAACGGCCCGCTCTTGGGCACATTCTCCAGCCCGATGACGGTTGGCCGGCAGCTGCCGGAGATGAGGGTCCGCGTCGTCCAGCGGACGCCGTCAAACAGCTCCATCGTTGCGCACCTCGCTCAGGGCTGCGGCCCGGACGTTCTCCAGCTCCTCGACCTTCGCACGCAGGCCGGCGGTGTCGTGCACCACGGCCACAGCTCCCGCTGTTTCCAGTTCGCCGTCGGGCGCGAAGCCCCAGCTGACGCCGATGCAGTCGAGTCCGTTGGCCAGCGCTCCGGCCACATCCTGCGCACGGTCGCCCACCATCACGGCGTGCTGCGTGCCGAGATCCGTCATGGCAGCGGCGATGATGCCGGTCTTGCCGACCGGACCTGCTGCGGCCGCGGCCTCGTCTGCGGCTGACCCCCTGATGGCGCGGAACCGGCCAGCAATCTTGTGGTGTTGAAGCACCAGCTGGGCAAGGCCTTCGGGCTTTTGCGTCGCCACAGCCACGGGCCGCCCTGCATCCACATAGCCATCCAGCAGGTCGGCGATGCCCGGGTACAGGCGGCTCTGGGAAATGCCGACGTCCAGGTAATGCATCCTGTATGTCCGGATGACAGCCTTGAGCATGGCCGGCGGAACAGCCGCGACGTTCAGCAGCGAGTCGCTCAGCTTGGGACCCACCATCGCGTCCAGAAGGTCGTGGCTGGGGACAGGAAGGCCATGTTCCGTGAGGGCCGCGGCAATTCCGTCTGTTATCCCGCCGGCCGGATCGACAAGAGTGCCGTCCAGGTCGAAGATCACGGGCACTGTTGTTGAAGTCACCGGCTTAGTTTCTCACGATGGCACGCCTGCTCAAACTCGTATGCCCGCCGTGGAATACTTCCGCTCCTAATTGGAGTTTTTGTGCACGTATCGTGACTTCCGGGGCGTTTAGCGCCCATTATCTGGACAAAAACTCCAATGAAACGCGGACGACGGCGGCCCGCCAGTTAATCTGGCGGGCCGCAGTGTCGTCGTGGCAGTCGTATGCCGGTTTGGCGTGGCCTGGCGGCTAGCCGAGGATTTCGGCCAGGAACTTCGCCGTGTGGCTTTCCGAGGACTTGGAGACCTGCTCGGGTGTACCCGAGGCAATGACCCGGCCACCGCCGGAGCCTCCGTCCGGGCCCAGGTCCACGATCCAGTCGGCGCTCTTGATGACGTCGAGGTTGTGCTCGATGGTGATGACGGTGTTGCCCTTCTCCACGAGGCCCTGCAGCACCATCAGCAGCTTCCGGATGTCTTCGAAGTGCAGCCCGGTGGTGGGCTCGTCCAAAACGTAGATGCTGCGCCCGTTGGACCGTTTCTGGAGCTCGGCCGCGAGCTTGACGCGCTGCGCTTCGCCGCCGGACAGCGTGGTGGCGGGCTGGCCGAGCCGGACGTATCCGAGGCCGACGTCCACGAGGGTCTTGAGGTGGCGTGCAATCGGGGAGAAGGCAGCGAAGAATTCGGCTCCCTCCTCGATGGGCATGTTCAGCACGTCGGCAATGGTCTTGCCCTTGTAGTGCACCTCGAGGGTCTCCCGGTTGTACCGCGCACCGTGGCAGACCTCACAGGGAACGTAGACGTCCGGCAGGAAGTTCATTTCGATCTTCAGCGTGCCGTCACCCGAGCAGGCTTCGCACCGGCCGCCCTTGACGTTGAAGGAGAACCGTCCCGGGAGGTAGCCGCGGACCTTGGCCTCCGTGGTCTCGGCGAAGAGCTTCCGGATGTTATCGAAGACGCCCGTGTACGTGGCCGGGTTGGAGCGCGGCGTGCGGCCGATCGGGCTCTGGTCGACGTGCACCACCTTGTCCAGGTGCTCGAGGCCCTGGACAGAGCGGTGCCGCCCGGCCACCTGCTTGGCCCCATTGAGTTTGTTGGCCAGCACCTTGTACAGGATCTCGTTGACCAGGGTGGACTTGCCGGAGCCGCTGACGCCGGTCACTGCGGTGAACAGGCCCAACGGGAAGGCGGCGTCCACGTTGACGAGGTTGTTCTCACGGGCGCCGACGACCTTCAGCTCGCGCTTCTTGTCGTACTTGCGCCGCTTTTTGGGGACGTCGATGCTCTTCCTGCCGGAGAGGTAGTCCCCGGTGAGGGACTTCGTGTTCTCCAGGAGTGCTTTGTAGGACCCGGAGTGGACCACCTGTCCGCCGTGCTCGCCGGCTCCCGGGCCGATGTCCACGATCCAGTCGGCCTCGTGGATGGTGTCCTCGTCGTGTTCGACCACGATGAGGGTGTTGCCCAGGTCCCGGAGCCGGGTCAGGGTTTCGATCAGGCGCCGGTTGTCCCGCTGGTGCAGCCCGATGGACGGCTCGTCCAGGACATACAGCACGCCCACAAGGCCCGAGCCGATCTGGGTGGCCAGCCGGATGCGCTGGGCCTCGCCGCCGGAGAGGGTGCCGGAGGGGCGTTCCAGGTTCAGGTACTCCAGCCCGACGTCCAGCAGGAAGGTGAGGCGGGCCTGGATCTCCTTGAGGACCTGGTGTGCGATCTGCGCCTCACGGCCGGTCAGCACGAGGTTGTCCAGGAATTCCGCGCATTCGCGCATCGGCAGCCGCGCGACGTCGGCGATGGACTTCCCGTTGATGAGAACCGAGAGCGACGCCGGGTTCAGGCGGGCGCCGTTGCACGCGGGGCAGGGGATCTGCCGCATGTACTCCTCGTAGCGGTCCCGGGCGTAGTCGGACTCGGTTTCGGTGTGCTTGCGGTGCACGTACTGCACCACGCCTTCGAAACCCGTGCTGTACTTGCGCTCCCGGCCGAACCGGTTGCGGTACTGCACCACGACCTTGTGGTCCTTGCCGTGCAGGACGGTCTGCCGGATGTCCGTGGGAAGGTCCTGCCACGGCGTGGTCATGGAGAATCCGAGCTCCTTGGCGAGCCCCCCGAGCAGCCGGTTCCAGTACTCTGTGGTCGCGGTGCCCAGGGACCACGGCGCGATCGCCCCGTCCTCCAGTGCAAGCTCCGGGTTCGGAATGATCAGTTCCTCGTCGACTTCCAGCCGGGTGCCGATGCCGCTGCAGGCCGAGCAGGCACCGAACGGGTTGTTGAACGAGAAGGACCTGGGCTCGATCTCATCGATGGCCAGAGGATGCTCATTGGGGCAGGCCAGATTCTCCGAGAAGGCACGCGTGCGGTGGGTGTCGTCAGCGTCAAGGTCGACGAAGTCGGCCAGGACGCGCCCCTCGGCCAGGCCGAGCGCCGTTTCGATGGAGTCAGTCAGCCGCTGCCGGATGCCCTCCTTGACCACGAGCCGGTCCACCACCACCTCGATGGTGTGCTTGAACTGCTTGCCGAGCTTGGGCGGATCGCTCAGCTGGACGAGGTCGCCGTCGACCCGGGCGCGGGAATAGCCCTTCGACGTCAGCTCCTTGAAGAGGTCCACGAATTCGCCCTTGCGGCCTCGCACCACCGGAGCGAGGATCTGGAAACGGGTCCCGTCCTCGAGTTCGAGCAACTGGTCCACGATCTGCTGCGGTGTCTGCTTGATGACGGGTTCACCGCAGACGGGACAGTGCGGACGGCCCACCCGTGCCCACAGGAGGCGCATGTAGTCGTAAATCTCGGTGATGGTGCCCACGGTGGAGCGCGGGTTCTTGCTTGTGGACTTCTGGTCGATCGAGACCGCCGGCGACAGGCCTTCGATGAAGTCGACGTCGGGTTTGTCCACCTGGCCCAGGAACTGCCGGGCGTAGGCCGAGAGCGATTCGACATAGCGGCGCTGGCCCTCGGCGAAGATGGTGTCGAAGGCGAGCGACGATTTTCCGGAGCCGGACAAGCCTGTGAAGACGATCATGGCGTCACGCGGCAGGTCGAGGTCGACGTTGCGGAGGTTGTGCTCACGGGCGCCCTTGACCACAAGCCGGGACAGGTCCGGACGCGCCGGTTGGGCGGGGCTCAGGGGTACGACGGCGGAGGGGGCAACAGCGGTTTCTTCAGCTACGGCTTTAGGCACCCACTAATGCTAGTCGAAAACTTCTTCGAATATAAACGCGGGTGTGCTATGCCACGCCGCTACTCGGCGTCGTAGGCGGCAGCCAGCAGGTGGACGGCTTGGGCGAATGTTGCGCCCTGTGATTTGGCGGCCGCGGCATACTCTGCAGCGGCCTCGGACAAGGCCCCCCAACGTTCGTCGCGGGCGCAGACCACCGTCCCGTTGCGCCCCTTGGTGGCGACGACGCCGGCAGCTTCGAGCTCCTTGTACGCCCGTGCCACTGTATGGGGTGCGACGCCGAGGGTTTCGGCGAGGCTCCGCACCGCCGGCAGCCGCGTGCCGGGTGCCAGCTTCCCCTGGTCCGCCTGCTCGATCACATGCAGCCTCAGCTGCTCGAAGAGTGCCACGGAGCTGCCGGTGTTCGGCTTCCACCGCCCCGGGAAGGTATCGGCGGTCACAGGCCTGACTCCCGGTAGCGCTGCTGGCCGCCGGCGTGCCTTCCGCGCTGCCGGCGGATCGCGCCGAGTTCGGGGTCCACCCCGCGGAACTGGGCCTCATGCAGGTGCCGGTAATGGCCGTCCACGGACAGCAGGCTGCTGTGCGTCCCTTGTTCAACAATGCGTCCGTGATCCATGACCAGAATTAGATCAGCGTCACGCACGGTGGACAACCTGTGCGCAATGATGAAGCTCGTCTTGCCGTGCCGCAGCCGGTTCATTGCGAGCTTAATCTGCATCTCGGTCCGGGTGTCCACGGAACTCGTTGCCTCGTCCAGGATCAGGACGCTCCGGTCGGCGAGCCGGGCCCGGGCGATGGTGATCAGTTGTCGCTGGCCCTGGCTCAGCGAATCGCCGTCGTCTCCCAGGACCGTGGCGTAGCCGGCGGGCAGCGACCGCACGAAGTGGTCCACGTGGCTGGCCTCGGCCGCTGCCAGGATACGGTCATCATCCGCCCCCGGCGAGCCGTATTCGATGTTTTCGCGCACGGTGCCGCTGAACAACCAGACGTCCTGCATGACCACGGCGAAGTTGGACCGCAGCGAGTCCACAGGGACCGCGGCGATGTCCGTGCCGTCAATCGTGATGCGGCCCGAATCCAGTTCATAGAAGCGCATGAGCAGGTTCACCACGGTGGTCTTGCCCGCACCCGTGTGGCCCACGATGGCCACTGTCTGGCCCGGCAGGACGGAGAAGGACAGCCCGCTGACGGCCGGCACCCCCGGGGTGTACGCGAAGGTGACGTCCTCGAAGTCAATCCGGCCGCGCAGGTTTTCCTGGCGGACCGGAACGCCGTCCTCGCGTGGAACCTCAGGCTCGTCGAGCAGGGCGAAGACCCGTTCAGCCGAGGCCGCGCAGGACTGCATGAGCGTGAGCATGCCGCCAATCTGCCCCATCGGCTGGGTGAACAGGCGGCTGAACTGGATGAACGCCTGGATCCCGCCGATGGTCATTGCTCCGGCCGCCACCTGCAGGGCGCCCACCACGGCCACGGCCACGTAGTTGAGGTTGGCGACGAAGACCATGAGCGGCTGCACGGCTCCCGAGACGAACTGGGCGCGCGCGCTGGCGCGGGCCAGCCGGTCGTTGCCATGGCCGAAGATGGCCGACGCCGTGTCCTGCTGCCCGAACGCCTTGATCACCTCGTGGCCGGTGATGAATTCCTCGATGTGGGCGTTCAGCTCACCGGTGGATGACCACTGGGCGGTGAAATAGGCCTGGGACTGGCGGGCCATGAAGACGGTTATCAGCGTGGACAGGGGAACGGACACCAGGGCGATAGCGGCCAGCAGCGGCGAGATCCACAGCATCATGGCCAGCGAGCCGCACAGCATCAGCACGGACATGATGAGCTGCGTGAGCAGCTGGTTTAGTGCCTGGGAGATGTTGTCGACGTCGTTCGTGGCCCGGCTGAGGACATCGCCCCTGGCCTGTTCGTGGAAGTGCGACGACGGCAGGCGGTGCAGCTTGTCCTCGATGGCGGCACGGAGGTTGAAGACGAGCCGCTGCACCGCTTGGGCGGTCAGCACGCCCTGGACCCAGTTGAAGAGGGACGTCCCGACGTACATCAGCGACACCACGCCCAGCAGCGCGGCCAGCCTGCCGGCGTCGAATGTCCCATGCATGAAGCCGTCGACGACGACGTCGGTGGCGTCACCGAGGAGCTTGGGAGCCGCCACGTTGAGGGCGGCGAAGCCGCAGGTTGCCGCGACGGCCAGGGCCATCCTGCCCCTGGACGGGCGCAGCAGGCCCAGCAGGCGTTTGGCTGCCGACAGGAAGCTGCCGGTGGTGCGTCTGGCTGCGTGGGTGCCCTTCATGTCCGCCCGCTGCTCACGGCTGCTCGTCCAGGGCCAGCTGGGATTCGGCGATCTCCCGGTAGGTGGGCGACGATCTCAGCAGTTCGGCGTGGGTCCCCTGGGCAACCAGCCGGCCTTCCTCCAGCACCAGGATGCGGTCCGCGCCCATGATGGTGGGAATGCGTTCGGCCACCATGAGCACCGTGGCTGCTTCCAGCGCGGGCGCCATTGCCTCCCGGACCGCAGCCTCGGTGGCATAGTCCAGGGCGGAAAAACTGTCATCAAAGAGGTAGAGGTCCGCGGCGCGGAGCATGGCGCGGGCGATGCAGAGACGCTGCCGCTGCCCGCCCGAAAGCCCGGCCCCGCCCTGCGCGACGGCTGCGTGGAGGCCGTCCGGGAGCCGGCGGACGAAGCCTTCGGCCTGCGCCAGCTGCAGGGCCTGCCACAGCTCGTCCTCGGTGGCCTCCGGCGCGGCCATCCGCAGATTGCTCGCCACCGTGCCGGAGAAGAGATAGGACTGCTGCGGCACCACTGAGATCCGTTCCCGCAGCCAGCCGACGGGCCGGGTCCGGACGTCGGCTCCCCCCAACCGGACTTCACCGGAGGTGGCGTTCAGGAACCGTGGCAGGAGATTCAGCAGCGTGGTCTTGCCGCTGCCGGTGGCCCCGATGATGGCCGTGGTGGTGCCGGGGACCGCGGTAAAGGAGATATCGGCCAGGACGGGGGACTCCGCCCCGGGGTAGGCGAACCAGACGTGGCTGAACTCCACTCCCCCGCCGCCCGGGGCGGCCGGCTTCGGGGCGGGCAGGCCGAGAGCCGGGGTCACGTCCAGCACATCCTGGATCCGTTCGGCGCAGACGGCCGCGCGCGGTGCAGTGCTGAGTACGTACATGGCCATCATGATGGCCAGCAGGATCTGCAGGATATAGGCGATGAAGGCCGTGAGGGCGCCCACCTCCATGCTGCCGCTGGTGATCAGGTGGCCGCCGAACCAGACCACGGCCACCGAGGAGAGGTTCACAACGATCATGATCATCGGAAGCATGCCGGCGACCAGGAGGGCTGACTGGAGGTTGTTTCGGGTCAGCCGCCGGTTCGCTTCCGCGAACCGGGCCGCCTCATGCTTCTGCCGGACGAAGCCGCGGATGACGTTGACACCGATGATCTGTTCGCGGAGGATCCGGGTGATGCCGTCGATGAGTGCCTGCCCCGACCGGTAGAGAGGGATGAGGCGGCGCACGATCAGGTACATGATGAGCACAAGCAGCGGGACTATGACAATGACGACGGCGGACAGGGCCGCATTTTGCTGGACGGCCAGGATGATTCCGCCGATGCCCATGACCGGCGCCGCTGCGAGCATGGTGAAAACCAGGACCGCGAACGTCTGGATTTGCTGGACGTCGTTGGTGGACCTGGTGACGAGGCTGGCCGTGCCGAACGTCCCGATCTCCTGGGACGACATGGCCTGGACCTGGGAGAACAGCTCGCGCCGCAGGCGGTGGCCGATCTTCATGGCGACGTCGGCGCCGAGGTACCCGGCGCCCAGGGCGGCCGCGGCCTGCAGAGCGGTGAGCACCATCATCCAGCCGCCGAGCCCCAGGATCACCCCGGGCCGGTTAGCGAGGATCCCGTCGTCGATGATGCTCGCGTTCAGCGTCGGCAGCAGCAGGTTTCCCGCGGTCTGCACCACCTGCAGCGCGACGATCGCCCAGACAGCCGTCCGGTGTTCGCCAAGGAGGCGGAGCATCAGGCCGAACAGCACCGCGCCTCCTTCATCGCCTGGGCGTATGGGAGCCTGGCTCGGCCCCCAATAACCGCTTGGCCATTGTAAGCCAGATCACATCGGACCGCGTGGGAGGTTGGGGCTGGTTGCACCGCGAGCCGCCAGCATGCTGCGGCCCTAGAGCTTGCGGGCCACTGCAAAGATCCTGCGGAACGGGTACACCGTGCCGTGCGGCGTTGGCGGATAGGCCTCGGTCAGCCGGGCGCCGTATTCGGCCTCGAACCCGGCGGCTTCGTCCGGCGACAGCGCGGCCAGCACGGGCCGCAGGCCCGCGCCCCGCACCCAGTCCAGCACAGGATTTTCACCGGTGAGCACCTGCTGGTAGGTGGTTTCCCACGCATCTGCGATGCACCCGGCGTCCAGCATGATCTCCAGGTAACGTGCGGGCGTCGCCACCGCCTCATCGTGGCGCAGCACGCCGGCAAGCTTGCCCGCCCACTTCGGAGACTCGGCGACGTCGCGCATGAGGGTATGGGACGCGGAGGTGAAGTTGCCCGGCACCTGCAGGGCGAACCACGCTCCCGGCCGCAGCGCCGCCAGCCAGCCGGCCAGCAGTTCGGGGTGCCCGGGTACCCACTGCAGCGCAGCGTTGCTCACCACCACGTCAGTGTCCTCGGCGGGCAGCCAGGAGGCGATGTCGCCGAGGCTGAACTCCAGCCCCGGGGCGGACTGCCGGTGCTGTTCGGCCGTTGCCAGCATCTCGGCTGAGGAATCCAGGCCCACCACGCGCGCGTCAGGCCAGCGGGCCGCGAGCGTGGCGGTCAGGGTCCCGGGGCCGCAGCCCAGGTCCACCACCTGCCGCGGGGCGTCGGCGAGGACGCGGCCGGTCAGGTCAAAGAACGGACGCTGCCGGTAGTCCCCGAACTGGACATATTTGGCGGGATCCCACACTTGGCCTCCGGTTGTTCGTTGAAGCTTGGTCGTTGAAGTTTTGTCCTGGCAGAGCGAGCCTAGCGCCGGGCCGGCACGAAACCGTTCAGGGACGCGCTGGCACTAAGCTGGAAGGCAATGAAACTCGTTGAACAGCTCCCCGCCCCGTCCGCACGGATCACCACCGGAACCGGCGCGGACCCGGACACGCTGTACGAGCGCTTCGTGGAGTGGACCGAGAGCCGCGGACTGCAGCTCTACCCGGCCCAGGACGAGGCCATCATGGAACTGGCGTCCGGCGCCAACGTGATCCTCGCGACGCCCACCGGATCAGGCAAGTCCCTCGTAGCCATTGCGGCCCATTTCCAGGCGATGGCCCGTGGCGAACGCAGTTACTACACCGCCCCCATCAAGGCCCTGGTGTCGGAAAAGTTTTTTGCCCTCTGCGAGATCTTCGGGGCGGAGAACGTCGGCATGATCACCGGCGACTCCGGGGTGAACCAGGACGCCCCGATCATCTGCTGCACCGCCGAGATCCTGGCCAACACCGCCCTGCGCGAAGGCGCCGCGGCTGATCTGGGCGCCGTCATCATGGATGAGTTCCATTTCTACTCAGATCCGCAGCGCGGCTGGGCGTGGCAGGTTCCGCTGCTGGAACTCCCCCAGGCGCAGTTCCTCCTCATGTCCGCCACACTGGGCGACGTCAGCCGCTTCGAAGCGGGCATGACCGACCTCACTGGACGGCCCACCACTACTGTCAGCTCGGCCGAGCGCCCCATTCCGCTGCACTACTACTACCGCGAGACGCCGGTCCACGAAACTCTCGAAGAGCTGCTGGGCACCAGGGAAGTGCCGGCGTACGTGGTGCATTTCAGCCAGGCGGAGGCCATCGAGCGCGCCCAGACGCTGATGAGCATCAACGTGTGCACGCGCGAGGAGAAGGACAAGATCGCCGAGCTCATCGCGAACTTCCGTTTCGCGGCGGGCTTCGGCAAAACCCTGAACCGGCTGGTCCGGCACGGCATCGGCGTGCACCACGCCGGCATGCTGCCCAAGTACCGCCGGCTCGTGGAGCAGCTGGCCCAGGCCGGCCTGCTTAAGGTCATCTGCGGCACGGACACACTGGGCGTGGGAATCAACGTTCCCATCCGCACCGTCGTGCTCACCGCACTGAGCAAGTACGACGGCGTACGCACCCGCCTGCTCAACTCACGTGAGTTCCACCAGATTGCCGGAAGGGCCGGCCGGGCCGGCTACGATACGGCCGGCACCGTGGTGGTGCAGGCCCCCGAGCACGTGGTGGAGAATGTCAAGGCGATGGCCAAAGCCACCGCGAAGTTCGGCGACGACCAACGGAAGCTGCGCCAGGTGGTGAAGAAGAAGCCGCCGGAGGGGTTCGTGTCCTGGGGCCAGCCCACCTACAACCGCCTGGTGGACTCCGTTCCGGACCCGCTGACCTCCAGTTTCACCGTGACCCATGCGATGCTCATGAACCTCATGGAGCGTCCGGGCGACCCGTTCGCCGCGGCGCGCCGGCTCCTCACGGAGAACCACGAAGGCCGCCCTTCCCAGCTTCGGCTCATGAAGAAGGCCCTGGGGATCTACCGGGAGCTGCTGGCGGCCGAGGTTGTGGAGCGCATCCCGGCCGCGGAGCAGGGAACGGACGGGCGGACGGTGCGCCTCACCGTCCACCTGCAGCCGAATTTTGCCCTGAACCAGCCGCTGTCCCCGTTTGCGCTGGCCGCGCTGGACCTGATGGATCCCGAGTCGCCGTCCTACGCCGTCGACGTGGTTTCCGTGATTGAAGCCACGCTGGAGAAGCCGCGGCAGATCCTGTCGGCGCAGCAGAAGAAGGCACGTGGCGAGGCCGTGGCAGCCATGAAGGCGGACGGCATCGAGTACGAGCAGCGGATGGCCATGCTCGACGAGGTCACCTATCCCCAGCCGCTGGCGGAAATCCTGGGCGAGGCCTTCGAGGTGTACCGCAAGGCGGCGCCCTGGGTGGGCGACTTTGAGCTGGCCCCCAAGTCGATCATCAGGGACATGTACGAGCGTGCGATGAACTTCGGGGAGTTCGTGCAGTTCTACGGCCTTGCCCGCTCCGAAGGCATCGTGCTGCGGTACCTGGCGGACGGTTTCAAGGCACTCCGGCAGACCGTTCCGCAGGATGCGCTGCGGGAGGACCTCGAGGACCTGATCGCCTGGCTCGGTGAGTTGGTGCGGCAGGTGGACTCCAGCCTGCTGGACGAGTGGGAGGAACTGGCCTCCGGTGCCGCCCCGACGCCGCACGACGCGCCGCCGCCCCCGCCGCCGTCGCTGACGTCCAACATCCGGGCCTTCCGGGTCATGGTCCGGAACGAAATGTTCCGGCGCGTGGAACTCTTTGCGGACGAGGACGCCGCTGCCCTGGGCGAGCTGGACGGCGACGCCGGCTGGGACGCCGACCGCTGGGAAGACGTGCTGGACGACTACTTCGACGAGCATGACGACATCGGCACCGGTCCCGACGCACGCGGTCCCGGGCTGCTCATCATTACCGAGGAACCCGGTGTCTGGAAGGTCCGGCAGATCTTCGATGACCCGGCGGGCAACCATGACTGGGGGATCTCCGCAGAAGTGGATCTGGCCGCGTCGGACGAGACCGGCACTGCGGTGGTCCGGGTGACCGGCGCGAACCGGCTCTGACAGCCGGACCGCGGGTTACGGACCAGGCACCCTTTGCAGTGCGATTGCCGCAGTCAAGGAATCCGGCAGCCCCACTGACCCCGGATTCACGGCGTCGACCAGCCAACGGTGTCCGCCGCCTTCCTGGCCCCCCGCTGGCGGCACGTCCGTCACCGAAGCCGCGGCCGGCGCCTGCAGAAAGCCCGGCAGCAAGGGAACGGACCCCGCAACGTCCACCAGAGCCGGGTCGACGACGGCCAGCCCCCTGCCCAGCGCCTTGAGGACCGCTTCCTTGCGCGTCCACAGGAGCGTCTGGACCCTTGGCCGAAGTGCGGGCTCCACCCTCTGGAGGTGTTCGCGCTCGCGCTCCGTGAGGGCAACCAGCCCGAACCCGTCGAAGCCTGCAGCTGTGCAGCTCTCCAGGTCGACGCCGACTCCCAATACCCGCTCGTCAGTTGTAGCGGCCAGCAGGCACCAGTCGCCCGCCCGGCTCAGGCTCGCCAGAACGGCAGGCCCGGACGGAGCGGCCTGGTACCGGGGCATGCCGTGCACACGGTCGTCCCTCGTGCACTCCCGGCAGACGTAGTTTGCCCGGAGCTCTGCGGCGCCCATCCCTGCAGTTTCGGCGGCGTGGCGCCGCAGTGCGATGCGTCCGGCCAGAAACCTGTCCCGCTGAATTCCGGAACCGAACGACGCTGCCCGCTGCCGCTCGCCGTCGTCCAATGTAGCGGCCTGCCGGAGGTCGACGCCGGACAGCTTCACGGCGGCCAGGAGTACCCGGTCAGATCCCGGCGATGCCACCCTTTTCCACACCGCCTCCGGAAGGGGTGCTGATCTGTTGATAGGTCATGGGAATCTACAGCCTATACTCCGGCGGCATCCTGCCCTGCGGGCTGCCGGCCCGATCCAGCAAGCCCGGACCCAGTAAGCTCGGATTCATGAGTGTAATCCGTCCTGCCACACCCGCCGACGTTCCCGTTATCCTGCAGTTGATCCACGAGCTGGCTGTCTATGAAAAGGAGCCGGACGCCGTCCGGAACACCCCCGAGATGCTCACCGAGGTGCTCTTCGGCAGCAACCCGCGCGTGTACGCCACCATGGCCGAGAACGAGGCCGGCGACGTGCGGGGCTTCGCGCTCTGGTTCCTGAACTACTCAACGTGGGAGGGCGTGCACGGCATCTACCTGGAGGACCTTTACGTCACCCCGGAGGCGCGCGGCGAGGGCCACGGGAAGGCCCTTTTGCAGCATCTGGCGGCGACCGCCGTCGAACGCGGCTACGCGCGCGTGGAATGGAGCGTCCTCGACTGGAACGAACCGTCCATCACCTTCTACCGGAAGCTCGGGGCGTTCCCGATGGAGGAATGGTCCACGTTTCGGCTGACCGGAACGGCGCTGGCAGAGTTCGGCAGCCGCAGCGAGGCCGGTGTCCATGGCTGAGGCAGCGCTGGACGCCACTGTACATGCGGGCCCGGTCCATACGGTCCGCGCCCGGCACAACTTCCGCGGCATGCGCACCGCAGAACATTACTTCACACTGCCGCTGGACCATTTTGCCGGCCCGGGCGGAGAAGACGCGGCCGGGACCATCACAGTCTTCGCCCGCGAGTACGTCTCCGCCGAGCACACGGAGGAGGAAGCCGCCGAACTGCCATGGCTCCTGTATCTTCAGGGCGGTCCCGGCGGGCGCGGCAACCGCTTCGCGTCGCTGGGCGGCTGGAGCAAGGCAGCCGCCAAGGACTTCCGCATCCTGATGCTGGACCAGCGGGGCACCGGCCTCTCCTCCCCGATCGACCGCAACACCCTGCCCCTGCGCGGGGATGCAGCGGCGCAGGCGCGGTACCTTGAGCACTTCCGGGCCGATTCGATCATTGCGGACGCCGAGCTCATCCGCCAGGCACTCGGCTCCGGGCCGTGGAGTGTCTATGGACAGAGCTACGGCGGCTTCTGCGCGCTCACGTACCTGTCGTTCGCACCCAGGGGCCTGCGCGAGGTGCTGATCACCGGAGGACTCGCCCCGCTCACCGGGTCCCCCGAACGGGTCTACCGTGAGACCTTCAGGCGGGTGGCAGCACGCAATGCGGAGTACTTCGGCTGGTACCCCGAGGACCGGGAAGTTGTAAACCGCATCGCCAGTCATCTCCGCAGCACGGCGGAATACCTTCCCGACGGCTCTCCCCTCACGGTCGAGAGGTTCCAGATGGTGGGGTCCTTCCTCGGCGGGAACACCCGGGTGGACAGCCTGCACAACCTGCTGGAGGACGCCTTTGTGGTGACGCCCGGCGGTCCGCGGCTCTCCGATCCGTTTCTGGAGCAGGTCCGCCCACTGGTCTCGCGGGCAGCCAATCCGCTGTACGCGCTGATGCATGAGTCCATCTACGGCCAGAACGCGGCCACAGGCTGGGCGGCTTGGCGGGTCCTCGAAGAGTTCCCGGAGTTCAGCCCGGACGCTGCCGAGCCACTCTTGACCGGCGAGATGGTCTACCCGTGGTACTTCGAACAGGACCCTGCCCTTCGCCCGCTGCAGGAAGTGGCCGAACTCCTGGCAGCCAAGGCTGACTGGAAGCCCCTGTATGACACCGCGCAGCTGGCTGCCAACATCGTGCCGGCGGCGGCCGCCGTCTACCGCGATGACATCTATGTGGACCACGGGCTCTCCATGGAGACCGCCGCTGCCGTCCGCAAGCTGAACACATGGGAGACCGCCGAGTTCCACCACGACGGCATCGCCGACGATGGTGAGGCCATCTTCGGCCGCCTGCTCGGCATCGTGCGCTCCGCCCGCTGAGCCCAGCCCGGACGGACATCTCCGCCCCCGCGCACGGACAAGCCCGCCAGATCCTGCACAAGACAAAGCAACCCCGGCCACCACATGGCCGGGGTTGCTTTGTGCTGAGACGGGGAGCGGAAGCCTAGTCGACGTCGCTCAGGCTCTTCCGGGAGTCCTCCTCGAGGCGGGCATCCAGCTTGGCCTTCTGCGCGCCGGAGCTCACCAGGCTGGCGATCACGGCGATGATGATGGTGCCGATGATCACTGCAAGGGAGACGTAGGTCGGAATTTCCGGGGCCCATTCGATGTGGTGCCCGCCGTTGATGAACGGCAGTTCGTTGACGTGCATGGCGTGCAGGATCAGCTTCACGCCGATGAACGCCAGGATGATGGACAGCGCGTGCTTCAGGTAGATAAGGCGGTTCATCAGGCCGCCGAGCAGGAAGTACAGCTGCCGCAGGCCCATCAGGGCGAAGATGTTCGCCGTGAAGACGATGAAGGCGCTCTGCGTCAGGCCGAAGATCGCGGGGATGGAGTCGACCGCGAAGAGCAGGTCGGTCATGCCGATGGTGATGAAGACGATCACCATGGGGGTGAAGACCTTCTTGCCGTCCACTGTGGTGCGCAGCTTGCCGCCGTCGAACTTCTCGGACATGGGGATGACCTTGCGGAGCTTGCCGATGAGGGCGTTCTCCTTGTCCTCTTCGTCTTCGCCCTCGTCCTGCGCCTGCTTCCAGGCGGTCCAGAGGAGGAAGGCTCCAAAGATGTAGAAGACCCAGCTGAACTGCTCGATCACAATGGCACCGAGCATGATGAAGATGCCGCGCAGGACCAGCGCGATGATGATGCCCACCATCAGCACTTCCTGCTGGTACTTACGGGGCACGGAGAAGCGGGCCATGATGATGATGAAGACAAACAGGTTGTCGATGCTGAGGCTGTATTCAGTCACCCAGCCGGCCACGAACTGGCTGCCGTACTCGGGTCCCGTGAACATGAACATGGCACCGGCGAACACGAGGGCCAGTGCCACGTAGAAGGCCACCCAGAGGCCGGCTTCCTTCATGGAGGGCTCGTGCGGGCGGCGCACGACCAGTAGCAGGTCCATAAGGAGGATGATGCCGAGGACGACGAACGAGCCGACCTCGAACCAGACGGGAAGTTCCACAAAAATGCCTTTCGCAGGGTACAGAAAACCGGTGTAAGTCTCTCCGGCGAACCTGTGCACTTAGTGCTGATGTGGCTGCCCGCTACGCCCGGCAGGGCATCTGTGCCCTGCGTGTTGACGTTCGTAGCGCTTGGGATACTCCCCTACGTGACCTCAACTTTACCCTAGAGGCGCGGTACCCCGCGCCACATGACACCCCGCGCGCGCCACCTGATCCAACAGCCGCTAGGCGTGCCCGGCCGACTGCATCTGCCGCAGTTCCTTCTTCAGGTCGGAAACTTCGTCGCGGATCCGGGCGGCCACTTCGAACTGCAGCTCGGCGGCCGCTCCGTGCATCTGCTCGGTCAGCTGCTCGATCAGGCCCACCAGGTCCTCGGCAGGCGCCGCCGCCAGCCCGTCGGCGCGGACGGTGGCCGCCCCCTTCGCGGCGGACTTGCCGCGCTTGGCGCCCTTGGCCAAACGGTTGTTGTTGAGCAGCTCCTGGGTGTCCGCATCCTCCTTGGCCAGCTGGTCCGTGATGTCGGCGATCTTCTTCCGCAGCGGTTGAGGATCGATTCCGTTTTCCGTGTTGTAGGCCACCTGGATGGCGCGGCGCCTGTTGGTTTCATCGATGGCATGGGCCATGGAGTCAGTAATCCGGTCCGCGTACATGTGGACCTGGCCGGAGACGTTGCGCGCGGCACGGCCGATGGTCTGGATCAGGGAGGTGGACGAACGCAGGAAGCCTTCCTTGTCCGCGTCCAGGATGCTCACCAGCGAGACCTCCGGCAGGTCAAGGCCTTCCCGGAGCAGGTTGATGCCAACCAGGACGTCGAACACACCCATCCGGAGTTCGCGGAGCAGCTCGACACGCCGCAGCGTGTCGACGTCGGAGTGCAGGTACTCCACCTTGATGCCATGGCCCAGGAGGTAGTCGGTGAGGTCCTCCGCCATCCGTTTGGTCAGCGTGGTGACCAGGACGCGTTCGTTCTTCTCCGTGCGGGTTTTGATCTCACCCAGCAGGTCGTCGATCTGGCCTTTGGTGGGCTTGACCACCACCTCGGGGTCGATCAGGCCGGTGGGCCGGATGATCTGCTGGACGAAGCCGTCCGCCTTGCCCAGTTCGTACTTGCCGGGCGTGGCGGACAAGTAGACGGTCTGGCCTGTGCGCTCCAGGAACTCGTCCCATTTCAACGGGCGGTTGTCCATGGCGGACGGCAGCCGGAAGCCGAAGTCCACCAGGTTCCGCTTGCGGGACATGTCGCCCTCGTACATGGCCCCGATCTGCGGGATGGTCACATGGGATTCGTCCACCACCAACAGGAAGTCGTCCGGGAAGTAGTCCAGGAGGCAATGCGGGGCGGTTCCGCGGGCGCGGCCGTCGATGTGCGATGAGTAGTTCTCGATGCCGTTGCAGAAACCCATCTGCTGCATCATCTCGAGGTCGTAAGTGGTGCGCATCCGCAGCCGCTGCGCTTCCACGAGCTTGTTCTGGCTCTCCAGGACCTGGAGCCGTTCGGCGAGTTCGTCCTCGATCCGCTTGATGGCACGCGCCATCCGCTCGGGGCCGGCCACATAGTGCGAGGCCGGGAACACGTACATCTCCTCTTCGTCCCGGATCACCTCGCCGGTGAGCGGGTGCAGGGTATGGATGTTCTCAATCTCATCCCCGAAAAACTCGATCCGGATGGCCAGTTCCTCATACATGGGAATGATTTCCACGGTGTCGCCGCGGACCCGGAACGTGCCGCGGTGGAAGTCCATGTCATTGCGGGCGTATTGCATGGAGACGAATTTGCGCAGCAGGTCATCGCGGTTCATTTCGGCGCCCTTGCGCAGCGTCACCATGCCGGCAATGTATTCTTCCGGCGTGCCCAGGCCGTAGATGCAGGACACGGTTGCCACCACAATCACGTCGCGGCGGGTGAGGAGCGCGTTGGTGGCGGAGTGCCGGAGCCGCTCCACTTCCTCGTTGATGGAGGAGTCCTTCTCGATGAACGTGTCCGTCTGTGCCACGTACGCTTCGGGCTGGTAGTAGTCGTAGTAGGACACGAAGTACTCCACCGCATTGTTCGGCAGGAGTTCGCGGAACTCGTTGGCCAGCTGCGCCGCGAGGGTCTTGTTCTGGACCATCACCAGCGTGGGCCGCTGGACCTGCTCGATCAGCCACGCGGTGGTGGCGCTCTTGCCGGTACCGGTGGCACCGAGCAGCACCACGTCCTTTTCGCCGTTCCTGATGCGCTCCGTCAGCTCGGCTATGGCCGCGGGCTGGTCCCCGGCGGGCTGGAACTCGCTAATGACTTCGAAGGGCGCAACGACTCGGTTGACCTCCTGCGCAAGACTCATGCATCTAATCTACAGCCGGCCACTGACAGGAACTCCTGATTCCGCTTTGGGCTGTACTCGGTTCAGCGCTGACTCGCGTTGGCGGAGCTGGAAACGTACGACGGCGGCTGCCAGCCGCTGCTTTCGGCCCACCGCTCCATTCCGGGAGCGCCGACATCGCGGAACCAGGCCTCTTTGTCGTCCGCGTAGCCGGACGTGTTGGCGTCGGACGCATGCAGGGCGGCCACCCGGCGCTTCTCCGCTGCATACTTTTCCCGCGCGGCCGGGTCGGCGCGAAGCCAGTCGCGGAAGCAAAGGGCGAAGCGCCAGCCCGGTGAACCTGCCACCCGGACATGGAGATTCACCGGACGCGCGGGGTCGGCGTTGCCGTGCAGGCGCTTGGACCAGGCAGCGGGGTCAAAGCGCCCGTGGGGGCTGTCCATCAGAACGCCCGGCCAGAGCGGGAACCCCGCGGCACCAAGCAGGGGCGCCATCCGGTCTGCCGTCGCGAGATCAGCGACCGCGAGTTGGAGGTCGATGACGTCCTTCGCCTCGAGCCCGGGAACGGACGTCGACCCGATGTGGTCCACGGCCAGCACGTCCTCCGGGGCGGCGGCCATCAGCCGCTCAGCAAGGCAGGCAGCCTGGCGCGGCCAGTCGGAGTCCGGGGCCACCAGGACGGGCGCGCCGCTGCGGCCGGCCACCGCGGCCTTGCTGATGTTCCGCGAGAAGGGCACGAGCCGCTCCTCCCACAGCCGGTCGACCGCGGCCAGCAGTTCCTCGCGCGTGCCGGCGTTGGGAAGGACCACGTCCGCTGCCGCGAGCCGGTCCTGGCGGGACGCCTGGGCGGCCATTCGTGCACGGGCGTCCACTTCCGTCATGCCGCGGTGCCCGGTCATGCGCTGCAGCCGGACATCCTCGGGCGCATCTACCACCAGCACAAGGTGAAAGTTCCTCTGCTGCCCTGTTTCCACCAGGAGCGGGATGTCCTGCACCACCACCGCGTCACCCGGCGCGGCCGCGATCACCGCCGCGGCGCGTTCCCGCACCAGCGGATGGACGATGCCATTGAGCTCCGCACGCCGTTCCGGCTCCTGGAACACAATGGCTCCGAGGCGTGGCCGGTCGAGCCGCCCCTCGCCGTCGAGGATCTCCGGGCCGAACGCTTCTACGACGGCGGCCAGGCCCGGAGTGCCCGGTTCCACCACTTCACGGGCGATCGCGTCGGCATCGACGAGCACTGCCCCCAGTTCCTCCAGGCGCGTTGCCACCAGGGACTTCCCCGAGGCGATGCCGCCCGTCAACCCAATCTTCAGCACTCCCCAAGACTAATCCCCACCGCCCCCTGACCTCGCTCCGCTCGCCAAGGGAACCCTGGCGGCGTGGGCCCATGCCCCGACTAGACTTGGGCGGTGCAAGAGCAAGAGAGCAGGCGGTCCGCGTACACCGCGCTGGCTGCCGGGGACGGCTTCCGCCATGAGATCGAGATCAAGCGCTCCCGGTTCATCACCGTCCTGCGCCGGGCGGGGTCCGAAGAGGATGCCCGCGCGCTGGTGTCTGAACTCCGCCGCGAGTTCCATGACGCCCGGCACCACTGCTCCGCCTTCGTGCTGGGGCCGGACCGGGACATCCAGCGTTCCAGCGACGACGGCGAACCCTCTGGAACCGCCGGGATCCCCATGCTGGAGGCCCTGCTCCGTCGGGAAACCGCACCCGGGGTGACGGACCTCAGCGACGTAAGTGCCGTCGTCGTGCGCTACTTCGGCGGGATCCTGCTGGGAGCCGGCGGCCTGGTACGCGCCTACTCCGAATCAGTCTCGACGGCGCTGGAGCTGGCACCGCTGGTGCAGCGCCGGCGGCTGCGCATCTGTGCCGTCCGGGTACCTCACGCGGCGGCAGGGCGCCTCGAGAACGACCTGCGCAGCGCAGGCTATGCGATGGCGGAGACCGGCTACGAAGCCCGGTCCACGGTGCTGCGCCTCGCACTGCCGGACGCGCCCGATGACCTGGCTGCGGCGGCCGACCGGCTGGCCGCCATGACCGCCGGAAGTGCGGCCCTGCAGCGCGAGGACACGGAGTGGGTTGACGTTCCGCACTGACGGCTGGCAGAGAAGAATCATCAGCTTGCTTATGACTTTGCGCTTTTCTAGGGTGGACGTGTAAGACACCACACGGAAAAGGAGGACGCATGTCAGAGCACGACATCACCGGCAAGAGGGTCGCGTTCCTGCTGACGGACGGCGTGGAGCAGGTTGAACTGACCAGCCCGTGGGACGCCGTCAAGAACGCCGGCGGCGAACCTGTCCTGGTGGCTCCGAAGAGCGGAAAGCTCCAGGGCTTTGAGGGCGTCGAAAAGGGCGATACCTTCGACGTCGACCTGACCCTGAAGGACGCCAACGCCGCGGACTTCCACGCACTGGTGATCCCAGGAGGCGTGGTGAACGCCGACCACCTCAGGGTGGACAAGGATGCGCAGGCCTTTGCGCGCAGCTTCTTTGAGCAGCACAAGCCGGTGGCGGCCATCTGCCATGGACCGTGGCTGCTCATCCACGCGGGCGTCGTCAAGGGCAGGAACCTCACCTCGTACCACACGTTGGCCACGGACCTGCGGAACGCGGGCGCCAACTGGAGCGACCAGGAAGTCGTGGTGGACCAGGGCTTCGTGACCAGCAGGAAGCCGGACGACCTTCCCGCATTCAACAACAAGGTGCTGGAGGAGATCGCCGAAGGCGAGCACGCCGGCCAGACCGCCTGACATTCCACAGGCAAGAACGGTAAACAAAAAGGTGGCCGCCCCCTCTCGGGGACGGCCACCTTTTCAGTGGCAATTAGCTAGTGCCAGGCAATTAGTTGCCGGTCAGCTTCTCGCGCAGAGCGGCAAGCGCCTCGTCCGAAGCAAGCGTGCCTGCACCGGAATCGGTGGCAGCCGGCTCGGAGGAATAGCTGGTGGTGCCGGAGTCGCTCTCACCGGACGTTGCAGCTGCAGCGTCGTCGGCAGCGTGCTGGGAAACCTGCTTCTTGTGGGCTTCCCAGCGGGTCTGGGCGTCAGCGTACTGCTGCTCCCAAGCGGCGCGCTGGTTCTCGTAGCCTTCAAGCCACTCGTTGGACTCGGGATCGAAGCCCTCCGGGTACTTGTAGTTGCCCTCTTCGTCGTACTCTGCGGCCATGCCGTACAGAGCGGGATCGAACTCGGTGCTGTCGGCGTCAACGCCCTCGTTCGCCTGCTTGAGGGAGAGGGAGATGCGGCGGCGCTCGAGGTCGATGTCGATGACCTTGACGAACAGTTCGTCGCCAACGGAGACAACCTGCTCAGCCAGCTCAACGTGGCGGACAGCCAGTTCGGAGATGTGAACGAGGCCTTCGATGCCGTCTTCGACGCGGACGAACGCACCGAACGGAACGAGCTTGGTGACCTTACCCGGAACAACCTGGCCGAGGGCGTGGGTGCGGGCGAAGGTCTGCCACGGATCTTCCTGCGTAGCCTTGAGCGACAGGGAAACGCGCTCGCGGTCCAGGTCGACCTCGAGAACCTCGACGGTGACTTCCTGGCCAACTTCGACAACCTCGGACGGGTGGTCGATGTGCTTCCAGGACAGCTCGGAAACGTGAACCAGGCCGTCTACGCCGCCCAGGTCCACGAAGGCACCGAAGTTGACGATGGAGGAAACGACGCCGGGACGGACCTGGCCCTTTTCCAGCTTGTTGAGGAACGTGGAGCGGACCTCGGACTGGGTCTGCTCGAGCCATGCACGGCGGGACAGCACAACGTTGTTGCGGTTCTTGTCCAGCTCGATGATCTTGGCTTCGATCTGCTGACCGATGTACGGAGCCAGGTCGCGCACACGGCGCATCTCGACGAGGGATGCGGGCAGGAAGCCGCGCAGACCGATGTCGAGGATAAGACCACCCTTGACAACCTCGATGACGGTACCGGTGACAACACCGTCTTCTTCCTTGACCTTCTCGATGTCGCCCCAGGCACGCTCGTACTGAGCACGCTTCTTGGAGAGGATCAGGCGGCCTTCTTTGTCTTCCTTGGTGAGCACCAGGGCTTCGACCTGATCGCCAACGGAGACGACGTCTCCGGGGTCAACGTCGTGCTTGATGGAAAGCTCGCGGGAGGGAATGACACCTTCGGTCTTGTAACCGATGTCGAGCAGAACTTCGTCGCGGTCGACCTTGACGACGGTACCTTCGACGAGGTCTCCGTCGTTGAAGTACTTGATGGTCGCGTCGACAGCTGCGAGGAAGTCCTCAGCGGTACCGATGTCGTTGATCGCGACTACGGGGGTACCGGGCTTCTCGGTGGAGGTGATGGTCATGTAGTAGGGGCTCCGTTGTGGATAGTTGTTCGGTCAGGCAAACCGCCGCGCCTGCATTATGGAACGCAGGCGCAGGTGCGGGCACTTCGCAGGGAAGTGCCTGGTCATCCTGATTTTGTGGATTGAAGAAAATACGTGCACGTAGTACACGCCCGTTTATTCTAGTGGCAAGCGCCAACCGGGGTCAAAGCGCTAGAAATGCGTCAGGCAGTGCGGCGGACGTTCGACGGCGAACATCCGGGCGGCGCGGAACGCCGCGCCCGGTGTGTGCTCCAGAATGCGTCCCGACGCCGCCAGGGTCACGGGGCTGACCCCGCCCAGGTAAATGGCGGACAGCGCCGCGACATCCAGCTCGAGGTCAGGTGCACGGAGGGCCGGCGCGCCGCCGCCTCCGGCCGTGACCACTGCGCCGCCTCCGTCAGCGTCCAGCGTGAAGGTGCCGCCGGTCAGCCCGAGCGGGTCGGCAACTTTCAGCACCAGCCGCCCGTCGGCGGGGTAGTGGCGGGCTTCCAAGGCCTGCTTCACGTCGAGGATCCGCAGCCAGAGCATGTCCCGCGCTTCCGAGGCCTCCACGCAGCGCGCATCCTCGAGGGCCCACCGCAGCGTATCGTCCACCGGCGCTTCCTCCCAGGTGACCCGGTCCACCAGGTCGATGGCTGCCAGGTACTGCCACAGCTCGAGGTACGCCGCCCCGGTTGCCGCGACCAGGTCCACGACTTCCATGGTGTACGGGGTGCTGGACCAACCGGCAAACCTGTACGAGACGTAGCCGTCCACGTCGCCGCCGGGCCCGTAGTGGAGCGCCACCTTGACCTTCGGGTCTTCGCCCCCGTCCCGGCTGACGGATCCCGAGGCGAACTGGCGGTAGAACTCGTGCCGGCCGATGGATCCGGGCGTGCTGCGGTGCAGACGGTCGAAGACCTCCGGAGCCAGGTCCAGCAGCACCTTGGGGTCGGCCACCTCGACGCTGCCCACCGGGGTGTGGTTGAGCCGGAAACGCGCGGTGGTGTCCACCTTCATGGACTGCTCGGACGTTGCCACGCCAAACCCGAACCGGCCGTAGATCGAGGCTTCGGACGCCGTGAGGGCTGCCATCGCGAGGCCTTCCTCCCGGGCCAGGGCCAGGTCCTCCCCCATCATGCGGCGCAGCAGGCCGCGGCGCCGGTGTGAGGTGCGGACCGTCACGGCGGTCACCAGCCGGGTGTCCAGCAGGCGGCCAAAGCCGATGTTCAGTGTCTTGGTCATGGTCCCGAAGGTGGCAACGGGCACGTCGGCTCCGAGCGAGTGGCGGGCCACCGTTCCGGCCTGGTACACCCCGGTCATGACGCGCCCGTCCGTGCGCTGCAGCTCGATGCTCTTGTCCACCCGTTCGTCGCTGCGCCGGGCATCGTGGAAGCCGAAGGCTACCGCCCGCATCCAGGCAACCGACTCCGCGTACGCAGGATCGTCTTTGGCCGCCGCTTGGAACCGACGGATTTCATAGTCAGCACTCAGATCAGACACAACCCCGAGCCTAGGCTAGTGGCCGGCGTCGTACCAGCTGGTGCCGACGCCGATCTGGACTTCCAGCGGTACGCTGAGTTCCGCGGCGGCGGCCATCTGCTCCGTGACGAGCTTTTCAACTGCCTCCCGTTCGCCGTTGGCCACTTCCAGCACGAGTTCGTCATGGACCTGCAGCAGCATGCGTGACTTGAGCCCCTGCGCAGCCAGTTCCGAGTGGACGCCCAGCATGGCGCGCTTGATGATGTCCGCCGCGGAGCCCTGGATGGGCGAGTTCAGGGCGATGCGTTCGGCGTTCTCGCGCAGCTGCCGGTCCGTGCTGGTGAGGTCCGGCAGATAGCGGCGCCGGCCCTCGATGGTGGCGGTGAAGCCGTCCACCCTTGCCTGGTCCACCACGCCGCGGAGGTAGTCGCGCACGGCACCGAACCGGTCGAAGTAGTCCTTCATGAGGTTCCTGGCCTCGTCCACCGAGATCTCGAGCTGCTTGGACAGCCCGAAGGACGTCAGCCCGTAGGCCAGGCCGTAGGACATGGCCTTGACCTTGGAGCGCATCGCGCTGGTCACCTCGGCCGGCGGCACGTGGAAGATGGACGAGCCGACGAAGCGGTGCAGATCCTCCCCTTCGCGGTAGGCCTCGATCAGGCCGGCGTCCCCGGACAGGTGCGCCATGATGCGCATTTCGATCTGCGAGTAGTCCGCGGACAGCAGGCACTCGTAGCCGTCGCTGACCACGAAGATGCCTCGCACGCGGCGGCCCTCCTCGCTGCGGATCGGGATGTTTTGGAGGTTCGGGTTATTGGACGAGATGCGCCCGGTGGCGGCCACGTTCTGGGCGTACGTGGTGTGGATGCGCCCGTCCTCCGCCACAGACTTCTTCAGCGTTTCCACCATCTGCCGCAGCTTCGCCGACTCGCGGTGGGCCATCAGCTGGACCAGGAATTCATGCCCGGTCTTCTCCAGCAGGTTCTTCAGCGATGCGGCGTCCGTGGTGTACCCGGACTTGATCTTCTTCGTCTTGGGCAGTTGCAGCTCCTCGAAGAGGACCGTCTGCAGCTGCTTCGGCGAACCGAGGTTCACCTCGTGGCCGATCGCGGCGAACGCCCGTTCCTGGGCGTCGTCGATCACCCTGGCCAGGTCCGCCAGCTGTTCGTCCATCAGCTCCATGGAGACGGCGATGCCGGTCTTCTCCATGTCCGCCAGGACACGGGCCACCGGCAGCTCCAGCGTGGCCAACAGGTCCTCGGCCTTCCGGTCCTTCAGCTCCGATTCGAAGAACCGGCTCAGTTGATGGACGACGGCGGCCACCTGGACCAGCGCGCCGGACGCCGCGGCGTCGTCGTCGAACGCCAGCTCCAGCTGGCCCGCCTTGGCGGCCTCGGGCGTGATGTGGATGTTCAAGTGGAACTGGGCCAGTTCAGCCAGCTCATAGGTGCGGCGGTCGGGCTGGATGAGGTACCCGGAGATGGAGGTGTCGTCCACCACGCCCTCCAAGCCGAACCCGCGGTTGGCCAGCGCCTTCAGCGCAGCCTTGTAGCCATGCATCACCTTCTGGGATTCCGCGTCCCGGAGCCACTGGGCCAGCACATTTTCGGCGTCGGCGTCCAGCGCAGTGAGGTCCACGTAGGCGGCGGCATCGTCCCGCACGATGGCGACCGCGTCCGCGTCCTCACCGATCCGGCCGGGCAGCACGTCCACTGCGAGGGCGGACCGGTGTCCGGCCCCTGCCTCGAGGAAGGCCCGGAGCGAGTCCGCGTCAGTCAGCGCGGCGAAGTCCCTGGCCTCCAGGGGCTCGCGCTCCGGAGCAGGCGCCTCACTCGCGTAGAGATCAAAGAGGCGGGTGCGGATCGTCTTGAATTCGAGCTCGTCGAAGAGCTCCTCGACAGCCTTCTGGTCCGGCCGCGGATCAGCCAGCTCGTCCAGCGTCACCGGGAGGTCAAGGTCGGTGTGGAGCTGGTTCAGCTTGCGGTTGCGCTTGACCGCGTCCACGTTGTCCCGCAGCGCGTCCCCCACCTTGCCGCCGATGGCATCGAGGTGTTCCAGCACGCCTTCGAGGCCGCCGTAGAGGTTAATCCACTTCGCTGCTGTTTTGGGTCCGACTCCCGGAACGCCCGGCAGGTTGTCAGCGGTCTCCCCCACCAGGGCCGCGAGGTCCGAATACCGGGAGGGGCTGACGAAGTACTTCGCCTCGATGGCGGCGGCGTCCATGCGCGGGATGTCGCTGACGCCCTTCCTCGGGTACAGCACGAACACGTTGTCCGTAATGAGCTGGAAGGCGTCGCGGTCACCGGACACGAGCAGGACTTCAAAGCCGGCCTTTTCACCCATGGCTGCGAGCGTGGCCAGGATGTCGTCCGCCTCGTAGCCGGGCATCTTGATGGTCTTGATGCCCCACGCGCCCATGACCTGGTCGATGAGGTCGATCTGGCCGCTCATCTCCCGGGGCGTCTCGTTGCGCCCGCCCTTGTACTCGCTGTACTCGGCCTTGCGGTGAGTGGTGTCGTCAGAGACGTCGAAAGCGACAGCGACGTGGGTGGGCTTCTGTTCCTTGATCAGGTTGATGAGCATGGACGTGAAGCCGTGGATCGCATTGGTGTGCTGGCCCCGGGCGGTGGAGAACTTGTCGGCCGGGAGGGCAAAGAAGGCCCGGAAGGCCATGGAGTGCCCGTCCAGCACCAGAAGCCTGGGCTGCTCCGTCAGGGGAACGACGGGTGCCTGGGTGGCCGACACCGACGGGGCGTCAGCCGAGGACACCGCAATGTCCTGAAGGGTCTGGGTTGTGGACGGAATTGGGGCCGGTTTGGTTGTTTCACTCACAGGTGCCAGCCTAGTTGCCATGATGGACAATTTCACGCCCGGCCCTGCCGGTGAGGCCAGCCGCACAGAGGCCGGCCCAGCCGCAGATGCGGCCATCGAAGCGCCCGCGCAGGTTGCGGCCTCGGTTGCAGCGCAGTTCAGGGAAGAGCTGTTTGAGGCCGGCGTCCCCGAGCACCTGCACGACTGGCTCGCCGAATACGGCATCGGCGCCCTTGTGGTGAAGATGGGGATCCGGTTCCTGGAGATGAGCCCTGAACGGTGCGTTGCCACGATGCCGGTGGAGGGGAACACGCAGGTGGCCGGGATCCTGCACGGCGGCGCGCATGTGGTGCTGGCCGAAACCCTCGGATCGTTTGCCGCCGGGATGCACGCCGGTCCCGGCCGGCAGGCACTGGGCATCGAGGTTGGTGCCACACACCACCGTGCCGTTTCCGCAGGCACGGTGACCGGAACGTGCACGGCCATCCACCTGGGCCGCACCCTGACCACTCACGAAATCGTGATGACCGACGAACGGGGGCGTCGGCTGTCCACGGCGCGCATCACCAACCTCATCCGCGACACCGGCCGCTAGGCCGTACCCTGAGCAGCGCCGGTGGCGGCAGAAGAACCTAGGGCTCAGGCCAGCGGTACCGGAGCTCCACGATCCCCCGCCCCTGGGGACGCGCCTCCTGCAACTCAAGTGGCGCCGTCGGGCCCTGGACGACGGGAAGCAGCCGCTTTCCCCCGCCGAGCACCACGGGGATGACCGAGACGATCAGTTCGTCCAGGAGGCCGGCGCCGGCGAACTGGGCGGCGAGCATGCCGCCGCCCACCACCCAGATGTTTTTGCCGGCAGCGTCACGCCGAAGGTCGTCGATGAATTCGGTCACCTCGCCGCGGACGAACGTGATGTCAGCCCCCGGCGGGGCGCTGAACTCGTGGTGGGTGAAGATCCAGCACGGCGTGCCGGGGTAGGGCCAGTTGCCGGGTTCGTGCTCCATCAGCCACTCGTAGGTGGTACCGCCCATGACGATGCAGCCGACGCCGGACATGAAGGCGTCGTAGCTTTCCTTGCCGCCTTCGAAGCCGTCGAACTGCAGCAGCCAGGCAAGATCGTCGTCCGCCGTAGCGATGAAGCCGTCGAGGGAGGACGCAACGTAATACTGGACACTGGCCATGGGCCCAGCCTAGCCACTCCCGTTCAGCGTTCCCAGAGCGGCCGGCCTTCCGGGAGGCGGCTGACTAGCCGCTGAAGTACGGAATGATCAGGTAGAGCCCGAACAGCACGGCGATGCCGCAGAGCCCGAAGCAGACGTAGGAGACGTACTTGACCCAGCCGGGCGCGGCAACCTGGCGGTCACCGGCGATGGCAGTAAGCCGGACGCCGAGGGAATAGAGGACCACAACGGTCACTGCCGCGACCAGGGTGGCACCGGCCACGGTGAGGAGTTCCAGCCACTTCATCGCTGCGGGCCCTTCGGGTTGTTGTTCTTGGCGCGCTCGGCGGCGCGTGCCCTGGCGAGGGCCTTCTTCTTTGCCCAGCGGACTGCCTGCCCTGCTTCTTCGACCTCCACGGCATTGTGATGGCCCACCTGGGATTTGCGGGACACCAGAAACATGTACAGCACGGCGCCGATGCCGGCCACGGCCGCGATCACCACACCGGCAACGCCGGTCTTCACCAGCAGCGCAGTCAATGCTCCCACAATGCCGGCAGCGGGCAGGGTCAAGAGCCAGCCGACGGCGATCCGTCCCACCATGCCCCAGCGCACCGTGGTGCCCCGCCGGCCCATGCCGGAACCGATCACGGATCCGGAGGCCACCTGGGTGGTGGACAGGGCAAAGCCCAGGTGGGAGGAGGCCAGAATGGCGGAGGCCGTGCTCGACTCGGCTGCGAAGCCCTGGGCGGGCTTCACCTCGGTGAGTCCGGCGCCCATGGTCCGGATGATCCGCCAGCCGCCGGCGTAGGTTCCGATGGCGATGGCGAGTGCGCAGGCAGCAATCACCCAGAGCTGCGGGCCCGAGCCGTGCTCCTGCGTTCCCGCCGCGATCAGCACCAGGGTGATGATGCCCATGGTCTTCTGGGCGTCGTTGGTACCGTGGGCCAGCGCCACCAGGCTGGAGGTGAAGACCTGGCCGTTCCGGAAGCCGCCGCGCTTCTGCGTCAGTTTGCTGCCCGTCTCGGGATCATGCCGGGACGTAAGCGCGTAGGCGATGCGGGTGCATACGTAGGCCACAAGCCCGGCGATGACCGGGGCGAAGACGGCGGGCAGAATGACCTTCTGGAGCAGCGTCTCAAGGTTGACGGACTGGAAACCGATGCCGACGATCGCGGCTCCGATGAGGCCCCCGAAGAGCGCATGGGATGAACTGGAGGGCAGTCCCTTGAGCCAGGTGATCATGTTCCACAGGATGGCGCCCATCAGACCGGCGAAAATAATGTCCGGGGTGATCTGGACGCCGCCGGACCCCTCGCGGATGATGCCGCCCGACACCGTTTTCGCGACTTCCGTGGACAGGAAGGCCCCGACAAGGTTGAGGGCCGCCGCGAGGGCAACCGCAGTCTTGGGCTTGATGGCACCGGTGGCGATGGGCGTGGCCATCGCGTTAGCGGTGTCATGGAAACCGTTCGTGAAGTCGAAAAATAACGCCAGCGCAATGACCAGCGCCACCATGAAGGTGATGTCCACCTGTTGCCCAATCTGCAGAGTCTACGTACAGCAGTTCCACTTCCCCTGCCTGCACTGCACAGCATAGTTCACCCGCTGTTTAAGAAAACGTCTGGGGTGGGGGTAGCGGAGCTGCAGAGCGGGCTTGAAACCTTATCGATGGTACGCGTCCTGCAGACGAGGTCAAACCTGCAGCGCCCATCCTCTGTCACACCTGCCGGTCCGCGGGCCGGGAGAAGGCGCGGATGGCCTCCAGCTGGCGCGGTGACAGTCCGGTCCGGGGGTCCGGTGAAACCAGCAGGGCACGGCGGCCAAGGATCCGTGCCCACGCCTGTGCGCGGCCTTCGAATGCGAGCTGGTCGTCCACCCAGATGATCCGCTCCGGCGTGTTCCTGCCCACATCCGCCTGAATCGCTTCCAGCTTCCACCATTCCGCCCCGCTGCCCGCCCCGTCCGCGGTAAGCACCGGCCACGAGCTTCCCTCCAGGCCGGTGACCGGGCAGAGTACGGCGGGCGCCAGCTCCTCCCAGCTGGTGAGCCAGACGCAGCGGAGTCCGGGCTGCCGAGACAGCCGGTTCAGGGCCGCCACCAGCTCCGCGGCATAGGCAACTTCCAGCATCCCGGCGAAGGTGTAACGCCAGGCCGAACCCCACGGCGTGGTGCCCGTGGGGCCGAACGGGCACACCACGCCGTCGACATCGAGGTAGAGGGTCGCCCTGTTCCCGGTGTCTCCCTTTAGCGCGGTGTCCCCGTTTGACGCGGCGCTTCCCACGGCATTCCTTCCACGCCTGCAACGCTACGGAACCCCGGCCAGGCCGGGCAAGGGCTCAGGAAAACAAGAACTCGACTGCCGGTCCGGCGGCCCTGAAGTGGATCCGGGGCGGCCAAAACGCAGGGGTAGACTGTGCCCGTCAGCGCTGGAGCGGATCCGACGGAAGGCACATTCATGGGCATGGCCGGGGCAAACGGGGCAATTTCCGACGACGAACTGGACCTCCTCCACCGCTACTGGAGCGCGGCGAACTACCTGACGGTGGCCCAGATCTACCTCCAGGACAATGCACTGCTTCGGGAGCCGCTGCGGCCGGAACACATCAAGCCGCGGCTGCTGGGCCATTGGGGCACCGGCCCCGGGCTGTCACTGGTCTACGCCCACCTGAACCGGCTGATCAGGAATACGTCCGCCGAGGTCCTGTTCATAGCCGGCCCGGGCCACGGCGGACCATCCGTGGTGGCGAACGTCTACCTCGAAGGCACTTACCCGGAGATCTACCCCGATGTCAGCCGCGACGCTGCCGGCCTGCGCCGGCTGGTACGGCAGTTCTCGACACCGGGCGGCGTGGGCAGCCACGTGGGCCCCGCCACCCCCGGGTCCATCCACGAGGGCGGCGAGCTGGGCTACTCGCTCATGCACGCCACCGGCGCGGTGCTGGACAACCCGGATCTCATCGCAGCCTGTGTGGTGGGCGACGGCGAAGCCGAGACCGGCCCGCTCGCTGCCTCCTGGACGGCGCCGTTCTTCCTCAACCCCGCGCGGGACGGCGCAGTCCTGCCCATCCTCCACCTCAACGGCGCCAAGATTTCCGGGCCCACCGTCCTGGGACGCCGCCCGGACGAAGACGTCGAGGCACTGCTAAGCGCCAACGGCTGGGAGCCTGTCACAGTGTCCGGCGACCAGCCCGGGAAGGTCCACCGGGCGCTGGCCGGCGCCCTGGACGCCGCGTATGCCACCATCCGGGACATCCAGCAGGCCGCCCGGGGCGCCGGTTCCGGCGCTCCCGGCTCCGGCAGCAAGCGAACGACGGCGGCCCGCTGGCCGGCGATCATCCTGCGGACCCCCAAGGGGTGGACGGGCCCGGAATCCGTGGACGGCAACCCCGTGGAAGGCACGTTCCGCGCCCACCAGGTTCCCCTGTCCGGTGTCAGGGACAACCCGGAGCACCTGGCGCTGCTGGAGCAATGGATGCGCTCCTACCGGCCCGAATCCCTGTTCGACGACGACGGCCGGCTCCTCCCCGAACTGGCCGCACTGGCACCCGAAGGGAAGCTCCGGATGGGGGCGGCTCCCTGGGCCAACGGCCAGCCGTCCGTCCCGCTGGAGATACCCGACCTCGCGGAGTACGCCGTCGACCCCGGCCAGCCCGGTTCGACCAGCATCGAAACCACCAAGCCGCTGGGCGAGCTGTTCCGCGACCTCTACACGGGAACGGAGGACAATCCGCGGTTCCGGCTGTTCTGCCCGGACGAGACCAACAGCAACAGGCTGGGCGCCGTCTTCGAGGCCACCGACCGCTGCCTCATGCTGTCCGGAAACGACGGGGATGACCACGTCTCGGCGGATGGCCGCGTGATGGAGGTGCTCTCCGAGCACCTGTGCCAGGGCTGGCTGGAAGGCTACCTGCTGACGGGACGGCACGGGTTCTTCGCCAGCTACGAGGCGTTCGCCATGGTCAGCGCCTCCATGACTGTCCAGCACGCCAAATGGCTGCAGCACGCCCGCGAGCTGGAATGGCGTTCGCCGGTGCCGAGCCTGAACATCCTGCTCACCTCCACGTGCTGGCGCAACGACCACAACGGCTTCAGCCACCAGGGCCCGGGCCTGATCGATACCGTGCTGTCCCTGTCCGGCGAAGTGACGAGGATCTACCTGCCGCCGGACACCAACACGCTGCTGGCTGCGGCCGAACACGCCCTGCTCAGCAAGGACTACGTGAACCTTGTCGTCGTCGACAAGCAGTCACACCCCCAGTACCTGACCCTGCCGGAAGCCCGCGCACATGCAGAAGCCGGGGCCTCCCGCTGGGAGTGGGCCGGCAACGAGGACGGCAGGAGCAGCACTGAACCGGACGTTGTCCTCGCCTGCGCCGGCGACATCCCCACCGAGGAAACACTGGCGGCGGCCTGGCTGCTGCAGCGTCATGTTCCCGATGCCACTGTGCGCGTGGTGAACGTCATGGACGCCATGGTTCTTCCGCCGAGTGGCGTGCACCCGCACGGGCTCGACGACGGGACGTTCACTTCGCTGTTCACGGACACCTGCGAGGTGGTGGTGGCATGGCACGGCTACGCCCGCTCTTTCCACCAGCTCCTGCACGGCCGGCCGAACCCGGAGCGGTTCCACGTCCGCGGCTACAGCCAGCAGGGCACCACCACCACGCCGTTCGACATGGTGGTGGTCAACCGGATGAGCCGTTACCACCTGGCGCTGGAGGCCCTCCGCCGGATGCCGCGGCAGTTCGACGGCGCGGAGGCCCTGGCCGATCACTGCAACCAGCAGCTGGACGCCCACGCCGAATACATCCGGGAGCATTTCGAGGACCTGCCCGAAATCCGCGAGTGGGTCTGGTCGCCGCCAGGCTGAACAGTCAGCCGCTAGGAAGCAGGAGCTGCCGCGGCCCCGTTGACGTTCACCAGCCATGCGATGCCGAACTTGTCGGTGCACATGCCGAAGATGTCGCCCCACGGAGCCTTCTCCATCGGGACGGTGACGGTGCTGCCGTCGCCGGACAGCTTGTCGTAGTAGCCGCGCAGTTCGGCCTCGTCGTCCCCGCTGAGCGACACGGAAATGTTGTTGCCCGGCGAGTAGTCCATGGAGTTGGGGGTGTCGGCCCCCATGAGCACGAGCCCCTTCTCCGAGGTCAGCATCCCGTGCATGATCTTGTCAGTCTCCGCAGGGTCTTCACTGGCATGGAACTCCCCGAAGGTGCTGAGCGCCAGGTCGCCGCCGAACACCGACTGGTAGAAGGTCATGGCGTCGCGGGCGTTGTCACGGAAGCTGATGTACGGATTGAGCAGGGTGGACACGATCGGTTCTCCTTCAGCTGAACAGACGGCGCCATTTTGTGAGGCGCCCGGCCCTACACATGTTGCCTGAATCCGGCTCCCCTTCATAGGGGTTCACAGGCGTTCACGGAAGTTCACCGGCCGCAGTCAGGGCCGGAAGCGGTAACCGATTCCGGCCTCGGTCAGCAGATGGCGCGGGTTGCCCGTGTCTGCCTCCAGTTTGCGCCGGAGCTGGGCCATGTACACGCGCAGGTAATTGGCTTCCTTCTCATAGGCGGGCCCCCACACACTGGCCAGGATCTGCTGCTGGGTGATGAGCTTTCCCGGGTTCCGCACCAGCAGTTCGAGGATGCTCCACTCTGTGGGGGTGAGCCGGACGGGCTCTCCGTTCCGGGTGACCATCCGCCGCCCCAGGTCCACGCTGAACTCTGCGGTGTCCACCGTGGACGGCTCGGTGGCTTCCGGGGCGCGGCGGAGGAGCGCGCGAAGCCTGGCGAGGAGTTCCTCCAGTCCGAAGGGTTTGGTGATGTAGTCGTCCGCGCCGGCGTCGAGGGCGTCCACCTTGTCCGATGAGCCGTGCCGGGCCGACAGCACCAGCACCGGGGCGGTGCTCCAGCGGCGGAGCTCCCTGAGCACAGCGGCGCCGTCCATGTCGGGCAGTCCGAGGTCCAGGACAACCAGTCCGGGCGGATTGCGCGAGGCAGCGACCAGCGCGGCTTCGCCGTCGGCGGCGGTCTCCACGCTGTAGCCATGCGCCTGCAGCGTGATCCGCAGGGCCTTCAGCAGGTGCTGGTCGTCATCCACAACGAGGATGCCGGTCACTGTGCAGTCTCCCGTGGAGAAACGGCGGGTGAAGCGGCAGGGGCGACGGCGGCTGACCCGCCGTCAGGCCCGGCGCCGCCGGCGTCGTGCCCCGTTATGTCAGACCCCGTTGACAGGGGCAGCCGAATGACCATGGTGAGTCCCCCGCCCGGCGTCTCCTCCGCCGCGAGACTGCCGCCCATGGCAGAGACAAATCCCCGTGCGACGGCCAGTCCCAGGCCCACGCCGGTTGACTGGGACACATCGTCCAGGCGCTGGAACGGGCGGAACATCGCGGGCACGTTCCGGCCCGGCACACCGTGTCCCTGGTCGATGATCCTCAGTTCACCGGCCGGGTGGCCGTTGAGGACGCTGCCGCTGAGCCCTCCCGACGCCGCCGTCACGTGTATGTCAGAGGCCGGCGCGTACTTGACGGCGTTTTCCGCGATGTTGGCGATGACACGTTCCAGCAGGACTGCGTCGGCGTCGACGGCGGGAAGATTCGGCGGCAGTTCCACCCGTACGCTGCCCGCCGGAAGGCCACGCAGTGCGGGAGGCACGACATCGAGCCACCGGACGGGCTTCAGCAGGGGGCGCACCGAGTCGGCAGTGATCCTGGACATGTCGAGGAGGTTCCCCACCAGGGCGTCCAGCCGGTCCGAGCATTCATCAATGGTTTCCAACAGCTCCTGTTTCTCCCCGGGCGTATACGTGACGGCGGCCTGCAGGAGACCGCCGACGGCGAGCTTGATGCCGGCGAGCGGCGTGCGGAGGTCGTGCGAGACGGCCCGCAGGATGGCGGTGCGCATGGTGTTGCCTTCGGCGAGCCGCAGCACCTCCAGGCGGCTGGCGGCCAGCTGCTGGCGTTCCAGCTGGGCCAGAACGTGGGCGGCGAAGGCGCCCAGCAGGCTGCTGTCGGCAGCCGGCACGGTCCTGCCGAACAGCACCAGCCAGGTGCCGTCGTCGACCGGTTCCACAGTGTGCTCGCTGAAATCCCTGCCTTCCCGTTCAGGATCGGTCAGCTCTCCCGCACTCGCGAGCAGCCGCGCGCCGGGACCGGCGCCAGATGCGGGTTCGAACGCGGACCCGCTGAAGACAGCGGCTCCGCGGACCCCGAAGACATCCAGCGCTTGTTCCAGCAGGCTGCCCACCGTGTCTTCCGCGCGGGTGGCTCCGCGGGCCAGCTCGCCGAGCGTTGCAGCCTCGGCGCGCGACCGGGCGGCTTCCTTGGAGCGCCGCGCGGACCTGTCCACCACCCCGGCCACCGCCACGGAAACGCCCACGAACACACCCAGGGACAGCAAATCCTGCGGGTCGCCGATGGCCAGCTCACCGACCGGCGGCGTCGAGAAGTAGTTCACCAGCAGGCTGCTCCAGAACGCGCCCGCGACAGCCGGCCACAGCCCGCCCACGAGCGCCACGGCCACCGCCCCGGCGAGCTGGACCAGGACGGCGGTGGCCACGCTGTGCTCGATGACGGCGAGCGCCAGCTGCATCACGATGGGGACGGCGGCGGCCAGGACGAACCCGACGGCGACGCGCGCGCGGCCGAGGTCCCGCTGCCGCCGCCGGCCTGTGCCGCGTCCGGCCAGGGGATGCGGCACCACCTGCACGTCGAGGTCGCCGGCGCGGCGGATGATCCGTGCCTCTGTACCGCCGGTCAGGAGCCTGGACAGGCGATGTGCCCGGGACTGGCCGATGACCAGCCGGGTGGCGCCGGCATGGGACGCGAAGTCCAGGAGTGCTTCGACGGGGTCTTGGGCGGCGACGGTGTGGTAGCTGCCGCCCAGCTCCACCACAAGCCGGCGCTGGGATTCGAGGGCGCTGGTTGATTCCTGCGACGCGCCCTCCGCGGAACGGATGTGGACCGCGAGCAGGTCCCCGCCGCCTGCGCCGTCCAGGACCTTGACGGCACGGCGGATCAGGATCTCCCCCTCAAGGCCTCCCGACAGGCCAATGACGATCCGTTCCCCTGCCATGACGCCATTCTTTCACCTGTCCGCCGGCCAAGGCGGCACGCGCGGTGGGGTGCTTCACACCGGCGTTAAGGATCCGTCAAGATTCCGTTGCCGGCGGTTCCGGCGCTCCTGCCCGATGCTACGTTCGGCAGTGCCCGCAGCGAAGTGCCCGGGCTGAAAGGGACCATGACCACCATGAGCCGCCCACCGGCGGAACCTTCGCAGCTGCGCCACACCAGGAGGCAGCGGCTTCGCAGCTGGCTGCTGCTGGGCCTTCAGGACAGTAAGGGATCCCACCAGGGGCCTGGCGGCCGGACCATGGCCCACGAGCGGAAGCATGCATGGTGGCAGGTCATGTGCCTGACCGGCGTGGACTACTTCTCCACACTCGGGTACCAGCCCGCCATCGCCGCGCTCGCGGCTGGCGTAATTTCCCCGCTAGCCACGCTGGTCCTGGTGGCCGTCACCCTGTTCGGGGCACTGCCGGTGTACCGGCGGGTCGCAGGCGAAAGCTCCCATGGCGAGGGTTCCATCGCCATGCTGGAGCGGCTGCTCCCCCGCTGGGGCGGCAAGCTGTTCGTCCTGGTGCTGCTCGGCTTCGCGGCGACGGACTTCATGATCACGATGACCCTCTCCGCCGCCGACGCCACGGCGCACCTCATCCAGAACCCGTACGCCCCGGTATGGCTGCAGGGGCAGGAGGTGACGGTGACCCTCGTTCTCCTGGCCCTGCTGGCTGCGGTGTTCCTGCGCGGATTTAGGGAGGCGATCGGAATCGCCGTCGTCCTGGTGGCGGTCTATTTGGGGCTGAACGTCGTGGTGCTGGCCCGGGCCGCCGTCGAATCGCTGGGCCACCCGGCCGCCGTCGGCGACTGGTGGCAGGCACTGGGGACATGGCACGGCAACCCGGTACTCGCCGTCGCCATAGCCCTGCTGGTGTTCCCCAAACTGGCCCTTGGGCTGTCCGGCTTCGAAACCGGCGTGGCGGTCATGCCGCAGGTCCGCGGCCGGGACACGGACACGGAAGAGAACCCGGCGGGCCGCATCGAGGGGACCCGGCGCATGCTGACCACCGCTGCGCTGATCATGAGCGCATTCCTCATCGCCAGCAGCCTCACCACCGTAATCCTCATTCCCGCGCCCGAATTCGAACCCGGCGGGCAGGCCAACGGGCGCGCCCTGGCCTACCTGGCCCATCAGTACCTGGGGAACGGGTTCGGCACGGTGTACGACCTCAGTACCATCGCCATTCTCTGGTTCGCCGGTGCGTCCGCGATGGCCGGGCTGTTGAACCTGGTGCCGCGGTACCTGCCGCGGTACGGGATGGCGCCGGAGTGGGCCAAGGCCGTCCGGCCGCTGGTGCTGGTCTTCGGCTTCATCGCGTTCCTGGTAACGATTCTTTTCGAGGCCGACGTCGACGCCCAGGGCGGTGCCTACGCCACCGGCGTGCTGGTGCTGATGACCTCCGCGGCGGTCGCCGTCGCGCTGTCCGCCCGGCGCCGCCGGCAGCTGAAGCGCACTATAGGCTTCGGGCTGATCGCCCTGGTGTTCATCTACACGACGGTCGCGAACGTGATTGAGCGGCCCGAGGGTATCCGGATCGCCGCGTTCTTCATCGCCGGCATCATCGTCATTTCGTTGCTGTCCAGGATCGGCCGGTCCTTTGAGCTTCACGCCACCCACGTCCGCCTCGACCGGACGGCTCTGGAATTCGTGGCAGCGGACGAGAGCGGCCCCATCGGCATCATCGCCCACGAGCCGCGGAGGCTCACCGCGGAGGCGTACCGGCAGAAGCTGACGTCCGCCATCGAGGTCAGCCACCTGCCCGTCCACTACCAGGCGCTGTTCCTTGAAGTGATCGTCGACGACTCCTCCGACTTCGAAACCGAACTGCAGGTTCACGGCGTGGTGCGGCACGGCTACCGGGTGCTGGAGGTGCACGGGCCCGTGGTGCCGAACACCATCGCCTCCGTGCTCCTGCACATCCGGGACGTCACCGGGCTCATGCCGCACATCTACTTCCGCTGGACCGAGGGCAATCCGGTGGTGAACCTGCTGCGCTTCCTGTTCCTCGGCGAGGGTGAGATCGCCCCGATCACCCGCGAGGTGCTGCGGGAGGCCGAACCGGATGTCAGAAAGCGTCCGTGGGTGCATGTGGGGTGAGCATTTCCCTGGACCCCGGGTGAGTGTTGCGTGTTGCGTGCGCGGACGGACGCCGGGCCGTAGGCTCAACGCATGGCGAAATTCTTTGATGTCCACCCCGAGGACCCCCAGCCCCGCGCGATCTCGCAGATCGTGGAGCTCCTTCGATCGGGCGGGCTGATCGCCTACCCCACGGACTCCTGCTACGCCCTCGGCGCCCAGCTGGGGAACAAGGAGGCGCTCGACCGGATCCGTTCCATCCGTCAACTGGACAGCAAGCACCATTTCACCCTGGTCTGCCGGGACTTCGCGCAGCTGGGGCAGTTCGTGAACATCGACAACGACGTGTTCCGCAGCATCAAGTCCGTCACGCCGGGCAGCTACACGTTCATCCTGCCGGCCACCAAGGAAGTTCCCCGCCGGCTGCTGCACCCCAAGAAGAAGACGGTGGGCGTGCGCATCCCGCGGCACAACTTCGTCCAGGCCCTGCTGGCCGAACTTGGCGAGCCCCTGCTGTCCAGCACGCTGCTGCTGCCGGACGAAGAGGACCCGCTGACCCAGGGCTGGGAAATCAAGGAGCGGCTGGACCACGCAGTGGACGCGGTGGTCGAATCCGGTGACTGCGGCGCCGAGCCGACCACCGTCGTCGACTTCTCCGGCGGCACCGCCGAGGTGGTGCGCCGCGGCACCGGTGACCCGTCCCGGTTTGAGTAGGGGCGGGTAGCCGGCAGCACGCCGCCGGCTACTCCGGCTTTTTCGCCCGGCTTGGCTGCACGCGCGGCGGTTCGCCCGGCATCTTGGGATAGTCCGGCGGGAACGGGAGTTCACCCAGTCCGTTCTTGACGTCGCGCTCCCACCATTCGAGCAGCGTGTGGATGGTGCCCGGGTTCGCGTGCATATCCGCCCACGGGTCCCCCACCGTTTTCAGCCTGTCCGGCACGGTGAGGATGGTGAAGTCCTTGGGCCTGACGTTCTCCAGCTCGTCCCAGGTGATGGGGCAGGACACGGAAGCGTGCGGGAGGGCCCGCGGGCTGTACGCGCCGGCGATGGTGCGGTCCCGGTTGGCCTGGTTGAAGTCGACAAATATGCGCTCGCCGCGTTCCTCCTTCCACCAGTTCGTGGTGACCTTGTCCGGCATGCGCCGCTCGAGCTCTCTGGCGGCAGCGATCACGGCGTGGCGGACATCCAGGAACTCCCGGGCCGGCTCAATGGGGGCATAAATGTGCAGGCCACGGTTGCCAGAGGTTTTCAGGAACGCGTCCAGCCCTGCCTCGGCAAGTACCTTCCGCAGTTCGAGCGCGGCGGGGATGGCGTCGTCGTAGTCGGTGCCCGGCTGGGGATCCAGATCGATGCGCAGCTGGTCGGGGTTGTCCGAATTGTCCGCACGGGACGGCCAGGGATGAAAAACCACCGTGTTCATCTGCGCCGCCCAGACCGCGGCGGCAGGCTCGTCTAGGACCAGCATGGGATGCGAGCGCGCGCTCGGAAAGGTGACCTTGACCGTGCGGATGAAGTCCGGCGTTCCCTTCGGCGGGTTCTTGGAGAAGAACTGTTCGCCGTCCACGGTGTCCGAAAACCGCTGCAGCGCCACCGGCCGGTCGCCGTTGGCCCGGATGAAGGCCTCCCCCACATCCACGAAGTAGCGCGCCAGGTCCAGCTTGGTCAGTCCCAGTTCGGGCCACAACACCCGGCTTGGACTGGAAACGCGCATTTCTCGGGGGCCGTCGGGCCCCTCGACACTGATGGTGGTCTGTTCACTGGCCATGGGGACAACCTACCCCGCGCGGCCCGCGGCGTCAGCAGTACGCCCGCCGCGATTCCTGCCCCGATTTATGGCGCACTGACCCCGTCAAGGTGAGTCCCGCCGTCGGGCACTGAGAAACGCCTGCCCGCTCACTGGGCACCGGCGGGGCCATCTGCAAGGATGAAAGCCACCGGGCGCCGCCAGGCGCAGAGCATCCCGAAGGAGACCCGTTCCATGGTTGAATCCCCTCGTCTGGACGCTAGCCAAGGACCATCCGCTGCCGAGGAGTCCGGTGAGTCCCAGCCTTTTGGGGCGCCCCAGGCGGGCAGCCGCCAGCTGTTCAGCACGGCGGCCGGGCAGGCAGGCCTGGAGCCGGGCAGCATGGACCGGGACGCACTGGAGCAGCGGTTCAACCGGCATTTCCCCGACCTGGCCAGGCTGTTCCGTTCGCTGTATGGAACCCGGCCTGACATCGAGGAGCAGCTGGCGGCCCTCTCGCTGGAGATCGCCCGCTCCTGGAAGGAGCGGCCGGCAGACCTGAAGAAGCTCGACGCCGGCCGCGAAGGTAACAGCGACTGGTTCCAGTCCAACCGCATGCTTGGCGGCGTCTGCTACGTGGACCGATATGCGGCCGACCTGGAGGGGGTCCGCGCCCGCATCCCCTATTTCAAGGAACTCGGCCTCACCTACCTGCATCTGATGCCGCTGTTCCTGGCTCCGGAGCCCCTGTCCGACGGCGGCTATGCCGTGTCCAGCTACCGCGAGGTCAACCCGAAGCTCGGCACTATGGACCAGCTGCGCGCGCTCGCCGCCGAGCTGCGGGCCAACGGGATCAGTCTGGTGGTCGACTTCATCTTCAACCACACCTCCAACGAGCACGAGTGGGCGCAGCGGGCTGCCGCGGGCGATCCGCGCTACAGCGACTACTACTGGATCTTCCCGGACCGCGCCATGCCCGACGCGTTTGAACAGAACGTGCGCGAAATCTTCCCGGAAGACCACCCCGGCTCCTTCGTGCAGCTGCCGGACGGCCGGTGGGTCTGGGCCACCTTCCACACGTTCCAGTGGGACCTGAACTACTCCAACCCCGAGGTGTTCCGCGCCATGGCGGGGGAAATGCTGTTCCTGGCCAACCTGGGCGTGGACATCCTGCGGATGGACGCGGTGGCGTTCATCTGGAAGCAGCTGGGGACACCGTGCGAGAGCCTGCCTGAGGCGCACACCCTGCTGCAGGCCTTCAACGCGGTCTGCAGGCTGGCGGCGCCGTCGCTGCTGTTCAAGTCCGAGGCGATCGTGCATCCGGACGAAGTGGCCCTGTACATCGATCCGGCCGAGTGCCAGCTCTCCTACAACCCGCTGCAGATGGCACTCACCTGGGAAGCCCTGGCCACCCGGAACGTGTCGCTGCTCGCGCAGGCCCTGGAGCGGCGGCACAACATTGCGCCGGGAACTTCCTGGGTGAACTACGTACGGAGCCATGACGACATCGGCTGGACGTTTGCCGATGAGGACGCTGCCGAGTTCGGCATCAACGGTTTCGACCACCGCCGGTTCCTGAACTCGTTCTACGTCAACCGGTTCCCTGGCAGCTTTGCCCACGGCGTGCCGTTCCAGGACAACCCGCGGACAGGTGACTGCCGCATCTCCGGCACCACGGCGTCGCTGTGCGGCCTGGAGGACGGTTCGGCCGAGGCCATCCGCCGCATTCTGCTCACCCACTCGGTGGCCTTCAGCACCGGCGGCGTCCCTCTGCTCTATCTGGGCGACGAGGTGGGGCAGCTCAATGACTATGACTACTCCCGGGAGGTCGGCCACGAGGCGGACAGCCGGTGGGTGCACCGGCCGCAGTTCCCCGCCGAAAAATACGCGAAGCGCCTGGACCCGGCGACGCCAGAAGGGGCCGTGTTTGCCGGGCTACGGCGGCTGACAGAGGTCCGCGCAGCGACTCCCGAACTGGCCGGCACCCGGCTGGTGCCGTTCTCCACGAAAAACGCCGCCGTGCTCGGGTATCAGCGGCCCGGCGAGGGCACGGTGGTGCTGGCCCTGGCCAACTTCAGTGACGGGCCGCAGGTGGTGTCCGCGGACACGCTGTCCGGGTTCGCGGCCGAAGCCTTGGACCTGTTTTCCGAGGAGCCGGTCCGGATCGACGAGGGGCTGGTGCTGCGGCCGCAGGATTACGCCTGGCTGAGGGTGGTCCCTGGGGACCAGGCAACCGCCGGTTAGGCATCCACCCTGCTGCGCGCCTTCCTGAGCTTTCCCGGGACGAAGAAAGTGGCCAGAACGGCGCCCAGGACCCTCATCGCGCCGCCTAGTGTGCCTGTGAGCTGGCGCCGGTTTCGTCCAGGCTGAACGCCGCAGTGCCGCAGAACGCCGCGACAGCCATGGCAACAAGGGCTGCGCCGAGCCTGCCGCTGCCGACAGTCAGGGGTGCGATGGGTCGGTAGACGATCATGGTGGTTCCTCCTGGCGGGTAACGTGCTGGCCGGTTTCTTCCGGCTTCTGCATCAACTGTCCGGCCCGGAGCTGGCTGTGAACTTTCGCCTGTCTGTGCCTGGGCTGTGCATCGTAAACGCTGTGCATCATGAACCAGGCGTCCGGACAGGCGGCCGGATCCGTCGTCCCGATCGGGCATGATGGAGTCATGCCCACCGCTGACTCGCCCATCACCATTGCCGTCGGCGACGGCCACGTCTCCGGCGCCTACGCGCGGCCGGCCCATCCGTTTGCAACGCTTGTGCTGGCCCATGGCGCCGGCGCGGGGATGGAGCATCCGTTCATGCGCGGGTTCACGGGCGCATTGAACGACGACGGCGTCGCCACCTTACGCTTCAACTTTCCCTACCGCGAGGCTGGCCGGAAGTTCCCCGACCGGCCGCCGGCAGCGATTGCCACCTGGCGGGCGGTGATGGCCGAAGCGGCGGCCCGGGCGGAGTCTGCAGGGGAAGCCGAGCCGGTGTGGGCGGCCGGGAAGTCGTTCGGCGGCCGGATGGCGTCCATGGCGGTGGCTGAAGGGATGCCGGCCGCCGGCCTCATCTACCTCGGCTACCCGCTGCACCCGCCGGGGAAGCCGGAGAAACTCCGCGACGAGCACCTCTACGGGCTAACCACCCCGATGCTTTTCCTGCAGGGAACACGTGACACCTTCGCCACCAAAGACCTGCTGGAAGGTGTGGTCTCACGGATCGGACCAAGCGCCACGCTGCAATGGTGCGAGGGCGGCGACCATTCGTTCGCGGTGGCCGGAAACAAGCGCAGCGCCGAAGACATCGGCGCCTCGCTGGCGGCGCCGGTCGCCGCGTTCCTGCGCGCCAACAATCCAGCGGGCGGCTAGCGGAACTCCGCCACCTAGGATCAGGCGTTCGCCGCCGCCGGCGCCACGTTGCCCGGGACGGGTTCGTGCCGCAGATAGCTGCGGCGGAACCGGCCCGTGCCGGCGGTCAGCGCCCGCAACTGGACCGCGTAGCGCAAAAGCTCCCCGTCCGGAACCTCGGCGGTGACTTCCGTAACGTCCCCGCCTGACGACGTCGTGCCCGTGAGCCGGCCACGGCGTGAGGAGAGGTCACTCATGACGGCGCCCACGTACTCATCCGGGATGCTGATGGTGACGGCGGAGACGGGCTCCAGCAGCTGGATGCGGCCGGCGGCTGCGGCCTCGCGGAGGGCCAGCGCGCCGGCGGACTGGAACGCGGCGTCCGAGGAGTCAACGCTGTGGGCCTTGCCGCCCACCAGGGTCACCCGGATGTCCACCACCGGGAAGCCGGCCGAGACGCCCTTCTGCATCTGCGACCGCACACCCTTCTCCACTGAGCCGATGAACTGGTTCGGCACCACCCCGCCCACGGTCTTGTCCACGAACTCGAAGCCCGCCCCGCGTTCGAGCGACTCCACCTCGATGTCGCAGATGGCGTACTGGCCGTGGCCGCCGGACTGTTTGACGTAGCGCCCGTGCCCGGCGGCAGGGGCAGCGAAGGTCTCCCGCAGCGGCGTCACCACGGGCACGGTCTGCAGCTTCACGCCCTGGTCGCGCAGCCGGTCCAGGATCACCTCGCCGTGGGCTTCGCCCATGCACCACAGGATCAGCTGGTGGGTTTCCGAGTTGCGCTCAACCCTGAGCGTCGGGTCGCCGGCGGCCACCTTGCCCAGGCTCTTGGCGAGGGCGTCCTCATCGCTGCGGGTGGCGGCCTCGACAGCGACCGGCATGAGCGGTTCCGGCATGTCCCAGGCGGTGATCAGCAGCGGGGCGTCCTTCGCGGACACGGTATCGCCCGTCTCGGCGCTGCCCAGTTTGGTGATGGCGCAGATATCGCCGGCCACCGAGTACGGCACGGGCCGCAGGCTTGCCCCCATTGGGGCGTAGAGGTGGGTGAGGCGCTCATCGCTGTCGTGGTCCTCATGGCCCCGGTCAGCCAGGCCGCGGCCGCTGACGTGTACCGCTGAATCCTCGCGGAGCGTGCCGGAAAAGACCCGCACCAGGCAGACCCGCCCCAGGAACGGGTCCATGGTGGTGCGAACCACCTCACCGGCCAGCGGCCCGTCCGGATCGCAGGACAGCGGTCCCGCCGGTTCCCCAGCAAGGTCAGTCACGTCCGGCACGGCCCGCTCCAGGGGTGTCGGGAACGCCCGGATCAGCATGTCCAGCAGCTCAGTGACCCCCAGGCCCTTTTCAGCCGACGTCGGCAGGACGGGAAAGAACGATCCGCGCGAGACTGCAGTCTCAAGGTCGCCCACCAGGACGTCGACGTCGATATCCTCACCGCCGAGGTAGCGGTCCATCAGCGACTCGTCCTCGCTCTCGGAGATGATGCCCTCGATCAGCGTGCCGCGCTCGGACTCCGCGGCGGCGAGCTCGTCCTCACTCGCCGCACGGACCACGGGCACCGGGGATTCGCCGTCGTACTCCGAGACCTGCCCGGACAGCAGCCCCAGCAGTCCCGTGGCACTGCCGTTGCCGGGGACCGGCAGGTAGGCGGGCACCACCGACTGGCCAAAGGCGCTCTGGCAGGCGGCCAGGGCGGCGTCGAAATTCGCCCGCGGGTGGTCAAGCCGGCTGATCACCACCGCCCGCGGCGTGTCCAGCTGGGCGCACTCCGCCCACAGCGCGGTGGTGGCGACATCGACGCCGTCCACGGCCGACACCACGAACAGCGCCGCGTCCGCAGCGCGCAGCCCGGCACGCAGCTCGCCGGTGAAGTCCCCGTAGCCCGGCGTGTCCAGCAGGTTCACCTTCACTCCGTCGTAAAGCAGCGGCGCCACCGAAAGGACCACGGAGCGCTGCTGATGGATCTCGGACGGTTCCGCATCGCTGACCGTGTTGCCGTCAACGATGGAACCCATCCGCGGGATGGTCCCGGCGGCGGCGAGCAGGGCCTCGAGCAGCATGGTTTTGCCGGCGCCGGAGTGTCCCACCAGCGCGACGTTGCGGATGCCCTCTGGCTTGTCCACCGGCGCCCCGGCCGAAGCGTCTGCCCGCCGGAGATCGGAACTGCTGCGGCCGGGACCCTTGCCCCGGCCATTAGTACCTCTTACCGACATGACCATCTCCCGGCGTGCTAGACGTGAGCCGCCAGGCGGCCCTAGTAAGACGATTCGACACCCAAAGCTGCTGTTCAGCAAGGGGTCCAGTCCCCGCAACGCCAGTCCGACTGCGCGGCGGCGCGGCTCTCCGCAGCCGGCACCGGTGCTACGTAATAACCGTTGCGGCGTCATCCCGGTAGGGGGACGATGGATAACGTGGCCGCACGGCCCCATGCCATCCGACAAGTCGCCAGGGAGCGGTCGATGAGTGCGTGGAATGAAGATATTGGTGCAGGATCATCCGGCCTAACGGCGGTGACCGTAGTGGAAGGTTCCTCCTTCTGCATCTCCGCCGAGAGCGGGGACGTGTTTCCCGGCCAGCCGCAGGGCGCGTTTTACCAGGACACCCGGATTCTGTCCCGCTGGCAGCTGACAGTCGACGGCGTTCCGCTGGAACCGCTGTCCGGCCAGACCAGGGAACCCTACCGGGCGGTGTTCGTGGGCAGGCCCCGCGGGGCCAACGGGGCGGTGGAGAGCCCGCTGGTGGTGGAGCACAGCCGGCAGGTCGGACCCGGTCTGCGTGACGACATCAAGGTCCACAACTACTCGGAACAGCCGCGGAGCTGCCGGATCCAGATCAAGGTGGACGCGGACCTGAGCGACCTGTTCGACGTCAAAGGCGGAAAGGTGGTGCCGTCCACCGAGCACAGCCGGCAGGTCCGCGCCGACGCTCTGCAGATTGACGCCCAGCGCAACGGCATCCACCGCGGCGTGATCATCAGCGCCCACGGCGCCACGGTCACCGAGGATGCCCTGACGTTCGACGCCGAACTGGCCCCCCGCGGCGTGTGGACGGCCAGCGTGTTCACCACGCCCCTGGTTGACGGCGCCGGGCCGGAGCAGCCGTTCACGCATGAATCGGCTCCGCACGTGGGCGCCCAACGCTACGCCGCGTGGGAGGAAGATGTCCCCCGGCTGACCGTGACGGACAGGAACGTGGAGAAGGTCCTGACCCGCAGCCAGGAGGACCTGGGCGCCCTCCGGATCTTCGATCCCGACCGCCCGGAGCGGGCCGCCGTCGCCGCAGGAGCCCCGTGGTTCATGGCCCTGTTCGGCAGGGACTCCATTCTGTCCTCCTACATGGCACTGCCGGTGGACCCGAAGCTGGCGGCCGGGACCTTACAGACCCTTGCCTCCCTGCAGGGGCAGAAGGTTGATCCGGACACCGAAGAGGAACCCGGCAGGATCCTGCATGAGGTGCGGCTGGGCGTCACCGCCGGACTCGCACTCGGCGGCAGCCAGGCGTATTACGGCACCGCGGACGCGACGCCCCTGTTCGTGTCGCTGCTGGCGGAGCTGGGGCGCTGGGGCCTGGCGGGCGACCTGCTGGAATCGCTCCTGCCGCATGCGGACCGGGCCCTGGAATGGGTGGAGCACTACGGGGACCGCGACGGCGACGGCTTCGTGGAGTACCACCGCGCCAACGAGCACGGCCTGCTGAACCAGGGCTGGAAGGACTCCTGGGACGGGATCAACTTCGCCGACGGCCGGTTGGCGGAGGCTCCCATCGCACTGTGTGAGGTGCAGGGCTACGTCTACGCTGCCTACCTCGGACGTGCGCTGCTGGCCCAGCAGCTGGGCGACGAGGAGACCGCGGCCAAATGGAACCGCCGGGCCGCCGATATCAAGGCCGAGTTCAACGATAAGTTCTGGCTCCCCGAGCGGGGATACTTTGCCGTCGCCCTGGACAAGGACAAGCGTCCGGTGGATGCCTGCACTTCCAACATGGGACATTGCCTCTGGGTGGGAATCGTCGACGCCGAAAAGGCGCCCCTGGTGGCCAAGCGGCTGATGTCGCCGGAGATGTTCACAGGCTGGGGAATCCGGACGCTCGCCTCGGACATGGGAGCCTACAATCCGGTCAGCTACCACAACGGATCGGTGTGGCCGCACGACACAGCGCTGGTGGCCGCCGGGCTGATGCGGTACGGGTTCGTCGAGGAGGCCACGCAAATCGCCACGGGCCTGTTCGATGCGGCGGAACAATTCGACGGGCGGCTGCCGGAACTCTTCTGCGGATTCTCCCGGGACGATTTCCCCGACCCCGTCCCGTTCCCCACGTCCTGCTCGCCGCAGGCCTGGGCATCGGCGGCGCCAGTGCACCTGATGCGGACCCTCCTCCGCTTTGATCCCCTGCTTCCCCGCGCAGAAGTCTGTCTGGCCCCGGTACTGCCTGCCGGGTTCGGCAGCTTCCGTGCAGATAACGTGCAGATGGACCATTCCCGGATCACCCTTAGCGCCACTGGCAGCGAGGGATCCATTGACGGCCTGCCGCAGGGCACGACAGTGCTGCACGAACCCCGACCACCGCTGGAGCGGCTGATGGCACCTTGAGGAATATGGTGCCGTAGCCCGGTCCCACCCACAACTGAATGGTCTCAGTAGTTAATCGGTCACAGTACATCCGGACAAGGGAGCTGCGGATGCGTATCGGTTTGATTGCGGGGCCTTGGTATCCGATCCCCCCTGCCGGTTACGGAGGCACCGAACTGGTGGTCGACGCCCTGGCCAGGGGATTTTCCAGAGCCGGCCATGAGGTGCTACTCGCGGCCGCGGCGGACAGCACCTGCCCGGTGGCACGGCTTCCCGGCATGCGCTTCTCCGAACCCGGCCTCGTTGGATCCACCTCGTCGGAACTCAGCCACGTGATCACCGCGTATGCCGGCATGGACGGGCTGGTGGACCTGGTCCATGACCACACCCTCGCCGGGCCGCTCTACCGCGGCCGTCCCGAAGGGCTGCCGGTGGTGACCACGATTCACAGCGACCTGACCCCCTCCTTCGCCGCCGTCTATGGCGCGGCAGCCAGGTACACAGCCCTGATTGCCATTTCCAGGAGCCAGGTCAGCAGCGCGCTGGCAGATCAGGTTGCGGCCATCATTCCCCACGGCATCGAGGTGGCCACTGTTCCGGTGGGGCACGGGCAGGGCGGCTACGCGTGTTTCCTTGGCCGGATGTGCCCCGACAAAGGTGTGGCAGAGGCCATCAGTGTGGCCCAACTGGCCGGGGTTCCGCTCCGGATCGCCGCAAAGATGCGGGAACCGGCCGAAGTGCAGTACTACCACGACGTGGTGGAGCCGCTGGAGGGCCCGGGCGTGGAGTTCCTGGGCGAGGTGGGCGGCGCGGAGAAATATGAACTGCTCGGGGAAGCCGTCGCGCTGCTCAATCCCATCCAGTGGATGGAACCGTTCGGGCTGGTGATGATCGAGGCGATGGCCACCGGCACGCCGGTCGTTGCCACGCCGGTGGGGTCAGCACCCGAGATCGTTGAGGACGGCATCAGCGGCTACCTGGCTTCCTCGCCGGAGGACCTGGCCCGCCTCCTGCTGCGGGCGGCGGACCTGGACCGCAGGGCTGTACGGGCCCAGGCGGAAGAGCGCTTCAGCACCGAGCGGATGGTTGACGCCCATCTGGCCCTCTACGCGCGACTGACCGGGCTGCCCGAAGAACCGAATGAACAGATACCGGCCGCCGGAACGGGATCTGGCGGCAAAAGCCGAAGCCGTCGGTAGTCACTTCCGCGTGTTGGTCCGTGCCGTCGCCGTCGCGGACCAGGGGTCCTCGGGCCAAGGGTGCCTCGGATAGCGGCCCCGCATCTCGGCGCGGACCTGCGCGTATGGGCCGGACCAGAAGGAGGCGAGGTCGTCCGTCACGGCCAGCGGCCGCCGGGCCGGCGACAGCAGATGGAACTGCACCGCCACGCGTCCGCCGGCGAGCCGCGGCGTCCGGTCCCAGCCGAAGCATTCCTGGAGCTTGACGGCGACAACCGGCCGGCCGCCGTCGTCCCCGGCCGCAGGATAGTCAATCCGGACGCGGGAGCCGCTGGGCACCTCCAGGAACTCCGGAGCGAGCTCACCGAGCCGGGCGGCGTCGGGCCATGGCAGCAGCCGCCGCAGAGGATCCGCCAGGTCAATGCCGGAGGTAGCGGCGCCACCGGCCAGCGCCTCCAGCTCGGGCCCGAGCCAGTCGTCGAGCCGGGACAGCAAGGACTCCTCGGACATGTCCGGCCAGGGTGCGCCCAGTTCCCGGTGCAGCAGCGCGAGGCGGCGGCGCAGTCCGTCGGCCGCCGTCGACCATCCGATGGCTCCCACCCCCTGTTTCTCCAGCGCCCGGGCTACTGCGGCACGCGCCGCCCCGGCGGAAGCCCGCACCGGCGTGGAGGAGAGCGAGATGGCGCCCAGCCGCCGCTCCCGGCGGGCCGTCACCCGGCCCTGGCTGAACGTTGCCTCCACCGAATCGAGCAGCAGGTGAGCCGCGGCGGCCTCGGCTGTGTCCGCCGTCAGCGGTGCGGCAGAACGGATCACTGCACCGGTCCCGGCGGCATCCCGCCCGTCCGCCCGCGCAACCTCTGCGACCGCCAGCCATTCGTGCCCCGCAAGTGGGCTGCCGGCGGGAAGGCCCGCCCGGGTGCCGGAGGTCAGCAGGTAACGCTCCGGCCCGTCCCCGGGGACCCGGCGGGCCACCCGGTCCGGGAACGCGAGGGCCACGACCAGACCGATCTGTTCGGCGGTTCCCGGCGGCACATCCAGCACCGGCACATCGACGGAGGGAAGGCCGACGCCGGATCCCGCCTGCCGTGCCAGCGTGTCCAGCCGCCGCGCCTCCTCGGCCCAGCGTTTGGAGGCGGGGTCCTTGCCGGAGCGAAGTGCCGAGACCAGCCGGGGCAGATCGGCTCCGGTTGCGCGCTGGTCCCCTGCGACGGCGGCCACCACCTCCGCGGCAGTTCCGTAATCTCCAGTCCCGGAACCTTTAGTTCCGGAACCGGCGCGGCCGCCCGGACCGCCGCCCAGCAGCGCCGACCCGACCAGGAGGGCGCGTCCCAGGCGCGGATCGGCCGGGATGCGCGCCAGGGCTTTGCCCAAGTCCGTGGCGTGGCCGTCCTCCGCCACGGCGCCAAGCTCGCGCAGCACCTCGACGGCGTCGTCCATCGCTGCCTGCGGCGGGGCGTCCGGAAGGGCCAGCCCGCGTCCGCCCGGTGAGCCCCAGCAGGCCAGGATCAGGGCGGCACCGGTCAGGTCGGACACGGCGATCTCGGATGTCTGGTGCGCGGGGGCTGCGCCGAGGGTCTTCTGGTCATAGCAGCGGACCACCTTCCCCGGCCCCTGCCGCGCCGCACGTCCGGCGCGCTGCTCGGCGGAGGCCCGGGAGCAGGAGACGGTGACCAGGCCGGTCATGCCGCGGCCGGCGTCGCGACGCGGTTCCCGCGACAGGCCGGCGTCGACCACCAGCCTGACGCCGGGCACCGTCAGCGACGACTCGGCGAGCCCAGTGGACACGATGATCCGGGCGGGCTCCCCCGGCTGGCGCCCGGACACGGCACGGTCCTGGGCTGCGGGGCTGACCTGGCCGTGCAGTTCCAGGATTTCGACGCCGGGACCCACCCGGGTGCGCAGCCGTCCGGCCACATGGGACACCTCCCATGCGCCCGGCAGGAACACCAGGGCGTCGGTGCCGGGATCTGTGGCATGGGCTGCCGCGTAGGACGCGGCGGCGGTGTCCGCCACATGATCCAGGAATGAGCGCGTTACGCCACGACTGTCCAGCCGCGCCACCGGGGCGGGCGCCCATGCCGTTTCCAGCGGGTGCAGCGCGGAGGGGCAGTCGACGACGGGAGCCGGCCCCCCGCCGTCGGCCTCCTCGATTCGCTCTCCGCCGGGATCCGCGCCGAGCAGGGCCGCGAACCGTGGCGCGTCGAGGGTGGCCGACATGGCAACGAGCATGAGGTCGCCGCGAAGCTGGCGCACCTCGGCGAGCAGGCCCAGCAGCAGATCGGTTTCCAGGCCGCGTTCGTGGACCTCATCGAGGATGACGGCGGCCGTGCCTTCCAGGCCGGGATCGGCCAGCAGGCGGCGCAGCAGGATGCCGGGAGTTACGAACTCGATCAGGGTCCCGGGGCCGGCCTGCCGTTCGCCTCGGACGGTGAACCCCACCCTGTCCCCCAGCTTCGTCCCATCGAGTGAAGCGAGGCGTCGGGCCGCCGACCGGGCGGCGACCCGGCGCGGTTGTGTCACCACGATGCGCGGCTTCCCATTCTTGGCGGCTGCCTGTGCCAGGTTGGCAACCAGCGGAGGCACCAGTGTCGTTTTGCCGGTGCCGGGCGGGGCCTGGACCACCGCTGCTCCGCCCTCACCCTGCTTTTGCAGCACGCCGGCCAGTTCCGCCAGCGACTCCGCAAACACCAGCCCCGTGCCGATGGCCTGCAGGCTGAACGGGGCGGAAGGTGCCAGGGCGTCCTGTGGGGCATCTTGCGGGAGGGGTGCGGAAGTCACCCTTCCATTGTGCCGGTCGGGAGCGGTGGCACCAGGCACGCGTGCGCCGTCGTGCTCCAGCACGGCGGCCACCAAGCCGCCATGCTGGCGCTCGCAGTTGAGCAACGGAGCGTGCCCCGCGCTGCTTGGGCAGGCGGCCTCCTAGGCAGCTGTGGATGATGCCCAGTCAGTCCACGGATCCACCGGCAGCGGTGAGCCCGGGCTGTCGAAATCATCGGGGTCGACGAAATCGTCCGGATCGATGAATCCGTCGGGATCCTGCCAGTCCTGGCCGGGTGCTGGTTCGGGCCAGCTGGGCGGTTCCCAGTCCTGATATTCGGCCGGGTAGGACCGGCCCGACGGTGAAATCCAGCCCGGCGGGGCGTCACGGGTCGCGCCGACCGGTCTCCACGCCGTGGTGTGTTTCAGTCGGTGATGTTTCGGGCAGGGCTGGCCAAGATTGGTGACGCCGGTGCCGCCGCCGCCGGACCAGGCCAGGATGTGGTCGGCGTCGTTGTCCAGGGAGTGGTTGTTGCAGGCGGGGAACGTGCACCGCGCGTCGCGGAGCCGCAGCCATTGGCGCATCGGCTTCGTCAACCGGTAGCTGGTGCGTCCGATCTCCAACGGTGCACCGTCCCGCGGGTCGGTCAGCACCCGCAGGAACGACGTGGCGCCATCGGCGACCAGCCGGCGGGCCATGGACGGCGGGATCGGACCGTAACCGTCCAGCGTGGCCGGCTCTTCCGTCAGGCCCAGCAGCGATAACACCGGAACCGTGACCAGCACCTGCGCCTTGGGGGACGGCACTTCACTGGCCATCGCATCACCGGCTGGCACAGAACCGGCCGGGACAGAACCTGCCGGAATTGAACCTGCCGGCTCTACACCCGCGGGCACACCGTCAACCCCGGAGCCTGCCGTGAGCATCCACGTGGCGGCGGCATCGACCCGCAGCTGCGTCAGCGTCCGGGATTCGGTCGGACCCTGCATAGCCCGGGCGGCGGCGGTAGTCCGGTCCCAGATCCCCGCTGCCTGATCCGCCGGCAGGTACGCCGACAGCCAGGCCATGCCGTCCCGGTCCGGGACATACTCCAGACGCCGGTCCTTCGCACTCCTGGCATGCCGTGTTTCGATACTGACCGGATGATGCCGTTCCCGCCAATACCGGGCCTTTGCCCGAAACCTGCCCGGTGTCAGCTCCCCCGCCCGGCAACCCCGAGCCGGGTTCGGCGCGTCCGGGTCCAGGAAATGCGCCTCAAACGCCGCCGCCACTTCCGGTG
>NZ_PJMC01000022.1 GCF_002892795.1 Arthrobacter sp. AFG20 | reverse complement strand
CCGAAAACCCAGGGACCAGTGGCATACCTTCTGGAATGCCGACGAGGAACCGGCGCAGGTTCTGGAGCTCATCTCACCTGCGGGTTTCGAGCAATACTTTCAAGAGATCGCACCCTTCTTTCCGGACAACGCCCCACCTGACCTGGAAGGCATGGCGAGAGCCAACGTAAAGTACGGGCTGCAAATGGACTTCGAATCCCTGCCTCGGCTTATTGATCGATTCGGCCTGGCCCGTCCCATGGAAATGGACGGCGAGGCTCCGCTGCAGAGTTGAGGCTCACCGACGCTCACATAGTCTCAAGCAACGTCAACCGGCTCGCGGATCAGAGCTCGACGCAGGACCAAAGGGCGCGGGCGACCCATTAGTGCCGCCAGCAACCGTCCTTTTTCAACTTGGCGCAGCTCCAGGCCTCTGACCTGAGATGCGACACCTGGAGTGACGCTGAGGATGCAACGGATGTAGTGAACTCTGTTCCTCGACATCCCCGCCGTGAACCGGATGCTGGCTGGGCAGTTGTGACTTCCGGAGTCGGGGAAAACGCCGCGAAATGCCTTCAGTCTTCGTTTCAGGATCTCTTGATCCGAGCTTGCCCCCGCCCATGAGATTGGCGGCTGAGGTTGCTGCGATCGGTACCCGTGGATGTTGTCAGGCGGGACTAGAATGAGCCATGCCCATGACCGGCCGATCCGTCTCTGCCGTGGTGCTGCTCGTCATTGGGGCAGGACTGGCGCTGCTGGCTGTGCTGGTCCACTACGAATTCATGAGAGTGTACGGCGATGTCACCGATACCGCGTTCGAGGGGCTTGCCTGGGGGTTGACGGCCGGTCCCTCCGGATTGGCGCTCGGTCTGGTCGGGGTGGTTGCCGTGATCGGCTTGGTGCTCTCGACACGACGGTGGATGCGGCTGACGGCCGTGGCCATCCCGGTCCTCATGCTGGTCGGGATGTTCGCTGTCACCCCTTCGGCACTGGGGCAGAAGCTTGAGGTGCAGTTCGGCTCGACTCCGCAATGCGTGAGCGAGGGCTCGGACGAGCCCATGGCCACTGCAGACCGTGAGTCCCAGCGGGCGTTCGATTCCATCAGTCACATCGGCGATTTCAGCGGTGGCGGCGTGAGTGGTGTCGGCGGCTGTGAACGCCGGTTTGTGCTCTCGGGAGACGTTGATGTGTTGCGGCACTATCGTGCAGCATTGCCAGCGGCGGGCTGGAAAGTGGTCGAGGATGACGGGCGCCGCTTACGGGCCCAGCGTGATGGTCTGGCGTTCGAGGTGATGCCCTGCTCTGAAGGCGGTGTCGTCTGGGCTGGAAGCGACGACGACCTCGCACACGGAATACGGATGGGCTGTAACCAGCACTGAAATTGCCCCAGTCAATATCGCGTCTCGGTGGTCCGCGTCGCCGCGGATGAGGGTGAGCTTGCAGGTCCCCCCACGCCAACCTTTCCTCAAGGAATACGACGCAGAGTTGATGCTGGCCGATGCGAGCGTCACTTCGGATCGAAAGGACGGCAATGAACATCAGTCGCACTACTCTTCGGGCGGCGGCACTGCTTGGGGCCCTGATGGTGGCGGGCTGCGCTGCGTCGGCTCCTTCTCAGGGGCCAGCCGCCACCGCGACCCCGGCACCCGCGGTCACGCCTGCACCGGCCGCCACACCCGCCGCCACACCCGCCGCCCAGAAATTCACGGCAGCGACCAGCGGCAAGCTCCTGGCGGCCCGGATCATGGCCCGCGCCCAGCCCAAGAGCGCCGGCGTCAAGATCACAGGGGTGCAGTGCAAGAACTTCCCAGATCTAAAGGTAGGCACCCACACCGATTGCCAGGTGATGGCCAACGGCGTCAAGCGCGGGTACCTCGTCACGTTCACCGAGCGCGACGGCCACTACGTTCTCAAGGCGCAGAAGCTCACCTGGTAGTCAGGCAGCAGAAAGACGTACTACACGCGGGAGGACCTGCCGCGGACGAAGTGGAAGATCAGGACCACCACGGCTATAACCAAAAGCAGGTGAATCAACCCACCACCGATGTTGCCGAGCAGGCCGAGAAGCCAGAGCACCGCGATAATGATGGCTATCCAAAGCAACATGAGAGTCTCCCTTGTTTGTTCTCGGATGGAAACGCTAGTTCTGCGTCCCGGCCACTCTGCGTAGACAAGCGGCTGGCAGTAATGACCTGGCTGCCAGGGGGTCGCCTGGGGGCGCTGCCGGTAAGGATCATCCTCGTAACCCTCGCTCTCATCGGGCCCGACGCCGCATCTACTGTGGTGCTTATCAGCCTATGCCCGGATCAGGTTGCCGGAAATAGGGCGAGACCAATCACGACGTCGACCGCGTGTCGAAGGCCGCAGCCGATTCCCTTAAGAGGCGGGCCACGGTGTCGACAGGCAGGCTGGCTGACCGTCTCCGGTCGAACCGCCGCAGAACAATGCGCCGCGTGCCCAGACCGGGGACGTCCAGGACGTCCACGCCGTCCTGGACGAGGCCGGTCAAGGCCAAGGTGGGCACGATGGCAACGCCCTCACCCGCCGCGACGAGGGCAAGAGCGGTCAGCGTGTCCTGGTACTGATGCACGGTTTCCATCTGGGCGCCCGTTGACTCGCGGAGCCGGCCGAGGACCGAAGCGTTGGCGGCGGAGGACTCGACGCCGAGCCACGGAAATGGCAGGCGGCCTAGGTCGAGGTTCTCGGTGGTGAGCAGTGCACCCGCGGGAACCACCAGTTTCCAGGGCTCGTCCAGGAGCGGCTCCTCGATCATTCCGGCGCCCAGCGAACGTTGCCCGGCCGTCGTCGTCGAATCGAGCTCGATCACAACGGCGTCGAGCGCGCGCTGCCGGAGCAACCGCATCAAGGCAGGGAAGTCGTCCTCAATCATCCGGATCTGTAGTTGCGGGTACTGGATGCGCCACTCGGGCAGGCGCGGAATCACCACCGTGCGGACAAAGCTGGTGAATCCGCCCACTCGCACCACCCCCGCGATCTTGGCCCCGCCTTCCATCCGGGCACGGGCGACGCTGAGTGCGCGTTCGATCTCCTCGCCGGCTTCGGCTACGGCCAGGCCGGCGGGGGTCAAAACCGAGCCTTTGGGTGTGCGCACCACTAAGGCGTGCCCGGTCTCGTCCTCCAACTTATTGAGCTGCTGGGACACGGCCGAGGGCGAAATTCCCAGTTCGTCAGCCGCGGCGAGCACCCCGCCCGTGCGGGCAACCGCAAGCAGAACTCGCAGCCGGCGCGGATCAATATCCATGTTAAGTAGTTCTAAACCATGTCTTCAGCGGAATGCAATTGATCTAAAGACCCTTCGTCCTCATAATTGCTGTTAGAAGTGAGGGCAAAAGAGACAGGCCGGACCGTTCAGCGTATGACGGATCCGCCCGGACAGCTGAGCACACGCTGTTCCAGCGGTGCGCGATCCAGTCGGCAATGGCTCCACTTACCAAACAAAAACATATGGCTCGCATCTCCACTCCGCGCAGGGGATGGCAGCCGGGCATCAACCCTGAAAGGACATCATGGAACTGCTGTGGGAAATCTCCGGTTGGGCAGGCGCTGTTGCGATTCTGAGTGCGTACCTGGCCGTGTCCATGGGTTGGTTGAAGGCCGGCAAGGGCTTCCAGACCGCGAACCTCCTCGGTTCTTGTGCCTTCATTGTCAACGGCGCATTCCACGAAGCCTGGCCGTCCGTGGTCACGAATGTCGCCTGGTTCCTCATTTCCGCGGTAGCGCTTCTTCGCATGCGCTCCCAGCAGGAGTCGCCGGTTGCCGCTGCTGAGCCCCAGCACGTGCAATTCCCCGGTGTCCCCGAAACCGGCCAGATGGCCATCATTGAAGCGCCCCAGGCGCGCTGCGCATAACCTGATGTAGCGCCGCTCCGCAGCAGATAATGTGCTGCACCCGACCCGGGAGCCGCGAGATAGGTCTAGGGTGGGGACTGTCGGCAATCGCCGCGGATACCCTCAAGGCGCGAATACCCTCAAGGAGGGTGCATGAACCCCATCCAGTCCAGCTCCGATCACTTCGGGCAGCATCTGAACATTGTCGGGGGCTCAGAAGCCGACGTTAGCGGCTCAAACTACCTCGTCACGCCGGAGGACACCGTTGAAAGCGCGGCATCGGGCCTCCGGATTAAACAGCAGCAGCAAGGCGCCACCCCGAGCAAACAGTCCACTCTCCATGCGGCCGCCCAGGTGCTCATAAGCCGACGGGACGAGCAGGACCCTGGCAATCATCCCGGGACGTCCCAGCCCGGGGAGTACCAACTGGACATCCATCACGAGACGGGCCGCACCACGCGGGAACCCGTCCCTGAAACCGACCTGAAAGCGGCTCAGATCTGGGCCCAGGGACGGATCGAAGCGGACGGCGCCAACTTTGGTGCCATCTACTTCCCGGCCGGAGGCGGCACTGACCCAGGTACGGGCGCGCTGGAGTGCAACTACGACCGCGCCGTGGGCTGGTACCGGTAGCCATATCCGGGCACGCGGCGTTCGTTCGTCCGGTACTGCCGTTATCTAGGGAGTGACGTGCGAGGTACAAGGGTCCGGCGGAATTCCGCCACATGGCAGGTCTGGCTCTGGCTGATCGGAGCCGGATTCGCTGTGCTCCTTGCCGGGATCGTCTTCGGACTGCAGCAGGCCGGCCCGCTTTGTGGCAGCCCGCTTTTACCGGACAGTCGCGCCGCTGAAGCATTCGACGCGCTCCACCGCGGCGCCAAAGCAGCGGGGGACTGCTACCGCAGCATCGGGGTCGCCGCTGTTCCTACCTGGACCCTGATTGCGCTGGGCGTCGTCCTGGTCTTGGCGGGCGTGACCGTACGGATCGTCGTCATCAGCCGGACCGCCGTCTCGATTCAAAAAGCAGTCGGGACCGGTGACGGCAGCCCGCAGTAAGAGCGCCGTTTACTCATGCAGAGGGTGTTGCAGCCTCCGGTGCGTCCAAGGCGGCCCGCGCATATGATGCCGAAACCCGGCGGTAGACCGGGGTCAGAAAGGCCGCCAATGCGGCCGCGACCATGATGATTCCAGCCACCAGGAACACCAGCGCAATGCCGCGGGAGGTGCCCTCGCCCAGGAGCGGGGCCAGTTGGGCGGCGCCCTCAGCGGACCGCGCATACGGGATGATCCAGAACTGGGCGATCGGGGCAATCAGGAATGCGGTGACCGGCGCCGCAGCGGACTCGAAGGCCATGGCGAATCCGAACACCCGGCCCTGGCGGGGCAGGGGCACCACCTGTTGGATGACAGTCTGCTCGGCGGCCTCCACGAACGGTATCAGGACCAGATACAGCCAGATGCCCGCGACGTACAGCCAGGCCCACTCCCGCAGCGTGAACACCGCACCGAGGAGCCCCATCACGGCCACGGCGATGAGCAGGGTGCGCAGCGGGTTGGCGCCGAGCCCGAACTTGCCGATCAGTGCGCCGCCCACGATGAACCCGGTGGATCCGAGAGCGAAGACGGCCCCCCACGCCTCCACCGAGAACATCTCCAGCCCGTACGGATCCATCAGTGCCATGTAGACGCCGCCGATGAAGTTGTTGAAGGTGGAAAACAGGATGAGCGCGAACAGTCCGGCGATGGCAAGCACGGCAGCGAGTGAACCGCGCAGATCGAATCCGCCTTGTGCATCCGTGGCGGCCGCGCGCACTTCCTCGGGCATGCGCAGGGTGAGCAGGTGCGCGAACGCCACGGCGGTGAGCACCAGGGCGACGACGATGGTCCACCCCATGCCCAGCAGCCCGACGGACAGCCCGGAGAGCAGGGAGGTGACGATGAACATCAGCCCCTGCACCATGCCCACCAGCCCGTTGGCGTTGGCCCTCCGGTCCGGCTCGATGAGGATGGTGACCGTGGTGGACAGCGCGATGTTGCGCAGGTTTTCCACCACCGCCCCGATCAAAACGATCAGCGTAAAGACCCAGAACCAGGGCTGGGCCAGGTCCAGGATTTGGGCGGCGGGCGTCAGGAGGAACATGACGCCGGACAGCGTGAACATCACCAGGGTGAACCCGGCGGCGAAGCGCATCACCGCCAGCTTGCGGTAGCGGTCCACGAAGGTGCCGAAGCTGATGCTGGAAAGGGCGATCAACAGCATGTACGCGCCGCCCACCACCCCCGTGGCGATCACATTGCGCGTCCCCAGATACACCCAGAACGTCAGTGCGAACCAAAGGTAACTGGTGGTGACGTTGGCAAGCGCGGTGTTCACCAGGATCCCGGCGAAGGTGCGGGACCGCTGTTCGGGACTGCGCAAGGAGGTATCGACGGCGTCGGGATCGGTCAGAGTTGGAGCCTCGGCGTCCTGGACCGGGGCGGGTTCCTGCTCGGTCATGCGTCCCAGTGTACTGACAGCTGACGGGGACGGATACGGCCCTTAGGCCGACGACGGCGGGACGTCCCGCCGTCGTCGGCCCGCCCCAAGTAAAAGGTGCCACGCGCGGCAAATGTGGAGGATCCGGGCTCGCACCATCATAGTTAAGCTCTTGGGCTTGCACTTATGCGCTTATGGGTACGGTCACCGCATGAATGCAGGACAGAAACGAACAGGGGCTTGAATTGGCAGGGAATGCAACCTTCCGGCATAGCAACACCGCGCTGCTGTCGGTGAGCAGTGTCGAGGCTCCGAGGATCGTGAGTTCAACGGATTTCGACCGGAGGCTGGCTTCGACCCTGCAGCGGCTGAAGTTCCCGCCGCGGCTGCTGGAGCGCGTTGCCGGCATCACGCACCGCCGCTGGTGGGCCGCCGGGACCTCGTTCGATGATGCGGCGGTCGAAGCGGGAGCGAAAGCCCTGGCCGAGGCCGGCGTCGGGGCATCCGAAATCGGCCTGCTGATCAACACCTCGGTCACCCGGCGCAACCTAGAACCGTCTGTCGCGGTGAAGATCCACCACGGGCTGAGCCTCCCGTCGTCGGCCATGAACTTCGACCTGGCCAACGCCTGCCTTGGATTCGTCAACGGCATGGCCCTGGCGGCCAACATGATCGACTCTGGCCAGATCAAGTACGCGATGATCGTCAACGGTGAAGATGCCCAGGCCACGCAGGAGGCCACCTTGGCCCGGTTGCAGCGGCCCGAGACGACCCGCGAGGACTTCAACCGCGAGTTCGCCACCCTCACCCTGGGTTCCGGAGCCGCTGCAGCGGTGCTGGGCCCGGTGGACCAGCACCCCGGCGCGCACCGGATCGTCGGCGGCGTGATGCGGGCCGGCACCGAGCACCATGAACTCTGCGTGGGCGGCATCGACGGCATGGCCACGGACACCAAGGGCCTCCTCGACGGCGGCCTGCAACTCGTGGTGGACGCCTGGCACGAGGCCCAGCCCGAGTGGGACTGGGGCTCGATGGACCGCTACGTCACCCACCAGGTCAGCAATGCCTACACGAAGGCCATCATCGACGCCATCGACCTCGACCCGGACAGGGTGCCCATCACCTTCCCGCACTGGGGAAACGTGGGCCCGGCCTCCCTCCCCATGACCCTCGCCGCTGAAGCGCAAACACTCGAAACCGGGAACCGCGTGCTGTGCATGGGCGTCGGTTCCGGTCTGAACACCGCCATGATGGAAATCGTTTGGTAGCCGCCGACTGGCCCGGCGTCCACCCCGAATGGTCGCGTGAAATCGATGTGGCGTCCACCTCCGCACCAGATGACCCCGGAACCGTGCGCCGCTGGCACCTGCTCGACAATGGCGCCCAGCTCGCCCGCCGCGGGCTGACTCCCGCCGGCACCCTACTGTGCGTGCACGGCAACCCGACGTGGTCCTACCTGTGGCGGACCCTGCTGGCCGCCGGAACCGACCCCGCACAGCCGTGGCGTGTGGTGGCGGTGGACCAGCTGGACATGGGCTACTCGGAGCGCACCGACACCTTCCGGCGCCTGGCCGACCGGATCAACGACCTGGGCGATCTCACCGACGCACTCAGCCTGGACGGGCCGGTGGTTACGGTGGGCCACGACTGGGGCGGTGTGATCAGCCTCGGCTGGGCCCTGGCTCATCCGCAGCAGCTCGCCGGAGTGGTGCTGACCAACACCGCCGTCCACCAGCCGGTCGGCTCCCGCATCCCGCCGGCTCTGCGGCTTGCCCTGCACCCGGCCGTGCACCGCTGGGGAACGACGACGTCGGACACCTTCCTGCGGGTGACACACTCCCTGGCCCACCCGCCGCTTCCCGCTGAGGTGCGCAATGCCTTCATGGCCCCCTACCGCGGCGCCGGCCGCCGCGCCGGCGTGGGGAACTTTGTGGCTGACATCCCCGCCGACGCGTCCCATCCCAGCTACCCGGCACTCAGCGGCGTCGCCGAAGGGCTGCGCGGGCTGGAGGTTCCGGCCCTGATGCTCTGGGGACCGCGGGACCCGATCTTTTCCGACCGGTACCTCAAGGACCTCATCGGCCGGCTGCCGCAGGCGAAAGTGCACCGCTTCGAGGGTGCCGGCCACCTGGTCGCGGAAGACCGGGACATCGCCACTCCCGTCTTCGAGTGGCTTGCCGAACTTGGCCGGGACGGCAGGGCCGACCTTCAAGGGACCAACGCCCCGGCCGTCGGCGTCCCGCCGCTTTGGGCGCCGCTCACCGAGCTGGCGGCAGGAGCCGCCGCCAGGGACACCGCCGTCGCGGAAATGGCCGCGGACGGCAACGTCGCCCGCACGCTCAGCTGGCGGGAGCTCGAACAAAGCATCGCCGCCCTCTCGGCCGGCCTGACGGAAGCCGGCGTAGGGCATGGCAGCCGGGTGAGCCTCATGGTTCCGCCGGGCGTCGACCTGACCGTGGCCCTCTATGCGTGCCTGCGGCTGGGGGCCGTGGTGGTGGTGGCCGACGCCGGCCTTGGCCGCGGCGGACTGAGCCGTGCGGTGAAGGGCGCCACCCCGGATTTCCTCATCGGAATCGACAGGGCGCTGGCGGCTGCCGCGGTGCTCGGCTGGCCGGGACGGCGCATCAGTGTGCGGGACCTGCCGGCCGTCCGCCGCCGCCTTCTCGGCGTCGAAACCTCCCTCGGAGCCCTCACCCGGCGCGGAGCGAGCGCGGGTCCGGAGCTCCCTAGCCGGGGTCCGGCCCAAGCTCCTGATCCGGATGCTGACGCCGCTGTGCTCTTCACGTCCGGCTCCACCGGTCCCGCCAAGGGCGTGCTCTACACGCACCGGCAGCTGGCCGCGATGCGGGACACGGTCGCCGAAACGTTCGGGATCCGTTCCGGTGCCCGACTGGTGGCGGGGTTCGCCCCGTTCGCCCTGTTGGGACCGGCGCTCGGAGCGGTTTCGGGGACGCCCGCGATGGACGTCACTGCGCCCCGCACCCTGACCGCCGGCGCGCTGGCGGACGCCGCCGCGGCCATAGACGCTACTGTGGTCTTCGCCTCGCCGGCGGCGTTGCGCAACGTCCTTGCCACCCGGGATGGCATGAATGGGGCAGAGCGTAAAGCTTTGGAAGGTGTTGAGTTGCTCCTGTCTGCCGGAGCGCCCATCCCCGAACCGCTCCTGGCGGAGGTGCAGCGGCTGCTGCCCGGGGCCTCGCTGCATACTCCGTACGGCATGACTGAAGCGCTGCCGGTCACCGACATCAGCCTTGAAGAAATCCAGGCCGCTGACGCCGAAGCTGCTGCCGGCACCATTGCGGGAGCAGGCAATGGCGTGTGTGTGGGGAGGCCCGTACATGGCGCCCGCGTGGCCGTCGTCCCACTGGCGGCGGATGGCACCGCACCCGGGCGCGATTTTGTGACGGAGGCCGGCGTGACCGGCGAGATCCTCGTCAGCGCCCCGCATGTGAAAGAAGCCTACGACAGGCTCTGGCTGACCCAGCGCGAGAGCATCAGTCTGCCCGGATGGCACCGCACCGGCGACGTGGGGCACTTCGACGCCGCCGGCCGGCTCTGGGTGGAAGGACGTCTCGCGCACGTCGTGACGGCGGCCGGTTCTGTGGTCACGCCCGTGGGTGCTGAGCAGGTCATCGAACGCCTGGACGACGTCGGGCTGGCCGCCGTCGTCGGGGTCGGTCCGTCCGGGACGCAGGCCGTCGTCGCCGTCGTCGAGACCGTGCCTCCCGCCCGCAAAGCGGGCCCCGCCGCGCCGCAGCTTGCCGGGCGTGTCCGCGCGGCGGCCCTTGCGGCGGGCGTCAGTGTCTCCGCTGTGCTCGCAGTCCCCGCACAGCCCACCGACATCCGGCACAACGCCAAGATTGACAGGACACGCCTGTCCCGCTGGGCTTCACGGGTGCTGGCCGGCGGCCGTTTGGGCACGCCGTGAGGGTCCTCGTTACCGGCGCCAGCGGGCTGCTCGGGCGGGAAGTGGCCCGGCTGCTGGTCCGCCAGGGCCACGCGGTCACCACGTTCCAGCGCCGTCCGTCAGGAGTCGACGGCGCTGCGGACTTCTGCGGGTCCGTCACGGACGGTACCGCCGTCGGCCGCGCCGTCGCCGGCGCCGAGGGAGTCATCCACCTGGCTGCGAAGGTTTCTTTTACCGGCCGTGCCGCGGAGTTCGACGAGGTGAACGTCGAAGGCACGCGCCGCCTGCTCCGTGCCGCCCGTGCGGCCGGCGTGCGGGACCTCGTGTTCGTCTCCTCGCCGTCAGTGGCCAACTCCGGCGCCGCCATCGCCGGGCTGGGCGCCGAGCCGGCTGACCCGGAGCATGCGCACGGCGACTACTCCCGCACCAAGGCCGAGGCGGAGCTGCTGGCCCTGGCAGCGGATGCTCCGGAATTCCGGGTCGCAGCGGTGCGCCCCCACATCGTCTGGGGCCCCGGTGACACGCAGTTGGTCGAACGGGTCCTGGCACGCGCCAGCCGTGGCCGCCTGCCGCTGCTCGACGCCGGGGCGGCCCTCATCGACACCACCTACGTGGACAACGCCGCCTCGGCCATCGTCGCCGCGCTGCACCGCATGGAGCACATCCACGGCCGGGCACTTGTCGTCACCAACGGCGAACCCCGCCCCGTCGGCGAGCTGCTGGCGGGCATCTGCGCTGCGGGTGGCGTCCCCGCGCCATCGTGGGGTGTGCCGGGCGGGGTGGCACGCGCGGCGGGAGCGGTGGTGGAGAAGCTCTGGACCTGGGCCGGGCGGAAAGATGAGCCGCCGATGACCAGGTTCCTTGCTGAGCAGCTCTCCACCGCGCACTGGTTCGACCAGCGCGAGACCTATGAACTCCTCGACTGGACGCCCGCCGTCTCGCTGGACGAGGGCCTGACCAGGCTGGCCGAGCACTACGGTTCCTGATCAGCAGGTGCCGGTTCCAACGCATCGAGGATCAACTCCAGCCCGTAAGCGAACTCGTTGCCGTAGTCGTAGCCGGGCTGCATGACGACCTGCGTGGCGATTTCGACCATGTGCGGGTACTCCCCGGTCGCGAACCGTTCCATGATGGGACCGGCCACCTCCGCCATCGGCTCGCTGCCTGCGATGGGCAGTGCGGCTTCCTGGAGGGCGAACCCGTAGATGTAGCTGTCCAGCAGCGAGTAGGCCCGGGCCGTCTGTTGCACAGTAAAGCCCGCGGCGCGCAGTGTTCCCAGGGTTGCCTCGTGGTGCTTTAGGGTCGCCGGACCGGGAGCTTTGCGGGATTCCAGCAGCCCGACCGCCCATGGATGCCGGCGCAGCGCTTCGCGCGCAGAATGGGCCCGGCGGCGCATCTGTTCCTTCCACTCGCCTCCGGCTTCCGGCGTGGCTATTTCGATGAAGACGAGGTCCACGAGGCCGTCAAGGATCTGGTCCTTGTTAGCCACGTAGTAGTAGAGCGTCATCGGCTTGGTGCCCAACTCCTGGGCGAGCGAACGTATCGACAGGGCAGCAATACCGTCCCTGTCCGCCAACTCCAGAGCCTTCCGCAGTACCCTCTCGCGGCTGAGCCCCGGGCGGTCCCTGCCGCCCGCGCCTGCGTCTTTCATCATTTGGATCCTCCCGGCCCTTCCGTCTCCGTACACTGTACGATACCCTTTCTCGTACAGTGTACGAAAAATTACCTGCAGATGCAGAAAGGAACGTTATGAAAACGGAGGAGCACTCTCAACGACAGGGCACCGGGACCGTGGACGACATGCGTGCTGTCGTTCGGGAAGCCTACGGGGGGCCGGAGGTGCTGCGCCTGGATCGGGTGCCCCGCCCTCTTGTCAAAGGCGACGACGTGCTCGTCCGTGTCAGGGCGGCAGGCGTCGACCGCGGAGTCTGGCACATGCTGACCGGCCTGCCCTACCTGGGCCGGCTCGCATTCGGAATCCGGAAACCAAAGGACCGGGTTCTCGGCCTGGATCTCGCAGGAACCGTGGAAGCCGTAGGTCCCGACGTCACGCGGTTCGCCGTCGGCGACGCCGTGTACGGCAGCGGCCGTGGCTCCTACGCGGAATACGCCGTTGCACCCGAGACCAAACTGGCCGCGAAGCCCGAGGGCCTCTCCTTCGAGCAGGCCGCGGCGGTGCCGGTCTCCGCGGTCACTGCTCTCCTGGGCCTGCGCGCGGGGAAGATCAGGGAAGGGCAGAAGGTGCTTGTCACCGGAGCGTCCGGCGGCGTCGGCAGCTACGCGGTCCAGCTGGCCAAAGCCTACGGTGCGCAGGTCACCGGAGTCTGCAGTGCCGGCAAGGTCGAGTTTGTCCGTACCCTCGGCGCCGACCACGTCATCGACTACACCCGTGAGGATTTCGCAGATGCCGGCCCGTACGACCTCATCCTGGACATCGGGGGAAACCCGCCGATCTCCCGCCTGCGCCGCGCCCTTACCCGTACAGGAACGGCGGTCATCACCGGCGGTGAGGGCGGCGGGAAACTGACCGGAGGCCTGCACCGCCAGCTCGGCGCCCTGGCGCTGTCACCCTTCATCAGCCAACGGCTCACCACGTTCCTCGGCCTAGTCGGCGCCGCCGAACTTCAGGACCTTGCCCCGCTCATCGACGCCGGCAAAATAGCACCAGCCCTCGACCGGACCTTCACGCTGGCTGAGACTCAGGACGCGATCCGCTTCCTGGAAAACGGCCAGGCGTCCGGCAAGGTAGTGCTCACCATCTGAATTGCAGCCCGAGGCTGCGCGGGCCCAGAACGCGAATGGACACTTGCGGCCCCATTGCGGGGACCACAAGTGTCCGTTCGCGCTTAGAGATGCTCAGGCGCCAACCTGCATCAGCGCGCCGTGGCTACGGGCTGCTCCTGAAAGGCAGGCATCACCTGTTCGATGAAGAGCTCGAGTGAACGCTTCTTCTCCTCGTGCGTCAGGCTGTTGTCGGACCAGAGGCTGAACTCGGTGACGCCGAGTGCCTCGTAGTGGCGGAGCCGCTCGATGACCTCCTCGGGCGTCCCGATCATCGCCGTCTGGTGGAGGGACTCCGGCGTGAACTCCGGGCGGTCGGCGAACTTCTCTTCAGGGCTGGGCTCGAGGAAGCCGTTCTTCGGCGTGGTCTTGTTGCCGAACCAGGCATCAAAGGTCCGGTAGAACTTGTTGATGCCCTCGGCCGGGCGCCGCCATCCCTCGGGCTCGTCCGCAGGGTGCACGTGGGTGTGGCGGAGCACCATGAGGTCCGGGCGGGGGACACCGGGGTTGTTCTCCACGGCGGTATCGAACTTGCGTGCCAGGTCCTCGACCTCCTCGTCGCCCTTCATGAGCGGAGTCACCATCACGTTGCAGCCGTTGGCCACGGCGAACTCGTGCGAAGAGATGTCGCGGGCGGCGATCCACATGGGCGGCGTCGGCTTCTGCAGCGGCTTCGGGACACTGGTGGACGTCGGGAACTGCCAGACCTCGCCGTCGTGCGCGTAATCACCTTCCCAAAGCGCGCGCACGGCCGGCACCATCTCGCGCAGGTGCTTGCCGCCGTCGACCGCGGACATGCCGCCCATGAGGCGGTCGAACTCGAACTGGTAGGCGCCGCGTGCCAGTCCCACTTCCATCCGGCCGTTGCTGATGACGTCCAGGAGTGCCGTCTCGCCCGCCACGCGGAGGGGGTTCCAGAAGGGCGCGATGATGGTCCCGGCACCCAGCCGGATACGCGACGTGCGTGCTGCCAGGTAGGCGAGCTGGGGCATCGGACTGGGGGAGATGGTGTACTCCATCGAGTGGTGCTCACCGATCCAGACGGTGCTGAAGCCGCCGGCCTCCGCGATGAGTGCGAGTTCCGTCAGGTTCTCGAAGCACTCGCGGTGTGAGACGGACTCGTCCCACCGCTCCATGTGGACGAAGAGGGAAAAGCGCATTAGGAACTCCTTCGATCTGCGGCGATGCTCGCCGGCGCCTGCTGGGCGGGGGCTGCAACTGCCGCGTTGCGTTCGGCGATGGTCTGGTTGCCGCGGGACCAGTGCTCGTGCTCAATCTCGCGGATGATGACGGTGGTGTTTTCGGGTGCTGCGCCCACGGCATTCTCGGCGGCGCGGTGCAGCTCGGCGATGAGCGCGCGGAGCTGTTCCGGGGTCCGGCCCCGGGCGATGGAAACTTCGATAAGAGGCAAGGTGTTCAGCTCCTCATGATGAAGGGGTCGGCGATGGGGGACTCGTCGGTGTTGATCCAGATGCTCTTGAGCCTGGTGTACTCACGGATGCTCTCGATGCCGTGCTCGACGCCGACGCCGCTGGCCTTGAAACCTTCGCGCGGGGACGCCGGGGACATGGCACGGTACGTGTTGACCCAGACCGTTCCCGCCTCCAGGCGGCTTGCCATCCGGTGCGCCCTGGCCAGGTTGGTGGTCCAGACGCCGGCGGCCAGTCCGTACGTGGTGTCGTTGGCGAGCCGGAGCACCTCTTCCTCCGTTTCGAAGGGCATGATGGCCGCGACCGGCCCGAAGATCTCCTCCCGGACCACGCGCATGGAATTGTCGACGTCGGTCAGTACGGTGGGCTCGAAGAAGTAGCCGCCGAGGGGGATACTGGGACGGCCGCCGCCCGTCAGGACGGTGGCGCCTTCCGAGACGCCCAGCTCAACGTAGCTGGCCACCTTGTCGCGCTGGTCCTGGAAAGCCAGCGGGCCGAGCTCGGTGGCGTCGAGGAGCGGATCGCCAATCACGATGCTGCGGGCACGGTTGGCGACGCGTTCCAGTAGTTCGTCATAGACGGACTTGTGCGCAAAGACGCGGCTTCCCGCGATGCAGGTCTGGCCTGCGGCGGCGAAAATGCCGGCCACAACACCCATTGACGCGTTCGTGATGTCGGCGTCACCAAAGACTATGTTCGGTGACTTGCCGCCCAGCTCCAGGGTGGAGCCGATGAAGCGGGATGCCGTGGAAGCGGCAATCCGGGCGCCGGTGTTTGTGCTGCCGGTAAACGAGATCTTGGCCAGCCGCGCGTCATCCACCAGGGCCGCGCCGGCTTCTGCGCCGAAGCCGGTGACCACGTTGATCACACCGGGCGGGAATCCGGCTTCGTCGGCCAGCGCAGCCAGCCGCAGCACAGTGGCCGAGGTGTATTCGGAGGGTTTAATGACGATGGTGTTGCCGGCTGCAAGTGCTGGCGCGAGCTTGCTGGTGGTCAGCGTCAGGGGGGAGTTCCACGGCGTGATGGCACCCACCACGCCCAGCGGTTCCCGGAGCGTGTAGTTCAGGATGGCCGGCGTAGACGCGGGGATGGTGTCGCCCTGGATCTTGTCGGCCAGCCCGGCATAGTAGTAGTAATACTCGGGCATGGACGCAAGCTGCGCCCGCATCTCCCGGAGGAGCTTGCCGTTGTCCTGGCTTTCCATTCGGGCGAGCTCATCGGCATGCTCACCAACGAGGTCACCGAGACGGCGGAGCAGGTGCCCGCGCTTGGTCTGGCTGAGGTTCCGCCAGCTGGGATTTTCGAAGGCTGCGGACGCCGCCGAGACGGCACGTTCGACGTCGGCTGCGTTACCCCGCGCGGCCTGGTACAGCACGTCCAGGGTCGCGGGGTTGGTGCTGTCGAAGTATTCACCGGATGACGGCGGAACAAATTCTCCGTTGATGAAGTGCTCGTAGCGGCGATCAGTGGACATGTGAGTGCTCCTTGATGAAAGCGGTAAGCGTGTTTGCGAGCTCTTGGGGACGTTCCACCGGCATCATGTGGCGGGTGCCGCCGATGACGGACTTGGTGCAGCCGGGGATCGCCGCGGCCAGCCGGGCGCTCATCTCAGGCGTCGATCCCGGGTCCAGCTCGCCGGTCACGGCATGGGAAGGAACGGTGATCAGGGGGAGTTCGGCAGCGATTTCCGCGTCTGCGGTGGCGAACACGCGGTAGCAGGCCAGGAAGGACTTCGGATCATTACCCAGCAGGATTTCCCGCGTCGCTTCGACCAGCTCCGCCGGGACGGCGGACCCTTCCGGATACCAGCGGCGGATTGACGCCTCCACTGTTGCCGGAAAATCAGATTCCGCCGAGGCCAACCGGACCATGACAGCGGCGTGCTCCTCGGAGGTGCGTGCGCACACCGAGGCGACCGACACCAGGCTGGCAACCAGGTCAGGCCTGAACCTGGCCAGGTGCTGGGCCACGAGGGCACCAAGCGAGAACCCCACCAGGTGCGTATTCGGCTCGAGTTGTTCGGCGACGTCCGCCGCGAGCTGGGCAAGCGTCAGTCCTTCGGGAGCCTGCGGCCGGCGTCCGTGCCCCAGGAGTTCAAGGATCTGGACGTCGTATTCCGGCTCAAGGAACTCGCGAAGGGGCCCCCACATCGACCCGTCAAGGCCGACGCCGTGGATGAGAGCTATACGTTCGCGGCTCACGGCGGCTGGCACCTACTTCGTTTCGGTGGCGAACGCTGCCAGGCGCTGCTGCGGCCGTCCCTGGGCAGCCGCGGCGAGGGCGATCACGATTTCGTCGGCGTGCGGTGCGTCGTTGATCCTCACCTCGATGCTCTGGTGGTGGGAGCGGATGGTGGCGTCGGTGATGTGCTTGAGCGGGATGTCGAAGACAACACCGGCCGGGCCGCGCTTTTCCACTGCCGGCAAGAGCGTGGTGGCGTTGGCGGCGTCGCGGAAGTGGTTTCCGAAGGCCAGGGTGTGGATGAGCCCGGAACCGTGCTCAATTTCGCCGTTCAGCCCCACGATGGCGGCCTTGCCGTATGCCTCTGCCGGGGACCCGAGGGCTTCGAGTACGCGGGGGGCCAGCAGCGCGCCGATGTCGGAGGCGTTGCCGTCGATGCCGGTGGAGAGGTCCTCTACGAAGCCCTGGCCTGCCCACGGATTCTTGACGATGGCTGCGACGACGGCGACCCGTGCGGCCGGGCTGACCTCCCGGCCTCCTTCGATGAGGACGTCTTCGGTCAGGGTGACGATCTTACGGATGCTCATGAAACAAGTTCTCCTAGTGTGTCTGCTTTGACGATGGGGTCGGTGAGTCGGTCACCGATGCGGGAGTGCGGGCGTGGTCCGGTGGATGCACCGAGGACGACGACGATCTCACCCGGGCGGGGTGCGTCACCGATGCGTGTGGTGATGGTTTGGTAGTGGGTCCGTGTTGCTGCCGCGCTCTTGTGCCAGAGGGGCACGACGAGCGAGGCGCCGGCGTCGGCCCGGTCATCGGCGAAGCAGATGATGGACTCACCCTCGAAGTACTCGCGGACGAGGTTGCCGAAGAACGGTGTGTGGATGAGCGCAGCGCCGTGCTCGATTTCACCGTCGGTGCCCACAATCGCAGCCTTGCCGAAGGCCTGGATTGCGTCCACTCCGCCGAGGTTGGCCGCAAGCACGTCGGTGAGTTTGCGCGCCAGCACCGGGGCCAGCTGGACCACTTCGTCGTTGAGGTCATCGGTCGCGTTGCCACCCAGCCAGGGGTTGGTGACCACGGCCGCGGCCGTTGCGCGGATTGCCGGAACGGCGGGGGAGGTGTCGTTTTCGAGCAGGATCTCCTCGGCGTAGTACACGATCTTGCGGATGCCGAACCCTTGGTCGCTCATCATTGGGGTCCTTCAATCATGGAGAAGCGCATGGCTTCCTTTCGTGGTGGTCGGTTCAGCTCCGGCGGTCCTGCGCCGGATCGGTCAGAGCCTCTCGCGATGAGGCGTGAACGTGGTTCCTCATGGCGGATTCGGCCCCGAAGGGGTCTTTATGCTCGATCATGTCCAGGACGGCGCGGTGTTCCCGGGTGGAGGCTTCGAGCCTGCCCGGATGCTCAACCGTGCGCAGGACCAGCCGCTGGTAGGCGAGCTGGTTCATGAGCCGCTCGTAGTGCTCAACAAGCTTGTGGTTATCCGAGCCTCGAACGATCGTCCAGTGGAACTCGTGCACGAGCCGGGCATAGGCATCGGTGTCGTGGGTGAGCGCAGCCATTTCGGACTCCTCGAGGTTCCGCCGCAGGACGGACAGCTCCTTCACCTCCCCGCGGCGGGCCAGCAGGGACGCCGCGAGACCCTCGAGGGACTCCTTGAGTTGGAACAGCTCGATGATCTCCCTGCGGGTGGGCTCCCGCACGAAGGTGCCAACCTTCGGGCGGATCTCCACCAGTCCTTCGTGCTGGAGCTGCTTAAGTGCTTCACGGATCGGGGTCCGGCTCACGTCGAACTCCTGGGCGAGGAACGCCTCCGGGACCACTGCGCCCGGGGGGAAGTCGCCTCCCAGGACGAGGCGGCGGATCCGATCCAGGAGCCCGTCCCGGTCAGCTGCTTCCCTGACTACTTCCAGATCATCTTGCATACATGAAAGCCTATGTTGCATGCATCAGAAGCGTCAACAGTTTGCGTGCTCTTTTCTAAAAGTCTTGATTTTTAGGGTATTTCGGCGGATCTCTATATTCCTCTTGACCTGACGTTGTGAGCTGGATTACCGTCATTGGTATGCAACAGACCTTGGAACCGCTCATCACATCGGCTTGGCTCGCGGCCTGGGACAAGGGAGACCTTGATGCCCTGGATGGCCTCGTGGCCGCCGGCTACACGCGTACCAGCAAGGCGACGGGTGCAACTGTCGACCTCGCTGGCCTCAAGTCAGAGATCGCCGCGGTACGGGAAGCTTTCCCCGACCTGCGCACCACGGTCGATGACGTCGTCGAAGGGGACGGCACCGTCGCCGTCTTCTGGACCTCCACCGGCACGCACACCCATGAATACCTTGGGGTTCCGGCAACCGGACTCACCGTTCAGACCCGGGGTTCGAACATCCTGGTCCTCGAAGACGGCAGGATCGTCAGGGAATCAGTGACCTGGGACGGCAGCGAACTGCTCGCCGGCCTCGGGATCCGGCCCCTGCGCGGCATCGCCGCACCCGCCGTTTCCGACGGCGACGACTTCCCGGAACTGAACCCGGACCTGATGAAGGCCTTCAACCGGCAGTTCATCACCGGAGTTACCGTCGTGACCACCAAGGAAGGCGAAACCCCCAAGGGGCTGGCAGCCAACTCCTACTGTTCGGTCTCGCTCGAACCGCCGCTGGTGCTGGTGTGCGTCCAGAAGACCTCCAGCACCTACCCTGCGCTCTTCTCCTCGAGCCACCTCGGCATCAACATCCTGGGGACCGAGCAGCTGGACACGGTGAAGGTTTTCGCCTCGAAGGCCGCGGACAAGTTCGCCGAACTCGATTGGCATGAAGGGCCCAAGGGAAGCCCGCTCCTTGACGGCTCTGCCGCGTCCCTCGAAGCCGAAATCCAGGAACGTTTCCAGGCCAAGACCCACACGGTCTTCATCTGCCGGGTCCGCCACGCGGAAACCAGCAGCACGGCACCGATGGTCTACAAGTCCGGTCAGTTCTTCGACGGCGCCGAACTCGCCCAACTGTAAAGTTCCGGCGCGGCTGACCACCCTCCGACAGGAAACCAGCCGCGCCGACCCAATCTGCTCTCAAGCAGCGCACCTAGGTGCGCATCCCACATTAGGACAAAAATGAGCCCAGACACCATGAGCGCCGCCGAAAACAGCGTCGCCGAAGACCGCGGCTACCGCGACAGCCTCACCAAAATCGAGCCCTACGGCATCGAGCACATCCCCGACGTCGAACGCCACGGAAAGCCCCGCTCCCAGTTCTTCCTCTGGTTCGCCGCGGGAATGAACTTCCCCATCGTCGTCCTCGGCTTTAGCGCCACCTACTTCGGCCTTCCCTTCTGGGCTGCGGTCCTGGCGATCGTCCTCGCCGGCGTGACCTCCTCGGCGGGAATGGGATACCTGTCGGCCATGGGAGTCCGGCTGGGCGTACCCCAGCAGATGCAGGGCCGGGGACCGCTAGGTTTCATCGGCAATCTGTTCCCGGTGGCCTACGTTAACGTGTTCGCCGGCATCGGCTGGGCCGCCGTGACCGTCATCCTCGGCGGCCAGGCCATCGCACTGCTCACCGATATTCCGTTCTGGGTCTCATCCCTGATCCTCATGGTCATCCAGCTCGGCGTGGCCGTCATCGGCTACAACCTGATCCACTTCCTGCAGCGCATCCTGTCGTTCGTTTTGGTTGTCGGCTTCGTCTTCATCACCATCGTGGCAGCGGCCAACGGCAAAGTCGTCAACACCCCCAATGAGTCCGCCCCGGGCTTTGATGGCATCGGCGGATGGATCATCTTCTTCGGTTGGTTCTTCTCCTTCATCGTGGCCTGGATGCCGTTCGCGTCCGACTACTCCCGTTACCTGCCCAACACCCCCGGCAACCGCCGGGGCGCCGGCTGGGCCACCATGTCCGGGAACTTCGTCACCCTCGTCTGGATGGGAATCCTGGGCACCCTCCTCGGATCGACCACCACCGCGTCCGACAGCATCGGTGCGCTCAAGGAGCTCATGGGCCCCTGGGCCGCCGTCGGCCTCGGCGTCGTCGCCCTGTCCTCCTTCACGCAGAACTTCCTGAACGTCTACGGCGGTGCCATCTCCATCCAGACCATGGGCGTCCCCGTTAAGCGCCACACTGCTGTCGTGTTCATCTGCGTGGCCTCCTACTTCGTGGCTTTGTGGGGCCAGACCGGGTTCAACAGCGGCTTCACCGCCTTCCTCAACCTGACTGCCTACTGCATCGCCCCGTACGTGGCCGTCCTCGTGTGCGACTACCTCTTCGGAGGCAGGCGCACCGAGCGGGGCCTGCGCGAACTGTTCGACAAGGGCCGGAAGTTCGAATGGGGCTTCGTGGCCTGGGCTGCCGGCGTCGCACTCTCCTCCCCGTTCTGGATGTCCTCGATCTACACCGGCCCCATCGCCGCGGCCTTCCCGCAGATCGGTGACCTCTCCTACTACGTGGGTGCCGCCGTTGCAGCGGGCGTCTACTTCGCCACCCACCGGCGCCAGCGTCTCTCCGGACAGGAAATGCTCGACCGCAGCCCCGCTGCCCAGACCCTGTGAAGCAGGCAGGCCCCGGCTCCCGGCCGGACGGCGCCACGCTGGTGGTGATCGACATGCAGCGCGCGTTCCGCGACGAGGGCCAGTGGCAGGTGCCCCGCTACCGCGAGATCGTGCCGGTGATCAGCCAGCTGCAGCAGGCTCTCGGCTCCGGTAGCGTGTTCACCCGGTTCATCCGGGACGAAGCGGAAACGGGAGCCTGGGCCGCCTACTACCGGCGCTGGGATGGGATGCGGTTCCCGTCCGGCTCCGAGGCCTGGGACATCACTCTGGATGTCCCAGGCGAGGCGATCGTGCTCGATGCCCCGACATTCTCGAAGTGGGGACCGGATCTCGCGGCGCTGGTGCCGGAAGGCGCGGAAATGGTGCTCGTCGGGGTAGCGACGGACTGCTGTGTCCTGTCCACTGCCCTCGGCGCCGTCGACGCCGGCCGCTTCGTTACCGTCGTTTCCGATGCCTGCGCCGCGGTGAGCGACGAAGCCCAGCAGCAGACCCTGGCCCTCCTAAAACTGCTCTCGCCCATGTGCGAAGTGGTCACCAGCGAGGAACTCCTCGCCCGGTGAGCACCGCAACACTGCAAGGGCCGAGGGCTGACTGCATCACGGCCCGCCCGCCCCGCCCCGTGGTGGCCGTAGTGGTTGAGTGGCGCGGACGGATTGCACTCTTCAAACGGAGCCAGTCCGTCGGACACGAGGGTGGCCTCTGGCACTGCATCACCGGGTACCTCGAGCCGGGCGTCTCTCCCCGGCAGCAGGCATTGGTTGAGCTTGAAGATGAGGCGGGACTGACGCTCCAGGACCTGGCCGGCTTTGAGTCCAGGGATCCGCTGTTGATTTCCGACGACGGCGGCAACCCCTGGGTGGTGCACACGTTCACCGCGGTCAGCAAACGGCGCCGGCTGGTGATCAACGACGAGCACGACACATACCGCTGGACCGTTCCCTCCAAGATCAGCCGCTTCTCCAACCGGGTTCCGTGGCTGGACAACGTCCTCCAGGGAACATTGCCGGACGCATCCCGGGAAACCGAACATGACCTATGCATAGTAAGGAGCCCGATGTGGCTGAAGGATACATTGTGACCACCGAACACGAGACCGGACTGCTGGCGTCAGTGCCTACCGGGCTGCTGATCAATGGCGAATGGCGTGACGCTTCCGGCGGAGGCACGTTCGACGTCGAGGACCCGGCCACCGGCAAGGTCCTGGCAACGCTGGCCTCGGCCACCAGCGAGGACGCTCTCGCCGCGCTTGACGCAGCGGACGCCGTCCAGGCGTCCTGGGCGCGGACCGCTCCGCGTGAAAGAGCCGAGACCCTGCGCCGTGCCTTCGAACTGGTGACCCAACGCGCCGAGGACTTCGCCCTGCTGATGACCCTCGAGATGGGCAAACCGCTGGCCGAGGCGCGGGGCGAGGTTGCGTACGCGGCCGAGTTCCTGCGCTGGTTTTCGGAAGAGGCGGTGCGTGATTACGGCCGCTACCTGACCACCCCAGAGGGCAAGAACAAGATCCTGGTGCAGCACAAGCCGGTGGGGCCGTGCCTGCTGATCACGCCGTGGAACTTCCCGCTGGCGATGGCCACCCGCAAGGTTGCACCCGCAGTGGCGGCCGGATGCACCATGGTGCTTAAAGCGGCAAAGCTCACGCCGCTGACGTCACAGCTTTTCGCGCAGGTGATGATGGAAGCGGGCCTGCCGGCCGGTGTGCTGAACGTCGTCTCGTCGTCGTCGGCTTCGTCCATCTCCGGGCCGCTGCTGAAGGATGCCCGGCTGCGGAAGATTTCCTTTACGGGCTCGACGCCGGTGGGCAAGCAGTTGATCGCCGAGGCGTCCCAGAACGTGCTGCGCACGTCCATGGAGCTCGGCGGCAACGCGCCCTTCATCGTGTTCGAGGACGCCAATCTGGACAAGGCAGTGCAAGGGGCGATGGCGGCGAAGATGCGGAACATGGGCGAGGCCTGCACCGCCGCCAACCGGTTCCTCGTGCACGAGTCGGTGGCGGAGGAGTTCACGGCCAAGTTCGCCGAGGCGATGAAAGCACTTCGCCCCGGCCGTGGCACCGAGGATGGAGTCACAGTGGGCCCGCTGATCGATGGCGGCGCGCGCAAGGACGTGCACGCCCTGGTGGAGGATGCCGTGACCGCCGGTGCAACGGTGGTCACCGGCGGCGCGCCTGTGGATGGCCCCGGCTACTTCTACCAGCCCACCGTCCTGGCCGGCGTTTCCAACACCGCGGAGATCCTTCGGACCGAGATCTTCGGTCCGGTCGCCCCGATCACCACTTTCAGCACCGAGGAACAGGCCATCGCCATGGCCAATTCCACCGAGTACGGCCTGGCCGCCTACCTCTACTCGTCTGACTTCAACCGTCTCGTGCGTGTGTCCGAGCAGATTGAGTTCGGCATGGTCGGCTTCAACGCTGGCGTCATTTCCAATGCCGCGGCGCCCTTCGGCGGGGTGAAACAATCCGGCTTGGGGCGTGAAGGCGGGTCCGAAGGCATCGCCGAATACACCACCACGCAGTACCTCGGCATCGCTGACCCCTACGCCTAGATCTGAGCGGGCCCTAGGAAGTGCCTCCTACACCAGCGGCCACGGGTATCGCATGCCGGTATGGTCCACCGGCAGCACCGGCTCTAGCAGCAGGCGCCGGACGCGGCGCTGCAGTGCGGTGACCTCCGAGCCGTCGAGGAGTTCCGCCACCTCCACGGGCACGGCCTCGGCAAGCGGAGCGATGTCCTCGAGCAGGGCCTCGGGGACGGGGTCGCCCGCGAAGTCCCAGATTACTGTGCGCAGTTTGAAGATTGCCGAGAAGCACAGCCCGTGGTCGATGCCCCACACCCGCCCGTCGTCGCCACGCAGCACGTGACCGCTTTTGCGGTCCGTGTTGTTGGCGACGTAATCGAACAGTGCGATCCGCGCCAGGTCGCTGTGCGTCTCCGGGGCATCGGCGTACAGGGTGAAGTAATGCTCGCTGAAGTCGCAGTCGATGAACCACTGCAGCGACCCGATCCCCAACGGCGCTTCATCCCGGATCACCGTCGTCGGCACGATGCCCCAGCCAAGGGACTCGCTGAGCAGGTACGCCGCGCGTTCCCGGCGATACAGTCCGGGCTCGAAATCTGACAGCGGCCGCTCGCCGGCTTCCGGCTTGTAGACCGCAAAGCCGGAGTCGTCCCCGCCGGAAATCTCTACGAGGAACGTCTCGTTGCTGCTGCGCGGGATGCGTCCGATCAGCTCGACCTGCCCTTCTGCGAGAAGTGTCAGCTCGCGTCCGCACGCAGCCATGTCACGCCCTCAGCCCGCTCAGCGGCTCCGAATTCGAATTCACCATGTGCACGGCAGGCGCCTGACCGTCCGCGTATGAGATGGCAGAGACCGACCCCGGGCTGATGACAATCCGCTGGAAATGGTCAAGATCCGTGCCCAGGGCGTGGGCCACTGCCGCCTTGATCGGGTCGGCGTGCGAAAAACAGACGACGACGCCCCCGGCGTGCGCTGTCCCCAGTCCCTCGAGCGCGCTGACGATCCGCGCCTGCATCTCCGTGAAGCTCTCACCGCTGGGAAAGCGGAAGGCCGAGGGGTTGTGCTGCACCGTCTGCCATTCCGGCAGGCCGGACAGCTCGGCGAGGGCGACGCCGGTCCACTCGCCGAAGTCGCATTCGATCAGGCCGGGCTCCCGGCGCACCGCCAGTCCAACAGCGACGGCCGTGGGCTCCGCCGTCTCGCAGGTGCGCTCCAGCGGCGAGGAGTAGACGGCGTCGACTTTGAGGCCCGCGAGCCGCTCCGCCACCCGCTCGGCCTGGGCCCGGCCACGGTCGGAAAGATGCAGTCCCGGCGCCCGGCCCGGCAGCACCATGCCCGTGGTGGGCGTCTCCCCGTGGCGCACCAGAAGCAGCAGGGTGCTTTCCGGTTTCGACGGCGGTGATGGCGCCGACGGTGTTTCTGCAATCACAGCAATAAGCGTAGCGGGGGAGCCGCGGAGCGGGAATTGGAGGGAATCTCTCGATTCCCCGCACAGTCGAGGACTACGGTAGAGGGGTGAGTGATCGTCCAGATATCTTCACCGTTGGCGAACTGCGTGCATCCGGCCACGTCCACAAGGACCTGCGCCACGAAATCCGCGACAATCTGATCGCGGCGCTCGCGGCGGGCCGTGATCCGTGGCCCGGGCTGTACGGGTTCAGCCGGACCGTCCTGCCCCAGCTTGAGCGTGCCCTGATCGCCGGCCACGACGTCGTCCTGCTCGGCGAACGCGGGCAGGGCAAGACCCGGCTGCTCCGCACCCTGGCCGGGCTGCTGGACGAGTGGTCGCCGGTGATCGAGGACTCGGAACTCAACGAGCACCCGTACGAACCGATCACCGAGCAGTCCCGCGCCCGTGCCCTCACCGAGGGGGACCGGATGCGGGTGGCCTGGCGCCACCGCTCAGAGCGGTACGTCGAAAAGCTCGCGACGCCGGACACTTCCGTGGCCGACCTCATCGGCGACGTCGACCCGATGCGGGTTGCCGAGGGCCGCCGGCTCGGGGACCCGGAAACCATCCACTACGGCCTGGTCCCGCGCTCCAACCGCGGGATCATAGCCATCAACGAGCTGCCCGACCTCGCCGAGCGCATCCAGGTCTCGATGCTCAACGTGATGGAGGAGCGCGACATCCAGATCCGTGGGTACGTGCTGCGGCTGCCGCTGGACGTACTCGTCGTCGCGTCCGCCAACCCCGAGGACTACACCAACCGCGGCCGGATCATCACGCCCCTGAAGGACCGCTTCGGCGCGGAGATCCGCACGCACTACCCGATCGAGCTGGACGACGAAGTTTCCGTCATCCGGCAGGAGGGGAAGCTGGTGGCCGACGTCCCGCCCGTCATCCTCGAGATCCTGGCCCGCTATACCCGGGCGCTCCGGCAGTCCCGGGCCATCAACCAGACCTCCGGCGTTTCCGCCCGCTTCGGCATCGCGGGCGCCGAAACCGTCGCGGCAGCGGCCCTGCGCCGGGCCAGCGTGCGCGGTGAGGACGAGGCCGTCGCGCGGATCATCGACCTGGAGACCGCCGTGGAAGTCCTCACCGGCAAGATCGAGTTTGAGTCGGGCGAGGAGGGGCGTGAACAGGGCATCCTCGACCACCTGCTGCGCACAGCCACGGCTGAAGCCGTGCGGGCGCATTTCAAGGGGATCGAGATGGGCCCGCTCGTGGCCGCCCTCGACGGCCACACCACAGTGACCACCGGGGACCAGGTCACGGCGCGGGAGTTCCTGCAGAACCTCCCGTCCCTCAACGGATCCGGAAACGGATCAAGTCTCTACGACAAAATCAGTGAGCGCCTGGGCGCGAAAAATGACGGTCAGCGCGCCGCCGCCGTCGAACTTGCGCTGGAAGGCCTGTACCTCGCCCGGCGGATCTCCAAGGAGTCCGACGACGAGGCAACGGTTTACGGCTAAGTACAGTTTCTGCTCGGTACAGGAGGCATCATGACCCTGCACAACCGGTCCAGGTACGGCCGGTACGCCGGAGGTCCGGATCCGCTGGCCCCGCCGGTGGACCTGGCGGAGGCGCTGGAGGCCATCGCCGAGGACGTCATGGAAGGCTACTCGCCCCGGCATGCCCTGCAGGAGTTCCTCCGGCGCGGCGGCCGGAACCGCGACGGGCTCGACAACCTGGCCCGCCGCGTCCAGCAACGGCGGAGTGAACTGCTGGGCCGCCATAAGCTGGACGGCACCCTCAGCGAGGTCAGGAAGTTGCTGGACACCGCGGTGCTGGAGGAGCGCAAGCAGCTGGCCCGCGACGCCATGATGGACAACAACGACCGCGCCTTCCGCGAGATGCAGCTGCAGAACCTGCCCCAGTCCACGGCAGCAGCGGTCAACGAGCTCGCGTCCTACGACTGGCAGTCGAGCAGCGCCCGGGAAGCCTTCGAAAGGATCAAGGACCTGCTCGGCCGTGAAGTCCTAGACCAGCGGTTTGCCGGCATGAAGCAGGCGCTCGAGAACGCCACCGACGAGGACCGCGAAGCCGTGAGCGAGATGCTGCGCGACCTCAACGGGCTGCTCGGCAAGCACCGCCACGGCGAGGACACCGACGCCGATTTCCGGGAGTTCATGGCCAAGCACGGCCACTACTTTCCGGAGAATCCGCAGTCCGTTGAGGAGCTGGTGGACGCCCTCGCCAAGCGTGCCGCCGCGGCCCAGCGGATGCTGCAATCGATGTCCCCGGAGCAGCGCGAGGAGCTGATGCGGCTGTCCGCCCAGGCCTTCGGCTCGGCCGACCTCATGGCACAGCTCAACCAGCTCGACGACAGCCTGCGCTCCCTGCGGCCCGGTGAGGACTGGAGCGGCTCCGAACGGTTCGGCGGCCAGGAGGGACTTGGGCTGGGTGACGGCACCGGTGTGCTGCAGGACATCGCCGAACTCGATGAGCTGTCCGAACAGCTCTCCCAGCACTACAACGGATCCACCCTCGACGACCTGGACCTGGACGCCCTGGCCCGCCAGCTCGGGCAGAACGCCGCCGTGACGGCGCGCACCCTTGCTGACATCGAGCGCGCGATGCAGGACGGCGGATACCTGCGGCGCGGGGCCGACGGCGACCTCCGGCTGTCGCCCCAGGCCATGCGGCGGCTTGGGAAGTCGCTGCTGCGGGACACCGCCAAGCAGCTGTCGGGCCGGCAGGGGCGCCGGGACACGCGCGTCGCCGGGGCTGCCGGCGAGCAGACCGGCTCCAGCCGGCAGTGGGAGTTCGGCGACGCCGAGCCGTGGGACGTCACCAGCACCATAACCAATGCCATCCGGCGCACCACGGCCGGCGGCGGTGATCCGGGCGGCGGACTGCGCCTGGCGGTGGGGGACATCGAGGTGTCGGAAACGGAGGCCCGCACCCAGGCCGCCGTCGTCCTGCTCGCGGACGTGTCGTTCTCGATGGCGGCCGAGGGGCGGTGGGTGCCCATGAAGCGCACGGCGCTTGCCCTGCACCACCTCGTATCCACCCGGTTCCGCGGGGACCGGCTGCAGCTGATCACGTTCGGCCGCTACGCGCAGTCGATGGACATCGGCGAGCTCACGGCCCTGCCGGCGTTTCGCGAGCAGGGCACCAACCTGCACCACGGCCTGCTGCTGGCTGGCCGGTTCTTCCGGCAGCACCCGTCCATGCAGCCCGTCCTGCTCGTGGTGACCGACGGCGAGCCCACAGCCCATTTGCTGGGCGACGGTGAGTCGTGGTTCTGCTGGCCGCCGGATCCGGAGACCATCCGCGTCACGGTCGCCGAGCTGGACCGGCTTGGGCGTGCGGGCACGCAGGCCACGTTCTTCCGGCTCGGCGACGACCCGGGCCTTGAACGGTTCGTCCGGCGGCTGGCCCGGCGGGTCGACGGCCGGGTGGTGGCCCCGGATACCGGCGATCTCGGCGCCGCAGTTGTGGGGGAGTACCTCCGTGCCCACTTCCGCGGCCGTGCTTACGACGACGACTGGGCCGCCGGGATTTAGCCCCCGCTTTGGGATTTAGCTCAGGCGGCTGCCAGCACAGGGGCGGCGACCGGGAGGGTTACCAGTTTCGGCGCTGCGATCTTCGGCGCCAGGATGCTGAACCGGTAGTTGCGCTGCAGCGGATCAACCTGCACCGGAAGGTGGTGGGAGCGGGCGCAGCCGCGGAGTTCCTCCATGGCCTGGGGTTCCACCTCGGCCAGGGTCATATCCAGTTCCAGTGCCAGCCCCGGGACCAGCGCGTCGGCGCGCTTCATCACGTCGTACAGGCCCTGGATGCTTTGGACAGTCACGTGACCCTGGGTCTTGACCTGGGCCTTGGCGCCGTCGAGGTCAACGCTGACCAGCACCCGCAGCTTCTCGTTCACTAATTTTCTCCCCAATTTAGAAAGGGCCACCACGCTGTGGCCCCGGACAACCATAGACGAATGTGACGTGGCTAACAAGTCAGGGGTGGAGTTGCTACGTCACCGCCGTGGCGTTGGCCGGCGACCCCGTCGCTCCGGTGATGTTCAGCGGTTTGACGGTGACGAGCGCGTCCCAGGTGCCGCTGGCCTTCATGTGCCGGCTGAGCGGGCCGAGCTGCCAGAGTTCGCCGAGCGGCAGGCCGAGTTTGGCAAGCAACTGCTGGTGCATCATGCCGTGGTCGTTGGATGCCGTGTCCTTGAAGGGACTGGAGGGGACGGGCGGCAGACATTCGACGGCGAAATTGTCCGCGGCGAGCACTGCGAGCTGGTTGGCCCACGCCCAGGCGACGAACTCGGCCGATTGCTCGACGCCGCTGGCCCGTCGGCTGTCGCGCTGGCGGAGCTTGTCCCCGGCGGGGAGCGCGAGGAACCATTCGCACCACCCCGTGTGCAGCATGAGGATGTCGCCGGGCCGGAGGGCAAGGGACTGCGCCTCGACGGCCGCCTGAACCAAGTTGAGGCCAAGAGGTTGCCCGGCCGCATGGTCGATGGGCGTGCCCTGTTCCCGGCAGTATCCATCGAGATCCACCAGCACACCCCGGCCGACGATGGGCTGCTCCGCCCACACCTGGACGCCGAGAGCAGCGGTTCCTTCCCGGATTTCGTCATCGGGCGTGCCGTTGTAGAAGCCGACGTCGTCAGCCCTGCGGTGCCGGAGGCCGTCGATCTGGCTGGAGCCCTGCAGGTAGTACCCGTCGAGGAAGTCGTCCCTGTGGGCGGGGTGCGCCGAGTAGATCGTGTGCCGGGGAGCCCGCCGTTTCAGGGACATCCCGGGGTCGAAGGCGTCGGCGGGGTAGTCGAGGCCGAAGACCGTTCCGGTCCTGACGCAGCCGGCGGCATCCCGGACGGAACCGGGCTGGATGAAGGACGGGGTGCCGCGCCCGGCGTCGGGAAACAGGCCCCAGGAGGTGCCCGAAAGCTGCCCTTCCCGTTCCAGGAGTGCCTCGTAGGAGGGGTAGGCTGTGCCGGAGTCCGTGGACGTCATGGTGTGCGGGCTTCCTGCTGCGGGTTGTTCTGCTGCGCGGGGGTCTTGTAGCTGAGCAGGAATCCGGCGATGGCACAGACGGATGCGGCGATGCACGCCGGGCCCTTGACGGCCTCGTTGAGGACCGCCAGCCAGTCACCCTGCCCGGTGATCAGGGCGAGGGCCTGCCCGGCCACGAAAACGATTCCGGCGATGAGGAGTACCGCGAGGCTGATCACGAAGATGGCGTTGATGGTGTTACGTAACTTGTGCATTTCCACGCTTCCTTAGATCGGCAGGACGCCGACGGCGATCAGCACGCCGATGGCCAGCAGCGGCAGGGCGTAGAGGACGAACAGGCGGGCAAACGTTTTGTACGGATCAACATCGGCGATGCCGCACGCGACGTAAAGCGGAGCGCCGCCGGGCGGCACGGCCGCCTCGCAGGAGGAGAAGACCAGCACAGCGACGGCCGCCGTGGTGGCCGGAACGCCGGCGGCCACCAGCGTGGCCACGCCCACGGTTCCGACGGCGGCCATGGTCGCCGTGGCGGACAGAGGTGCGGCCACGGCGATGACAATGAGTCCGATCAGGATGGCCAGCAGCCACAGCGGCAGGTTGAACTGGTTCAGCAGCGCCGTCATCTGCTTCGGCAGTCCGGTGGCGGCCAGGGCGTTGGCACCGGCAAACGCGAAGACCACGGTGACGCCGACGACGCCGAAGCGCGGCGCGGACTGCTGCAGGAAGTCCCAGTAGGCCTTCCTGCCCCGCGGCAGCCGCTTCCGTCCCAGCATGAGGCCCGTGATGATCAGCACCACGGGGATCCAGACGATGACGCTGACGGACTTGGCCACGTCCGAGCCCGTCCAGTCGGAAAGGGCTTTGGCGATTGCACCAGAGGTGAGGATCAGCGGGACGGCCACCACGGCGAACAGGATCATGGTGGCCCAGCCCTGGGCGAACGCCCGGCGGACGGGCGTCCGGTGCGCCGCATCGAGGGGCGCCATGTCGCTCCTGCGGATCAGCACGTAGGTGACGATCAGGCGGTGCAGGAAGCACCAGAGTCCGCCGAGCAGCAGGGGAAGGACGAGGTCGTTGACCTTTAGCAGCGGGCCGACGGTGGAGGATCCCACGAGGACGAACATCGAGGCGCTGAACGGGAAGGTGATGCCCATGCCTGCGTTGCCTGCCACGAGCGTTGCCGCAGACGGCTTGTCGAGGCGGGACTTTTCCATCCACGGGATGGTCACCGATCCCACGGTCGCGGCGATCGCGGCCTGGTTGTGGACCACGCCGCCCAGGCCGGCCGACGCGACCGTGGAGACCCACGCCGGGCCGCCTTTGACCCCGCCGATCAGGGAGTTCAGCAGGTCGATCAGCCGGTCCAGCACGCCGGTCCGCTCCAGCAGGTAACCCATGAAGACGAACGCCATGGTGGCATAGACGATCTCATCGCTAATGGCGCCGTAGAACGCGTCCCAGCCGACCTGGGCGGCGGCCCCGGTGAACGGAAGGACAACGAGGAACCCGAGGAGCATCGCTTCGCCGACGCTGCGTTTGATGACCGTTGTCCAGAGCAGGATGACAGCCAGATAGGCTCCCAGTGCCCAGATGCCGATCATCGGGCTGCTCCTTCGGGGTGTTCGATTGCTTCCGGGTTCATCGTTGATTCCCTGTTCATTGATTCTGCCTCATGCGCGGTCAGCGCAGGGCCGCCTCCGGTGCCGGTGCTGCCGCGATCCGCGTCAGGGCGGCCGCCGACGCTTCCGTCATTTCTGCGGGGACGCCGAGCTCGGCAAGGTAATTGGCGGTGTCCTGCATTTCCCGGGACCGGCGCACGGCGTGCTTGGACGTTCCCGCGAGAAACCGGTCGATGACGGCCTGGCCGTCGCCTGCGAGCTGCCGGGCGATCTGCTCCCGGATCCAGCTTTCCAGTCCGGCTGCCTGGCCGGCGGTGACCGCTTCCACCACCACCGATGCCATGCCCTTCATCAGGACGCTTCGCAGCAGCTTGTGGGACATGGCCGCCCCCGGCCCGCCGTCGGCGATTTCGACGTCGACACCCAGGGGCGCCAGCAGCTGCGCCACCGCAGCAGATCCGGGACCGCTGACCATGAGCGGCGTTTTGGCGCCTAGGGCGGCGACGGGTCCAAGGATCGCGACGTCGGCAAAGCTCGCCTGGGTGGGCAGCTGGCCGAGCTCCTGCATCACGGCCGGGGATGACGACGTGAAGTCCGCATAGGTGCTGCCTGCCGGGAGCACCGGCAGGCACTCTGTGGCGACGCTGCGGGCAGCGGCCGCGCCGGTGAGCACTAGGACGATTTCTGCGCCCTCACAGGCTTCAGCGGCGGTGGCTGCCCGTGTTGTTCCGGCCGGGGTGTTCGGGGCCACGGGGTCAAAGCCGGTGACCTGGTGGCCGGCCGCCGCGAGTGCTTCCGCGTAGGCCGCACCTGCTTCGCCCAGGCCGATGATGGTGCACTTTGTCATGGGAGGTGTTTCCTTACTTACTGGCCGCGGGCGGCGACGATCGACGCCCGGCGGTTGGTTTCGTCGGCGAAGACCGCTTCGGCGGCCTCCGCCACGGCCTCGGCCTGCTCCCGGGGGATGATCACGACGCCGTCGGAGTCGCCGATGATGATGTCGCCGGGCAGGACAGGAACGCCGCCGAAGGCGACGGGGCCGCCGAGCCGGTGCGGCCCGTTCTTGTAAGGGCCCGCCGGCGTGACTGCCCGGGCGAAGACCGGCATGCCGATCTCGCCGAGGGCCTCGGCATCGCGTGCCGCACCGTCAAGGGCGAAGCCGGCGATGCCGAGGTTGATGGCGCGCTCGCCAATCAGCTCACCGAGGAGGGCGCGGGACTCGTCACCGCCACCCGCAACAACGATGACGTCCCCGGGCTGCGCCAGTTTCAGCGCTTCGTGGATGCCCTGGTTGTCCCCCGGGCGGGTCCACACGGTGAAGGCGGGTCCGGCGATTTTCGCGCCTGGCCAGACTGCCTGGATCGCGGAATCTGCCACACCAAGACGGTCCACCGCGTCTCCGATGTTCGCGGCGGGCAGCTTGGCCAGCCGGTTGATGAGTTCCTGGTCCGGGCGGGTGAAGGAGGTGTCTTGAAGGGCGGGGGTGGTCATGGCGGTGTCTTCCCTGGTGGTGTTGGTGTGAGCTGGAACGGGCGGTGTGTGTGGACTAGTCCTTCTTCTGGACCTTTGGCAGGACCTTCTTGAAGTCGGCTTCCTGTCCGGCCCAGAACGTCTCGTAGTCCTTGCCGGAGAGGTAGCTGGTCTGCAGGCCGAGGTCGTTCATCTTCTTGACGACCTCGGGGTCCTCGATGGCCTTCTGGAGGGCAGCTTCGAGCTTCTTGGCGACGGCGTCCGGCAGGCCGGCGGGGGCGGAGTAGCCGCGGGCAGTGCCGGCTTCGACGTTGTAACCGCTTTCCTTGAACGTGGGAACGTCCGGCAGCGACGGGGAGCGCTCGGCGGTCATGATGCCCAGGACGCGGGCTTTGTTCTGCTTGGTCAGGTCGGTGACGTCACTGACGTTGGCCACCAGAATGTCGACGTGCTTGCCGAGGAATGCCGTGGTGGCCTGGGAGGCACCTTCGGAGAAATGGACCGGTGCGAATTCGGCGCCGGTGGTTTCCTGAATCTGGGCCAGCGCGAAGTGTTCGCCGGTCTGCAGCCCCGTGGTGCTGGCGGTCATGGATTTGGGCTTGGCCTTGGCCGCGTCCAGAAGTTCTTTCAGCGTCTTAAAGGGGCTGTCGGGCTGAACGGCGATGACGGCTGGGTCAATGACCTGGCGGCCCAGCGGCTGGAAGCTGCTGCGCGTGTATTTCGCGCCGCGGGCCGGGTCCAGCGGAGATACGACGACGGACGGGGAACCGGTGGCGCCTATGGTGTAGCCGTCGGGCTTGGCGCTGGTCAGCTGGGTGTAGCCGATCTGGCCGCCGGCGCCGGGCTTGTTGATGACCTCGACGTTGGTGCCGAGTTCTTTCTCCAGGACGGGCTGGACCAGGCGGGCTGCGGTGTCCACGGCTCCACCCGAGGAGAAAGCGACGACGAGGTCGATGGACTTGCCCTTCTTGGGGAAGTCCTCCCCGGTTGCGGAGGTTGCGCCGGCGTTGGCACCGCATCCGGTGAGGGCGAGCAGGGCAGCTGCAGCAATGGCTGCGGTTACTTTCTTGCGAGACATGTGTCTTCTCCTTCGAAGAGGTTGTTTGTCGGTTGAGGGGCAGTGCGGGTTGGGGTCTAGGTTTCGGGGTCGTCCGTCAGGGCCTTGGGCTTGCGGAGCTTCAGCAGCGGGCTGCAGATGATCAGGAGCCCCAGTGCAATGAGCACGGCCGAGATGGGGCGGTTGAGGAAGATGCTGAAGTCGCCCTGGGAGATTTCCAGTGATTCGCGCAGCGACCGTTCCATCAGCGGGCCCAGGACCAGGGTGAGGACCATGGGGGCAAGCGGGATCTCCAGGTGCCGAAGGGCCAGGCCCAGCAGGCCGAAGCCGATCATCACGAAGACGTCGAAGACGCTGAAGTTGATGGTGTACGCGCCGATGACCATGAACAGCAGGATCAGCGCGGTCAGAATCGGAGCCGGGACCCGCAGGATCGAGGTCCAGAGACCCACCAGGGGGACGTTGAGCAGTACCAGCAGGAGGTTGCCGATGAAGAGGCTGGCGATGATCGCCCAGGCGATCTCAGAGTGCTCGGTGAACAGCGTGGGTCCCGGCGTCAGTCCCTGCTGGAGGAAGGCGCCCATGAGGACGGCGATGGTCGGCGATGCCGGGATGCCAAGGGTGAACAGGGGGATGAGCGCGGCGTTGGCGTGGGCATTGTTGGCCGTCTCCGGCCCGGCAACACCTTCGACGGCACCCTTGCCCAGTTCGTTGCGGTACTTGGAGAACTTCTTCTCGGCGCCGTAGGAGAGCAAGGACGCGACCGATCCGGTCATGCCGGGGATCAGGCCGAGGCCGAAGCCGATGCCGGTTCCGCGGGCCATGGAAGGTGCGCTCCGGCGCCATTCCTTCCCGGTGGGTAGGAGGGACCTGAATCCGGGGGCGTGCACCACGGTCGACTCGCCCTTGCGGTAGGACAGGATCTCGGACAGGCCGAAGACGCCGACGATGACCGCCACGAAGCTCACGCCGTCCAGGAGCCGGTCCATGCCGAAGGTGAAGCGGGGTGCACCGGCGACAGGGTCGATGCCGACCATGGAGATTAGGAGGCCCAGGGCTCCGGAGATCAGGGCCTTGACCATCGATTTGCCGGCCAGTGCCACGAGCAGGGAGATGCCGACGACCATGAGGGCGAAGAACTCCGGGGGACCGACGAGCAGGCCGAGTTCGCCCAGGGGCTTGGCGGCGGCGACGAGGCCAAGGGTGGCGATGGTGCCGCCGACGAAGGAGCCGATGGCGGCGATGGTCAGGGCAGCGCCGGCCTTGCCCATCTTTGTCATCGCGTGGCCGTCGATGGTGGTGATGGCCGATGCTGCTTCACCCGGGGTGTTCAGCAGCACGCTGGTGATGGTTCCCCCGTAGGCCGTGCCGTAGAAGATGGCACAGAGCATGATGATCGAGCCGGTGGGGTCCATGTTCAGCGTGAGCGGGATGAGCAGGGCGACGCCGGCCACCGGGCCGATGCCCGGCAGGACGCCGATCACGGTGCCCAGCAGGCAGCCCAGGAACGCGAAGATGAGGTTCTGCCAGGTCAGGGCGGCCGCGAAGCCGTTCAGCAGTTCGTTGAGGGTGTCCATGTCTAGAGTCCGATCAGGTTCAGGACGGGAATGGAGGAGACAGGCAGGGCCACGTTCAGTCCGTAGTTGAAGGCGTAGAAGGCTCCGACGCTTCCGGCCAGGGCGGTGAGCAGGGCGGACAGCCAGCTCCGCTTCCCCCGGATCTTCAGGTGGTACATCAGGAAGAGGAACATGCTCAGCTGGAAGCCGAGCAGGTCCAGCAGCGCTGCCAGCAGCAGAAGGCTGACGACGACGGCGAGCACGAGTCCGCCGTCGGCCTTCTCACCTGCCGCGCTGGGGCGCTTGAGCTCCTGAAGCAGCCACAGGACTGACATCAAGGCGAGCACCGCGCCCATGGCGAATGGGAAAAGCCCGGGGCCGGGACCCAGCGAGGTCCAGAGACCGAGGCCCACCGAGCTGACAAGTACGTAGCCACCCAGTGCCCCGAAGGCGGCGATCCCGGCCAGAACGCTGCGCGCTGGCCTCGCCCGGGCGGGGGACTGGGTCATGGTCGACTCCGTTGTCATCAAAATGCCTTCCGATTGCTTTCATAGAATGAAAGTGTCTTACGTCAGAAGAAATAGTGACACGGCCCACAGGGACTGTCAAGCGGGCCGATGGGGACCAGAACTTACATAGAATGAAAGAATGACGGTCACCAATGCGCAGCCCGGCACTGCAGCGGACGACGGCGGCAAGCCCTCCAACATGCGCTCGCTGTCGCGGGCGCTGGAGGTGTTTGCGGAACTGCAGCGGGCGGACCGCCCCCAGCGGCTCAGCGATCTGGCGCGGAACTGCGGCATGAGCCTGCCCACCACGCTGCGTATCCTGCGCGTGCTGCAGGATTTCGGCATGGTCAGCCAGACCGACAAGACCTACCGGATCGGCCCGGCCGTGCTGCCGGCGGCGCGCAGCTACATCGAGAACGACCCCCTGGTGACCGCATCCCGTCCGGTGCTCCAGCAGGTGGCAGCGCAGACCGGCATGACCGCGTCCCTCTACACCCGGCTGGGTTTTGAGCGCATCCTGGTGGTCCGCGTCGACGGTGATGCCCCGCTGCGGTACGACATGCCGCTGGGGAAACGGCTTCCCCTGACCGTCGGCGCTGCCGGCAAAATCCTGCTGGCCGGCGCGCCGGACGAGCGTCTCCAGGAGGTGGTGAAGGGGGCGGTGGCGGCCGGGCACGAAGCGTCCACCTTCAGCCTGGCCGAGCTCAAGGCCCGTCTGCCCGAGCCGGGAACGGACTATGCCTACTCGGCCGATGAGCGCGCCACCGGAGTGCTCTCGGTGGCAATGGCGATCAACAGGTCCGGGCTGCCGAGCGAATCCGTCGCCCTGACCAGCCCGGTGGAAGCTGCCACCGAGAAGGGGCTCACGGCAGGGGTGCCGGAACTTCGCCGCGCGGCGGCCCGGCTCGCCGAACTGCTGGAGGGCACTGTCTACTAGCGCAGGAAAGGCGGGAGTCTGAATGGCAGGAATGCCGCCGGCCACGGTGGAGGTGAGTGCCGCCGTCGTCCATGCCCTCATTCGCGACCAGCGGCCCGACCTTGCCGGCCGACCGCTGGTGCGGGTGGCCAACGGCTGGGACAACGCGACCTTCCGGCTGGGTGACGATCTGGCGGTCCGGCTGCCCCGCCGGGACGAGGCCGTGCCGTTGATCCTCCACGAGCAGCGGCACCTTCCCGGGATCGCCCGCCGGTCCCCGGTTCCGGTTCCTGAGCCTGTCCATGCCGGCCAGGCGACGTCGAACTTTCCCTGGCCGTGGAGCATTGTCCGGTGGGTCCCCGGCGCCGCCGCGGTGGACGCCGGACCGGCGGACCGGGCGGCGGCTGTTGATGGCCTTGCTGCCTTTCTCAGGTCGCTTCACGTGCCCGCCGCCGCAGGGGTTCCGGTGAATCCTGTCCGTGGGGTACCGCTGATGGACCGGAACGCGGTGGTGCTGGAAAGGCTCGGGGACCGGGAGCGCTACCCGCAGTCGTCAGAGCTGAGGGCGATGTGGGCGGAGGCACGTGGGGCTCCCATCTGGGACGGCCCGGCGATGATGCTCCACGGGGACCTGCATCCGGCCAACATCCTGCTGGCGGCCGACGGGTCCGTGGCCGGCGTGATCGACTTCGGCGATGTGGGGGCTGGGGATCCGGCCGTCGACCTTGCGGTGGGATGGTTGATGTTCGACGCCGGCACCCGCCAGCGCTTCATCGGCGCCTTTGGCTCCTCCATGGACCGCGCCACCTGGACGCGGGCGCGCGGCTGGGCACTCGTCCTGTCCACGGCCATGCTCAGCAACTCCGACGATAACCCGCCGATGTTCTCGGTGGGGGAGTTCGGACTCCGGCAGGTCCTGGCGGGCTGAGGTCCAAGGCATGGGGGCCGTGAAGCGCGCACCTGAATTTGGCCACTTCATAACGACTTGATAAGGGTGCTTATTATCTTCAGTCGGGGTCAATAGACTTTGTTCATGGAACCGCTGGTGTCGATCTTGTTGGTGTTTGCGGTGGCGCTGCTGTGGCTCGCTGTTCCGGTGCTGCTGCTCTCGAGGATCAACCGGGATCAGCGTCGGGCCTGGCGGCAGCAGAGGAAGGCGCTGCGCATGAAGGAGCGCGGTAGCCATAAGAGCCACGTCCCAAAGCGGGCTGTTCTGGCCCGAAAGCGTGGACTCAAGCTTTCGAGGCGTCGCTCCGAGTCGAAGCCGCCCGCGCGCCCGTCCGCCAGCTGATATGCGTACCACTGCTCGGGCGGCGGTAGGGTGGGGCGCATGGAGATGCGCCTTGAAGTTGTGCAAGTGCCGGTCGCTGATGTGGACGCGGCGAAGTCGTTCTACGTGGAGAAGCTGGGCTTCGTCCTGGACCACGATGTGGAGCACATCCCCGGCATGAGGGTGGTGCAGCTGACGCCCCCCGGATCCGCTGCCTCGATCGTCATCGGGACGGGCATGACCAGCATGGCCCCCGGGAGCCTGGAAGGGCTGCAGCTCGTGGTCCCCGACATTGAGGCTGTCCGCGCCGAACTGCAGGAGCGCGGCGCCGGCATCAGTGACGTCCAGGACATGGGCGGGGTGCTCTTCGCATTCCTTAGTGACCCGGACGGCAACCGCTGGGTCATCCAGGGCGCGACGCCTCCCGAGGTCAAGAGCACGCACCTGGACCCCGCGGTCGGCAACGGAACCTAATGCCCTGACCGGCTTTCATCTTCGCCGGGTACACCTTGCGCCGGCCGAAGGTCGTCGAGCAGCCGTTGCACATGCTCGGGCTGCTCGATGTTGGCGAAGTGGCCGCAACGCGCGATGGTCTCCAGCCGGACGTGGGGGACGACGCTGGCCAGCCGGGAAAGGTCCGACGGCGGCGTGAACACATCGCTGTTCCCGCGCGTGGCCAGCACCGGACAGCGGATGGCGCGCCACTGGCCAAAGTCGTAGTGAGCGATGGCCCGGGCGGCTGCGGCGAAGCTGGCGGGGCGGGCATCGAACGCAAGCCCGCGGATTACGTGGCGGGGGACGGCCGGCGGGTCGGCGAATAACGGTGACGTCAGCAGCCCCATCACCGGTGTGGCGCCGACAGCCCGTATCAATGCCGGCCCTGACGGGCCGAGGGCTGCCATGGAGCGCATGGCCAGCAGCATGCCAGCAAACGCGGGGAACCCGGACAGGCCGCGCAACCGACGCCGGGCCACCCCGGACACGGCGAACGTGGTGGCCGAAATGGCTGCAACGCCGGCAGCCCGCTCCGGCAAATTCGCGGCAATGTGCAGTGCCAGGAAGCCTCCCATGGAATGGCCCACCAGGTGCCAGCGCCGGTAGCCGAGCGAATCCAGTATTTCGACGACGGCGCGCCCCATGGATTCAATGCTGAGGTGGTCCAGCCGGGCACCAGCCGTGGAATCACCCCATCCGGGCAGGTCAATGAGCACGCGGTCAACGTCCGGCGCCCGGTCCACCAAGGGCTGGAACGTGGTCCAGGATCCAGCGGCGCCGTGCAGGTAAACCTCGGCCGTAGCCGGATCACCGGTTCCGGACCCGCTTCCCGTGCCCTGCTGAACACGAACGGTGGCGGGACCCAACTCGGTGGCAATAACGAGCCGCCGCAGCGGAGGCACTCCTGTTCGGGCGGTGTCCTGCTGAATACTAATGGTCATCTGCTGCTCCTGGGACTCTGAAAAGTATTCGGACCCCGGGGAGGAGCGGATGGGAAGCCCTATCCACCCTTAACCACGCGGCGTTAGGATGCCGTGTGACTTTCACCCATGGATACGCGGCCAACGGCGACCTGCGCATGTACTACGAGGTCCACGGCAGCGCTACAACCGGCACAAGGCCGCTGCTCCTCATCCCCGGCGGCGGCTCCAGCATCCAGACGAACTTCGCCAGCATCATCCCGCTGCTGTCCGCCCAGCGGCAGGTAATCGCCGTCGACGAGGAAGGCCACGGCCGCACCCTGCCGACCGACCGGCCGCTCACCGCCGAGAACTCCGCCGGCGACGTCGTTGCGGTCCTCGACCAGTTGCAGCTGGACTCGGTGGACGTGCTTGGCTTCAGCGCCGGCGGCCACACCGCCCTCGCGCTGGCGATGCAGCACCCCGCGCGGGTGCGCCGTCTCGTCGCCGCCTCCACGTTCTTCAGCCGGGACGCGGTGCCCGACGAATTCTGGGACGGCATGAAGACTGCCACCCTGGACAACATGCCAGCCGCCTACAAGGACGCGGACCGCAGCCTCAATCCCGAACCCGGGCACCTCGAGCGGCTGTTCGAGCTGGACCGGCAGCGCATTGTCGGCTTCCCGGGCTGGTCCGAGCAGGACCTCGGCCGGATCACAGCGCCAACCCTGGTGCTCTGCGCCGACCAGGACGTGATGGGCCCGGACCACGCCGTGCGGATGTCCCGCGCCATCCCCGGTGCCCGCCTGCTGGTCGTGCCCGGCGGCCACGGCGACTACCTCGGCGAACTCGCCGCCAGTGACGGCGATCTGCAGGCCATGCACGTGACGCTCCCGCACCTGCTGCGCTTCCTGGATGCATAGGGAACCCGGCTATTTCCGGATGGTATGTCCAAGCTCGGTCAGAAGTCTGGCCACGGCGTCCTCCGCAGTTGGCGGCGGACCGAAGACTTCCTGCTGGCGGGTGGTGTCGGCAACGTACCGGCCGGTCTGGAACCAGTCGATCATGGCGCTCATGTCCCTGGCCAGGGGAACGGCAGCCCCGAGGACGTTGCCGGCCGCGCGCAGGACGCCTGCCGGGACGGAACGGACGCGAACCCGCCCGCCCAGAAGCCGGCCGCTGATATCCGCAATCTGGTGCATGGACACCGGGCGGTCCCAGCCGATATCGATTCGCGATCCGGGGGCGACGTCCGCATCGACGGCGGCTGCGAGGTAGGCGGCCAGATCGGACGTCAGCACGAACGTCATGGGAACCTCGCTGGAACCGAACCAGGTCAGCCGGCGCTTCGTGAACGGGTCGCCGCCGAACCGGGTGACCTGGTCCAGGAAGGCGCCGGGACGGAGCGCCGCGAATGGCACCTGCTGTTCCTCGAGCCGGTCCTCGGCGAGCCTCTTGTGCCAGAAGTGGGGGACTCCGGGCGTCTGGTCGCACGTCAGGATGCTGGTGAGCACGAACCTGCGAACGCCGGCAAGGGCTGCGGCGTCGGCGAGGTTGGCGTTGCCGGTGAGGTCAATATCGGCAGTGTCGCCCTTGCTGTGCCGTGTGTATCCGGCTGCGGTGGTGATTACGGCATCGGCCCCCTGCAGCGCGGAAACCACCTTGCCGCCGAGCATGCCGGTGCCGCCCACGACGAGTACAGGACCTTCGTCGCTCATCGTGTTTTCCTCACTGCTCGGTGGACTGGTGGATCGCTGTTGCCATGCCCCCCACTATTGGGACTCCGGAGGCGGCGGTCAATGGCCCTGCCCGGTAACTAGTAGGCTTCTTCCGGTTGGCTTCACGCCGCGCATTATTGGGGAATCTGCTGGGGGAAAATTTCATGAAGTACCGCTGGGCCGCGTTCACCGCCGTGGTTGGAGCATTCCTGTACCTGGGGACGGCGGCCGCCATGGCATCGCCCGAGGAAGCCATCTACATCTACGGCACACCCGTGAGGCTGGCCATTGCTGCAGACGGCACGGCCTACCTCGGCAATTACGGCCAGGGTGGTGGTGTCTTCGTGGTTCCCGCCGGTGAGACCAGGGCTACCCGCACTATTAGCACGGGAGGCCACCCCACCACCGGACTCTCGCTCGGCCCGGACGGCACGCTCTACGTGGCCACGGCGGGGGACGCCGACCAGGGCGCCGTCGCCGTCATCCCGGCCGGGGACGCAGCCATGGCACGGACCATTCCGGTATCCGCCGGGCTTCACCCGCTTGCCGCCGGACCAGACGGAACTGTGTACGTGGCCGACCCCGCGGGGAACACCGTCTCCGTCGTTGCACCGAACGGGACTGCAGTGGACCGGACCATCAAGGTGGGAGCGGGCCCGGCGGAAATCGCGGTGACCAAGGACGGAACCGCGTTCGTGACCAACCAGACCGCCGGGACGGTCTCCGTGATCCCGGCCGGGGCGGACACGGTTTCAAAGACCATCGAACTGGTCTCGGACACCGGGACGTCCCAGGAACCGCACGGGATCGCGGCCAGCCCCGACGGGACCGTTTATGTAGCCAACATCAAGTCCAATGACATCGCCGTCATCAAGCCCGGCGCCGGCACCGTGGCTGAGCGGATCTCCGTCGAGGGCGGGCCGCAGGACGTAGCCGTCGCACCGGACGGCTCGCTGTACGTGACGAGCCTGCTGACAGGGAAGCTCTCCGTCATCGGTCCCCAAGCCAAAGAAGTGGGGGGCTCCATCCCCACCGACGGCGGCCCCGGTCACCTGGCGGTGGCCCCCGACGGCTCCGTCGTCGTGATCAGCCCGGGAACGTCGCCGGGCGGCGGCGCGGTAGTCCGGTACTCCGCGGGAGCACTGGCAGCAACGCCGCTTGCGTCCGGGGCGCCGACGGCGGCAGTACCGGCCGCAACCCCGGCCCCGGAAGCGGCCCCGGAACCAGCCGCCGGTTCCTGGAACGCCCTGCCCGCCGTGGCCGGCGGGGTGGCGGCAGTCGTCGTCGGCGTCGCCGTTTGGATTCTGGTGAACGGCCGACGCCGGAAGGCCGGCCTGGCCGCCGGCGCCAGCCAGGCGGGGTAGCGGGCTGTAACATCGTTCACATCCGTAGTTGAAAGGGGAGCAGTGCGCGCAACGGTCAAGGACGTCGCGCGCCGTGCCGGGGTTTCCCCCAAGACCGTGTCGAACGTCATGAACGGCGTGGTGCCGGTCAGCGGATCCACCCGGCTCAAGGTGGAGCAGGCCATCCTCGAACTCGACTACGTGCCCAACCTCTCCGCCCGCGGCCTGCGCAACGGCAGGTCGGGAGTCATCGCCCTGGCCCTGCCGGACCTGGCCACACCCTACTCCGCGGAGATCGCGCACCACGTGGTGGAGGTTGCCCACGAACAGGGCTGGAGCGTCCAGATCGAGGAAACCGGCTCCGATCCCCGGCGCGAATACGAACTGATGTCCCGGGCACGGTCCAACCTCATCGACGGCCTGATCCTCAACCCCGTGGTGCTTGACGAGAGCGCCGTCAAAGTGGGCGTCTCCCTGCCGCCGGTGGTCCTGCTGGGGGAGGTCTCCCAGCAGCTGGCCGACCGCGTGTGGGTGGACAGTGTTGCCGCAGCCCGCGACATGACCCTCGCGCTCGCCCGGACGGGCCGGCGCCGCATCGCCGTGCTCGGAACCGCCGAGGTCCGGCACTCGGCAGCGGCAGTTCTGCGCACCCGCGGCTACCAGGCCGCGCTGGATGGGCTCGGCATTGATCTTGATGACTCGCTGCTGATCCCCTGCGAGAAGTGGACGCCCCAGACGGCTGCCCACGCGCTCGCCACCTACCTTGATTCGAACCCGCTCCCGGATGCGCTGTTCTGCTTCACCGACTCCATGGCCATCGGCGCTCTCAGCGTGCTGTGGAAACTCGGCATCAAGGTTCCGGAGGACATCGCCGTGGCCGGCTTCGACGACATCGCCGACGGGCAATATGCCGTGCCGTCGCTGACTACCGTTTCCTTCGACAAGCGCCTGATGGCCAGGGAGGCCCTGCGCCTCCTCACCGAGCGGATGGCGGACCGCGCCGGTGAGCAGCGGGTGGTCACCGTCGACTACAGCATCGTGCAGCGGAACAGCACCGCGTCTTGAACCTGGGCGCCGACTAAGCGAGACCGCAACCTCAGATTGTTGGCGCTAACAATTTTCCCTTGTGCCCCGTTTTACAACGATGTAATGTGAGGTCTGCGTCACACGCCAGCCTCCACCAGACCCGCGATGCAGCGAACCGGCACGGCTGGCACAGTGCCACAAGGATTACTTTCAGCGGACCCATCCAAAGGAGTGACGGGTGAAGCAGTTTGATTTTCTCGCCGGGAAGCAGACGTCCGGCAAGCAGGTGTCCCGCCGGCAGTTGTTGGCAGGAACGGCAGCCCTGGGCAGCGTGTTTGCCGCAGCCGGCCTCACGGGCTGCGGCGGAACCGCCTCGGCGGCATCCGTTCGGGACATTGCGTTCTGGCACCTGCTGTCCGGCGGCGACGGCATCAAGATGCAGGCCATGATCAGCGCGGCGAACGGGGCCAACCCCGGCTTTAAAGTCCATCCGACCGTCCTGGCCTGGGGCCCGCCGTACTACACCAAGCTCGCCATGGCGTCGGCGGGCGGAAGGCCGCCGGAACTGGCCATCATGCACGCCAGCCGGGTCCCCGGCTACGCGCCGGGCGGACTCATCGACCCGTGGGACATGTCCCTGCTGGCGGAGCACGGTGTAACGGCCGAGAGCTTCGCGCCGAGGATCTGGGACAAGAGCCAGCACGACGGCCAGGTGTTCTCCATCGCCCTGGATTCCCACCCGTTCGTCATGTTCTACAACACCGACATCGCCGGCAAGGCGGGAGTGCTTGGCGCCAACGGCCAGCTGCAGGTAGTGAGCTCCCCGCAGGACTTCCTCGCCATGGCCCGCGAGATGCAGAAGGTGACGCAGGCGCACGGCCTGTCCTTCGGCTACCTGGGCAGCGGATCGCAGATGTGGCGCCTCTTCTACACGCTCTACAAGCAGCACGGTGCGGACATGGAACTCACGCCGGGCCAGCCGATGAAGGCCGACCGGGATGCCGCCGTCGAGTCTTTGGAGTTCATGGCTTCGCTGTTCGATGACACCGTCGCCGCAAAGAGCGGGGACATCGGCACGGGCATCGCCGAATTTGCCCGCGGAGGTTCTGGGATGCTGTTCAGCGGCGTCTGGGAACTTCCCACCTTCAAGAAGGCGGAGCTGCCCGTCGACGCCGCCACCATTCCCACGCTCTACGGGACGCCGGCGTCGTACGCGGACTCGCATTCCTTCGTCCTGCCGCGGCAATTGAATGTCGACGACGGGAAGCGGCGTGACGTGTACAAGTTCGTCAGCGACATCCTCAAGGGGTCGCTGTCCTGGGCCGAAGCCGGCCACATCCCGGCCTACCAGCCCATTGTGCAGTCGCAGGCTTACCGGGACCTCACGCCCCAGATCCACTACGCCAACGCCGCGGACATCATCGCCTACGATCCCGAGGCCTGGTTCAGTGGCTCGGGATCGGACTGGCAGACGTACTTCGCGGAAAACGTGCAGAACGTACTCCTCGGCCGCGACAAGGCCGCCGACGGCTGGGACGCCTTTGTGCGGCGCACCAACACCCTTCTTTCCCGGCCCAACCCGGTCTGAGGCCACTGAGCTTCCTAAAGCACTGAGCGACAAAGGAGTCCCCGATGAGTTCCTTAGCAACATCCCAAGGCGCCGAGCAGACGGTGCAGTCCATGCCCGGCCAGCCCCGCAGAAACCCGTCCCCTAACAACAAGTCCGGTTCAGAAACCTCCAATCCCCGCCGGACCCGGGACAACCTCAACGGCTGGGGCTTTGCCGCCCCGTTCCTGGCGTTCTTCCTGGTGTTCCTCGTCTGGCCCCTGCTGTACGGCCTGTACATGAGCCTCACCGGGAAGTCACTGACGGGAGCTAACGACAGCCTGATCGGCCTGGCCAACTACGCCGAAGCCCTGGCCGACGCCGACATGTGGCATTCCCTCGGCAACACGCTCTACTTCACGGTGATCAGCACGGTCCCCCTGGTGCTCGTTGCCCTCGCCATGGCCGCACTGGTCAACGTCGGGCTGCCGGCGCAGTGGCTGTGGCGGCTCTCCTACTTCGCCCCGTACCTGCTCGCCTCCACAGTGGTGTCCCTCTTCTTCTCCTGGATGTACAACCCGCAGCTGGGCCTCATCAACGACTCCCTCGCTAAAATCGGGCTTCCCAAGGTGGCCTGGCTGAACGACCCGAACGTGGCCATGTGGTCCATCGTCATCGCCACGCTGTGGTGGACGGTGGGCTTCAACTTCCTGCTGTACCTGGCCGCCATGCAGAACATTCCCGCCCAGCACTACGAGGCCGCGTCCTTGGACGGGGCCGGCGCCTGGCGGCAGTTCTTCTCCATCACCCTGCCGCAGCTGACGCCCACCACTGTGATGATCGTGCTCCTGCAGATCCTGGCCTCACTGAAAATCTTCGACCAGGTGTACCAGATGACGGCAGGCGGCCCCGCCGGTTCCACCCGGCCGGTGGTGCAGTACATCTTTGAAACCGGGTTCACCGGCTACCGGCTGGGCTACTCCGCAGCCATCTCGTATATCTTCTTCGGGCTGATCGTGGCCGTCTCGGTCATGCAGTTCTTCATCACTCGCCGCAGGAGTGCATAACCATGGCAACCCAGACGCTCACCCGCCCCGCCCTTCGCAACGCCTCCGCCCCAAGGTTCCGGCAGCCCCGCAAGAAAATGACCGTTGGCAGGGCCGCCGTGCTGGCGGTCGCCGCGCTCCTGGCCGTCCTGTGGATTGTCCCGTTCGCCTGGGCAACCGTTACCGCCTTCAAGAGCGAGACGGACGCCGCGGCGCCGAAAGTAAGCTGGATCCCGCCGTCGGGCTTTACCGCCGACGCGTTCATCAAGGTGTTCCAGGACGGCAACATCCCGCTCTGGACCTGGAACTCGCTCTACACCTCCGCCGCCATCACCGTGATCACGCTGGCCATCTCCGCGCTGGTGGCCTATGCCCTGTCCCGCATCGACTTCCGCGGCAAAAAGGTCCTGATGACGGTGATCATCGCCTCCATCATCATCCCGCCGCCGGTGCTGATTATCCCGCTGTTCTACCAGATGGTGGCGCTGCACATGATCGACACGTCGTGGGCCATCATCCTCCCGCAGGTCATCCACCCCGCCATGGTGTTCGTGCTCAAGAAGTTCTTCGACCAGATCCCGCGTGAGCTTGAGGAGGCCGCGGTGATGGACGGCGCCAGCCGGATGCGGATCTTCACCCAGATCATCCTGCCGCTCTCACGCCCCATCCTGGCGGCCGTCGCGATCTTCGTTTTCATCAGCGCGTGGAACAACTTCCTCTGGCCCTTCATCTCCACCAACGACGGGTCCATCCTGACCCTGCCGGTGGGGCTGCAGACGATCAAGAGCGCCTACGGCATCCAGTACGCGCAGAACATGGCCTCCGCGCTGCTCGCGGCACTGCCGCTCATCCTGGTTTTCCTGTTCTTCCAGCGCCAGATCATCAAGGGCGTTGCGACGACGGGACTCGCCGGAACCTGATCCGGCACCTTCGCTGTCACCTGATTTCAACAAATTCGAATCACAACCAAGGAGATACCCCACATGTCCCGCGCAAGGATCACCCTCGACCGCGACTTCACCATCGGGGAAGTTCCCCGCCGCCTCTTCGGCTCCTTCGTTGAGCACATGGGCCGCTGCGTCTACACCGGCATCTACGAGCCCGGCCACCCGGAGGCCGACGAGAACGGCTTCCGCCAGGACGTGCTCAAGCTCGTCAAGGAGCTCGGCGCCACCGTCATCCGCTACCCCGGCGGTAATTTCGTGTCCGGCTACAACTGGGAGGACGGCATCGGCCCGCGGGAAGACCGGCCCCGCCGGCTTGACGGCGCCTGGCACACTCTCGAGACCAACGCCTTCGGCCTGCACGAGTTCGTGGACTGGTCCCGGCAGGCCGGTACCGAAATCATGGAGGCCATCAACCTGGGCACCAGGGGAGTGGACGCGGCCCGCGAGATCGTGGAGTACGCCAACCACCCCGGCGGCACCTACCTGTCCGACCTGCGCGCCAGGAACGGGCACAAGGATCCGTTCAACATCAAGCTGTGGTGCCTCGGCAACGAGATGGACGGGCCGTGGCAGATTGGCCACAAGACCGCCGAGGAGTACGGCCGGCTGGCGCAGGAGGCGGCCAAGGCGATGCGGTTCGTGGACCCGGACATCGAGCTGGTGGCCTGCGGCAGCTCCAATTCCGGAATGCCAACCTTTGGGGCCTGGGAGCAGACGGTGCTGACCCACGCGTATGAGGAGGTGGATTACGTCTCGCTGCACGCCTATTACCAGGAGCACGACGGCGACGTCGGCAGCTTCCTCGCCAGCGCCGTCGATACCGACTACTTCATCGAGTCGGTGATCGCCACGGCCGACGCCGTCCGCGCGAAGGGCAAGCACAAGAAGCACATCAATCTGTCCTTCGACGAATGGAACGTCTGGTACCAGCGCGGACTGGACACCCAGGACCAGCCGCACAACGTCTCCAAGGCGGGCTGGCGCGAGCACCCCCGCGTCATCGAGGACAAGTACAACGTGACGGACGCCGTCGTGGTCGGCACCCTGCTCAACTCGCTGCTCCGCCACGGCGACCGGGTGAAGATCGCCAACCAGGCGCAGTTGGTCAACGTGATCGCGCCGATCTTCAGCGAGGAAAACGGACCTGCCTGGCGGCAGACCATCTTCCACCCGTTCGCCCGGATGGCCGAACTGGCGAAGGGCCAGATCCTGCGCCTGTCCGTTGACTCGGACAAGTACGAAAATGCCCGTTTCGGCGGCACCGACCTCGTCGACGTCAGTGCGACGTGGAACGAGGAAACAGGCCGGGTGGCGCTGTTCTTCGCGAACCGCGGCCTGGAGGAGGCGGCCGACGTCGAGGTGGCTCTGCGCGGCTTTGACGCCCGCCAGGTGCTCAGGGCCGAGGTCCTGGAAATCCCGGAGGGCGGCGACCGCTTCACGATCAACAGCCAGGGCAGCCCGGACCGCGTGGGCCTCAAGCCGCTCGAAGGTGCGAAGGCGAGCGGTTCCGAGCTCCGGTTGAGCCTGCCCGCGCTGTCCTGGGCCGTCGTCGAACTGGACGTGGTCAAAAACTGATCCCTGCGGTCAGGGGCGGGCGGCCTTCGGGCTGCCCGCCCTTGACGCCCGTTCCACTCATTGAAATCGCCGGAGGCAGAACAGGCCGGACCGGGCCACGCTTACTCACGTGAACATGATCGATATGGAACCGCGCTGCCGAATCATCCTGGACAACGACTGGGCAGGCGACCCGGACGGACTGATCGGACTGGCCCATCACGCGTTGTCTCCCGCCAACGAGATCATCGCGGTGACGAGCTCGCTGACAAACCCCATGTTCGGGCCGCCCGAAGGCATGGCCAAGGGCGGGTCGGACCTCGCGGAGGACTTGCTCCGCGTTTTGAAGCTCCCGGAGCTGGCAACCGTTCACGCCGGTTCCGACGCCCCGTTCACCGGGCAACGCCGGGACACAGCTGCCGCGCGGGCCATCATCGACGCAGTTCGCACCGGGGCCGTCGGAGAAGTGCCCCTCATTCTCGTGTGTGCCGGCCCCCTCGCGAACGTTGCTGACGCCCTCCTGCTGGAACCGGAAATCGCGGCCTCGTTCACCCTCGCGTGGGTCGGCGGGTCCGCTGCGGACGAGGATGAATACAATTACTACACGGATCCAGCGGCGGCCCGGTTTGTGCTGGAGAATCAACGACTCGCCGTATGGCAGTTTCCGGTGGAAACCTACCGCCAGGTTGTCATTTCTGTTGCCGAACTCGACTACTCGCTCAAGGCGGCGGGAGCGGGCGGTGCCTGGCTGTGGGAACGGTTCAACAGCCTGGAGGTCCCAGACTTCGTCAAATTCGGTCCGCTGTGGTGCCTGGGAGACAGTGCGCCGCTCGTCGTCACCGGGCTTGACGACATTACGTGCAGGTTCGAGGAAACGGGCGGTTCGCCCTCCGGAAGGACCTACACAAGCGTGGATTCACGCCTGATCATTGCCGACTTCTTTGCGCGGCTGCAGTTGCACAGTCAGGCCGGATAAACGGCGATGGCCGTGGCTTTGATGACGAAGTAGACGGTCATCCCGGATGTGAGTTCGAGGTCTGCCGAGGCTGCCGGGGTGATGTCCGCGGACAGCCCATCGGCGTGGATGCGGATCTGGTCGCCGTGGGGTTCCAGGTCCGTGATGGTGACGGCGAACGAGTTCCGTGGGCTGCCGTGTTCAGCGCTCAGGAAGACCGAGACCGCCGTCGGCGAAAAGACGGCGACGCCGTCCTGGCCGGGCACGGCACCGTCCTCGGGGTGCGCGGTGATGTCCAGTCCGCCGTCGGATGTGAGCCCGTGGCCTGTGATGGTGCCGGGGAGGAGGTTCATGCCCGCCAAGCCGGCGGCGAACTTGCTGCGCGGTTTCTCCAGGACCGCCCGGGTGGGGCCTTCCTCGGTGATCCGCCCGCCCTCGATCACGATTGCCCGATCGGCGAGCATGAGCGCATCCAGGACATCGTGCGTGATGATGATGGCCCGGCGGTTGGCGAGGACCCGCTTGAGGAGCCTGCGCAGCATGGGTGCGGCATGGATGTCGAGGGCCGCCATGGGTTCGTCGAGCAGCAGCAGTTCGGGGTCAGTGGCCAGGGCACGGGCGATGGCGACGCGCTGTGCCTGACCGCCCGAGAGCTGGCCGGGCCGCCGGTCAGCGAACTCCGCGGCCTCCACTTCGGCCAGCCAGTGGCGCGCCGTCTGCAGCGCACTGGCCCGGTTCGCGCCGGCCGCCCGAGGTCCGAAGGCGACGTTCTCCAGCACGGTCATGTGCGGAAACAGCAGCGGCTCCTGCGCGAGCAGCGCTGTTCCCCGAGCGTGCGGCGGCAGGAAGTGGCGGTTCCCGTCGTCGAGCATGAACAGCGTTTTCTGTCCGAGCACTGCATGTCCGCTGTCCGGGCGGAGGAGCCCGGCGATGATCCCCAGCAGTGTCGACTTGCCGGCTCCGTTGGGGCCTAGCACGGCGACGGTTTCCGCGGGCCCGAGCGTGAGCCCGACGTCGAAGTTGCGCGCGTGCAGCGTGGCGTCAAGTGAGAAGGTCATGCTGGTCCCGCCTCTGCCGGCTGCGCCCGGGGGCGCCGGTAGGAAAGCCCGACGACGGCGACGGCCACCGCGACCAGCACCAGTGAGAGCGCGACGGCGGCGTCGGCATCGGTTTCGCGCTGCAGGTAGATCTCCAGCGGCAGGGTGCGCGTGACCCCCTGCAGGCTGCCGGCGAACGTCAGGGTGGCGCCGAACTCCCCAAGGCAGCGCGCGAAGGACAGCACGGCGCCGGAAGCCAGCCCCGGCAGCACCAGCGGGATACTGACCCGGCGCAGCACCGTGGTGGGGCGCGCGCCAAGCGTCGCCGCGACCGCCTCGTATTTGGTGCCGGCGGTGCGCAGGGCGCCCTCGAGGCTGACCACCAGGAACGGCAGCGCCACGAACGTCTGGGCAAGAACGACGGCGGTAGTGGAGAAGGCGATCTGGATCCCCGCCAGCTCCAGGCTCCGCCCGAGCAGGCCCTGCCGGCCAAACGTGTAGAGCAGGGCGATGCCGCCGACGACCGGCGGCAAGACCAGGGGGAGCAGCACGAAGGCCCGGAGCAGCCGCTGGCCCGGGAAGCTGGCACGGGCCAGGACGAGGGCCAGCGGCACGCCAAGAACGATGCACAGCACCGTACTCGTCGCCGAGGTCCGCAGGCTCAGGCCCAGAGCGGTGAGTGACGCCTCCGACGTAATGAGCGGGATGAACTGCCCCCAGTTCACCTTGGCCACCATGGCGGCCAGCGGCAGCAGGACAAACAGAGCCCCTGCTGCCGCGAGGGCGAACACCCACGGCGGGACACCGGTGTATCCGGTGTCCCGCCTGTTCACTTTGCGGACCGTCCAAGCCTTGCTACGGCGTGCCGAAACCGGCGTCACTGAGGACCTTCTTGCCTTCGCTGCCGGTGACCATGGCGATGAAGGCCCTGGCCAGTTCCTTGTTCTTGCTGCTGCCCACGGTGGCGATCGGGTAGGTGTTCACGGCCTGGTCCGACTCGCTGAACGTGATGCCCTTGACCTTGTCGCCTGCGTTCCTGACGTCGGTGACGTAGACCAAGCCGGCGTCGGCTTCCCCGGAGGTGACCTTGCCCAGGACATCGGTGACGGAGGATTCCTCACTGACAGGTTTCAGGGTGGTCCCAGTGGCCTTCTCCACCGTCTCTGTGGCGGAGCCGCAGGGCACCTGCGGTGCGCAGACAACCACCTTGACGCCCGGCTTTGCCAGGTCGGCGAAGGAACTGATCGACGCCGGGTTGGCCTGCGGAACCGCGATCTCCAGGACGTTGGTGGCGAAGTTGCTCGCCGTTCCGTCGATGAGCTCCGCGTCGGAGAGCTGGGCCATGTTCTTGGCGTCGGCGGAGGCGAACACGTCGGCCGGAGCACCCTGGCTGATCTGGGTGGCCAGGTCCGAGGACCCGGCAAAGTTGAGCGTGACCCGGGTGCCCGGGTTCGCGGCTTTGAATTCGGAGGCGATCCTGGTGAAGGTCGCCTTCAGCGACGCGGCGGCAAACACGGTCACGGTGCGGGTGCCGCTCGCGTTATTGGGAGCAGTGCAGCCAGACAGCCCGGCGGCAAGGGTACCGGCGGCCAGCAGGGCGCTGACGCGCACGCGGTTGATGCTCATATGATGCTCTTTCCCTGGGGTGTTTCGATGATGACTGTGGTGGCCTTGACCACGGCGGTGGCCACGGAGCCGAGTTCGAGGCCGAGCTCCCGAACTGCTTCGCTGCTCATCAGGGAGACGACGCGGAACGGGCCGCACTGCAGCTCCACCTGGGCCATGACCTTGTCCGCGGTGATCCCGGTGACGAGGCCAACGAACCGGTTGCGGGCAGAGCTGCCCACGCGGGTGGGGTCTTCGGGCAGCTGCGCCTGGTCGCGGGCGAGGTGCGCGAGTTCAAGACCCTCAACGGCCAGCCGGCCGGAGGCGTCCTTCGCCGCGGTCAGGGTCCCGTTCTCGGTCCAGCGGCGGACGGTGTCGTCGCTGACGCCCAGGAAGCGCGCTGCTTCGGAGATGCGTATTTTCGGCATGACACCATATTCCACTATTTGCGGTGATTACTGGAGTGTTTTGCCGCAAATCCGAATACGACCTTCGATTTTGCTCGTCGGGTACCCGAGTGGGATTGCCGTCCAACCTAAGGGGAGATGCACGGCTACGCCATGATCGAAGTCCTCCGCTCCGGCGGGTTCCCCCGAACCCAAGGCGGGACGCTATATCCGTTGCTGAGGCGCCTGGAGGAGCAGGGGCTGGTCAGCCATGAATGGCAGCACGACACAGCGGGGCCGGGCCGCAAGCAATTCGCCATTACGGACGAAGGCCGCGCGGAACTGACGCGGGCGGCGGATGCGTGGCGGCAGATGGATGAAGCACTCAGCAGGATTCGGACCAGCAGACAGGACAACCCATGACCTACGAGCGCGACCTGGCCTTTAACCTTCGGATACGTGGCATCTCTGAGCGCGAGATCGCCGAAACGCTGGAAGAGGTGTGCGCCCACGAGGCGGCCACCGGCACGCCGGCAAAGGACGAGTTCGGGGCTGCGAAGGAGTACGCCAGGCAGTTCCCGAAAGGGAAGAGCCGGTCACGCGGAACGGTCGTTACCACCGTGGCCGTGGCAGCGTCCCTGGTGTACGTGCTGGACGTCGTGGTCACGCCGTTCCTGGGCGTCGATATCCGGGAAACCGTGGGGCCCATGACCCTGCTGCCGGCGCTCGCCGTATCCCTGGGAGGCGTCCTGGCCGGATTTCTTACCGATTGCCTCCGCCCGGTGCCGTCGTCCTCCCAAACCTGAGCCGTCCTCCCAAACCTGAGCCGTCCTCCACACCTGACGTGATGGCGGGATTCGAACCCGCGTATACGGTTTTGCAGACCGCTCCCTGTACCCACCAGGCCGCCGTCGGCCGCGTCCTCGGCGACCAAAAGGACACCCTCCCTGGCCCGTGACGCGGCATCGAGCAGCAGTTCCAGGCGGTCGGGCGCAGGCTCCGGGGCGCCGGGAAGATGGTGCCCAAAGCCCTCGTAAGTGGACTGTTTTGTTACGTCCCGCTTCGGCCGGTGAACCTACGTTTCCATGCGCGTCAGTTCGTTGCGGCCGGGGTTTGGAAGCGGGCAGCGAGGTGCTTGATTGGGTGTACACGCTTCGAAAGGACTCGCCATGACGGAACTCTCAGACCTCAGCCCGCGCCGGATCCGCAACGTGCTGGGCCACTTCGCAACGGGCCTGACCGTGATCACCGCCGCCACTGAGAACGGCCCTGCCGGGTTTACCTGCCAGTCCTTCGCGTCCCTCTCGCTGGAACCGGCGCTGGTGACTTTCAGCCCGGCACGGACCTCCAGCACCTGGCCGCTGCTGCGGCAGGCGGGCCGCTTCACCATCAACATCCTCCCCGCCGACCACCAGCACCTCGCGGCCCAGTTCGCGCGGTCCGGTGCAGACAAGTTCGCCGGCGTTGACCACTCGCCGTCGCCCCTCGGCAACCCCGTCCTCGACGGCGCCCTGGCCTGGGTGGACTGCGAGCTCCACCAGGAGTACGACGGCGGCGACCACACCATCGTGGTGGCCGCGGTCCACGCGCTGAGCGCCCGCTCCGACGTCGATCCCCTCCTCTTCTTCAAGGGCGACTACGTCTCCGTGCAGCCACGGGCCAAGATCCTGGAGGGTGTCGCATGACGCGGGGCGGTGTGGCGAGGGTGAAGGCAACGTCACGGCGGCGCGGCCGCCGGCACGCGCAGCCGGAAACCAGCGACGAAATGTGGCAGCCTGCGGAGGACTGGGAGGCCATCGAGGTGGGGGCCACGGTTGAAGTCACGCTTCCCGCCGGGCACTCCTACACCGGCCGCGTCGACTCCAAGACGCGGGACTCCGGCCTGGTGTGGATCATCAGTTCCGCCGGGCAGGGCCGCCAGATGTACGGCAACCGCGACGGAGTGCGGCTCCGGTATCGGGATTGACTGTGGCTGTGCTTCCTCCGCGGGCCGCGGGCCGCGGGCTACCGGCTTTCGAACCGCTCCCTTCGGCGGCGATGGGCCTGCTCGACCAGTTCAATCATCCACGGACGGTGCCCCTGGAGGAACGTCATTCCGTCGGGCAGTCCCTGGACCGAGGGGATGGAATTGGCAATGTCGATGGTGATGCGGCCGCCGCCCAGAGGTGCGTTGGTGATGTGCAGATCCCCAAAGGACTCCGGAAGAACGGGATCCATCCATACCCCGCCGGCGGAAACCACCGGGTCGTAGCGCATCAGGCTCGTCACCAGCTGGATCGGTGCGGTGGCCGCCCAGGCCTGAGGCGAGCACGCCGTCGGATACGGGACCGGGGCGGTGAGCTGTTCCCGGCTGAAACCGCAGAACAGCTCCGGGAGCCGGCCGTCGGAGTACTCGGCAGCATCCATCATGCCGGTGGCGATCCGCTGCGCCTCATCAACGAAGCCATAGCGGAGGAGCCCGGCCGCGACAATGGCGTTGTCGTGCGGCCACACAGATCCGTTGTGGTAGCTGGCGGGGTTGTAGGCACCCATGTCGCTGGCCAGGGTGCGCACACCCCAGCCGCTGAACATCTCGGGGGACATTAGCCGTTCGGCCACCTGAGGTGCCTTGTCCTCGTCAATGAGGCCCTGCAACATGCAGTGGCCCATGTTCGACGCGCACGCGTCCACCTGCCTTTTCTTCCCGTCCAGGGCAATGGCGTAGTACCCGCGTTCAGGGATCCAGAACTGCTCGTTGAACTGTTTCTTCAGCCGGGCCGCGCGGTCGGCGAGCTCATTCCCAAAAGCCGTGTCCCCGGCGTCGTACGCCAGCCAGGCACGCGAAAGGTAAGCGACGTACACGTAGGCCTGGACCTCGCAGAGTGCGATCGGCGGCTCGGCCAGTTTGCCGTTGGCGAAGTTGATTCCATCCCAGGAGTCCTTCCAGCCCTGGTTGATCAGCCCCTGGTCATTGAGGCGCTCGTACTCCACGAAGCCGTCGCCGTCCTTGTCCCCGTATTTCATGATCCACTCGAGCGCGCGGTCCGCATGAGGGAGCAACGCGGCGATAGTATCCGCGGCGAAGCCCCAGCGGCTGACCGCCCCGAGCACCATCAGGAACAGGGGTGTGGCATCGACGCTGCCGTAGTAGTTCGACTTGCCGCCCAGGGACAGCCCGCTGGAAACGTCCAGCCGGACCTCATGGAGGATCTTGCCCGGTTCTTCCTCGGTCATGGGGTCCACCACGGATCCCTGGCGGTCCGCCAAAGTTTGCAGGGTGCCCAGCGCCAGGGACGGGTCCACTGGCATCGCCATGACTGAAGCCCAGAGCGAGTCCCTGCCAAACAAGGTCATGAACCAGGGCGCCCCGGCGGCCACCACGACACGTTCAGGGTGGTCGGGGTCCTCAATCCGAAGGGCGCCCAGATCGTCGTAGCTGCGGCGCAACGTCCGTTCAACAGACCGGTTGCCCATCTGCAGGACCGGAATCTTCGCCACCCATTCCCGCCGGCGGACGTCCCGGGGCGACAAGCCATCCCCTTCGGAATGGACGAAGGCCGTCACCGAATCTGTCCCCTCGATGCTGGGAAGCACGGTCAGGACCGCGCTCCAGTGTCCATGCGCCGGAACTGAGGCCCGGTACGTCACGGTATCCGTCGAAATGTCCGCACCCGGGGCCTGGACCACCACGCCCTTCCGGACATCCTGCCACGCCGCACGAATGGTGAGGGCACCGCCGTCGGACTGCCGGCTTTCGTCCCAGCGCCGCTGGATCCGTGCCTCTTTCACCTCGAAGAGGTCCGCAAAATCCGCTTCGATCCTCAACGCGATGACGCATTGGGCCGGTTCGAGGGAGTAGTTCCGGACGGTGACCTGCTCCTGGATCCCGGCCCCCACTTCCCGGAGCCGCTCCACGATCAGGGGACTGTCGGCGTAGCCGTCCGAGCGGGGAACCCGTCCCACAAACAGCGCGCGGTACGGCTCCTTCGTCTCGGCCGCCAGCGGCTCCAGCGCCAATCCATCAACCGTCAGGTTCCAGCCCGAAAGGATGCGGGCGTCCTGCACAAAGAGGCCATGCGGATGATCGGCGCTGATGTCGCCGTTCGGCAAGGAAATGCAGAAGGACGATCCCTCGACCAGAGTGACCGTCCCGGCCCCCAACGGGCCCGCCGCCGTATCAGCATTCCATCCAGCCATTGCGCCACCTCCGAGCAACCAGCAACAGCGTGCAGTTCGACGCTACGCTTGCCCGCTCCGCCTAGCTAGGGCTTGACGCGCTCGACGCCGGGTGCACACTTATGCCGGGATCGCGCCGGATCCGGCCTGGACGCCCCACGTCATCTTCCGGATGGTTTCGGGCTGCAAACCGCTGAGCGCGGCGAGCTCATAGTCATCCAGAACTCCCCGCCGTCGTGCTGCTGCCAAAAGGTTCAGGCGGCGGTCTTCCAGAGCAATTTTGGACTCTTCAAGTTCCGCCAGTTCCGACTTGAGCTGGCGGATCGAGGCAAGGTGTTGCTCCGCCGGCATCCCCGACGGGAGCAGGTCCTCGGACGACAGGCCAACGGTGCGGACGGCCCAGCGGGAGAGCTCTGCGGCTTCGGCGAGGCGCGTGCCCTTCATGCCGTCGCAGAGCGCCTGGGCGATCTGCTGATTCAGCCTTACGGAGAGGGCGCGCATGCTGGTGGCATTGAAGGAAATCCGCTGCCGGCTGTCCCGGAGCAGCTCGCGCGTCTTGTCTGCCTGCACGGCGGTCGTATCGGCTTTCGCGGTCCCCCGGTAGCGGTAGTAGCCGTCGCCGCGGTCATCACGGTGCAGAATAGCCAACAGCACTCCTCGGATCGGATTGACGACTTACCTAGAAGGCTAGGCAGAACGGAGCAAGGGGCGGAAATACCTATAGTGCGTGGAGCCATAACCAAAAAGTTTGGGTTGCGTGCTTGGCAGAAGGACGACGGCGGTCCATAAGAGACGCTTATCCGTCCACGCAGATTAGGTCTTATCCAGACCGGCCGGGATTCCCTAGTGTCGAAGGAACGAATATCGCTTCGTCCTGACTCCCTAGGAAGAGACCATGTCTGAATTTGAACCTGCATCGCGAGTGTCCCGCATCAAGCAATCTGCCAGCGTGGCCGCAGCGGCCCGCGTGCGTGAGCTGAAGGCAGAAGGGCGCCGGATCCTGGACCTGACAGTCGGTGAGCCGGACTTCGATACCCCTGAGCACATCAAAGCCGCAGCGGTTGAGGCGATCAGCAAGGGGGAGACGAAGTACACCTCGGTCACCGGTACGCCGGCACTGCAGAAGGCGATCCTCCAGACCATCGAGCTGCGCAGCGGCATCCACTACACCCCGGCTGAGATCACCATCGGCGGTGGCGCCAAGCAGGTGATCTTCACGGCGTTCATGGCTTCGCTGGACGCCGGCGACGAGGTTGTGGTTCCTGCCCCGTACTGGGTGTCCTACCCGGACATGGTGCTCGCGAACGAGGGCACCCCGGTGGTTGTCACATGTGGCGAGGAGTCGGGCTTCAAGCTGACCCCCGAGGCCCTGGCCGGGGCGCTGAACGAACGGACCAAGTGGGTCATCCTGAACACCCCGTCAAACCCCACAGGCGCCGTTTACTCCACGTCGGAACTGCGGGCCCTGGCGGATGTCCTCGCGAACTTCCCACAGGTTTATGTCCTGACGGACGAGATCTACGACCAGATCTACTTCGGCTCCGGCTGGATTCAGAGCCTTGTGGAGGTTGCTCCGGAACTCAAGGACCGCATCCTTGCCGTCAACGGTGTTTCGAAGGCCTACGCCATGACCGGCTGGCGGCTGGGTTATGCCGCCGGGCCGGCGCCGCTGATCGCGGCGATCAACAAGCTCCAGTCGCAGATCTCCTCCTGCCCGTCCTCGGTGAGCCAGGCGGCCAGCGCCGCCGCGCTCACCGGCGACCAGACCTTCGTCCGGGAGAGCGTGGAGGTCTACCGCAGCCGCCGCGATGCAGCGGTAGCGGCGCTGAACGCCGTCGACGGCCTTTCATGCGCGACGCCGGAAGGCGCCTTTTACGCGTACGTCAACTGCGGCGGTGCCATCGGCAAGACCACCCCGGAAGGGAAGGTCATCGGCAACGACGAGGACTTCACGCTCTACCTTCTGGAGGCGGCCTCCGTCGCCGTCATCCAGGGCTCGGCCTACGGACTGGGCCCGTACTTCCGCATCTCCTACGCCACCAGCCTCGAAGTCATTGAAGAGTCCATCGCAGCCATCGACAAGGCCGTCCGGGCCCTCAGCTAACCCGCCAATCGGGCGCTCAGCTACCCCACCAAATGAAGGAAAATTCCGTGATCCACGTAAAGACCACCATCGAACGACCCGCCGCCGACGCCGTCCGCCGCCTGGCGCGGTTCTCCTCAGCCACAATCCACGAGGCACAGGGCCGCAAGGGAGCGCTCAGCTCCAGGATCAAGCCGATCGACCGCAGCATGTCCTTCTGCGGCCCTGCCACCACTGTCCGCTGCGCGCCGCGGGACAACCTCATGCTGCAGGTGGCCATCCACTACGCCGAGGCTGGAGACGTTGTCCTGGCCGCGGCCGGGGAGTACGAGGAAGCCGGCACGTTCGGCGACGTCCTCGGCAATGCCATGAAGGCCAAGGGCCTCGCGGGCCTGGTGACGGACTCCGGTGTCCGCGACACCCAGGACCTCATCGAACTGGGCCTGCCAGTGTTCTCCGGCAGTGTCTCCATTAAGGGCACAGTTAAGGAAACCATCGGCCCGATCAACCACCCGGTGGTTTTCGGTGACGAGATCATCTACCCGGGCGACGTCCTGCGCGGCGACGCCGACGGTGTTGTTGTGGTCCGGAAGGACGAGATCGAGGAAGTCATCCGCCTCTCCCAGGAACGTGACGACGCTGAGCGCGAGCTCATCGGCCTCTATAAGGCCGGCGGAACCACCATCGAGCTGTGCAACCTCACCGAGGTGCTGAAGTCCAAGGGCCTGCTCGTCGAGCAGGCTTAGTCGCGGAGCGGCCGTGGGGCAGCGGGCCCGGAGCTTCTGAAGGCCAAGGGTCTGGGCCGCGAGCACGCGTAGTCGCGTAGCGACGGCGGCCCGGGAGGCTCCGGTGCCTTGACGCGCCCGTGCCAGAAGGCGCCGCCATCGCCTCAGGCGGGACAGCCTTCTGTCCCGCCTGAGGCGTATCTATTTAACGCTCCCGGGGCTGCGTGGCCGCCCCGGCCCCCGCCCGTTAGGGCGATGGGCCACGCTTTTCGGATCGGCGCGTTTCGCGCACCCCGGTTCCGGTCAGTCCTGTTCCGGGTAGCGGGGGTGCCGTGGATCGGTAGGTGTGGCCGGTGGGTGTGGTGAGTTCGATGGTGTGCCGCGGTCCGGGTCTGGGGTGGGCTTTCCAGCCGGGGTGTTCTTTGGTGTGGTTGCATGCCTCGCAGAGGCCGGCACCGTTCGCCAGGCTCGTTGGACCGTCGCCGTGCCAGGGGACGATGTGGTCAAAGTGGCGGATGGGGGCGTCGCAGTAGGGGGTGCGGCAGGTGTCGTCCCGGATTTGGATGAAGCGACGCAGTGGTGCAGGGAAGAGGCGCCGCCGCGAGTCCATGGCCACGAGGTCGCCGGTCCCGGGGGCGGTGTAGAGCCGCCTGATCCAGATCTTCAGTTCCTTCAGAGGATCCGTCTTGAGGAGGTCGCGTGCCCAAGCGCCGGGGACGATGCCGTAGCCGGGTATCCGGGCGGGTTCGGTGTCGCCTTGGAGGAGGGTGCGGTCGGTCATGACGAGGTTGATCTCGACGCCGGTGATGCCGCCGGGGGTGCCAGTGATCCGCTCGACCAGGGTGTCGGACATGGCCTGGTTCCGGGACCGCGGATCTCCCGCGGAGCGGAGGGAATCGGCCTGCCGTGTCAGGGCCGCATACACCGCGACTCCCTGGTGGGCGGGCAGCAGCGCCGTGAAATACGTCATGCAGTCCGGGGCCGGGCGCAGGCTCACGGACCGCTCCGAGGCGGCATGGCTCGCCCGCTGGGTCACCGAGCGCGGATCCCTGCGGGTGGCGGCGGCCCGGGTTGCGGCGATGACGGTCCGGGTCCCGGCGCCTTTGAAGGTTCCGGTGTCGGCGGCGAGTTCCTCGTCGACCGCGGACCGGTCGTCGACACTCAGGCAGGCTGTCTCCTTCACGACGTACATGGCGCGCTCTTCATTCAGCTGCCCGGTGTCCAGGGCGGCCAGGCTGTGGGGCATCTCGGTAACCAGGGCCTTAGACATGCCGAGCAGCCGGCCGCCCCGGTTCGGGGACTCGCCACGGGCCAGCGCGATCTGCTCAGCGGCGCCCATGCTGTGGTCCTTGGGGCGTTTCTTGCCCAGATCCTCCTCCGCAGCCAGGGGGCCAGGGCTGGCCTGCTCAAGGCCGTCCTGCGCCGCATCATCGACGTGTTCCTCGCGGTGCCGGATCTCGAAGGACACAGCAAGCCGCGCCTGTTGCCCGGCAGCCCAGCACTTGAAGTCCTCGTAGCCGCGTATCTGGTCAATCAGCCCGGCACTGTCGGCGGTGAGGTCTGCTGCCGGGAGAAACCAACCCGTCGCTGTCGTACGGTCCTGGGCAAAGGAACCGGCCGCAATGTACCGGGACGAAGCGGCGCTGGACGGAACGCCGTCGCCAAAAGGGCCGCCGTCAAAGGCGCCGTCGTCTAAGAGGTCCTCGTCGAAAGGACGGTCGGCAAGCAGGGCCTCGGGAAACGGGTCCTCAGGAAACGATGCCGGGAACGCGGCGTCGAGGTCATCGTCATACGGCAGCCCGTCGTCCGAGAACTCGGCGAATGGAAGACCGCCGTCTGCGAACCCGGCCTCGGGAAACGCGCCAAGAGGAAAAACGGCTTCTGGGAAAAGGGCGTCAGGAACCGCGGCAGCCTGCAGAACGCCGCAGTGCCGCGCTCCTGCTTTCAGTGCTGAATTCCCGATGCCTTCCATGAACACAGTCTGCCAAGGGGGTGCGACATTAAAGGGCCGATCGGGCACCACATGAGGGCGGGATCCAAAAACTTTTTTCAGCTCCAGCTGAGACGGAAACTGCGTAGCAGCTCGCGGCCTTCCCAGCCCTGAGAACGCCCTGAATGCTACGTAGTTGGGTGCGGGGGGCGAGGGCTGCTAGACGCGATGGGGGACCGGGTAAGCCGGGGCGCCGAAGACAGCGTCCTCCAAGTGCCAGACCGTCGACCCGCCTCCGCTGACCGGCATGATGCTGCCCTCGAAAACGAAGATGGGCGCTGCGGACCGGTCCTCTGGCCGCCAGAAACCGTTGGTCGGGCAATGCGACCCGGTTTTGGCCATAAGCCCCAGGCTCGGGTCGGAAGTTCTCCTGGCGGTGCTGATCTTTTTCATGGCTGGCTCCCCGTTAAATTGTCTGCGGAATATCATTCACCGCAATTTCTTGGCTTGCCACCAATACTAGAATCCCGGGCACTCGGTTACTAAGACAAATGATGAGTGCCCTAATAAGCCAAACCTATGAGCGGCCGTACTTATCGTTGAGCATTTCCTGGAGCATTTCCTTCAGCACCAGGAGCACCGCCGATGCCGCCTCCGAGAGGGGGTCGTGATCGGGCGTGCACAGCGCGATCTTGCACTGCAGCGCCGGGTCCACAATCCGCAGGACATGGAAGTCCTCCTCGTGGAACAGGGCGTCCGCAGCCGACTTAGGCAGAATGGTGGCCCCAAGGTCGGCACGCAGCAGCCGGGCCAGCGAGGGCACTGACTCCACCTCGCCCACGAGTTGGAGCTTCAGTCCCTTGCTGTCGAATCCGGCCTCCACGGCCTGGCGCAGCGTGTGGATCTTCTCAGGAAGGAAGAGCCCCAGCCGGGCCACTTCCTCCAGCGTGATCTCGCCGTTCTCCGCGTTAACACCCGGTCTGGCGGCGTTGACCACCAGGTGCAGGTCCTCCACGATCATCGTGGTGAAAAGGACGCCGCGGATGGGGCCGGGCTCGTAAATGAGCGCCATGTCGAGCCGGCCGTTCTTAATGGCCTCGCTCAGGACTCCGCCGTAGATTTCCGTGACGTGCAGGACGATGTCCGGGTACCGGCGGGCCACTTCGCTGATGATCTGCGGGGTCAGGCTCGATGCCATGCTGTAGGGCGCAATGGCAATCGACACGCGGCCGGACGGCGCCGCCCCCGACTTGGCAACGTCCACTCGGGCCTGCGCGACGAGCCGCAGGATGGACTGGGCGTGGCGGTACAGCGTGTGCCCGGCAGCCGTGGGCTGCACGCCCTGCTTGCTGCGGATCAGCAGTCGCTGCTTCAGTTCTGTCTCCAGCGCTGAAACCTGCTGGCTCAGGGCCGGCTGGGCCACGTGCAACGCAGCCGCGGCCTTGGTGATGCTCCCCGAGTCCACGATCTGTACGAAGTACGCCAGCTTCCTGGTATCCACGGCCGCCCTCTCTCTTTGCGGCGTCCTGAACCCGCAAGGTCATAACGGGATGCTATGGAGGGACACGCAATAGGTCTTTGTGTGATCCACATCGCTGACACTAGGTTGAACCCAGAACGCCATTTCATTCAGGGTACATTCTATCCCCTCGGGTGACATGCAATTTCCCGATGGGGCCAGATGCATTTTGCATAGGAATAGATTTTATCGGAATAGCCGACTCGTTTTACATTCCCGAAATAAACGCTCCATATGTTCAATGCAACGAGGGCGGGCCGGCACGGGCCGAACCCTCCCTAGTGGGAAGGAAACGCTCATGGGCTCCACCGCGGCGGCGGTCATAACCGGCACCTATCCCGTGACACCGATTACGTCTTTGTGTGAGCCAAATCCCGGTGTCAGACTTTTTTGCAGAAGCCGGTAGCCCGGCAGCACCGACCTGGGAACCCCTCGCAGGGCCAGTTCGGACACACCTCATCACCAGCGCAGCTGATCCCTTTGCCCCAGCGGGCAGGGCCGCTGCTAACCACCCCAGGAACGCAGATAATGGGACTCACAGTTGATCTCGTCGCAGATCTCGGAGAAGGCTTTGGCGCCTACTCGATGGGCGACGACGCTGCCCTGCTCGAGGTGGTTTCCAGTGCCAACATCGCCTGCGGCTTCCACGCCGGTGACCCGGACATCATGCACGCCACGGTCGCTGAATGCGTCCGCCGCGGCGTCAGCATCGGGGCGCACCCGAGCTTCCCGGACCTGCGCGGTTTTGGCCGGCGCGCCATGGACCTGACAGCGGACGAGGTCCGCAACGACGTCCTGTACCAGTTCGGTGCGCTGAACGCCTTCGCCGCTTACCACGGCACCACCGTTGCCCACATTGCACCGCACGGCCGCCTGGGCAACCTCGTTGCCACCCGCCGCGATTACGCAGCGGCGGTGGCCGATGCCGCCGCCCGCCTGAACCCCGGCCTCATCGTCCTGGCGCAGGACGGTGAACTCGCCGACGCCGCTGCTGAACGGCAGGTCCCTGTAGGCATCGTCGGCATCGCCGACCGCGCCTATGAGGCCGACGGCACCCTGGTGCCCCGCGGCCGGCCCGGCGCCGTGATCCACGATCCTGCCGCCATCGTGGAGCGAACCGTGCGGATGGTCTGTGAGGGGCTCATTGAGACCGTCGCCGGCACAGACCTGCCTATTGTTGCCGACACCGTCCTCCTGCACGGTGACACGCCCGGCGCCGTGCAGCTGGCCCGCCAGGTCCGCGCCGAACTGGAGAACGCCGGCGTGACCATCGCCCCGCTCGCCCAGGTTCTTGCCGCCAAAGAGGCCAAAGGGAAGGTCGCCTGACATGGCTGCCACCCCAAATCCGACTCCGGTGGAGATCTTCGAGTCCGGGGATTCGGCCCTGCGGGTTGTCGCCTCCTCCGCTGACACGGAGGCCAACTGGAGCACCGTCCATTCCCTCGCACAGTGGCTTGAAACTGCAGGGGCCGACGGCGTACACGGCGCAGTGCCGACGTACGACTCGCTGCTCGTGGAATTTGATCCCGGTGTCACCTCCGCGCGCCAGGTACGGGCCTTTGTCCTCCTTGGTCTGCGCCAGCTTGAGCACGTCGGTGCACCCGCCCGCACGCCCCGCGAATTCAGCGTCCCGGTGGTCTACGGCGGCGAATACGGCCCGGACCTGGAGCGCGTTGCCGAGCACGAGCAGCTCTCCGTGGAGGAGATCATCGCCCTGCACACGGCCAAGTCCTACGTCATCCGTTGCCTGGGCGCCCCTGCGGGTTCGCCCATGATGGACGGCCCCGATTTTCCGCTCCCCGTTCCGCGGCTGAAGGATCCCCGGCTGTCCGTCCCGGCAGGTGCCGTCGCCGTCGCGGGCCGGCAGGCCGTCATCGCCCCGGCGGTGGCACCTGGCGGATGGTGCGTCATCGGACAGACCCCGCTGACGGTCCTTGACGCCGCCAGTGAACCGCTGGTTCCCTACCTGCCCGGCGACCTCCTGAGGTTCCGCCAGATCCAGCCGGAAGAGTTCGCGGACTACGCGGGCCGGAAACTGGAGGCAGCGCGATGAGCGGGTCACTGATCATCCAGCAGCCCGGAAACTCCGTGGTCACGGACCTGGGCCGCTTCCGCGGACCCCGGTTCGGGCTGCCCGTCAACGGGGCCCTCGACCAGTTCTCGGCACGGGCGGCGAACATCCTCGCCGCCAACGCCGACAACGCCCCGCTGCTGGAAATAACCGCCCTCGACTTCCGGATGCAGGCCAGCACGGACCTCCTTATTGCCGTCACCGGCGCACCGCTGACCCTCACGGTCGGCGGGCGCGAATGCCCGCAGTGGGAACCGGTGTCCGTCCGTGCCGGGGAAACCGTGGCGGTGCGCCGCATCACCGGCGGCCTCCGCTCCTACCTTGCCGTCCACGGTTCGGTCGAGGCGCCGGCGCTGCTGGGAAGCTGCGCCCCCGATACGGTCATCGGCTTCGGCCTTCGGCTCTCCGAGGGTACCGAGCTGACGACCTCCAGGAGCGTCGGACCCATCCGGCAGCCATACTTTGACCTTCCGCTGTTCCGGCTGGGGCTGACCCGGCCCGAGTTCAGCAGCCGGGCGGTCATCGACGTCACGGACGGTCCGGACGTTGAAGAATTCGGCGACACAGCAGAGCTGCTGTTCAACACCGAATACACCGTCAGCGCCCGGAGCAACCACATCGGGCTGCGGCTCGGCGGGGCGCTTCCGGAACGCCAATCGTCAGCAGAAGTGCTGTCGCGTGGCGTTCCGGTGGGGGCCATCGAGGTTCCCTCCAGGGAAGAGCTGCTGGTGCTGCACCGGGGACGCGGCGTCACCGCAGGGTACCCCGTCCTGGCAGTGGTCACCAGCCGTTCGCTCGACACCCTCGCCCAGGCCCGGCCCGGGCACACCATTATCTTCCGCAAGACCACCGTCCCCGAAGCCACAGCAAAGCATCGGGCCGCAATAAGGGAACTGGAAAACCTCCGTTCCCGAGTCAGCACAATCTTCGCCCTCCTTGGCATCGGAAAAGATCCCGGATGGCCGGAACTTATACCGGCAGCCGGCAGCTAAGGATCACCGATGACCTCCCCTCGAACCAAGTCCAAGTTAGGAATGAAAATGTCTACACCAACGCGTGCGACTGCACCGCAGCACGACCGCCTCGATGCGAGGCAGACCCGGAAAGTCGTCACGGCCGGGTGCGTCGGAATCTTTGTGGAGCTCTACGACAACGGCATTTTCGCCTTCATGGCCGGAACGCTTGCCCTCGTCTTCCTGGCACCCGGCAACCCGGACAACGCCCTGCTGTTCGTCTTCGCCGGCTACGCCGTCTCCTTCTTCGTCCGCCCCCTCGGCGCCGTGGTCTGCGGCATCCTGGGAGACAAGATCGGACGCCAAAAGCTCCTGGTCTTCGTCATCCTGCTGATCAGCATCGCCACCGCCGGCATCGGGCTCCTGCCCGCCTACTCGGCCATCGGCATCGCGGCCCCAGTGCTGCTGGTATTGCTTCGTCTGCTTCAGGGCTTCTCCGTCGGCGGTGAGGCTGCCGGCGCCATGACCTTCCTCGCCGAGCACGCCCCCGAAGGCAAGCGCGGCATCATCACCTCGTACGCCCAGATCGCTTCCTTCGCCGCTCTGCTCACTGGCACCCTGGTTGCCTTCTCCATGTCGCCCTGGCTTACCGCAGCAGCGATCGACGGCGGCGGCTTCGGCGCCTTCGCATGGCGCATCCCGTTCCTGGTCGCCATCCCCATGGGCGTCATCGGCTGGTACATCCGCAAGGCCATCGCGGACACCCCCAACTTCGTGAAACTGAAGGAGGAAGGCGGCCTGTCCAAGAACCCCCTCAAGGAAGCCTTCGCCTCCGCCGAACACCGCCGCGCCATGCTCCTGGCCCTGTTCATCCCGCTCATGAACGGCTCCGGCTACTACGTTCTCTTCTCCTACATGCCCACGTTCCTCAAGGGCAAGCAGCTCAACTTCACCATCGGTGAGGCCCTGCTGGTCACAGCGTGCAGCCTCGTGGTCATCTGCATCGCCATCCCGTTCATGGGGGCCCTTTCTGACCGCATCGGCCGCAAGAAGGTCATCGCAGGCTCGGCAATCGCCATGGCTGTCCTGGGCATCCCCTCCTACGCACTCATCGCCACCGGCAACATGGCACTGGCCATCCTGGGCGCCTGCATCATGGCCATTGTGTTCGCCGGTCACACCGCAGTGATCCACATCCTGATCGTGGAACTGTTCCCCACCCGCGTCCGGTACTCGGCCTACGGCCTGGGCTACAACATCTCCTCGGCACTCTTCGGCGGAACCGCCCCACTGCTGATGACCTGGCTGATCTCGTCCACGGGCAACGTCTACATGCCCGCCTTCTACGCCGTCATCACGGCGCTGGGCACGCTGGCGGCCGTCAGCACCGTCAAGGACCGCGCGCACCTTCCGCTGCGCGACGCCTAACACTTACTACTGCACAACCAGGAGACTTACATGCCGTTTTCAGACTACTCAACCGCCCTCGTCACCGGCGCCTCAACCGGGATGGGTGCCGCGATCGCCGAGCGCCTGGCCAAGCGCGGACTCACCGTCCACGCCGTGGCCCGCAACGAGGAACGCCTGAACGACCTCGCCGACAAGACCGGCGCCATTCCCCACGTCGTGGACCTGACCGACACCGCAGCCCTGACGGCCGCCGTCGGAAATCTCGAAGTCGACGTCCTGGTGAACTGCGCCGGAGTGTCCCGGCCGGGCAACATCCTGGACTCCTCGGAGGACGACATCGACGAGCTCATTGACGTCAATCTCCGCGGTCTGCTCCAGCTCACCCGCCTTGTCCTGCCGGGCATGGTGGAACGCGACCGCGGCCACGTCATCAACATCAGTTCCATCGCCGGCCTCTACAACTTCTACGGCCACACGGTCTACCATGCCACCAAGGCAGCCGTGCACCAGGTCTCGCGCCAGCTGCGCAACGACACCGTGGGCAAGCGCATCCGTGTCACCGAGATCTGCCCCGGACGCGTCGAGACCGAGATTTTCGGCCGCAACATGGGCGGCACGCCCGAGGCCATGGAAGAGGCCTGGAAGACGTACTACGAGGGCTACGAATCCCTGACCACCGACGACATCGTCAACGCCATGGACTATGCCATCGAAACCCCGCGCCACGTGAACGTGGGCATGATGGAACTCATGCCCACCTTCCAGGTCCCCGGCGGGCTCACGTTCGACCGGCGCCAAGCCTAAAGTTGCCAAGGGTGGGGCCCAGCCCACAACTGGCCCCATCCAATTCACCACCCCAGATCCAAAGAATCGATAGGTTTCCGATGCAACCAGTACGCACCGTCAGCTTCCCCGACCGGCAACTGCTCGCCGATCTCTCACCCCTTCCCGAGGGACTGAGGGGCGTTGTCTGGGACATGAAGTCGGAACCCGAGGACGCGGCGCTGGGAGAGATCGACGGCGTCATCCTTCCTTACATCAACGCCGGCGCGGTTCTGGGATCGCTCGCCCAGGTGGACGAACTGAAGTTCGTCCAGACACAGTCCACCGGATACGACGGCGTCATTGAGGCCGCCGGTCCGGCGGCCGGCGTCGCCAACGCCTCCGGCGTGCATGCGGCGGCGACGGCGGAACTTGCGATGGGGCTGATCCTCGCCAAACTGCGCGGCATCGACCAGGCCGTCCGCGACCAGCAGTACGGCCTCTGGCGGCCGGAACGGCGCCAGTCCCTCGCGGACCGCCGGGTGCTGCTGGTGGGCGTCGGCGGGATCGGGCACGAAATTGCCCGCCGGCTCGAGCCCTTCGAGGTCACGGTCACCAGGGTGGGAAGCTCGGCGCGGACCGACGAAACCGGAGAGGTCCACGCCTCGGCGGACCTGGCCGCACTCGCCGCTACCCACGACATCCTGGTCACGGTGCTGCCGCTGAACGACCACACGCATCACCTGATCGGTGAGAAGGTCCTCGCCGCCCTGCCGGACGGCGCCCTCGTGGTGAACGTGGGGCGCGGCCCGGTGGTGGACACGGCAGCGCTGACCAAGGAAGTCCTGTCCGGCCGCCTGCAGTGCGCCCTCGACGTCGTCGATCCCGAACCGCTGCCGCAGGACCACCCGCTGTGGTCCACGCCCAACGCCCTCATCACACCCCACGTCGGCGGCAACGCGTCCGCGTTCCAGCCGCGGATCCTGAAGCTCCTGCGGCAGCAGCTCGAAGCACTGGCCGCGGGACAGACCCCCGCCAACCTGGTTCAGAAGGGCCCCTTCGCATGACTTCGCTTTTTGATTTGACCGGGCGGGTTGCGTTGGTGACGGGTTCGAGCCGGGGGATTGGTCATGCGTTGGCTCGGGCTTTGGCCGATGCGGGTGCGACGGTGGTGTTGAACGGGGTGAATGCTGAGCGGTTGAAGGCTGCTGAGGTGGTGATGGCGGCTGAGTACGCGCCGGGCCGGGTGCACAGTGTGGCCTTTGATGTTACGGATGACGCTGCGGCCGCGGCGGGTGTGGCGTGGGTTGAGGAGCAGGTGGGGCCGTTGGAGATCCTGGTGAATAACGCCGGGATCCAGCACCGGGTGCCGATGCTGGAGC
>NZ_PJMC01000021.1 GCF_002892795.1 Arthrobacter sp. AFG20 | reverse complement strand
GCAGCAAAGCCCACCAATTCCTCCAACTCGCCCTCGACACCGACCCCGCCTACCGACTCGCCCGCCTCAGCGACCAAATGATCGGCTCAGGCCTGGTCGCTGGCTGGAACATGAACAAGAACACCGCATACAAGACACTCCCCTTCGAAATGCCGTAAGTCCTTGCCCGTAAAACTTGAAGGCAGTGCTTTCTCTCAAATAGGGACAACGCTCACACCCACCCGACCGCTACCACCTACGGCAAGCCACGGTTCCGATATCCTGCCGCCAGCACAGTAAGTTGACGGAATATCCGTCATCGACTCTTTGGCTTGGTCTGCCAGTAGGGGCCTACAGCACCCCTTGCTGCCCCTTGTTTCGTTAGCCTGCGTCAGTTTGTCGGTGACATTTCTAGCGAAACTTCACGGGTGTGGATGTACCTTTTGGACACGAAACTCCCGCCTACCGCTCTTGGCCGGAACCGTGGCGGCAGCCGCATTGCGGGCTTTGCTGGCGTCGATAATCCGGGCCACTGCCAGGGCATCCAAGACGGGCGCCAGCACAGGGGCGCCGGAGCGGATGCTGTTGACCCATCCACGCATCTCCGTGCGGAAATTGCTGATGTTTTCCAGTTCGGGCAGTTCGGAAAACTTGTTCTCTTCAGTGCGGGCGAACGGCGGGGTGAAATAGCTCTGCGTCCACTCGGTCCAGCCAGCTGGCCAAAGGGTCTACGTCGAGAAGGACCGGGCCGGCTTTAGCTTCTGGGGAAGGATGCCGATTTCGATCATTCCCGTGGTGCCGTAAACGGATATGCGGGAACTTTCGAACCATTCGAGTCGGTCGTGGCTGTCGAAGCTGAAGGCAGCGGACATGTCGGGGTAATTCAGCAGGGCAGCTGCAGAGTCCTCGCGGCTCGATTCGTTTGAGAGCTTCGCGGACTTGCGCACCCGCGCATTGACGGTCTCGGGGACGCCGAACATGCTGACCAGAGTATCGATCATGTGGCACCCGATGATCCATAGCGCCCCGCCCATGTCCGCCGGTTGGTTCAGGTGGGCAGTGAGATGCTCGCCGGCGAGAGCGGCGCCTCTGGCCGACACACTGACCACGTTCCCGATGGTCCCGGCGTCTATGAGCTCCTTTGCTCGGGTGACCGACTGTGCCAGGCGTACGTTGTACCCGACCTGAATATCCAATCCGGGAGCAGCCTGGGTCTCTGCCTTGGCCAGCTGCAGCAGGCCATTGACGGTTCCGCCGCCCGGCTTTTCCACGACGACAGATTTCCCGGCGTTGAGGGCCCTTAGGGCATGGGAGACCATGTCCTTACTTTTGGAATGAACCATGACAGCGTCGATGCGGTCGTCCTGGAGCACCCCGTCGATATCGTGGGCCTCCATATCGTACTTACCGGTGAAGTAGTTCAATCGCGGATCGTCGTCAGCGGCGGCAACCACCTCCACGCCCTCTATTTCTCGGAGGGCGCGGACCCGCGCGGAAGCGTGCGGGTGCGTGATTCCCAGAAGTCCTACGGCGATCGGTTTCAAAGTGCTGTCTCCTGTCAATTCTTACTACCGGCGCTTTGGTCATGGTGTTGGTTTCCCTGGCCTGTCCTGAGGCCTGGTTTTGTTGTTTGTGCCCCTAGGCCTGAGCGATCACCTATGGGCTGGGCCCTCATCCGGGTCATCGTGCCACCAGCCTTCCCAGGGGAATGAAGCAAGCACTCCCTGGGGGAACCCGGGCTCCAATGGGCTGTCCCGCGCGCTCAGGCCGCCGCTGTAGCCAGCGCCTTCAACCAGAATCGAAATTCGGCGGAGCAGCATTCTCATCGTTTTCTCCCAGACTGAGTAATCAGGTTTATCGGCGTTGGGCAGAGCAAAGGGTTGCAGGTCCCGCTTTTTCAGGCCGCACTGCGGCAAGAGAGGTTAATGCGTCGGTCTTGGCCGCTTGGCCAGGTCCGTTGGATCGACATAAGTCCTGGTTACCTCGGCCCTGGTGAACAACCTGCGACCGTGTCCGCCGTTGAGAAGCAGCCACAGATATTCACCGTCAGCCGATGCAGCGTCAACAATCCCGGAGTGTGAAGATTTGGCGCAAACCACCCAGACGTGATCACCCGGGCAGAGCTCGCCCCAGTGCGCAGGAGTGGCCGAATTGTCTGGCTGAGCCTCGCCTGGGGGCTCCTGCCCCCAAACCTGTGTAGATGTGGAACTCAACTGGGACTCCGTTTCAAGACTCGGGGGTGCAATTGATGAATATTTTGCTATTCGTCTGATTTATGCGATCGGTGAGATGGGGGTGGTGGCGACGCTCCGTCGGCCGACGACCACCCAAATTGCGATGCAGTCTTCGGTGAACGGATTGCTGAGCCGGTGAGGGACGGAGGACACGAAGTTGATGCTGTCGCCGGCGCTGAGAGTTCCCGATGAGGAGCCGGCTTGCACGTTGAGCCTTCCTGCAAGGATGTGGAAGTACTCGTGTCCACCGTGCCGCAGGAGGTTGTCGGGCGGGCAGGATTCGGTGCCGCTTCCGTACGTCACTCGGAGTAGTTCAACGTTGGGGTCGTTCTCTGCGGTGAGTCGCTCCCAGAGGACACCAGCAACGCGGAGTTTTGGGCGATCTTTCGCTTCCAGGAGTCCTGGGAGCTCGTTGCCCGCGGCCGGGAGAAGAGATGGCACAAGATCCTCGGATGACCGAGGCTCACCGTCTTTGACGGCTGCGGTTTCAACAACGCGAAGAGTGGTGGCTGGCAGCTGAAGTTCTGATGGTTCGCCATCCTGCATGACTTCATCAAGGGAGAGCCCCAGTTCTGATACGAGAGCGTAGAGGGTTCCGACAGACGGTGATGTGCGGCCAAGCTCGACCTGCGAAACGAGGCTGGCGGAGACGTCCACGCGTCGTGCAAGTTCACGCAGGGACAGTTTGGCGCTTTGCCGGGCGTCACGAAGGCGCATGCCAAGCTTGATGGCAGCATCTGATCGTGCCTCGGGGGCGGGTGCGCTCATGGGTGTTCGGCTTTCTTCCGCTCAGGTCAGTCCGGCCCACGCACTACCTTGGTGTGGGTAGCGCGAGGGCCGGGCTTGTTGTGGACTAGCTGCTCGGGTCAGACCTTTTCAGACTGTTCCGCGGCGATCAGTTGGGATGCAGCCTCCAGTGTTGCGGCTGCCGTGTCGTGGGCGCGGGCCAAGGCTTGGTCCAGGGGCAGGAGGCGGTGCGATTCCGCAAGAATCTCCACGCCCCAATGTCCACGCCATCCGGCGTCGTGGATGGCTTTGACGAACGCGGCGGTGTCAAGGTCGCCTTCACCGGGGTAAAGCCGTTCGTTGATGGTGTCTTCCCACAGCGAGCCCCTGACCTCCCTATGGGCGTCATCGATCTCAACGACGAAGACTTTGTCCATGGGCAGGATGGCGGCCAGGTCTTCGTAGCGGGTGCCGCCACGGCTGGTGTGCCACGTGTCTACGGTGAGCCCGCCGTGGGGGTTGTTGACCTCGTTGATAAACTTCGCGCCGATTTCGAGCGTTTTGAGGTTGTTCATCGGCATGGGTTCCAGCGCAACCCGTGTGCCCACTTCGCCGGCCTCGGTAGCAAGCCGGTCGAATTCCTGGTGGAATGCGGTCTCGTCGACAGGGGCCGGTTCGCCTTCAAGGGCGAGTTCGGCGCCGACCTTGATGGTCTTGACGCCGAGGATTTCAGCGGCGTTGAACAAAATCTTGCGCCAGCGGTCGGATTCGGCGCGTTCGGGGCCGGTCTTCCACCAGTCGGCGAGGAATTCCATCTCGACGTGGACGATTCCGTTGTCGTCCAGCAGCTGGCGGAGTCCCTTCAGGCCGATGGTCTTTTCTATCTCGGGAAGATCGGCGTGGATGAAACCCAGTCCCTTCCAGCCTGCCTTGGCGGCGGCCTCAACCCGGGTGCGCACGTCAATAGGGCTGGTTTCGTCTCCGCGGAGCGGTGCGGCGTTTCCTGCCCAGGTCCAGCAGGAGGCCAGCAGGTCCCGGTTCTGAATGATGTTCGTAGCGTTCACGTTCTTCCTTTATTTAGTTGGCTTTGTGGGCTGGAGAGCTTGGTAGGTCGTGGGAATGGGTGCTGTCCGGGGCCAGCATGACCTTCGTTTCCCGGCTTGAGTCTTGCGCCCTTTGGAGGGCTTCGTCTCCCCGGGAGAAGGGGACGACAGTCGAGACGATCTGGGCCAGGTTGAGGCGTGTGTTTGCCACGTAGCGGATTGCTGCCGGCCATACGGCCACCGGCGCCCCCGTTGAGCTGGTGATCGTTAGGTTCCGTTCCTGAACAAGGCCCAAACGTGCGGGTGCGAACTTGGGGGTTGAGACACCCATCAGCAGGACTCGTCCGTTGTGGTCTGCGCTCTCAAGGGCTGCTGCTTGTGCGGCCGAATTGCCGGATGCTTCAATGACCACGTCCGCGAAGGGCCGTCCCGTGGCTGCTGCTGCGGCCGCGGTGGTGTCCGGGTTCTCCAGTGGATTCACGGCAGCCGCTGCTCCGAGTTTCATTGCCGTTTCCCGGCGGAGTGGGCTGGGATCGAATACGACGACTTCCGCACCTGCGGTGATTGCCTGGAGTACTGCATTCAGGCCGATCGCTCCGAGTCCATGCACGTGGACGGTGTCAGCCGCGCTGATGCCCCCGATCTTTTTGAGCCCATTCAACACGCAGGCGAAAGGCTCGATGACAGCGGCCGCGAGCATGTCCACCTCGGCGGGGATGTGGAAGCACATATCTGCCGGAACGGTGAACAATTCAGCTGCGGCTCCGTCGTGGGTGACCCCGAACCAGTCATTTCCGCCGAGGTGTCCGTGGCCGAGAATCCTGTCCCCTGGGTGGAATCCCACAACGTCGCTGCCCGCCTCTACGACAGTGCCGGACCATTCATGCCCCAGAACGTGAGGGTAGTTGATTTTGAAGGTTGCGGGCATGCTGCCGTGCAGTATTTCGATGTCGGTGCCGCATACCCCTACATAGGCAGGCCGTACGAGAAGTTCAGTCGGCCTGGGCGCAGTGACGGGTGCTGTACCGGGCTCGACTGTGATGGTGCCGGCCGCGTCTTTGCGGACCAGGACAGCCGGAACCGTTCCTACCGGCGGTACCGCGGGCGCCGAACGAACGTCGTTTACGGTCTCAGACATGTTGTGTTCTTTCTATAGGTTCAGCCAACAGGTTGTAGCGCGGAAGTTACTTAGATGTCGCTGCCATGAAGGGCAGCGGTGACGAGTTCACGGATGCCCTCCGGGGTTACTTCCCGCGGATTCGAATAGGGATTCTTCGTGGCGATTTCGACGATTTTGTCGATGTCGGATTCCTTCAGGCCCAGCTCAGCCAGTGACGACGGTGCCCCAAGGGACAGGCTCAGTTTCCGGAGGTGGGCTGCAGGGTTGTCGGATCCGGTGGCCCGCTGCAGTGCCGCGATTGCCTGCGGTGCGTGCTGGGCGTTGTAGGCCAAGGCGTAGGGCAGCACGACGGTGTGCGTTTCAGCGTGCGGAAGGTTGAACGTCCCGCCCAGCGTGTGGCACAGCTTGTGATGCAGAGACATGGTGGTCGCGCCGAGCGTGGCACCGCAGAGCCAGGCCCCGTACAGGGCATCTGAGCGCGCCTCGATATCGGTTGGCTCTTCTACGATCTTCGGCATTGCCTCCAGCAGCGCACGGGTTCCATCTTCTGCCATCAGAGAGATGATGGGCGAGCCGTCCGGGGCGTACAGCGCTTCCACCGCGTGGGCAATGGCGTTAAATCCGCTGGTGACCGACATGGCCACCGGCAGGGAGACAGTAAGTTCCGGGTCATAGATGACACTGGTGGGCAGGACTTTGGGGTCGCGCCCCGTCTTCTTTTCACCGTCGGCGGTAAGTCCCCAAATGGGAGTCATCTCGGAGCCGGCGTAGGTTGTGGGCACGGCGATGATGGGCTGGCCGAACTCCAGTGCGATGGCCTTGCCCAAGCCTGTCGTCGACCCGCCGCCCACGGCGACGTACCCGTCGGCCTGGGCCGCTGCGGCTACTTCCCGCGCTTTGTGAGCGGATTCGATGGGCACATGCATTGCAGCTTCCGCATGCACTCCGGCGCTGAGCTCGCCCAACTGCTCGGAGACCTGCTCTGCCAGGTCCGCCTGGAAGGGGGTGGCCAGGACCAGGACCCGTTTGAGGCCGAGGCTGACGACTTCGTCATTGAGGGAGGCGAGGGAGCCCGCTCCGAAGCGGACGCGCATGGGAAGTGCCTGGTACTGAAAATCCTTCATCGAGTGTTCTCCTGTGCTTCGATAATCCGCGCAGTGGACGGGGACATCACGGCGGTGTGGACGATATCGGGGTCGACGAGTTCGGGGTGGATGACGATGTCGATCACTGCCTCCATGAACGGTGAGGTGAGCCCGTAACGCGCTGCATCGGCCTCTGAGGTGTTGGGCACGAATTTGGCGATCAGACTCTTCTTCACGGCGAAAACGGCGTCAGAGTCGATGTAGTCACTTCCGCCAACAAAAATGTGGGTTGTCAGCTCGCGGAAACCCGGGGCGGTGACAATGAAATGGATGTGCGCGGGCCGGTTCGGGTGGCGCTCGGTCGCGTGCAGCAGGTCACCGACCGGTCCGTCAGTCGGGATCGGGTAATAGCTGGGGATGACGCTGCGGAAGTAAAACTCCCCGTCAGCGTTCGAGGTATACAGGCCACGGCCGTTGCCGACGCTTTGAATGCCGGGTTGCTGGACGTCGTAGAAGCCCTTGGTGTTCGCCTGCCAGATATCAATGGAGGCATGAGGAACAGGTTCACCGGTGACGGAAAGGATGCGGCCCCTGACCAGGCAGATGTCGCCTTCACTTTCCGGGGAAGCGTTGTCGCCCAGCTCGCGCTTCGGTGACTCGACCATGTGAAACGGTCCCAGGACGGTGGAGTCGGTGGCGTCGGGGGTCTCGGCGTCATTGAGCGTCTCCACCATCATGGACACGCCCAGCACGTCGGAGAGGAGGATGAACTCCTGACGGACGGAATCGCACTTCTGGCCTGTGGCGGTCAGGAAGTTGATGGCGGTTTCCCATTCTTCGATCGTGGGTTCAATGTCCCTGACGAAGTTGTGAAGGTGGGTCGTGAGGCTGCTCAGGATGGTCCGAAGGCGGTCATCCGGGGTGTTGCGGAAACTGTCGATAACGGCGGCAGTCAATGTTTCGGGGCCGAGGTCCGTGCTCATGGTGATGTTCCTTCCTTGGAGCTGGGGCGGCTGGTAAAAGGGGGCTTAGATGCTGGTGAATCCACCGTCGACAACCAGCTCCGCGCCGGTGATGTACGAGGCCTTATCCGAGGCGAGGTAGACGATGGCGTCGGCGACTTCGCTGGCCTGCCCTGCCCTGTGCATCGGGGTCCTGGCAATCAGATCATCGGAGATGGCTTGATCCTGGTTTTCCGTCAACGGCGTTGTGATCAGCCCGGGGTGGACCGAATTGACGCGGATTCCTTGGGCTGCCCAAGTGGCGGAGGCGTTCTTCGTCATCACTGTCACGGCACCCTTCGAAGCCTGGTAGGCGGCGACGCCGGCTGCTCCGACAAGTCCCCAAATCGATGAAACGTTGACGATCGCTCCGGATCCCCGGGACAGCATGGCCGGGACTACTGAGCGCATGCCCAGGAAAACACCGGTCTGATTGATGGAGATGATCCGGTGCCAGTCCTGGATGTCGATGTCTGTTATCGAATCGTAGGATCCGACCAAACCTGCGTTGTTGACCAGGACGTCGATCCGGCCGTGGGCCTGGAGCACTTCTTCCGTGAGGGCCTTCCAACCATCTTCCTCGGCGACGTCGAGGCGCCGCCAATGAACGGCCTTGTCGGCTGCGCCGTCTGCGGGGGCAGCTATGTCAGCTCCGTAGACGGTCGCACCCTGTGCAGCCAGTGCCGTTGCTGTGGCGTGGCCGATGCCACTGGCCGCACCGGTGACAATGGCGACCTTCCCGTCAAAGGATGGTGAACTCACGGTGTGCGCTCCTTAGCTTTCAGGGGTAGCGGGATGGGTTAGACGACGCGGCGGGTACGCCGGGAGCCGGCCAGGTAGTTGAAGATCAGGGCGCTGAGGATGATCAGACCGTAGATCGCCTGGATCCAGAACGAGGGAACCTGGGACAGGACAAGGATGTTTTGGATGATGCCCAGCAGCAGCACGCCACTGAGGGCGCCGATCATGGAGCCCTTGCCACCGTTGAGGCTGATGCCACCGATGACGGCCGCGGCGAAGACGGTGAAGATGAGGCCGTCGCCCTGGTTGGCGGTCACGGAGGCGATACGGCCGGTGAGCATGAGGCCGGCGAACGCTGAAATAATGGCGCCGGCGACGAAGACTCCGATGGTCAGACGCAGCGTCTTGATACCTGCTGCGGCCGCGGCGGCGTTGTTGCCGCCCATGGCGTAGAGCTTGCGGCCTACCGGGTGGCTGCGCATGAAGACTGCTGCGGCGACCAGGAAGATCGCGAAGAGCCAGATCTGGATGGAGATGCCCAGCCACTTGGTGTTGCCGAGGGCAAGGAACTCAGCGGGCAGCCCGGAAAGGGTCTTGCCGCCGGACAGGCCCATGGTCAGGCCGCGGAGGAGGGTGAGCATGGCGAGGGTGACGATGAAGGCGTTGAGCTTCAGCTTGCCGACGAGGAAGCCGTTCATGAGTCCGATGACGATGCTCAGGGCAAACATCACTCCAATAGCTGCCCATGGCGACCAGCCCCATCCAGAGCCGCCGACAGCCGCGGGAAGCACCAGCCACACTGCAAGCATCGGTGCCAGGCCCACGACGGATTCGAGAGAAAGATCGAAGTACCCGGAGATCAGGATGATGCTTTCAGCGATCACGACAATTCCAAGCACAGCGGAGGTGACGAGGACGTTGTTCAGGAGATTGTTCGCCGTGAGGAACTGCGGGGAGAGGATGGCCCCAATCACCATCGCCAAAATAATGGCGGGCAGCAGCGCGAGCTCACGGGCCCAGCCGGACGAGCGGGCTTGATCAATGATGTTGAGGGGCCGGCGGCTGGTCGGCGTACCCGCAACGGTTGGGGTATGCGTGGACATTGGACGTTCTCCTTGGTTCTTTGGCTCTGTGGGCGTGGGCTGCAGGGGCTGGGCAGACGTTTTCATGCAGCTGCCTCCGCCCCTTGGATGGCGCCTACGAGTTCCCACTCTTCGTAGCCCGCGTTGAGTTCGGCGTGGATTTCGCCCTTGTACATGACGATCACCCTGTCGCAAATTTCCAGATCCGTGTCATCGGTGGAAACGATCAACAAGGACCGTCCGCTGTCGCGCAGTTCCCGGAGCGACTCGTAAATGGATTCCTTGGCCGTCACGTCCACACCGGCGGTGGGGTGGACGAGAACGAGCGTGTCCGGGTTTGAAGCCAGGGCCCGTGCGAGCACGACCTTCTGTTGGTTGCCTCCGGAGAGTTCTTCGACGGCCTGGGTCGGTCCGTCGCATTTGATGGCCCAGGCTCCGGAAAGTTCTGTGAAGCGTTCGCGGCGTCGCTTTGAGTTGATGAGGCCACCAGGGCCTCGAAGCCGGTCAACGATGGTCAGTGTGGCGTTCTCTTCGACTGACAGTTCCGGGACATAGCCGTTGACGTGGCGGTCTTCGGGGACGAAGCCCACACCTGCATTGATCGTCTTGATGACGTTTCCCTGGCCGAGCGTGTGGCCGTTGTGTTCAACGGTTCCTTGTTCGATTGCCACCTGGCCGGCGATGGCCTGGGCGAGCTGGACGTGACCTGCCCCGTCGAGGCCCGTGAGGCCCACGCATTCACCGGCGCGGACGGTCAGGTTGGCTCCCAGCACTCGGAGCCCGATGCGGGCCCCCGAGACGGTCAGCCGGGTTTCACCGAGTTGCTCTTGGCCGCGGTGAGCGGCGACAGAGCCTTTCTTGGCTGCCGCGGCTTCTTCCTCGCTCACCCCAGCCATGACGTTCACGATTTTGTTGACGGTGAGGTCCGCCGTCTGTGCGGTCAGGACGTCGCGTCCGTCGCGCAGGATGGTGACAGAGTCGCAGACCTTGAAGATTTCCTCCAAGTGATGGGACACGTAGATCACGGTGACCCCGCGCTGGCGGAGGCTGTCGATCTGGGCGAAGAGTTCATGCGAGGCCCCCTCGTCCAGGCCGGCCGTCGGTTCGTCCAGAAGGAGGATCCGCGGTCCCCGGGACAGCGCCCGGCATACTTCCACGATCTTCTTTTCCAGCGGTTCAAGGTCTTCGACGGTCTTATCGGCGATGCGCTCGTAACCCCAGTCCTTGAGCTGGTCCGTGGCTGTCCTGCGGATGGCGGCCCAGTCCACGCTCCCCCACCGTTTGCGTGGGTATGTTCCGAGGCTGATGTTCTCGGCCACCGTCAGTTCCGGCACCAGCGTGCTTTTCTGATACACACAGGCGATCGAATCGGAGCCGGGGCCTTCGGTGATTTCACCGTTGGCGCCCTGGATGTGGATGCTGCCCGAGTCTGGAGTGACCAGCCCGGTAAGCATCGCAATCAATGTAGATTTTCCTGCGCCGTTCCGGCCCAGCAGGGCCCGGGATTCGCCTGAACGGACGATCAGGTTGGCATCAGTCAACGCCTGGGTGGATCCGAAGGACTTCTTGAGCCCACGGATCTCGATGGCGTTTTGGGTGTTAGCTGTGACCACGATGTCACCCTTTCTGAAATTCAGTCTTTCCCCTGGCCCTGCTGGGCCGGACAAGGGAGCTACTTCTTGTTGCCCCAGAGGTTCTCGTCATCAACGTTGTCTGTGGTGATGACGGGGGACGGAAGCATGTCGGCAAGGTTGCCCTTGTACTCGACGATTTCGCTGCCGTGTTCAGACGGACCGACCTTGTATTCCTTGCCGGCGATGGCGTCCTTGAGGTACTGGACACCGTATTTGCCGTAGAGGTCCACGGGCTGGGAAATGACGGCGTCAACGTGCCCCGAGCGGATGGCGTCCAGGGAACCCTTCGAACCGTCAATTGTCACCAGCGGAACGTGCCCGGGCTGTCCTGCGGGGGCCCACTTGCCCTGGCCTTCCATCACGGTCTGCACGCCCGAGAGCATGACGGAGTCGCTGGCGAGGAACACTGCATCGATCTTGGAGGTGCTCAGAACAGTCTGGGCGTTCTCCACAGCCTTGGCAGACTCCCAGTTGGTGTCCTTGCGGATGATTTCAACGTCCGGAAACCTGGACTGCATGCAGTCGCTGAAGCCCTTGTTGCGGTCAAACCCGGAAGTGGTAGACAGTGCGCCGTGCAGTTCCAGGACCGTTCCCTTGCCTCCGGTCAGTTTGCCGATCTGTTCGCAAACACTGGTGCCCATGGCAACATTGTCCGCCCTGACGTTCATGTAGATCTTGCCGCCGTTGGCTGCGGTGTCGACAGTCACGACAGGGATGTTTGCGGCGTTTGCAGCCTCAATGGCCGGAATAATGGCGTCACTGTCCCTTGGAATGGTCACCAGGCCTTTCACGCCCTGGGAAATCAGGGTGTTGAAGTCGGTCACCTGCTTGGCGGGGTCACCTTCGGCATTGGAAGCCGGAAGCATGTTGAATCCGTTCGAGTTGGCTTCGGTGACGACCGAGTCCACGAGACCTGCCGTGAACGGGTTGTCCAGGACGCCGGCCGAGAAGCCAACGGTAGGCGCGTCGCTACTTCCGGATGACGCACCCCCGGCACAGGCGGAGAGCGCCAAGGTGGCGCCGGTGAGCACAGCTACACCGATGTGGCGGCGGCTCAGTTTGAATGCGGAGGCGCCTTTGCGATCCTGCACCATCATTTGCTCCTAGTTAGAAGGTAGATATACACAGTGGAACTCTGGCTCCGGTGCTGTCCGTCCTCGCTTCGAGTTCGGGAGCTTCCGAAAGCTTCGGCTGATGCGCCCGGCTGGTTGGGAGATCCCCATAGGCACCAGCTTCGCGGCTTTATCACCCTTCAAATGTAAAGTGACACACCCCACACTGTCAAGTAATACAGCACATTCCGCTTTACACCGCGATGAATAACGGGAAGACGTGGCTGTTTTTGCTGATCGATTGTGAAGTCTGAGCAATAATCGGGTAGAGAAGCTAGACTGGTGTCCGCGCACACTGTACATCTCTGGCGGGCTTCCCGACTGGAGTGGACAGTCAAATCAGCGGTCCTGCCCGCGCGCCGGGCAGGACCGTCGGAAAGGTCGAGGATGAGCATTCAGGACACTGCAGCGGTTACGGAAGAGGGTCGCGCCCAACTGGGCAGCCAGCTCCGGGCCGCCAGGACGAAGCGGAAGATTTCCCTGAGGGAGCTGTCCCGCCGAGTAGGAATCTCGGCAAGTTTTATGTCGCAGGTTGAGCTGGGCCGTGCTGTCCCTTCCATTGGGACCTTGTACACCATCGTTTCGGAGCTGGGGCTTTCACTGGACACGCTGATGAGTGGTGAGCACTCCCCCGCGCCGCAAGCAAATGGCACGACCGGTAATGGGGCCGCGGTTACCGGGCTGGCCAGCCATTCGGCCTTCACCGCTTCTGCAGGTTCAGCGCTCCCAGGAGTCCAAAGGGCCGGGGACCGTCCCGAGATCAACATGGGAGGCGTCCGCTGGGAGCGGCTCACGGAACGGGCAGACCCGCTGGTCGAGTTTCTGCGGGTTACCTACACTCCCGGGAGCGAGTCCTGCGCCGCCGGCGACCTGATGCGTCACCCAGGGTGGGAGTACATCCACATCCTTTCCGGCCAACTAAATGTCCAGGTCGCCTTCGACAGCGATGTTCTCGGGCCTGGCGACAGCATGAATTTTGATTCGAACGTCCCGCACCGTCTCAGCAACACCTCTGGCGAAGACTGTGTCGCCATCTGGGCCGTCGTCGGTCGTCAAGGCTTCGCCCATCCCCTTGATCTGGCAAGGGCCGGTGCGTCGAACGGCGAGGAATCAGCTGCGGTTGAACACTCACACGCCTAATTTCTCCTTCTTATCGCCTCTTCATTAAGTGGCAGGGCGTGTCGTCGGCGCAGAAAGCCCTTTCATGAGTGTGTCAACCTTGAGAGTACAAACTGAGATGCCAACTCGTATGGGCGGATGCAGACGGATGGTAGACGCAAAAAGTGCCGGCGACAGGTGTCGCCGGCACTCTTCTGCTTTGCGGTTCTGGAGCCCTCTAGGGTGTTGAGCCCGCTGAGGCGGTTGGGCCTCTCTGCCCGAGGGCAGCCTTCACGGGCTTCGGTGTCGGCTGGTAGGCCAGCAGCTTCCAGGATGTACCCACACGGATCCACACGGCCAAGGCGCTGTTGTCCAGTTCTGTACGCGTCCCCCGGATGGTCAGTTCGGCCTGCATCTCACCCAGGACGAGGGCTATATCGCCGAGTATCTTTACCTGATCGACAGGATGATCGATCCGGTGGTAGACGTACACGCCCTGCCGGCACTTGTCCACGTAGCCGCGCAGATCATCGCGTTCGCCGTTCGAATGCGCATAGACGAGCTCCTCGTGGCAGAGCTCCGCGAAGGCATCAAAATCTGAGCTGAGCACGGCCTCGTATCGAAGATCTTCCAGGGACAGGATGTGCTGTTCGTCTGAATGGCGATCGGGCACGAGATGCTCCTTCCGGCCCTGGGCAGGCTGGAGCTTAGATGAGTCCACGGATGCTGCCGCCGTCTACGCCCCACACGGAGCCAGTGACGAAGCTGGTGACCGGGCTGCAGAGCAACGCGATAATGCGGGCTACTTCCTCCGGGGTGCCAAGCCGTTCCAAGGGAAGCTGGCGGAGCTTCATTTCGTGTTCGACAGCCGCCTGTGGGTCCATGCCGTGCACGGTGGCGAGCGTGTCTGCGAACCCGCCGGGCTTGGTCCAGAACGGCGTCCAGATGGGGCCTGGTGCCACGGCGTTGACCCGAATCTTGGGACCCTCGGCGCGGGCAATGGACTTCGTCAGCGCCAGCACTGCCGCCTTACTTGCCGAGTAGTCAACAGGCTGCGCTTCGGGCTGGCGGGCCAGATCAGATGCATTGTTCACGATGCAGGGCGCCGACGATTCGCGGAGTGAAGGCAGTGCGGCGCGGATGGTCCGCACGTAGCTCATAAAGTTCAGCTCCATCGTCCGCTGCCAGTCTTCATCTGAGATCTGCTCGAAGGTCCGGACCGCCCCGGATCCAACGTTGTTGATCAACAGGTCGAGGCCGCCGAGCTGGCTGATGGCCTCAGCGACGGCGTTGGTCGTGGCCTGCCCGTTGGTGAAGTCCACGACGGACGGGACAATCCGGCCTGGATTGTCCGCCGCCAATTCTTCGAGCTCGGTGAGAGCCAATTTGTCGATGTCCAGGGCTGCCACAGTAGCCCCTTCGGCGGTCAGCAGAAGAGCGGTCGCTCGCCCGATGCCCTGGGCGGCACCTGTCACGATGGCCTTCTTGCCGGTCAGTTCCAGTTCCATGAGATGTACCTTTCGGGTGCGCTATTGCAGTGCTTAGTTGTGGTGGGCAGGAGGAACCCTCGGTCCCGGTCCTGAAATCGAAACCTGTCCTCAGGCCCCGTCGGCGATGAATGTGGTGCCGAAGACTACTGATGACTCCTTAGAGAGTAGGAACAGTGCCGAGTGGGTAACTTCGTCCGCTTCGGTGATGCGTCCGGGGGCTGCCTGGCCTGTCCGGTGGCCAGGTAATATTTCCGGGTCGCTGGGGCCGAGGCCAGATGCCGTTCAAAACAGTCCGGCCCCGTATCGGTCCCGGGGCCAGAAGTTTAAACTGCATACCCGCGTGGGCATAGTCCAGGGCGATTGCACGGACAGCTCCGGTGGCGGCAGCCTTGGAGGATGCATAGGACGCCAGCTGCTGCTCCGCGAAATGGGCATCCACGCTGGTCACAGAAACTTGGTCGAGCGCATTCCCCCCGCCGAAGCTTTGCTGATCCTGTTTACAGACAAGCAGGACCTCGGTATTAAGGACCACGTTAACCTCATTCCGGTTTTATTGGTTCCAGGACGACGCTAAGTGATCCAACACACAAATGTCAAGTAGAAGGTGACAACTGCCCCCCTCACGTGTAAACCCAAACTCGCCCGCGGAAGTGCGATGCAGCGAGCATTTAGAAGGTGTTAAACCCGCGAGATCTTGCAGAATCTGCTTGCTCATCGACGATGAAGTGAGGGAATTGGGTTCCGGAGCGCCGCCCGTTCAGCGCACGCTGTCAACTATTAGTTGACGGGATGCCAGCCGTCATTTACCTTTGAATCAGGATCGGCCAGATTAGCAGCCCAAGATTGCCTTCGCCGGCACCCGGCCCGGCCCAACGTCGTGAAGAAGCAACGTTCGGCCTGGGCAGCAGGGCCGGCTCCGACTCGTGGCGTCCGATCGTCCCCAACATTTAAGCAAGGAGAGTGCTCCGTGGATAACGTCACTGCAGCCGAGAAAAACAAAATCGAAACTTTGGAAGCAAAGCGCTATCAAGCTGTAGTCGACGGTGACTACGACGCGTTCGAAGACCTGTGCCACCACCGTCTGGTGTACACCCATTCACTGGGTGACCGTGACACGCTGAGCAGTTACCTGGAGAAGCTTCGCAAAGGCTTCTACAGGTACCACCGGATCGACCACCCCATAGAAGACATCGTCCTAATTGGGGACACCGCACTTGTACTGGGGCAAATGAACGCGGACCTCACCGTCAACGGAACCCAGAAAACACTTGCCAACAGCGCACTCTCGGTATGGATCAAAGAGGGTGAGACCTGGAAGTTCCTGGCGTACCAGCCGACTCCCCGTAAACCTGCGGCAGCCTAAACCCCTAAACCACTGTTCGCGTCAACAAAGGAAGAACCATGAATCAGGCTTTTGTGTACGACGCCGTGCGCACCCCTTTCGGGAAATTCGGTTCCGGCCTCGCTGCCGTCCGCCCGGATGACCTTGCCGCGCATGTGATCAGGGAGTCCGTGAAGCGGGCCCCGGCATTGGATCCGGAGCGGATCGATGAGGTGGTCTTCGGCAACGCCAACGGCGCCGGCGAGGAGAACCGGAACATCGCCCGGATGGGCACACTGCTCGCCGGTTTGCCGGTCTCGATTCCGGGGACCACGGTGAACCGGCTCTGCGGGTCGTCCCTGGACGCGGCGATTATCGCCTCGCGGCAGATCAACGCCGGGGACGCCGAGTTGATGCTGGTGGGCGGGGCGGAATCGATGTCCCGCGCCCCCTGGGTGCTGCCGAAGACGGAGAAGCCGTACCCGGCCGGGGACCTGGCCCTGGCTTCCACGACGCTGGGCTGGCGGCTGGTGAACAAGGCCATGCCGAAGGAGTGGACCATTTCCCTGGGTGAGGCCACCGAACGGCTCCGCGAGAAGTACAAGGTCACCCGGCAGGCCCAGGACGAGTTCGCCGCGAAATCACACAACCTGTCCGCCGCGGCGTGGGACGAGGGGTTCTACGACAACCTCGTGGCACCGGTGCCCGGCACCGACCTGGTCCGGGACGAGGGCATCCGTCCCGGCTCCACCGCCGAGAAGCTCGCCGCCTTGAAGACCGTGTTCCGTTACGAGCCCGAGGGCGCCGGAGCAGGCGGCACCGTCACGGCGGGCAACGCGTCCCCGCTGTCCGACGGCGCCTCCGCGGCCTGGATCGGGTCCGAGGCTGCCGCCGGGCTGCTGGGCCTGGACCCTTTGGCCCGCATCGCCGGGCGGGGTGCGCACGCGAACGATCCGCAGTTTTTCGGGTACGCCCCGGTGGAGGCAGCGAATAAAGCGCTCGCCAAGGCAAGCATTGGCTGGGACCAGGTGGGCGCCGTCGAACTTAACGAAGCCTTTGCCGCGCAGTCCCTGGCCTGCATCAACGCCTGGGGCATCGATCCGTCAATCGTGAACCGTCACGGCGGCGCCATCGCGATGGGCCACCCCCTCGGCGCCTCCGGAACCCGGATCCTCGGCACCCTCGCCCGGTCCCTCCAGGCCTCCGGGGACCGCTGGGGTGTCGCGGCGATCTGCATCGGCGTTGGGCAGGGCCTGGCCGTGGTGCTCGAAAACGTTACCACCTCCGCAGGCGCCAGCACAGGGAAGGGCTAGGACATGCTGACTTTTGTTGATTTCGTCCAGGAGGCGGTGTCCGGCATCAAGGACGGTTCCACCGTGATGATCGGCGGGTTCGGCAACGCCGGGCAGCCGTTCGAACTGATCGACGCGCTGCTCGAGTGCGGGGCAACGGACCTGACTGTGGTGAACAACAACGCCGGCCAGGGCGACCAGGGCCTGGCACTGCTGATCAAGGAAGGCCGGGTACGGAAGATGATCTGCTCCTTCCCGCGGCAGTCAGATTCGTGGCACTTCGACGCCAAATACAAGGCCGGCGAAATCGAGCTGGAGCTGGTGCCGCAGGGCAACCTGGCCGAACGCATCCGCGCGGCCGGCGCCGGGATCGGCGGGTTCTTCACCCCCACCGGCTACGGCACCATGCTGGCCGAAGGCAAGGAAACCCGGATCATCGACGGCCGCGGCCAGGTGTTCGAGACGCCCATCCACGCCGACGTCGCCCTGGTCAAGGCCCTCAAAGCCGACGGCAAAGGCAACCTCGTCTACCGCAAGACGGCCCGGAACTTCGGCCCAATCATGGCCGCCGCGGCGAAGCACACCATCGTGCAGGTCTCCGACGTGGTGCCCACCGGCTCGCTGGACCCGGAAAACGTGGTGACTCCCGGGATCTACGTCAACACGGTGGTCCGGGTACCCGCGGCCGCTGCAGCAGGAAAGGTGGCTTGAGATGAGCACCGCAACATCCATCCAGACCTCCGCAACCCCCATGGGCCGCGACGACCTCGCCCGCCTCGTGGCCAAGGACATCGCCCCGGGCTCCTTCGTGAACCTCGGTATTGGCCAGCCCACGCTGGTGTCCAACTACCTCACGGCGGAACAGGACATCACCCTCCACACCGAGAACGGCATGCTCGGCATGGGCCCTGCAGCCGAAGGCGACCAGATCGACGGCGACCTCATCAATGCCGGCAAGATCCCCGTGACCGAACTCCCCGGTGCCTCCTACTTCCACCACGCGGACTCGTTCGCCATCATGCGCGGCGGGCACCTGGACATCTGCGTCCTCGGCGCGTTCCAGGTCTCCGCCACCGGCGACCTCGCCAACTGGCACACCGGCGCACCCGGGGCGATCCCCGCCGTCGGAGGGGCCATGGACCTCGCCACCGGCGCGAAGGACGTCTTCGTCATGATGACCCTGCTCACCCGCGAAGGCGCATCTAAGATCGTGGACTCCTGCACCTACCCGCTCACCGGCGTCGGCTGCGTCACCCGCGTGTACACGGACAAAGCCGTCTTCCTCACCGGTCCTGACGGCGTCCAGGTCCGCGAAACCTTCGGCTGCACCCTGGAGGAGCTCCAGGAACTCGTGCCCGTCCCGCTGAAGGCCGCCGCAGCCGTCTAAAGCGGACCCCGTGTACGGAAGGAACTTACATTGCAAAGTGGGTTTGTCACGCATGGAAGTTGAGTTTCTTGAACTGCTGGCCCCGGGCGATCTCCGTACGGCGTTTCCCGCGGTAGGACCCGAACGCGGAAAGGCGGGAGACACCTACGCTGGCCGTGACGTTCGTCCATAAAGGGCACAACCAAACCTGACGTCGGAGCGGCCTGACGTGGGAGGACTCGGCCTGTGGGGTGGAGCTCTGGGTTGTTCTCCGACGTCCGACCAGCTACATCAGGTGACGTGGTCGCCCACTGCCCGAAATGGACTTCATAAGGTGTGCAACTCCATGGACTTTCCGTGTTTCGAACTTCCGGTGACTGGTCAGGGTGGATTCTGAGAACATCATGGAGCCACTGTCAGGGAAGCGGAATTTCGCTCTATTCTGATACCAGCGCGTGAGAGCGGCGCGTGCCCCCTCCGAGAAATGCAAATAAGGACGATCGCCCGAACGGAGTAAGCCACCACTATCGGGGTGGCCAACCGAGGCCGGCTTCGCGCGGTCATGCCGCAAAGGATCTTTATCGTTGAGGGATGCCTTGGGTCGACTCACAACCACCTCATCGTCACGGAAGCCTTTCTTCATAAGGGCAATTGCGCTGTTGTGCGCAGTTCTTCGGCTGTCGCAGTGCCGAATCCGAAGAACTCGAGGTAAGCGGGGATCATCTCGAACAGCATGTCGCTGCCCACCTGAACTGTGCATCCCTTCTGCTTGGCGGCCTGCAGGAATGGGGTCATTCCGGCCTTCAGCACGACGTCCCCGACATAGGAGCCGGGGGTGATCCGGTCGATGTCGACAGGCATGGGGTCACCGTCCCTCATGCCGAGCGGGGTGGCGTTGACGATCAGGTCGTAGCCCTCGGGATCATTGGACCCCACGGCGATCTGCACGTCAGGGTAGTGCGCGCTGATGCGCTGGGCGAGCCCATCGGAGGCACCTGTATCAGGGTCGAACAAGCCGATGCCGGCAAGTCCGAGGCCGGCCAGTGAGGCGGCGATCGGCGAGCCCACGCCGCCGTTGCCGACGACCAGGGCCCGCTTGCCGTGAGGGTCGAATCCTTTGCGCAGGGCGCCGCGGACGAAGCCTGCTCCGTCGAACTGCTCGGCCAACAGTGATCCGTCATCTCGCCTGAGGACGGCATTGGTGGCACCGGCGATCTGGGCAGTTGGGCTGACCTCGTCGACGAGGTTCATGGTGACCACCTTGTGCGGCATGGTGACAAGCGCACCTCGGATGTTGGTTAGCGTGAAGACGGAGCGGAAGAAGCCGCGGTAGTCCTCCGGTTTGATCCCCATGGGGACGACGACTGCATCGATCGCGTGCGTTTCAAACCATGGGTTGCAGATCAGAGACGACTTGAACGTGTGCGTGGGATATCCCAGGTGCGCGATGAGCGTCGTCGTTCCGCTGATCATCGGGTTCGCCCGTTTGCGCGGTGCACCCAGCCCCGTCACTGGAACATCTGTCCAGGAGCAGACTTGGTCGCCGTGCTCAGCCCAGTACTCGTCCCAGTGTGCGAGCTTGACAGGGTCGCGCTCGAGGCCTCGCCTGCGCAGCCTGTCCTGCAAGATATCGGGAGCCACGCGGACCTGGACGACTTCGATGACAAGAAGCCGGCCAGTTCCTGGCCCTCCTTCAGGCCACGGTCGGCACCTATGACGAGGGCCCCTTCGGCTGTGAGTGCGCTGACGACTGCATCGCCGATTCCGCCACTTGATCCGGTCACCAGAACGACTTGGTCTGCTCGTTTCATCTTTCTAGGTCCTTACTTGAGGTGTTTCCCAAAGGGTGTGCCATGGCTCCGGGCGCGGCTGCTTCAGTGGGCGTCGCTCCGTGCCCGACCTTCTGCCGCACCGTTGAAGCCTGTTGTCTGCAATCCCCCGGTCCAGGGTGGCGTACGTGCCGGTGCTGACTAGCTGTTGTTCGCGCTGGTGGCGTGGCTTGCCCATTGCCGGCCTTCTTGTTCTTCTGTGGGCAGTCCGGAGGCGGCGAGGATCCGGTCGAGCAGCCGCTGGGTATGGACGGCTTCGCGACCGGAGGTCAGTGGCTGGGCCCTGTCGGCGACCCGGTCCAGGAAATGGTGGACGGCGGCGGAGAAGCCGAGCGTATCGGTCGCTGTGGCCCAGCCGTAGGCCTCGGCGCTGAGCTCGCGCGAGGTGGTGACTCCCTTGACCGTGGTCGAGACGGTTTCCGGTGCCCTGACTTCCACGGTCTTGCCGTCGCCGTAGGCGTCGAGTTTTTCACTCCAGGCACCTGCTGTCCGGGCTGCGATGAGCACTCCGGTGTTGCCGGTGCTGAAGCGGATCATGGCTGCGACGCCGTCTTCTTCCCAGGGGTCATCACCGGCGGCGTGTGCGGCCACGTCCACTGGTTCGCCGCCGCAGTACCAGCGGAGCAGGTCGACCATATGGATGGCGTTCTCGAACGTTGCACGGTATTCGGATCCGGGGCGGTTCTTTTGTGCGACGCAGAAGGTAGCGCCTTTCGTGCCAAACAGCTCACGGCCGGCGGTGTAAACGGGGGCGTAGCGGCGGTTGAAGTCAACCATCAGGATGCGCCCGCGCTCGTCGGCGAGGTCGGCCAGACGCTCGGCTTCTTCGGTTGCCGGGGCCAGGGGCTTTTCGCAGAACACGTCGACGTCGCGGCTCAGGCATAGTTGGACCGCGTGGGCGTGTTCGGAGCGGGGTGTGAGGACGAAGACTGCGTCCAGGTCCTGCGCATCCAGCATGTCCTCGACCGACTTGTAGGCGGAGCCGAAGCCCCAGCGTCGGACCAGGCTGCCCGGATCCTTACGGCGGGACACCAGGGCGGCCAGCTCAACGTCGTCGCGCTGGACGAGTGTGGGCAGCTGGGCAATGGTTGCGATGTTTCCGGCGCCGATGACGCCGACGCGGAGGCGGTTGGTGTTCATCGGGCGTTCCTTACCTGGGCGGGATCAGAGAGCATGGCGCGCAGGACGTCGGCTGATTCCCTGAATCCGTCCTCGGGCTTGGGAAGGTCTTGCCGGTGCCAGCGGTATTCAAGTTCGATGCTGAGCACGTCGTCGTAGCCGTGCTGCACCAGCCCGGAGAGAATTTGGGGCCAGGGAACGACGCCGCTTCCCACGACGCGGGACCGTACGGCCCGCTCGGAAGCGTTAACCCGGGCTGTTTCGGTTGCGCGGAACGCTGCGTTGGGATCGGTGAAGACAAGGTCCTTCACATGCACGTGGCCGATCAGGTCGCCTTGAACAGCGAGGGCCTGTTCGAACTTTTCGTCGTGGGTGAATGTCAGGTTCGCTTGATCGTATAGAACGCGGATGGCCGGGTGCGCGACTTCGCGGACCAGGGCTGCGGTCTCGGCCGCGGACTGGGTCATTGTGCCGAAGTGATTCTCAACGCACAGCCGCACACCTGCCTGTTCAGCTTCCGGTGCAAGGGTTTGCAGCGCATCCACGAGTCTTGCCCACCGCCGGGCATGGTCGGAGTCCCCGGCATGCCAGGACCCGGCGTAGACACGGACCCGGTCAGCCCCGACCATGTGCGCGGTTTCAATGGCACCGCGGAATTCATCGACCGCGCCGCGCCACTCCACGTCATCGAGGGAGTTGATGGCTGTCGTGTAGGGCGTAAGACCTGCGATCGGCACGCCTTCGCTGTCGGAAGCCTTCAACGCCTCCATCGCGGCGCGCCGGTCTCCCAGAGGTAACCCTGACAGGTAGTCGTCCTGGTAGATGACCTCCGCGGCGTCGAGGCCGGCGGCTTTGAAGAGCGCCAGTGCTTGGGGAACCGTGTGGTCCGGGGTTCCGAGTGTGTGACCTGCAAGCCGCATCATTGGTTGTCCTTTCTGGAAGTGTTTGTAGCTGCTGCCCAGTCCGCAGGACCGACCAGCCGGGGTGGGGCGGCGACGCGGGACCGGTCGACGATCTCCATCAGCAGGCCCCAGGGGGTGAGGAAGTAGGTCCAGCGGTTGCCGGCTACGCGCGGGCTGTCGCCTGCGACTTCTTTGCGCTCACCGAGCACCCGCACCCCGGGGGTTTCCTGCAGCACGGCGATCGCTTCGTCGACGTCGTCCACGACGAAGCACAGGTGGTGTCCGCCGGCATCGCAGTGCCGTGGCGGGGTGTCGCGCCGCTCAGCGCTGCTCCACTCGAAGAGTTCAATATTGAGGTTCGGGGGCAGGCGGAGCATGGCGAGCGTTAGTTTCGCATCTGCCGGTACGTTGAAGTTTGTGGGCATGAATTCTTCGTCCGGCCCGCGTTCGGAGCGGTACAGTTCCTCGGCCCCGAGCACGTCGACGAAGAACCGGATACCTTCCTCGAGGTTGGGGACGGTCAGGCCGACGTGGTCCGTGTGCTGGAGTCCCGGCAGCCGCCGGAGTGTTTCTGCGGGGGCGCCGTTAGTCTGCGCGGTCATTTGCGTGGTCCTGAAGTGGAGGCACGGACCAGTAGTTCAGGTTCGAGGACGATGTGGTCCACGGAGCCGTCGATGTTCTGCTTCTCGGCCAGTTCGATGGCGATGTGTCCCATGTCGGCGATGGGTTGCCGGATGGTGGTCAGGGGAGGGTTGAACCGGGCGCCCAGTGCCAGGCCGTCGAAACCGATGACGGACACGTCCTCGGGTACGCGCACTCCGCTTTTGCCGAGGGCGGAGATGACCGCGAAGGCGACCATGTCGTTTGCCGCGATGATGGCCGTTGGGGGTTTCTCCATCTCGAGGAAATGCTCTGCCCCGCGCGTGCCCGCATCCAGATCCGACCCGCTGTCCAGCACGACTGGTGCGCTGCCGCTCTCGGCGGACAGTTCCAGGTACGCGTCCATCCGGTCCTGGGCGGTGTGCGTTCCGGCGATGCCGGATACGTAGCCGATCGACGTGTGCCCCAGTGCATGCAGGTGGTCCAGTGCGAGCATGATTCCGCGGCGGCTGTCGACGGTGACCGTTGGGACCGCATCGTCGCCTTCCACCCGGTCGATCACGACGACTTTGTGGCCGAAGTCGAAGCGTTTCAGCGCCTCGGTGTCGACCTTTGTAGAGGGTGCGACGATCCCGAAGGGGGCATACATGGCCTGCATGGCGATGAAGTATCCCTCGGTCTTGGCAGGGTCCCCGTTGGTGACGCAGAGCAGCAGCTGGTAGCCGCGCTCATCGGCGGCCTGTGTCATCGTCTTGGCCAGTTCTGCAAAGAACGGGTTGGTGATGTCAGGGACGATCAGCGGGATGAAGGTGCTGGTCTTTTTGCGGAGCGCCTGGGCGAGTGGACTCATCGTGTAGCCGAGCCCCTCGGCGACACGGAGGATGTGCTCGCGGGTTTCACTTTTCACCGCTTCCGGGCGGGAGAATGCCCGGGAGACCGTGGACCGGTGGACACCGGCGGCTTTCGCGACGACGTCGATACTCAGATCAGGCATGTTCTCTTCCTCCGTGCTGGTCGTCATAGGCCTGCCAAATGGGGCGCATGACGTCTTCGAGCTGGGCCAGCGTAGGCAAGCCCTGGAATCCATCTTCCAGCGTCTGGGCGACCCGCCGCACGAACGGATCGTAGAGCGGGTCGCTGTCCACGTTGATCGTGGCGGACTCGCTTGTCCCGTCCAGGGCGGTGAAGGTGGCAGAACCATCGGAGTCAACGGAGGCGTGTCCTGCCTCACCGACCGACGTGTAGCTGCAGTAACGCTTCAGCGGGGAGCCCGGGAAGGCGTATCCGACCTCCACGATGGCTTCCCGTCCCTCGGGCGTAGTGATGATGAGACTGGCGTGGTCCTCCACGTCTCCGCCGTGCAACGTTGACGAAAGCCGGGACTGCACACGAACAGAGGTCTCGTTACAGCCCTGCAGGAACAGGTCCACGAAGTGTGGGCCCAGGTTCGCCAGGCACCCTCCGCCGGCCTTGGCCGGGTCCAGCATCCACGGATTGCCGTTATTGAGGTAGCGGGACGGCGGTCCGGCAATAAATGAGGTCCGCTGATATGTCGGCCGGCCGGCTTTGGCGAGCCACCGGTCGGTGGGGCCGTCCCGCTGGATGAGTGGGACGGTGGCGGGCACACCGGCTGCATCGGCCGCTTTGCGCACTGCAGATAGTTCGGCAAGGGACGTTCCCAGCGGCTTTTCCACCACGAACGGGATACCGCGTTCGATCAGGGCATGACACTTCTCCGCCATACCATCGTGCGGGCCAAAAACGTAGGCAAGGCCAACATCGGGAAGGTCAACCAGCTTCCGCCAGTCAGCTTCCACCGGCGCTCCCCAGCCATCAGCCAACCCCTGCACGAGGGACACGTCGTCGTCACTGACACCGACGACCTGGTGCACTTCAGCGATGGCATTTGCGTACAGCGGAGTGTGCCAATGGGAAGCACCAAGAATGATTGTGCGTTCGTAAGTCAACCGCGATACCCCCTTGTATGAGATCGGTTGCTGAGATCGGTTGCAATAACAGTATGGATGGTGGGAAAGTTTGTCAACGACACTTCAACAGTGGCCCAGGCAACAAGGAGCATCAACACGCTTGGGCCCCAAGAAAGGCACCCATGTACAAGAAACTTCGCACCCTGCAGACCATCGACGAATCCGGCGCCGTCCTCATCGTCCGCCTCGAGAACGCTGACCTGGCAGAACGCGTTGCCGAAGCTGCCATCGCCGGAGGCTTCCGCGCCCTTGAAATCACACTTTCGATCCCGGGTGCCGTCGATGTAATCCGCCGCCTCTCCGCCAGGCATGGGGCCAATGGAGTAGCGATCGGGGCCGGAACGGTGCTGGACGAGCACTCGGCCTACGAGTGCATCCGCGCCGGGGCTGAATTCCTGGTGAGTCCCCAGCTGAATCCGGCAATGATCCGGACAGCAAACCGGTACCAGGTACCCACTATTAGCGGGGCCTACACACCGACCGAGCTAGTCAACTCCGCCGAGGCCGGCGCTGACATCCTCAAGCTCTTCCCCACCGAAGCCGGCGGAATCCCCTATGCCAAGTCCGTTCTCGCCCCGCTCGCACACCTGCCGATCATGCCGGCAGGCGGCGTGACCGTAGAGAACGTCGGCGAATGGTTCGCGGCAGGCGTAGCAGGTGTCGGCGTCGGCAGCTACGTGACAAAAGCATGGCAGCCGGACGGCGACTTTACCCTCGTCACCAAAGCCGCCGAGGAGTTCCTGTCAGCCGTGGCAGAGGCCCGCCGATGACGATCCCCAGCGTCTATATCGTTATTGGCCCGGCCGGCTCAGGGAAAACGACGGTCGCGCAGAAAACAGCAAAGGAACACAACGCGGCATACCTGGACAAGGACCGCGTATGCGGACGCTTCGTCGAGTTCGCGCTGAAGGCAACCGGACACGACCCCACCGACCGGGAATCCAACGACTACTATCGCGACAACCTGCTTCCCCTCGAGTACGAGACACTTATGGACGTCGCCGGGGCGAATCTTCGCCTGGGCCGCTCGGTCGTGCTCGATGCCCCTTTCGGGGCCTACTTCGATGAACCGGATTTTCTGACGCGCGCGGCAGAAAAGTTCCATTGGCCAGCTTCTGCGACCACGGTGGTGCGGGTGAGGGTTCCCCAGGACCTTCTGCGGGACCGGCTAACCCGCCGCGGCTTGGAACGGGACCAGTGGAAACTTTCCCATTGGGATGAGTACTGGTCCGTCTACGGAAGTTTGGAATGCGCGTGGTCCGGTGTGCAGTACCTGGACTTCAACAACGAGACACCCCTTCCGGCAGAGGGGTGACGGCCCAACCGCCAGAACAGCTCATTTTAATCAGTTTCTCGCGGGCCGTTCTTACAGCCCGCAGCATGAATGGGCGCTACCACCCCTAAATCGACCGAGGCAACACGTCTGCCTCCACTGCACAAAGGGCTTGCCCTCCCCTGGAGGCGGCAATGCCCGAACCTGCGACGCCGCTCACAAAAAGACGTTGACAAGTCTCTTTCGTCGCCCTTAGTGTTGTTGCAACCGATCTCTGCAACCGATCTCAGCAATCGATCTTATTCGTTCCGGTGACAAGCCGAAGGACCGATTGCCTCCGGTTCAATCCGTAACCCCTCCTCAGCAAAACGTGAAAGTATGGAGAGTTCAATGAAGACCTCAAAAGATGCGCTCGACAGCTCGGGCCTTCCGGAAGTGCCCGAGCCGCCCCGGCGCTCCGTCAACATGGTGGCCGGAACGATCGGCCACTTTGTGGAGTGGTACGACTGGTACATCTACGGGCTGCTGGCAGCAGTGTTCGCGGGACAGATATTCCCAAGTGAGAACCCGTTTGCGTCTCTTGTCGCAGCGCTGCTCACCTATGCGGTCGGTTTTGTTATACGCCCGCTCAGCGGAATCATCATTTCGCCGCTGGCCGACCGCTACGGCCGCCGGCTCATCCTGACGCTGTCCATCTCCGGGATGGCGCTCGGCTCTCTGATCATCGGCCTTACCCCTTCATTCGCGACGATCGGCTACGCAGCACCTGTTCTCTTCCTGGTTGCACGCATCCTCCAGGGAATCTCGGCCGGCACCGAGCAGCAAAGCGCCATCGCGTTCATGGTCGAACACGCTCCCGCTAACCGGAGGGGCCTGTTCGGCTCGTTCTCCAACATGGCAAGCGGCCTTGCGACCCTCGCAGCGACCGGTTCGGCCGCAATCGTGACAGCATCCTTTGCTCCCGCCGAACTCGCAGCCTGGGGTTGGCGAATCCCGTTCGTCATCGGCGGCGTCCTCGGCGTCGCCGGTCTCATCCTGCGGGCCCGCTCGGATGAGACCCCTGAGTTTGAGGCAGCTGCCCTCGTCGATCAAAAGTCCGCCTGGGCGCGCCTGAAGGACCTGCTCCGCGAACACCCGAAGGCTCTGCTCCAGGCGGCGGCACTCTCTGCCCCGGCCGTGGCCTACTACACCTGGGCCACCTTCCTCCCCACCTACGCCAAGCTGACCACCGGCCGGGACCTGTCCTCCACCCTGGCCGGGAGCGTTATCGGGCTGGTCTTGCTCGTGGTCATCGTGCCGGTCTGTGGATACCTTTCGGACCGCCTCGGCCGCCGCAAGATCTTCCCCATCATCGGCGCCATCGGCATGATCGTACTCTTCTACCCGTTGCTTCTGCTGCTGAACCAGCCAGGCTTCTGGGTCTACGTTCTTGTCTCAGCGTCCGGGTGGGTGGTTCTCGGAATCTGGCAGGCGGTCTACCCGACAATCCAGGCCGAGCTGTTCCCGGCCTCAGTCCGGGTAGCAGGCATCGGTTTCGCGCACCAGATCGTGATCGCCGTCTTCGGTGGCACCGCACCACTTATCGCCGCTGCCTTCGTCGGTGCCGGACAGCCCATGTTCGTTGCGTACTACATGATCGCCATTGTCACCCTCTCCCTCATCGTCTACTTCACTCTCCCCGAGACCGGCAGCAAGGGCGCGCGTGCCACCGTCGCACCGGCAGACCGCGAAGTGCTGGAAGGCGAGCACCTGCTCTTCGAGACTCCACACGGCGGGACCCAGGCGAATGGTTCTAAACCGTAGACCTCAATCCCCTCCACAACACTGCACATGAGGAAAGCCCTCGACCCGCTCCGGTCGAGGGCTTTCCCCTTAAGAGGAAACACGAAACTTTCTCCCAGGTGCCTTTGGAGTACATCCCAAGCTGACGTCAGGCAGGAGCTCCGGAGCCGTTCAGGAGGGGTGGGATTTTCATTTCCCCGCGATGGTTTCTTGGATCCAAACCTGACGCTTCCCAATGCTGGGTCACATCGCGTTTTCCCTGCTTGCCAAACGTCCCCGACATGGGTTTCCGCTCGGAAGGCGGCGCCCCGCGAACGGAACCATTGCTGATGGCGAAGTCATGCCGCTTCACTCCTCCGCTTCGATAGACAAGTGGAAGTTCCATCGCTGCTTGTCATTCTGATATGCCCCATGATCGCTGGGCGGGACCTCGGCGCAACCAGGGCGCTACCGCGCCGACCCCGGAACCGAAAACTTCTGCACTGAAAGACCGAACCATTGGCCCCGGATGAAGTTTTCGCCCCCGGCGCCGGTCCCCCAAGTTGCACTCCGGCCCCTCAACCCAGCGGCTGGTCCCCTACCAGAACGACGCCCACAACCAACAACCGCAGAAAATCACGGCAACACAAAGGGTGAAGGGAAACACGGGATCATGGAAAAGCTCACGATCACAACACCATCAGATGTGCTCAGCTTCATCGGGCACACCCTGGGCTTCTGGCCCCAGGAAAGCCTCGTCTGCATCACCCTCAACGAGAACAGCATCGGCGCCACCCTCCGGATCGACCTGCCCCGCCAACCCGGACAGGAACTCCCCTACGCACGCACCGTCGCCCACTACCTCACCAGCGACACCAACGCGACGTCCATCATCTTCTCCGTCTACACCAACGAAACAGCGCAGCACGGACAGGCCAGACCCCACGCCGGCACCATCGCAGCGCTCACCGGCGTCCTCGCCGAACAGGGCATCACGATCCGGGACGGACTCTTCGTCGGCGACGAAACCTTCTCCCCCTACGACGGCGAACCCGGCACCAACCTCGCCCTGCCCGTCAACTCCACCCAGACCAGCGCGATCAACGCCGAATTCATCTACCGCGGCAGCTACATCGAACCCACTGACCGGATCACCCTCCCCACCACCGGCCAGGCAGCAGCCAAAGCGGCCGCCGTCGAACACCACATAGACTCCATCGCCGCCCTACCAACCGACACCGCGCTCCAGCAAGGCCGGAAACTCTGGGCCAACATGCTCGACTCCAAGACCTTCCCCAACGACGATGACTGCCACGCACTGGTCGCCCACCTGCAGTTCCCGGCGATCCGCGACCGGCTCATCGCCGATATCCCAGGAATGAACGAGCCCATGCAACAAATCCTGTTCGCCCAAACCGAAGCCGCCCCGAAATGGTCACGCATCGAATGGGCACAACAACTGCTCCTGCACGCCTACACTCGCACCAGCGCCGAGCACGCAGCCCCCATTCTGACGGCCATTGGCTACATCAACTGGTGGGAAGGCAGAGGCAGCAAAGCCCACCAATTCCTCCAACTCGCCCTCGACACCGACCCCGCCTACCGACTCGCCCGCCTCAGCGACCAAATGATCGGCTCAGGCCTGGTCGCAGGCTGGAACATGAACAAGAACACCGCATACAAAACACTGCCCTACGACCTCCCGTAAGCCACTTCGGACTGGCCGCGTTGGCGCAGGTTAACAGAAGGTCCACTGTGGGCTCTTCAAAACTGCCAAGGGAGTACCTATGAAAAGGGGTCTTCGGGACTAGTTCAGTCGTCGAAGCGCAGGGAATCGCCGGGCGTTACGCCCAGGTGAGTCCTACCTGCAGGAGAACGCGCGGAGAACGGCCAGCGGGTCGTCGCGTTCACCTGACCGGTCTTCGGCGCCGGCGACCCGGTATACAGGGGCGTGGACATCCCGCCTCGCTTTTTCAAGGTCGCCGCTTTCCTCCACCAGGGCGCGCTGGCGGCCACCGGCTACGTCGTGGACCAGACACCCCAGCTGGATGACCTGCCGGAGATCCCTCCGCCAGGAGTCAGCGATGACGCTCCCCGCGCTCGGGCCGTGCCGGACCTTCCAGGTATCCATCAGGGTCGTTGCCCTGCTCCCTGGCTTGGGCCAGGAACTGCTGCGCTAACTCTTGCTAATCCACAGTGACTCTTCACCGCAAGCGGCTTTCAATGCCTTCCTCTCCCGCTGACAGCGATGTTTTGAAAGTCGTCTTGCCCGAGAGTACGCGCAACATGGAGACGGCCGACTGGTACCTGGCGTCGGTGGTGTGTTCGTTTAGGCATCTGTGGAAGGGAAGCTAATTGACTAGGGGCGTGGTGACCAGGTTTCGCCCCCCAGGATCTTTCAGGATGATGTGCTCAGCACACAGCGATCGTGCCACTCATGTGATGTCAGGATTGACCCTTACAACGAGGCGTCCGGTTATCCTGCCTTCTGACAGCATGTCCACAGCGTCCGGTACTTGGTGAAACGCGACTTCGGTTATGACGTTGTCGATGGCTCCTGTTGAGATCAACTCAAGGACCCGTTGGAGGTCCTCCTTGCTCCCCCCGAGTGATCCAACGAGACTGACGTTCTTGAGGATCAACGCGTTCGTGGAGATGGTCGCCTCGGTCTTGCCAAGTCCAACCAGAACCACACGGCCGCCCGGGCGAACCACTGCGACGGCATCGGCGGTGGTCTGGCCGACCCCCGCGAAGTCGAGCACGACCTCGGGCTCGAATGGTTCGAGTTCTGTGACGGCGGCGTGAACGGACGTGGCTCCGAGTTCGAGTGCCCGCTGCCTGGCGGCTTGGTTGATATCCACGGCATGGACTACGCCACCCAAGTATCGGGCTATCTGGACGGCGTTCAGCCCGAGGCCACCCGTGCCAATGACCCCGACGACGGTGCCTTGGGTGATCCCGCCGGTCGTCACGACTGCGTGGTAAGCGGTCGTGACCGAGTCTGTGGCAGCCGCACCCTGCACCATGGAAACATTGTCCGGCAACTTCACCAGTTCAATGTCATCGGCGACAGCGTGCTGTTCGAACCCACCATTTCGGGACAGCCCAGGGGCGATCGGGCCTCTGAAGCCCACCGGATGCGAAATCAGGGCGACGGCGACGCGATCACCAATCTCGAAATCAGTAACCTCCGCGCCGAGCTCGCTGATGACGCCTGCGACTTCGTGCCCCAGGACAATGGGTCGCTGCGAAATCCAAGCGGCGCCGGAACCATCGATGATCCCGAGGTCTGAGTGACAGAGCCCAGCTGCCGCCACGTCAACGACTACCTGCCGAGGCCCGGGCTGGGGGTCCCCCACGTCAACCAGGCTTAGAGGCTGCTGGAACTCGCTAAATAACCATCCCTTGTTCGTCATGGCTGTTTGCTTCCTTAGTTTTAGTTCGTGGCTATTTCGCCGCTAGTTCACCCAGAAGGAGTCGGCAGCATCGAGCAGGTCCAGGTCCAGGTGACGGACCCTATGTAGTGCAGATCCGCTTAGGTAACTGTCGTTCGGTGGATTTTGGACTTGAACATCGAGCGTTTCGTGGCGAACTGCTTTGCCTCACTGTGTTTCTGCGCTTATTCCGTGCAGGGCGGATGACGTCATGCGGTAAGCAACCTCGCCCTCCAGCTGCTGGGGTTCAACCCAGACTTCATAGCCTTCTGCCTTGTCAACAAAAGTCCTGCCGTCGAATCCATCGGCAGAAAGCCATATGGCAGAAGAATCTGGCATGGCGTCGTCAACGAATCCACGTCTGAGACTACGTTTGCCCTTTCGAACTTCCACAAAGGCGCCAACCAACTGGTTCCAATCCTCGTGGCGGTAACTAGGCATCAGAGGTCTCCTTTTGTTCAGCGCAGGTGCACTGCCGCAGCTTGGGTTTGTGAATCTGGCTGTCGTAGCTTCTTGTAGATGTAGTGCGACAACACCCGAAACCTGGGTATTGCTACAGCGGGAATCTGCAGGTGAGCGTCTGCACTACCTCTTCAGGGTGCCTCGGTCTCGGAAAGCTGCACGAGGCACCCTGACGACTGCGTCCGTGCGGCACCTTGCCTGTTTTTTGGGCAAGGGCCTCCGGCTGCTCAGCCCGGCTTGCTGTTAGGCGCCGGGTAGAAGTACCGGTTTGACGATCTCTCCGGCGAGGACACGCTCCTCGGCGGAATTGATTTCCGAGAGTGGAAGGGTGGTGATGAGCCGGTCGAAGGGGAACTTGCCGGCCTGCCATAGCGTGATGAGGCGAGGAATGAACGTCTGCGGGTTCACGTCGCCTTCGAGAATGCCGGTGAGTGTCCGGCCAGCCGTCAACGCCAATGGTGCGATTGCCAGATCACCTTGCTGGACGCCTACCATACCCAGGGTGCCACGCAGTGCGAGGGCGTCAAGAGTGGCCGCGATGACGTGGGGCAGGCCGGTGGTGTCCAGTCCGTAGCGGACGCCGGCAGGGGCAATTGCGCGGATTTGCTCAGTGAGATTTCCGGTACCGGCTGTGATGGTATGCGTGGCGCCAAGTTCCCGCGCGAGGTCGAGTCGCACAGGGTTAAGGTCCACGGCGATGATCGGATGAGCGCCGGCGACTTTGGCTGCCATAATGGCGGACAGCCCGACGGCGCCGACTCCGACTACGACGATGCCTTCTCCCGTACGAACATCCAAGACTTCGAGAACGGAGCCCGCGCCGGTCTGCACCCCACATCCGAGGGGTCCGAGCAGCTCCAGGGGAAGGTCCTTGTCTACCACGACGACGTTTTTTGCGTCTACGAGTGAGTGCGTGGCAAACGACGATTGACCGAACCAGCGGCTCGCCACCACGCTTCCCGTGTCGTCGGTGAGCGGAGTGGATCCGTCGATTCCGTGGCCGCCCAGGTTCCGGGCCAGGAACGTGTCGCAATATGCCGGGTGGGCGTCGCGACAGTTGTGGCACTTTCCGCAGGAGTCAAAGCTCAACACCACATGGTCTCCGACGGCGACCGTGGTTACCCCCGCGCCCACCGCCTCAATGACGCCGGCTCCTTCATGGCCCAGCACGATGGGGGGCGTGCCAAACGCAATTGGGGGAGTGTCACCGGCTCCAGCGCGCGGCAAGACATCTGTGTGGCAGTGACCGGCGCCAACAATACGGACCAAAACCTGATCCAGTGCCGGGTCGGCCAGCTCAAGTTCTTCGATGTCCAACGGTTTGTCTTCACTGCGAAGTACGGCTGCGTGAATTTTCATGCTCTACCTGATTGTCTTTCTATTAGGGGGATGAAGTGTCAGACCGTGGTGTCACTTGCGGGGAGATAAATGGACTTGGTCTGCTGGTAAGCGGCCAATCCCTCCGGTCCAAGCTCGCGACCAAGCCCGCTTCCTTTGATACCGCCGAACGGGGAGCATATGTCTAGGACATAATTGTTGATCCCGATGCTGCCGGTCTTCACACGACGTGCGACATCCAGTCCGCGCTGCTGATCGCTGGTCCATACCGTACCGCCGAGGCCAAAGTCCGAGTCGTTGGCTATCTTGACCGCCTCGTCTACGTCGCCGTAGGGAATCACCGCCAGTACGGGACCGAATATTTCCTCACGCGCGATGGTGTGGGAGTTGTTTACGTTGTCAAAAATGGTGGGCTCAACGAACCACCCCGAATCCAGGCCGGCCGGCCTGCCTCCGCCGGTGGTGATACGGCCACCGTCTGCAACGCCTCGCTCAATATACTTTTGAACCCGCTGCTGCTGCGTAGCCGTGGCCAGCGGGCCAATCTGGGTGGCCGGGTCCAGTGCGTTGCCGACGGTTAGTGAACGGGCGAAGTCGGTGAGTATGTCCACCGTCTCGCTATAGCGGCTCCTAGGCGCGAGTACGCGTGTGCCCAGGAAACAGGTTTGGCCGTTATTCATTAGAGTGGCGTCAAAGAACTGCTCCAGCGAGGATGCAAGGTCGGCGTCATCGAGGATGATCGACGCCGATTTGCCGCCGAGTTCAAGGGTGACCGGACGGATAAGCCGTCCGCAAGTCTCGCCGATGGCACGTCCGGCGGCAGTCGATCCGGTGAAGGAGACTTTATCGATACCCGGGTGCGCAACGAGGTAGGCGCCTATCTCGCGGCCACCGGGCACAATGTTGATTACACCCGCAGGGATATCGGATTCGGCAATGGCCTCAGCAAGCACGTATGAGTCCAGAACGGTCTCGGGTGAGGGCTTGAGGACAACGGTGCACCCTGCAGCAAGCAACGGGGCAAGCTTGAAAAAGGTCAACGACTGAGGGAAGTTCCAAGGCACAATCGCGGCGACAACCCCGATGGGTTCACGGCGCACCAGGGTGGTCCCGCCGACAAAGCTGCTCCGGCGTTCCTCCGCGGGCTGCGCCGCCGCAAGGTCCGCGTAGTAACGCAACAAGAGGGCCGGAAAGACTGCTTCGGTAGCCGAGGAGACCGAAATCGGCATACCGTTCTGAGTACTGACCGCTTGGGCAGTGGCACCGCCCCGCGCCTCGAGGGCGTCAGCAAGGGAGTAGATCGCCTTCGCCCGATCTTCCGCAGTCCACGCCGACCACTCGGAACTATCGAATGCACGCCGTGCTGCCTGGACCGCAGCGTCAACGTCCGGCTCAGCCGCTTCTGGGACTGAAGTTACGATATCGCCGGTGCTCGCCTCGATGATGTTGATTCGCCGCGGCGTGGACGGAGCGGCCCAATCATTATCAATAAAAAACCCGGCTGGTGCGGTGGTGGTCATGGTGGCTCCTGGAATGTCGTGTGGAAATGATGATGTGGAGAGGATTCTGCGGCAATGAGACCAAGGGTCAGAAGTGGCGACAGGCTGGAGTATCTCTCGGGAATCTAGGCCGCTTAAGGCTGGCGCTTACCGGCGGGCCATCGAAAGACAACTTGGGACTGATATCGAACTCCTTCGTTCGGTCAGTGGAATGACGAGCGGCCGAGCGAGAAGGTGATGCCGTGAATGTTCTTCCCCGCCCCGATTGGGGCCCAAAAACTCGACGCTGCGTCAATTACCATAGACAAGATGTCATAAAGTGGCGGGAAACACAATAGGCAGACCAATGCGATGCCTTCGCCAATCGTGCCAGCCGCAGAGCGCTGATATTGGCGGATGGATACGTTCGGGCATAATGACAACCTGTTGAAAAGCGAAGACGCTATGTCTTGATGTTGCTTGGCTCACATTCCACGGAAACACGACGGGCACCTCCCACTCCTGCCCGGATACCGGGCGGACGCAGAAGATTGCTGTTCCATCCGAGTCGATCGTGCCGGCCGAATCGACGCATATCGGTGCGTTCCCATGAGTTCTGACCTGGGCCGTTGTCCTGGCCGTTGAGGAAACGCCGAGGGGTCCCGGCAAGCGACACCCTGCACCATCCGCATAGCGCTTACTCCCCTGCCCCGCGTCAATCACTACAGGAGCACACATGTACCTCCGGCCTGGACCTCACGGTCTCAGCCACCGACTGTGGGGATGGAAAGGGAGCTTTCGCGGACCTGTCGCGGGTGAATCCCTGGCCATGATTCCGGCATTGATCCTCAACCTTTCCGGCAGGATCAGCCGCCGGGCTGCGCTCCTGAAGGCGTTTCAATCGACCCGGCCCAAAGCTCCGATGACTTGGCCGCCCTCACCTGGATTCAGCGATCCCTGGAAGATGTTGTGAAGCTACCTCACTGGGCTCGGGAGCAGACTGCCGTCGTTCTGGCGTTCGGCGGTCCTGCCCCTTCTTCAGCCGGCAGCCTGGTTCCCTGGGTTCCGCCGGGATCGCAGGGATTTGGCCTTGGTTTGATCACGCCGGCGGGCTGCCGCTCGTCCCTCCACGCCAAGACATCTGCGTGTCCCAAAGTACTGACCACCGCAGCGCCCTCAGAGTAAGGATTAATGACCATGCACACAACAACCCGTTGTCTCGTCGTCGCCGTTCACACCCGAAAAGAACTAGACGCCGCCCTGGATGAAGCGGTGCATCTCCTGAAACCGGCGGCGAGGGCTGAACAGGTCGGTATCTTGGTGACCCGGCTCGCCCCGGGCCGCTATGAAGCGCGCCTGGACAGCGACGTTCCACGCGGTGTGACACTCGAAAGGTGGGAGACCGAGCTGCGATGAACGGACGGCAGAGCGGTCTCTCCGGCGCACCGGCCGGCAGCCTGTTTAACCTGATCTGCCCCGCCGCCCGCGGGGACGGCTGTTCCCTGCGCAGGGCGACTCTGGACGCAGGCTCGAGGTACGGGTTGAAAGAGTCTCTGACAGAATGCGAAACTGACGTCTTCCTGTCCCTCGCCCTTGGCCACCGCATCGCTGTCAGGGATCCTGAAACCGGGGCCTTGTGGACCGGGCGCGTTGACATGACGTTTCCCGAAAACGGATTCGTCTGGGTGACCACGGACGTCGGTGAGCGGAAGTTGCTCGATATCGGCGTGCACACAATCTGGGCGGCCCTGAATTTCTGCACGAACTGTTACTGCAGCCCGTGGATAGCTACGGGAAAGACCCAGGATCCCTTGGAAGCTAAGGAACGTCTCTCCCAGGCTGTTGCCTCATTTATGACAGCCAGGCCTGCTGCCGTGGACCGGCTCATACTTCTCAAAGACATTACTGTCCAGCAAAGATGGTGCAACAGGGAGCGGGATAACCCGGTTTGGCTCGCGGCCGGGAGGTGAACCTGAACTGCCGGCCGTCGCCGCATAAAGGCCCGGGTTTGGCCAGCGCTACCCCCCGTGGAGGATGGGTCCGGAGTATCGCAGTGAATCAACACCGCGTAGGGAATAATGGACACATGACCTCCGTACCGCTTACCCCTGTGGCAGGAGATCGCCGCGCCCAATTAAGCAAGGGTGAACGGCAACGACGCGCCATTCTTGACGCACTGCCTCCCCTACTGAGTAAGCAGCCATTGTCCTCGCTGTCGGTCAGCGATATTACGAAGGCGGCCGGGCTGAGCCGCTCAGGTTTTTACTTCTACTTTGATACTAAAGAAACTGCGCTCACGGTGGCCGTCGCGGATGTCTGGTCGGAGCTCAAGTCACGCAGCGGTATTTGGCGGCCAGCTTTACAGGGTGATTCCTTGCACGACCACGTGCGGCGTTCGCTCTCCACCACGGCTGAGGTGTGGCGTAATCACGCAGAGCTCCTCATCGCCTTTACACAAGTCCGCGACATCGACCCTTCCATGGAAGCCATGTGGGCTGAGTCCATGCAGGAGTTCACAACGCAGCTTTCCGAGTACATCCGTCTCGAGTGCGATCTGGGTCGAGCGGAGCCAGTAAGTAGCGACTATGAGGATCTTGCCGGGACGCTTCTCCATGCCACCGCCGACGCCTTTTACCGAGCAGTACGCGCCGGGTCAGATCAGCAGGAGATGAATCGACACGTCGATCTGCTCACTCGAATGTTCCTGGCCGCAATATGGGGTCCGCGCAGCGGACTCTGGCCGGCCGTTGGTCAGGCGCCCGCTCCTCGCTAGCCCAACCTATGTGAAGGCCCGCCCCTGCCAAGGCTGCAACCCCTGGCCTGATGGGCGTCTTCCCGAAACCCCTGCGGTATACCCTCCCACCGTTCGTCAGGAGCGGCACACTCCTCCTGTCCGCCTAGCACGCCAGGCACGCACGCCAGGATGGCAATTACCTCGGACCTGCCATCCTGCGTCCTTCCGGGACGCCACGCAGACCCGCCGGCTCCCCCGCTGCCCGGGACACCTGCCAGTTGCGGCTTTGACGGCCCGCTGAAACGTTCCCTGACTCGCGTACACGCATTCAGGGGGTGCCGGGTCTCGCACAACGCCGTTATGTCGGAGTTGTGCGGGAACAAAACCTTCAACCACCTCCCGCGATCGACGGCAGGGAATTCTCGGTTGAAGCAACCCCTTGTGATGCAGGCAACAATATGACATCCTGTCGAAGGAACCTGACAATCTGTCGATTATGGATCTGCAATGCAGCAGCTGCCACCCCGCCTTAACCGGCGGACTTCGATCAGAGGGTTGGGCAACACCCCTAGCCGGTCGGCGGGGCCGCCGTCACCACTGGTCGTCCCGCCCACATCGCCACTACCGAATACCGGCAAGGGCAGACGCGCTTACGCCTCTTGGGACGGCCCGTCCCCCTCTTCTGCCAAAGGATTATCATGACTGTTGACCTCCCCATCTCCGGAACCCCGGTCGCTGTCGGCTTCGACCCAAACGAAGTCCGTCAGCGGTATGCCGTCGAGCGGGACGCCCGCCTCAAACAGGAAACCTTGGCCCAGTTCCAGGGCTTGTCCGACACAAGGGAACTCGAGGATCTCGATCCGTACTCATCCCCGATTCAACGCGATGCCATTGTCGAGGAACTCGAAGTTGTCGTGCTCGGTGGCGGTTTTGGTGGCCTGCTGGCTGGTACTCATCTCACAAAAAACGACATCACGGACTTCCGCATCATTGAGCAGGGGGGGGACTTCGGCGGTACGTGGTATTGGAATCGTTACCCGGGCGTCCAGTGCGACGTCGAATCGTACATTTACATGCCCCTCCTCGAAGAGACCGGCTACATCCCTTCCAAGCGCTACGCTGACGGCGCCGAGATTTTTGAACACGCGCAGCGCATTGGCAGGCACTACGATCTCTACCGCGCCGCGCTGTTCCAAACAACTGTCACGGAAACCCGCTGGATCGAGGATGCCAAGCGCTGGGAGGTGCGGACCAACCGGGGCGACGTGCTGCGTAGCCGGTTCCTCCTGCGCGCCAACGGACCTTTCAACAAGCCCCAGCTCCCCCGCGTTCCAGGGATCGGTGAGTTTAAGGGCAAGATCTTCCACACGAGCCGGTGGGATTACGACTACACGGGAGGCAGCCCCAAGGGTGACCTCGTGAACCTCCGCGACAAGCGCGTTGCGATTGTCGGAACTGGTGCGACCGCAATCCAGGCCGTGCCGTACCTGGCTCAGGAGGCGAAGGAGCTGTTCGTTGTCCAGCGCACTCCGAGCGTGGTCGGGCCCCGTAACAACCGACCCACCGACCCGGAGTGGGTGAAGTCACTGAAGCCCGGTTGGCAAGACGTCCGACATGACAACTTCCTTGCCTGGCTGCACGGCCACCCACGTGAAGAGGACCTCGTCGATGACATCTGGTCGCGTCTGTTTCCTACGCTCAGAGGGCACCACCTTGTCGACGTGCCTGCGACGGAGCTACCTGTTGAAGACCAGATGGCGCTGGCCGAAATTTCCGATATGCAGATGGTGCAGGAGATCCACGCCCACATCGAGTCCAAGGTCAGTGACCCCGAAACCGCTGAGGCGTTGAAGCCCTGGTTCGGTTACGTCTGCAAGCGTCCAACCTTCAATGACGAGTATCTGGACGCTTTCAATCTTCCTTCGGTTAAGCTCGTTGCCGCAAGGACCGGCATCGAGGCGATTACAGAGACAGGCATTGTCGTCGCAGGCACGCACTACGACGTGGACTGCATCATCTTCGCCACCGGATTTGAAACGGGCAGCTCCGCCGCGGACCAATACGGATACGACGTCATTGGCCGGGACGAACTGTCAATGCGGGCACACTTCGCTGACGGTGCTAAGACATTGCACGGCTTTTTTTCGCACGGCTTCCCGAACTTCATCGAGCTTGGCATGAGTCAGAACGCCTACCTGGTCAACTACACATATATGTTGGACCGGAAGGCCCGGCATGCTGCACGCATCATCGCCCACGCACGGGCTACCGGCGTCTCCACCGTCGAGCCAGACCTGAATGCCCAGGACGTTTGGGTAGAAAAGACCCGCCAAACAGCGGCCCCTCGCATGGCCTACCTGGCGGCTTGCACCCCCGGCTACTATAGCGGGCAAGGCGACATCTCACATGGATTCTGGAACGACGTCCACAGCGTCAGCGAAATCGATTTCTGGAACATGATCGAAGACTGGTGGAATTCCGGCACATTCGACGGCCTTCTCCTCGAAAAAGACACAGTCTCCGTCTCCAGCTAGGGACACGTCAACTAGGGCGCAGGTGCGAACGGGACCGCCCCTGACACCCGCCCCCTTCCGGCAGGAGGTCCTGCCGCCGATGCACGTCCGTGAGTTCCTGGACCCGATTGCTGTATTCAACGCCTTCCGCGAAGAGAAGCACACGGCTGCCATAGACCCTTTTGCCGCCTGACCTAATCACCCACTGAACCGCCGGGTGTGTGAAGAAGCACACCCGGCCCCTGCAAGGAGACAACATGACCACAGCCCTTGAACTGCTTCCGTACATGTCCTACCCCGCAGTCCTGGACCATCTTGCCGACGATGTGGAATGGCACCTTCCGGTGAGCCTTTGGGAAGGCGTTGGCGGGGCACACGTCGGACGCGAGAACGTCGAGGCGATGCTCAAAAAAGTGATGACCGAGTTTTACGATCCGGAACAGATGACGCCGGAGATCCTTGCCGCGTTCGGTACTGAGACGCACGCCAGCATGGTCTTCACGATGAACGCCATCACCCGGTGGGGCCAGCAGTACCGCAACAGCTACTCGATCGTCATCGAGGCTGCTGAGGGCAAGATCACTAAGGTCCTCGAGGTCTTCGACACGAAGAATCTATTCGACACGATGGACAACAGCAAGCTGGGCTGACAAGCCAGTCCTGACCGCGGGACCCTGTGTCCGCCAACCGATGAGGAGAACTATTATGCCCACCAACCACACCAGCGCCCCGCTCGACTCCGACGCCCAGGCGGTCGCCGATATGTTCGCTGTTGCCCTTCCGGCTGGCCTGTCCGGATTGGGCGTCGAAGGCGTCCGGGCGTTTGCTGCACAAACAGAAGCACAAACGCCGCCGGCCCCGGAGGTCAACCAGGTGACCGAACACGCAGCACCCGGCCCCCACGGAGACGTGCGGGTACGGCTCTACCGGCCCGATTCGAAGCTCCCGGTGCCAGTCCTGCTTTACATTCACGGCGGCGGCTGGACGATGGGGTCCATCGACGGGGGGGTCGACTACCTCTGCCGCGACATCGTGCGGACGAACAACATTGCCGTGGCGTCCGTCGATTACAGACTGGCACCCGAGCACAAATTCCCGGTCCCGTTTGAGGACTGCCAAGCAGCCTTGGCCTGGCTCCGTGGCAATGCGGGGGAACTGGGCCTGGATTCGGCGCTGATTGCAATAGGCGGTGACAGCGCAGGCGGCAACATCTCAGCTGCTATCACACATTCAGACCGCGGCCACGACAAGCCCCTGGTTGCCCAAGTGCTGCTATGTCCCGCCACGGAGTACGCAGTTGAGCGGACCTCCTGGATCCAACATGCCAACGCGCCTGTGTTGACTGCCGCCGACACCCTCTGGTTTTGGGACCAATACCTAAGCACGGAAGCCGACAGGATCGACCCCCGGGCCACCCCGGCAAACGCGGAGTCATTCGCCGACCTCCCCCAGGCCCTCGTCATCGTCGCCGGACATGACCCGCTGCGCGACGACGGGCTTCACTACGCGGAACTCCTCAACAGCGCCGGAACGTCTGTGGAGGTCGCCCAGTTCGACGGGTCATTCCACGACTTCTTCGTCCTGCCCGCGCTGGCAGCGTATGCAGGCGCCCGCGACACAATCACCGGGTTCCTCGATAGAGCGCTGGTTACCCGCAACGCGTTAGCAACGGAAGGTGCCACTTCCTAAGCCGTCTCCCTTAGGCCGCCGTCTCGACCTGGCACCCAAAGTACGAGCAAGGCCCAGTGTGGTCGGTCCCGTAGCCAACCGGCTGCGGGTCCGGCCGGGACGAAGACCACCAGCAGCCCAACCATCTCTGAACCACCGTTTGCAGCTCACTGAGCCGAGCATCAGGAGTGCAGGGCTCAGAAGATGCCGGGCGCTGGTGGCGCAGGAATACAACCTCCAGCGACGTAGCTCGGACGCGGGGTACAAATGCTGTTGTATATCATTCGGCATTCTGTAGCCACCCACCGCCGGTGACGCGGGTGAGGAATCACCTATTAGAACGGGGATGCGTTAAACAACGCCCCATTACAACGAAGGAGTTGTGCCATGACTTCCACGAGCACGACGCAAGAGCGTATGTTCCCGCCGCTTGATGGGCTTGGCCAGATGCTTCCTCGCCTTGCGAAGCGGTGGCCAGACAAGACCGCGCTGGTAACCGATGAACGTCAGCACACTTTCGCGCAGCTTGATAGCGAGTCCAGCAATGTGGCGGTAGGTCTCCTCCGTCGCGGGATTGATCCCGGTGATCGTGTCGCAATTTTTGCCCCGAATCGCTGGGAATGGATAGTGGCTTACCACGCCGTGCTGAAGATCGGTGCGGTTGTGAACCCGCTCAACGTAATGCTCACCGGCGAAGAGGTGAATTTTGTCCTCAAGGACTCTGGGGCCAAAGCCCTGATCGCCTCGGGCGACCGGCTCGAAGCCGTCAGTGCCGCCCTGGATGACGTTGACACACTTGCCCTCGTAGTCACCTTCGAAACTGGTGTGAAAGACGCGGTGTCGTTCTCTGTCCTGCTCGCGGAAGACGGGTCGCAGTTTTCGCCCTACCCGGTGGACTCCGACGCCCTTGCGTGCATCGCATACACATCAGGGACAACGGGCCGGCCGAAGGGGGCCATGCAGTCGCATCGGTCGCTTGTCCTCAACTGTGCTTACACTGCCGCGATGCATGGTCGCAGTGCAGACGACGTTGTAGTTTCGGCCCTTCCTGCGGCTCATGTTTACGGCAATGTTGTCATCAATGGCACACTCATGGCGGGCGGCCAGGTTGTGCTGATGAAGCGTTTTGATGCCTCCCTCGCCCTGATGCACATTCAAGAGCACCGCGCGACGATGTTCGAAGGCGTGCCCGCGATGTACGCGATGATGTTAGCGGACGCTGCCCTGGAAAAAGCCGACATCGCATCTCTGACCCGTAGCACTGTGGGGGGGCAGACCATCGCCACCAGCGTCATTGACGCATGGGAACTCCGGAGCGGGGCACCCCTGCTCGAGCTTTGGGGAATGACCGAAATATCTGGCTTGGGCGCCACCCACGCCTTGCATGCTCCCGGCCCACAGGGCTCAGTGGGTGTAGCCCTTCCCGGGGTGCAGCTCAAGGCCGTGCGGCCCGATGACCCCACGAGGGAGTGTTCACCGAATGAACCGGGCGAACTCATGGTCAGAGGCCCGATTGTCATGATGGGCTATTTCAACAACCCTGCCGCTACCGCAGAGACCATCGATGCCGACGGCTGGCTGCATACCGGAGATATCTCCATACACGACGGCGTGGGCCACTTCTATATCATCGACCGGCTCAAGGACATGATCGTCACAGGCGGGTATAACGTCTACCCGGCCGAAATCGAAAGAGTCCTGATAGGGCATCCGGCAGTGGCTATGGTCGGCGTGGGCCGGAGGCCCGACGAACTTAAGGGTGAAATCGCGCACGCCTACGTGGTTCCGGCCCCTGGCCAAAAAGCCGATACGGACGAGCTGATCGCCTACTGTCGCACTCGATTGGCAGCGTACAAAGTTCCGAAAAAAATACACTTGGTCGACCGCCTGCCGACGACATCGAGCGGGAAGATAATGCGCCGAAAGCTCGAAGCTACCCCCACCCCCGCAAGCTGACCAGTATCGAACCGCACCTCTAGCGCGGGCCACTCGGCCCGGAGGTGCGGAACCAGCGCGGAGAAAACGGGACCACCGGCCCTGGCCCCCACAGTTCACTGGACAGCCCCCGAACCGCTTAAAGAGCCGTCACGTCGTCGAAAACGGTAACTTCCATGCCTTTTCTCCGCACGCTCCATCGAGCTGCCCCGTAACCAAGTATTCAAGCACCGGCGACAGCCGAAGCGTAACGACCACACACGAGAGAGACAACGGGCTCGCTGAAAAGTTGTGGCAAGTTTCCCTGATTGGAGAAGAGAACAGGTGAGAACACAGACCGGCAGCCTCGTGTCGTCAGAAACGAGATGGCCTGAGAATGCCATCGCGCAACAAGCACTGGCCGAGGACTTGAGGCAACGGCTAGCCCGGACGGCCCTGGGAGGCCCGGAGAAATCAAGGGAGCGGCACGTTGCCCGCGGAAAGCTCCTGCCCCGGGACCGCATTGACTACCTGCTGGATGAAGGCAGCCCGTTCCTGGAGATTGCCCCCCTTGCGGCAAACGGGTTGTACAACGACGAGGCCCCTGGTGCGGGTGTTATCGCAGGAGTCGGTGTGGTACATGGCCGCCAGGTGTTGGTCATCTCCAATGACGCCACGGTCAAGGGTGGAACATACTTTCCGATGACGGTGAAGAAGCACCTCCGGGCGCAGGAGATCGCGCTGGAGAACCGGCTGCCCTGCATTTACCTCGTGGACTCCGGCGGGGCGTTTCTGCCCATGCAGGATGAGGTCTTCCCTGACAAGGAGCACTTCGGCCGCATCTTCTACAACCAGGCCAAAATGTCCGCAGCGGGTATCCCGCAGATCGCGTCAGTAATGGGGTCGTGCACCGCTGGCGGCGCTTACGTTCCGGCGATGAGTGATGAGACAGTGATCGTCCGCAACCAGGGCACCATCTTCCTGGGCGGTCCGCCACTGGTGAAAGCGGCCATCGGCGAAATCGTAACACCGGAGGAGCTCGGCGGCGGCGAGGTCCATTCAAAGATCTCCGGTGTCACGGACCATCTGGCCGAAAATGACGAGCACGCCCTGCAGATCATCCGGGACATCGTTTCCACCCTGCCGAAGCCCGCCGATCCCGTCTGGGAAGTGTCCGAGGTCGTGCTGCCACCTGTCGCAGACCCGCAGGAACTGTACGACGTGGTTCCGGTTGACGTGAACGAGCAGTACGATGTCCGCGAGGTGATCTCCCGCTTGGTGGACGGCAGCGAATTCCATGAGTTCAAGGCCAACTACGGCACCACCCTGGTCACCGGATTCGCCAGGCTGCACGGCCACCCCGTAGGGATCGTGGCCAACAACGGCGTGCTGTTCAGCGAGTCCGCCCTCAAGGGCGCGCATTTCATCGAACTCTGTGACCAGCGCGGCATCCCGCTGGTCTTCCTGCAGAACCTCTCCGGATTTATGGTCGGGAAGGACTATGAGCACGGCGGCATCGCCAAAAACGGCGCCAAGATGGTCACCGCTGTCGCCACCGTCCGGGTGCCCAAGCTGACCGTGGTGATCGGCGGATCCTTCGGCGCCGGGAACTACTCCATGTGCGGGCGGGCCTACTCGCCGCGGTTCCTGTGGATGTGGCCAGCATCCCGGATCTCCGTGATGGGCGGCAACCAGGCCTCCAGTGTGCTCGCCACGGTCAAACGCGACCAGTACGAGGCTGCCGGCGAGGAATGGTCTCCAGAAGATGAAGCGGCATTTAAGGCACCCGTGAAACAGCAGTTCGAGGACCAGGGCAGCCCGTACTACTCCACCGCCCGCCTCTGGGACGACGGAATCATCGACCCCGTTGACACGCGCCGAGTGCTGGGCATGGCGCTCGACGCTGTCTCCCGCACCCCGCTGCCGGAGACCTCCTTCGGCCTGTTCCGGATGTGACCGCCATGACCAAACCAGCGCAAGGAAGCACCGACATGACCACCAGAATCTTCGACACCGTGCTGGTCGCCAACCGCGGCGAAATCGCTTGCCGCGTTATCCGTACCTTGCGTCGTCTCGGAATAACATCCGTCGCCGTATACTCAGAGGCCGACGCTGACGCACGCCACGTTCGGGAGGCGGACGTCTCGATATGCATCGGACCCGCCGCTGCGGCGGAAAGTTACCTCAAGATTGATGCCTTGGTGGATGCCTGCCGCCGCACCGGGGCCCAGGCTGTGCACCCGGGCTATGGCTTCCTCTCGGAAAATGTTGAGTTCGCGCGTGCTTTGGTGGATGCAGGGATTGCCTTCATCGGTCCGGACGTCCATTCCATCAACATGATGGGGGACAAGATCCGCTCCAAGAACCACGTGGTCGCGCACGGCGTTCCCGTGGTTCCGGGCATCGCCGAACCCGGACTGAACAATGAGCAGCTGATCGAGGCTGCGGCCGGCATCGGCTTCCCGCTGCTGATCAAGCCCTCAGCCGGTGGTGGCGGCAAGGGCATGCACGTGGTGGAGCGGGCCGAGGATCTGCCGGCCACCCTGGAAACCGCCCGGCGCGTCGCCAAGAGCTCCTTCGGCGACGACACGCTGTTCCTGGAACGGCTGGTCCGCTCCCCCCGGCACATCGAGGTCCAGATCCTCGCCGACCGTCACGGCAACACCATCCACCTGGGCGAGCGTGAGTGCTCCCTGCAGCGCCGGCACCAGAAGGTCATCGAGGAAGCACCCGCGCCGCTGCTCCAGGGCTTGCCCAACGGCGCCGAAATCCGGGCACGGATCGGCGCGGCGGCGGTTGACGCCGCCTGTTCGGTGAACTATGTCGGCGCCGGCACCGTGGAGTTTCTGGTCTCCGACGAGGCCCCGGACGAGTTCTTCTTCATGGAAATGAACACCCGTCTCCAGGTGGAGCATCCCGTCACCGAAGAGGTCGTCCGCGTCAACGGCGAACGGCTGGACCTGGTCGAATGGCAGGTCCGGATCGCCGCAGGTGAGGTCCTCACCGTCGCCCAGTCCGACGTCAAGCTCGAAGGGCACGCGATCGAAGCGCGCGTCTACGCCGAAGACCCAGCTCATGGCTTCATGCCGTCCATCGGCCGGCTGCTGCAGATCCGGGAACCTTCCGGTCCCGGCGTCCGGGTGGACAGCTCCCTCACCCAGGACCTGGAGGTCTCACCGCACTATGACCCGATGGTCGCCAAGGTCATCGTGTGGAACACGGACCGCAAACAGGCACTCGACGTGCTGGACCGTGCCCTCGCCGACACGGTCCTGCTGGGTGTTAGGACAAACGTCGAATACCTGCGGCTGCTCATTGCCGACGAGGACGTCGCCGCAGGGCGCCTGGACACCACCCTGATCGACCGCAAAATCGCTTCCATGCCGTTCCGGACTTTCAGCGCAGAGGACCTTGCCCTCGTGGCCCACGCTTTGATGACCAGCCAGCCGGACGCTCCCGGTCCCTGGGGCACCGGGGACGGCTGGCGGGTCAGCGGCAATGTGCCGGCGTCGATCCATCTGGAAGTTTACGGCCAGACGCACACCGTCACCGTCAGCCGGGACGCGGAGGGCCGGACGTTCGGCATCGACGGTGAGCCGTTCCGCGTCAAGACCCTTGCCGATGGCTCAGCCTCAGTGAACGGCACCCGGCGGCGGGTGGCCGTCGCCGTCGCCGCCGACGGCACCGCGTGGCTCGGCATCGCCGGATGGAGCGGCGCTGCCCGGCGGCTCAGCCGGCAGGAGCGGCTCCAGCGCCGCCTCGCCTCCCTGGAACGCGACGCAGGCGCAGCCTCCCCAGAAGTCCGTTCGCCCATGCCCGGCACAGTTATCGCCGTCGCCGTCGTGGACCTGGAGCTCGTGGAGGCGGGGCAGCCGTTGCTGTCCATCGAGGCGATGAAGATGGAGCACCAGCTCACGGCTCCGGTCTCCGGCGTCGTGCGGTTGAGCCTGAAGGCGGGCGACCTGGTCAAAGCCGCGCAGATCGTGGCAACCGTGGAGTCGCTCTCTCTTGAGACCGGGGACGGCGACAGAGACCCTGTGACCGCCGAAACGGCGGCGACGCAACAGCTCGAAGAAGTGAAGGGATAATCCCATGGACACCACGGACACTAAACGCATCCAGCAGCGCGGTCTCTACCTTGATGAACTCCAGGAAGGCACGGTCTACGCCCACAGGCCCGGCCGCACCCTCACGGAAACGGACAATGTCCTTTTCACCTCGTTGACCATGAACAACCAGGGCCTGCACCTGGATGCTGCGTGGAGTGCCACCCAGCCCTTCGGCCAAAGGCTCATGAACTCCCTCTTCACCCTGGGCACCATGATCGGCCAGTCCGTGCCCCAGATGACGGAAGGAACCATCATCGGCCAGCTTGGCCTCACGGACGTCCGCTTCCCGCATCCGATGTTCCACGGCGACACCCTGTACACCGAAACGGAAGTGACAGAGGTCCGGCGGTCCGCCTCCCGCCCCGGCCAGGGAGTGGTGGGCATGAAGCACACCGGCCGCAACCAGGACGGTGTCGTAGTGGCGGAAGCAACACGCACCTGCCTGATGTGGACACGCGAGGCGCACGAAGTCACCGTATCAGCCGGACAGGAGTAGCCGTGGCAGCCTTTGAGATGGGCCCGGCGATCCTCTTCTGCCCCGCCGACCGCCCGGACCGCTACGGCAAGGCGATGGATCGGGCTGACGCAGTCATCTTGGACCTCGAGGACGCCGTGGCCCCCGGGGACCGGGAACAGGCACGGCAAACCCTCATTGCGAACCCCATGGACCCGGACCGGACCATCGTCAGGATCAACCCGGCGGACACCGACGACTTCGCAATGGACCTGCACGCACTCCAGCAGACCCGCTACAGGTACGTCATGCTGGCCAAGACCGAGGAGCCAGAGTCGCTGGCACAGCTGGCCAACTACTCGCTGGTGGCCCTGTGTGAAACAGCCAGAGGCATCATCAACGCGCCGTGCATTGCGGCAGCACCCAATGTGGCGGCCCTCATGTGGGGTGCGGAAGACCTGGTCGCCTCACTGGGCGGCACGTCCAGCCGCCGGCCCGACGGCCGGTACCGGGACGTGGCCCTGCACGCCCGGTCGCACGTGCTGCTCGCCGCAAGCGCGGCCGGGAAAGCGGCACTGGACTCTGTCTACCTGGACATTGCCGACCTGACCGGGCTCAAAGCCGAATCCGACGATGCTGTCGCCTCCGGCTTCGCAGCCAAGGCGTCCATCCATCCCGGCCAGATGCCCATCATTCGCGAGTCCTTCATCCCGGCTCCTGCCGAGGTGGAGCAGGCCCGGCGGATGCTCGCCGCCGCCGGGCAGTCAGGCGGGGTATTCACCTTCGAAGGACGGATGGTGGACGAACCCGTCCTGCGGCACGCCCGCACGACACTCGCCCGCGCCAAGCACATAGCGAGGCCCGGGACTGCGAAGGTAGGGACGTCCTCGGCATGAGCGTCCGCCTCGTTCATGGAAAAATCCGCAGAACATCCAGGATGAAAGGGACAACCAGCTGACCATTCCGAAAGCTAGCTTTCAGGATGGTCAACGACCCGAAGAGGCGATGGGAACTCGGCACGTCGAACAAGCCCTGGAGCAGTCCAGCGACTTCTCCCGCCAAATTCAAGAACTGGTCACCGAATACCTCCGTGTATCCGCGAACCAAAAAAGTTCCTGTACAACGTTTCGAGACGCGGATTGGTCTAACAGCGTAGACATTGGCCTCCCCGATTCGCGTATGCCCCGCCCGCAAACTGTGCCCGCTTAAGCCGTGGCTCAACCGCTACTGTTGCACCACCGTCACGATAACTCGGGTATGCAGAATGCACAGACGACATTCAGGATCCGGCTAAGCCCAGTCACACACCCATTTTTGCTGTTTGAAAGGAAACTCATGAGCCTGCCGCCGATTACCCTCACCGGCCACGCCCAGAAGGAAGCGTGGCAGAACAGGGTGCTGCCGCCTGTGGAGCAGCTCGGCGCGGAGGTGTGGTCCATTCCCGTCCCCTTCCCGGACAATCCCATGCGCTATACCCTGAGTTATCTACTCTTGGGCGACGGTGACGCCGTCCTGATCGATCCGGGCTGGGACAGCGATGCCGGCCTGGAGCATTTGGCTGCTGGACTGCGGCAGGCAGGTCTGGGCCTGAGGGACCTCACGGGCATCGTGGCCACCCATTTCCACTCGGACCATCTCGGCATGGCCGCCCGCCTGCGCGCGGCAACGGGAGCGTGGGTGGCCCTGGGGGAGAAGGAAGTGCGCCGGCTCAGTGCCGCCGGGGACGCTGACCTTGTCCTGCGCAACGACCGCGAGGAGCTGACGCTGTGGGGCGTGCCGGCGGACCGGCTGGCCGAGGTGGCCCTGAACCACCGGAGTCTGCTCCAACTGCAGAACCTCGCGGATCCGGACCTGCGGCTCACCGACGGCAGCCTGGTGCCCGCCAAAAGGCTGGAGCTACGGGTGGTCACCACCCCGGGGCATTCACCGGGGCACATATGCCTGGTCGATGAGCCGCACGGGATGATCTTCAGCGGGGACCACGTCCTGCCGCGCATCTCCCCGCACATCGCTCTGGAGCTGCCCGGGCCTGCCAACCCTTTGGCGGACTACTACGAGTCCCTGGACCTGATCGCGTTCGAGGACGCCATGGAGATCTGCCCGGCGCACGAGTACCGGTTCAGCGGCATGCAGCGCCGGGTCGCACAGCTCATCGAGCACAACCGGGAACGCTCCGCCGAGGTCCTGCGGGTGATGGAGGTGCACCGGCCACAAACCGTCTGGGACATCGCCCGGCACCTGACCTGGTCCCGGGGCTGGGAGTCCCTGCAGGCCTTCTCGCTGCGGCTGGCTGTCTCCGAAACAGCCAGCCACGTCGTGTACCTGCGCTCCAAGGACTACGACATCGACGTGCCCCTCACGGAACCACGGCCGGCTGTGCTTCGATGACGGCAACCTTCCGGGCCGGATCTGAATCCGAGCCGCCAGCCGCCCGATGAGACCACTGCGCCAGCCAGGTTGGTCCAGGATCTGATACCAAATGATCCAATACCTCCTCGCGGGATAGCGGCGACGAGCGGGTGAGTCCACCGCATTCAAAAATGCGGCCTTTGCGGTCTTGGCCATGCGTGCGGTCCACACAGTGGCTGTCATCAGGCACATCTCCCTCAGGCAGCGGAGGATCTTGGCATAACTCCCCCATCCGACGTCTTGGGGTCGCACGCTTCGCCCTGGTCACCAGAATCAGCTAAACCGCCAACCGGGCTGTGAAACAACCGGTATTCTTAACGAATAGTCACAACTAAGTCCTCTGCGCCCGGCGTATTTGGTCCAAAGCCGGTTGCAGCGCTCGCTCCTGCCTTCAGCTCTCTGTTCTGAGGTACTGGTACAAGGTTCCACGGCTGATACCGAATACCCGGGCCAGGCCGGTCTTCTTCTGCTCCCCCACCCCGGGCCGGCGCCGCAGCTCGGCGGCGTTCTCGGGCGAGAGCGCCCTCCGGCGTCCGCAGTAGGCGCCGCGGGCCTTGGCCAGGGTAACACCTTCGCGCTGGCGTTCCCCGATCGGGGTCCGTTCGAACTCAGCGAAGGTCCCCTGACCGAAAGCATCAGGTTCACCAAAGGGGAATCCTCCCCATTGAAGACCAAACCGGGTGTGACCGTCGATCTATTCTTATAAATGGGCCGCGAACGGTTCTCAGCACTGCTGGAGACCGCCGACATGTATCGCTACAACATTCGGTAGTTCTGGCCCAGTGGACTTTCCCCCGAGATGCCTCGCACAATCAATCTCCGCCTGGTAGCGTCTCCATCTCGGATTTTGGACGCTTCGGTGCCCGTAAAGACTGGATCGCAGCAGGCCATCTCCATTTCGCCCTGAGCAGTGTCCTGTCCCGGTGGGCATGCCTGAGGTGCCGAGACCTCCGCTGCCCCCCCCACGGGCGGGCCTGCCAGGCCCTTGAGGCCGCCGAGCAGGAACTCGACGCCCCGGCCGAGCTGCTGCGTATGTTTGTGACCGCCGGCCGGACGGCGGCCAGGAGCATGCGGATCAGCCTTACCGCGGCAGCGCCCACCCAGCCGGGCATGCTTTGCCAACGGACCTGGCCGTGGTGACCGCATGCCCTGACGGTGCCGGCTGGCCTGGCAATGGTCGTCGGCGAGGGGCGGCATCTGGTTGGTGACCCTGAAGTTCTGGAGTTCGAATGCCGAACGGTTCGAACCCGCCTGCACAACCGGAAGTCACGTTGTGCGTGCCACCATAGACGGAGTGGGTTGCAACCACTCCGAGCTCCTCACGCGATACCCCGATCGCGTCAGCGGAGATTGCAGGATGTAACCGGGCGGACATAGGGCCTGCAAGGTCGCGGCCGTCGAGCGAGTGAGAGAGCAGGACCGCGTCGGGCTGTAAATGGTCAGCGGCGGCAACCAGGGGTCGACAGATGCGACACCAAGTGCCGTCGCATCAGGATTCTCGGCAATCAGCACGCGATCCCCATGTCGTGGGCGACCGGAATGTTGAGGGTCCTGTTGTTGGCCAGTTCGTTTTCGATCATGACCTTGATGGAGTTGCGGGGGCCAATCAGCTGCGGGAGCCAGGACACCCCGGCCCCACCCGGGGACCAGGCCCAGGTACGCCTCGGGCAAAGCGATACCGTTCGCCGCGGACGAGACAGTGCGGTATTCGGCGGCAAGGGCGATTTCAAGGCCGCCTCCAATTGCTGCGCCGTTACTAACATGAAGGTCCGTACGGCCATCGCGGCCAAGGCACCAAAGACCTCGTGGCCAAGGACGGCAATCTCCTGTGCCGAGCCTGCCTCCTGAGGTCGCGCGTGGCGGTCAGATCCGCGCCGGCGACACATCTCCTGCCCTGGCCGGTAATACCACCCCGACGAATTCTCCCGCCGTCGCGCGGTAGCGGACATTTCGAAGGAGGGTGCCGAGTTCGTTCAATGACTCGTGGCTGAAGGTCACCGGCCTGCGGTCGCGGTCAATCAGAGTGATCAACGCGAACGCACCTACTCCCGGGATTGGACGTCTTCGAGACGAATATGACGTGCTCACGCTGCCGCCTTCAGCGCCGGAATTTAATGTCCTCACGGTGCGGCCTTATGGATTCACGCTTTGCGTTGTCGGCCGCTGCAGAGGGCAACGATGCCGCCCCCGGGCGCACAAAGACACAGGGTGTTCTGCTATTAGGCTTCGTGAGATTCCTTTTCTGGAAAAGTACGAAAAATATGAACACAAGTGACGGCATGACGGTTCTTTAGTTACCGGGGCTTCCGCCCGCTCAGTTAGTAGCCGTGCCATGCCCTGTCACGATAAAGCGGTGAGGCGCCTTGACTCGTTGCGATAGTTGATGATCCGGGTGACCATCGGCGCCCCACCGCGGCTTTATGGATGCCGGGGAATAGGTCACAGCTAACGCTGCCCCGGTTGCTTTCTTGGCTGTTCGGACTCATTCACTGCGATTCACTCTCGGGGAAACTGACCGCTGGCTGAGATACCACTCCAACAGTTCGCCATACCGGCGCTCCAGGGAGCTGCAGTGCTCGTGGTTCTTCTGGAGGCCTGAATGGCACGCCGGATCAGGACTTTGTGGCCCTGGGAGGGGACCCGGTGTAGCGGGATGGTTTCCACCCGTTTCGTCTTCTTAAGCGGTCAGTGCATGCATGAACCCCGCCGGCCTGGGCCGGAAAGTGCTGCAGATTATGACGGGGGCATTTAGAGGTGTGGTCCCTTAGAAGGCTTTGAGGATGTCTTCGACGCGTTGTTTGGCGTCGCCGAAGAGCATTTGGGAGTTGTCCCGGAAGAACAGAGGGTTCTGTACACCGGCGTACCCTGTAGCCATGGAGCGTTTGAACACGATGACGTTCTCTGCTTCCCAGACTTTAAGGACGGGCATGCCGGCGATCGGGCTGCCGGGGTCTTCGGCTGCTGCGGGGTTGACTGTGTCGTTCGCCCCGATCACGAGGACGACGGAGGTGTCTCCGAGGTCGTCGTTGATTTCGTCCATTTCCAGGACGATGTCGTATGGGACTTTGGCTTCGGCGAGGAGGACGTTCATGTGCCCTGGGAGGCGGCCGGCGACGGGGTGGATGCCGAACCTGACGTTCACGCCCTTTTCACGGAGCTGGTGGGCGAGTTCGGCCACGGGGTACTGGGCCTGGGCGACGGCCATGCCGTAGCCGGGGGTAATGACCACGGACGAGGCGTTGGTGAGCATTTCCGCTGTGGCTTCGGCGGTGATTTCGCGGTGCTCGCCCTGGTCCGTGTCTCCTTTGCTGGCGGGGGCGGCGATGCCGAACCCGCCGGCGATCACGGAGATGAAGGACCGGTTCATTGCTTTGCACATGATGTAGGACAGGTAGGCGCCCGAGGAGCCGACCAGGGCTCCGGTGATGATGAGCAGGTCGTTGTTGAGTAGGAAGCCGGCCGCGGCGGCGGCCCAGCCGGAGTAGCTGTTGAGCATGGAGACGACGACGGGCATGTCGCCGCCGCCGATGGAGGCGACCAGGTGCCAGCCCAGCCCCAGGGCAAGGACGGTGACGACGATGAGCAGCCAGAGCTGGGAGTCGTTGACGTACCAGACGGTCAGGGCGATGAACGCGGCGAGGGCGCCGAGGTTGATGGCGTTTTTGCCCGGCAGCATCAGGGGTGAGGATTTCATCCGGGCGGAGAGTTTCAGGAACGCCACGATCGAGCCGGTGAACGTCACGGCGCCGATGAACACCCCGATGAAGACCTCGGCGTGGTGGATCGCCGTCAGGTCCGAAGACAAGGCGGGGGCTTCGAGGTGTCCGTTCCAGCCCACCAGGACCGCGGCGAGGCCCACGAAGCTGTGCAGCAGGGCGATGAGTTCGGGCATGCCGGTCATTTCGACCACCCGGGCGCGCCAGAGCCCGATGGCCCCGCCGACGGCGACCGCGGCGACCAGCAGGCCCAGGCCGGTGAGGGCGTGGCCGGTGCCCCAGGCGTCCTGCAGGGTCAGCCAGATGGTGGCGGCGAGGGCGATGACCATGCCGGTGATGCCGTAGACGACCCCGGCGCGTGCTTTCTCGTGCTTGCTCAGCCCGGCAAGGCTGAGAATGAACAGCAGGGCCGCGACGATGTAAGCCGCCCCCGCGATGGAGTCGGCGGTCAACGGACCGGAGACGGTATCAGTCACGGTAAAGCTCCTCGTAAGTGTTGCTGCTGCTGTTGCGGTGACGGCGCTCATGAACGGGCCTTCCCGGCGGAGAACATGGCGAGCATCCGCCGGGTGACAGCGAAGCCGCCGAAAATGTTGATGCTGGCCAGCAGGACCGCGACGGCGGCGAGGACCTGCATCACGATGTTCTCGGAGGTGACCTGCAGCAGCGCACCGACGACGATGATTCCGGAGATCGCGTTCGTCACGGACATCAGCGGCGTGTGCAGGGCGTGGTGGACTTTCCCGATCACATAGAAGCCGACCACGATCGAGAGCATCAGCACCGTGAAGTGCTGCGGCAACGGCGCCGGGGCGACCGCGTTGATCCCGAACAGCACCGCGATACCCGCCGCGAAGAGCCCTGCCTTGCCGGCCGTGCTGACGCCCTGTTTCGTCTTCGGTGCAGGGTTTTCGGCGGCCGTTCCGGCGTCGGTCGTCACTGCTGGTGCGGCGGAGACCTGGACCGGGGGCGGGGGCCAGGTCTTCTCGCCCTCGCGCACCACCGTCACTGACCGCTGGACAACGTCGTCGAAATCGATCCGAAGCTGACCGTCCTTGTCCGGGGTGAGGAGCTTGAGGAGGTTGACCATGTTCGTCCCGTACAGCTGGGAGGCCTGGGCCGGGAGCCGTGCCGGCAGATCCGTGTAGCCCAGGATCACCACCCCGTTATCAGTGACAATGCGTTCCCCGGCGACGGAGCCTTCGACGTTTCCGCCCTGGCCCGCTGCCATGTCCACGATCACGCTGCCGGCCTTCATGCTTGCCACGTCCTCGGCGGTGAGCAGCTTCGGCGCCGGGCGTCCCGGGATCAGGGCGGTGGTGATGATGATGTCCACATCCGCTGCCTGCTCGGAGTAGATTTCCGCGGCCCTGGCGTTGTAAGCCTCGGACGTGGCCTTCGCGTATCCGTCCGTGGACTTCATCTCTTCGGCGACTTCGACCTTGAGGTAGGTACCGCCAATGGATTTCACCTGGTCGGCGACCTCCGGCCGCGGGTCCGTCGCCCGGACAATAGCGCCCAGGCTGCTCGCAGCGCCGATCGCCGCCAATCCGGCGACGCCCGCGCCCGCGACCAGGACCTTCGCCGGCGGGACCTTGCCCGCCGCGGTGACCTGTCCCGTGAAAAACCGGCCGAACTCGTGCGCGGCCTCGATCACGGCACGGTACCCGGCAATGTTCGCCATCGAACTAAGCACATCCATCGACTGGGCCCGCGAGATCCGCGGCACCGCATCCAACGCCAGCGCCGTGATCGGACGCGCCGCCAACGCTTCCACCAACTCAGGCCGCAATCCCGGGCTCAACGACCCGATCAGCGTGGCACCCTCGGTGAGACGGGCGATCTCATCCTCAGTGGGCGGATTGATCCGCAACACCACCTCGCTGCCCCAAGCCTCATCAGCGCCCACAACCAGGGCCCCCGCTTCGGCGTAAGCCTCATCACGGAAGGAGGCCCCCTCGCCTGCGCCCTTCTCGACCACAATCTCGTAGCCCAACCCCAACAACTGCTTCACGGTGACAGGCGTCGCCGCCACCCGTGTTTCGCGGCCCAACTCGGCCACAATGCCAATACGCGTCACGTTTACTCTCTTTCTCCAACAGCTTGCTCGCACAGCAGCCGAGGCGTGATGTGGGGAAACCCAAAATCTTCTTCAAGAAACAAGACAGGGAACCATTGGCGCTTGAGTCACTGTTTCGGCGGCCTAGACCAACGCCGGCTGGGGCAGCAGTTTTAGCAGCCGCAGCACTCCAAGCCCAGAGGGTGGTCCCCGAGCGGGCCAATAACCTCACTGGCTGCTAAAAACACGGTTCTCTGGGCCCGCAAATTTACCGGTAAGCCCGTCTTGGTGACACGTCCTGCGTTAAAGTGTATACACAAATGGACTAAGAACCGACCCATAGGCCGAAATATTTCTTTTGAGGCGGTGTTTGTATACATTGAGGCCTGATGAACCTTTCATTTTATGGAAGGGACCGAATGCGTGCCGTGAACGGGCGTATGTATCCCTGCTTGACGACACTCTCGAGTGGCGCCTGCCGCCCGGAACGGTGCTGGCTGAGGTCGAGCTGTCCGAGCGACGCGTTACCGGGGGCGAGGTGTGGTCGCAACGGAGATATCGCTTGATTAAGCCGACGAGCTCTTTTGAACTTGGGGAAGCTCTTGAGCGCAAAGCTGCCTCCCTAGCGGCGCACGCGTTGATGCACTTATTTTTTCCAGCCGGCTTTTCTTCTGCTGTGCAGCTTGTTCAGGCCAAAGACCATGCCAGACGCACTACTACTCTTTGGACAAGCATCTAGATGACGCGATGGATAAGGCTGTCAACAACTCCTATTTACTCCAGTCGCGCGAAGAGCTTGCGCGTCCATTTGGTTCCAGCGCCTGCAGGTCTCCCCCGGCACCTGTCCAAATGAGTGGCCCGCTTTCGGGCGGAGGGCGAGGCCGAGCTGGAGAGCGCTCGCCCCGGCCCCATCACTTACCGAACCGGACATCACAGCGGACGGAGCGTCACAACGTCGCGCTGCGGGTGAGCAGGCGGCGGGTCCGCCCGGATCCATTAACATCCGGGGTTGCCGCAGGCGACGGCGTCGAAGGTCCTCAACCGCTACCGGGTGCCTCTGCTTTGGCATATCGACCTGAACACCTGGATGGGGTGCGAAAGGCCAAACCGCTGCGCTACGAACTCGAGTGGCCCGCCGATCTGATGCACGTGCACGTGAAGCAAGTCGGCCGGATCCCAGAGGGCGGCGGACCCCGCACCTGGGCTGGGTGAAGGGCAACAAGAACGGGTGCGGGGCCGCCTACGCCTACCTGGACTCCGCGATCTGTGACCACTCCAGGGTGGCCTGCTCCGAGATCCACGCCGCCTACGCGAAGCACTATTCCGTCGAGGTTCTAAACTTGCTGACTGCCCGATCCGGGCCTCGAAAGGCGGGGTGGAGGACCAGGTGAAAGCCGCCAAAGCCGACCTCGAGCCCTAAGACCCGAAACCTGCTGCCGGAATATGACTCGTTCGCCGGGCTGGAACTGCCTGCGGGCAGTTCATGACCCTGGTCAACGCTCGCAAACACCGCACCACCCGCCGCCGCCTGGACGACATGCTCACCAAGACCCCACTGTTTTGCACCGCCTCCCGGACGCAGGACACCGCGGCCCATTGAGCGCCGTCGGCTGACGACAGTCGCCTATCGACAGCCGCATGCGATATGATGGACGAGATGTTTGATAAGGCCTGCTGGAAATTCAATGGAGAACGGAGGCAAAAGAATGACAATGAAGAACTTGGTGCACTCCGCGCAAGTAAATGAGGGCGCCCGCGGGGCGTACGAGTGGGCTCGGAAGGACCCCAACCGAATTGCACTCATTACGAAAGACGTGGCGGTTTCCTACGGGGAGCTGATCGACCGCTCCAATATGATTAGCCACCATCTTAGAGACCTCGCCTTAAGACCGGGCGACGTGGTGTCGGCCGTCGTGAGGAATGGGCGTGAATTCTGGGAAGTCTCTTTAGCGGCTCAACAGATCGGTCTGTACTTCCTGCCCATCAATTGGCACCTTCAGCCACACGAGCTCGAGTACATACTCCGCGACAGCGACGCCAAAGTATTGATCGCGAGCCCAGAAGATGCACGGAGGCTGTCAGTTCTGGAAACGTTGCCGCTTGATCGCTACTCGATCGGAGCGGCGATCCCCGGTTGGCACCAGTATCAAGATCTCGGCGATGGATATCCGGACAGCCCTCCTGAAGATGCTCGTGCAGGAAACTACCTTTACTACACGTCTGGTACCACCGGTAAGCCGAAGGGCGTCAAGCGCCAAATGTTCGATGCGTCGCCTTCGGCAATGGCACGGAATTTCACCGATATGGTGATCGTGCGAGGAACGCTGTCGGAAACCGGGGCTCATCTCGTCTGCTCGCCCTTGTACCATTCGGGTCCGGGTGGCGTCGCCACCGGTTCACTGCACCTCGGTCACACTCTCGTCCTGCACGAGGAATTCAATGCCGAGTTGGTCCTACGAGACATAGAGAAATATCACGTTACCGATACACACATGGTGCCGACCCATTTTCACCGTCTACTTGCGCTCTCCAAGGAGGTGAGGGATCGCTATGATCACTCCAGCCTACAAGTTGTAAATCATGCTGGAGCCCCGTGTCCACCAAGTCTAAAGCGCCGAATGATCGAATGGTGGGGCCCTGTCATCTGGGAGTACTTCGGCTCCACCGAGGGCATGGTGCAGGCTAGAGTTTCCTCGGCTGAATGGCTTCAAAAGCCGGGAACGGTAGGAAAGCCTGCAGCCAACACGGTCGTAATCCTCGACGACAACCAAGCTGAGGTGGAGCCTGGTGTCGATGGGCTGATCTACGTCAAGTCAACGCTTCCGTTTGAATACCTGGGTGATCCCGGCAAAACGGCGACGAGTAGGCACGGCGAATACGTCACGGTCGGCGATTTCGGCCATCTAGATTCCGATGGCTATCTATACGTGCAAGATCGGCGAAGCGACCTTATTATCTCGGGTGGCGTAAACGTCTATCCAGCCGAAGTCGAGGCGGCGTTCATGTCTCACCCCCGCGTTGACGATATCGGAGTCTTCGGAGCGCCCGACGACGAGTGGGGCCAACGAGTGGTCGCGGTCATCAAACTTACGGATGGGCCAGAACCTAGTTCTGAGCTGAGACAAGAGTTGATCGAATTCTCAAAGAAATCTCTTGCCTCGTATAAGCGGCCTAAGCAATACATTTTTGTAGCCGACTTCCCACGCAATGCCGCGGGCAAGGCTTCGCGGGCTTCACTCAGGCAAACCTATGAGCCTCAATTGGCTACCAGCGCTCACTTAAGGCGCCCTTAATCAGGGCAGGAGTGCAGCGTTGCCCAGCCGCCTCATCCGCATGATGGGTCTCGGAGGCCATGAGCTGCATACTATGAGCATGTTCTACGACGACACTATGCTCCACTTCGAGAACGAGGACGAGCTGCGTAAGGTCGGGATGAGCAAGGAACACCGCGTCGACCCGAAGACCTAAGTCGGGATCCTCGTGGACCGGGAGGGTTTCCTGGAGGTGCACCTGTTCTAGAGGAAAAAGCCCGAGGCTACTCCGCCCACATAGTCGTCATCACCGACGCCGAAATGCTCTCCGCGAGGAACCTGATCGCCCTTGAGGACGCCGGGTTCGAGGCGCCGGGGGCAAGTAGCGTCGACTGTCGCACCTGCCCGTGGTTGACACGATACTGGTTAGCATCCCCCACTCGAAGGCGAGTGTCGAATCGATTGTTTCGGTGGTGATGAGCAGGTATTTCACTTTGTCGGGGCCGACCGATGATCCTTTGCGGTCGGGCGGGAAGAAGAATCAGCAGGGGACGAAGCCGGCTGCCTCGTCCCCTGCTTTGGTTCATCGATATGAGATGGGTAGGATATGCGCGACTTTGTCGCCACTAATTACGGCTTGGCAGCTAATCAGGGAATTGATCTCTTCGGCAGCCAGACCTGCCTCTTTGAGGACTTTGCGTGAATGCTCCCCCGCACCGGGAGGAATCATTGGACCAGGTCGTTGAGTTCTGCTGAACCCGGCGTAGTGGCCCGTCTGCATCAAGCTATGCCCGTCGTCACTTATGCTGACATGGTACATCTCTGCGTCGAGAAGACGTTGGTCGCGAAGAACGTCTGACATTCCTCGCTGTGGTAGCTGGAATCCCTGCTATCGAGAGCTGGGCGATCGCTTCAGGGGACGTCATCGCTCGTATCCTGCCGGTCAAATCCTCTGGGCGTTCGGACGCCCGCAGGATCGCCACCTGACGAAAACGCGCAGTTGTTTCCCCCATGATTCGCCCTGCATCCAGGTAGATCCAGCCGTCGGCGGTGTGATAGAAGGACTGGACCGGTCCGAGACCTCTCGGGGTCTTCATGTGCCACCCGCGCCGGCATGCGGTCGGCGAACCGCACCATGTCTCCCATTTGGAGGAAGACCGAGGTCGCCGCAAGCGAATCCCACGTCCGCTGGCCCTCACCCGTCATTTGACGGTGATACAACGCGATCACGCAGTCGAGGGCGCTTAGTGCTGCGGTTGCGACATCATTGATCGCAATGGTGTTTGCGATCGGTCATCATCCGCGCCCCAGGCAGATCATGCCGCTCTCGGCCTGATTGACCATGTTCACCCCACGACGAGCGGACAGCGGCCCGCCCTCACCATAGCCAGTGAGCGTTTGAGTGATGATGTCAGGCTTATGCTGCCGTAGCTTCTCGTAGACGACGCCGAGCTTCGCCGCCACCCCCCGACGCATCGCCTCGATGACAATGTCACATGTCGCGGCAATGCGGTGGAATGCACTTCGCCCTTCCTCCAGGGAGAGGTCAATGCGACGCTGCGCATCTCACGATTGAACGCATAGCCCGAGACACGGAATGGGTCGCCGGTGAGCGGCTCGGCGGTTGGAAAATCCGCCCCAAGCTGGCTCAACAGCATCCCCGCATAAGGAGACGCGACGAACGTGCCTATGTTCACGATGCGGAATCCAATCAAAGGCCCTGGAACGTAGCGAGGAGGCAGCGGGTCTGACATCGGATTGGTCGCCCAGGGTGCGATGCCGTTTGCTCGCCCGGGGACGGAGCGCGCGTACGTACTTTTCCGGACGATCTGGTCAGAACGATCGGGATACCAAGCAGTTCAACGTGTCCCCCGATAGGGTGCTGAAGGTCGGTATCCATGCCTATTGCCCGAATCTGCTCCCTGTTGAACCAATCCTTCCGAGAGTTCACTGGGGCCGCAGGGAATGCCCACGGCGGTGATCAGATCAAGCAGCTCGGGTCGACTGCGGCTGGCAAATGCACCCGTGATTAGCTCACTGCACCACGGCAGGTTTTCCGGGAGTGCCGCTTTGGCCGTCACGCCCTGGATACGCGGGTCGATTAGGATCTCGTCGAGACCGAGAGACCGAAGAAGGTTGGTCTCGAACTTTGGGCCGAGAGCTCCCAGTGAGATCCATAGCCCATCAGCGCATTCGAAGTGCCGATAGGTGGGGTGCCGTCGCATCGGGCCGACAGTTGTCGGCGGGTCAGGAAGCTCCGGGTCGACGTGCAGCGAGTTGATCATTGCTTGCATGGCTACCTGGTTGCCCGAGACCGTAACCTGTTAGCCACGGCCTGAAATCGTGCGCTCCACCAGAGCCGATACGCCTGAGGCCGCCGCCCAAGTGCCGTGTGTATAGAGGAGGTGCGGACAGATCGACTTGATCGAGCCGCCGGTGACAGAGGGCTGCCGCATCGCCTGCCCAGTGGGCGCAGGAGCAACCAGTGCGATTCCCCTCCCAACCAGGGGGCCATAGTCAGGAAGATAGACGGGAAGCGATAAAACCGCCAACTCGTGATTCTGCTCCGCCGAGACTTCGGCCTCGGTGCCTCAGGCGGCCAGCGCGGCACCATCACCGAAGAAGCAGACGTCAGCTCCCCGCACACTTGCCGCTATTCAACCCCGGTCTTTCGGCTGCCCGGGATCCAGAAGAACGCTTCGCTTGTTGCGGTTCCACGAGCATAGCCAGGCCGATCAAGCGCGGAATCCAGCGAAGGTGCGTCCACCTTGATGACGTCGGCCCCGCAGTCTGCGAAGAACATCCCCGCCACCGGCCCAGCCACCCCCGTGCTGTAATCGAGGACGGGGAGACCCTTGAACGCAGTCATCGCAGCATTACCCTGCCGCGATCGATGACCACGTCACCGTCACTGTCCAGAGTGCGAAACTGGGCACCGCCCTCGGTCAGCCAGACCTGAATAGTCAAGGTCTCCCCCGGGGTGACGCTCTTGCTGAATCGTCCGTACATCGATCCAAAGCGTGCAGGATCACCACCAGCGACGGCGTGAAGCAGTCCCCGGGCGGTAAACCCGTACGTGCACATTCCGTGCAAGATCGGCGCATCGAAGCCTGCGCTCCTAGCGAAGGCGGGATCGCTGTGCAGAGGGTTTCGGTCGCCAGTGAGGCGGTAGATCAGCGCCTGTTCCCTGAGTGTCTTGTATACCACGGTGTTGTCAGGAGTGCGGGCAGGCAGTTGCCAGTCGTCTTTCGGCCCTCGCTCTCCGCCGAAGTTGCCCTCGCCGCGAAGGAACATTCCGGATCCGAGGCGGGCGACAAGCTCGTTCGTGGAGGAATCACGCACTTCCGTGGAAAAGGAAACGAGCGCACCCGTGCCCTTGTCGTAGACGCTGTCGATTTTAGCGACCGACACGACCGATCCCGATGGCTCCAGCTCCCGGAAGAGCTCGAAGCTCATCTCGGCATGAAGCATCTTGGTCATATCGACTGAGAAGCCGTCCGGCAACGGAGCGGTGGCCGCGACGCAGACAAACGACGGAAGGACGCGCTGGGCAACGTGAGAGTTCTCGGTCGTAAACTCGAGTTCCCTCGCAGGGTCGCCGCCGCCCGCACCGACGGCGACGGCGTAGAGAAGCGAGTCCTGTGACTTCCAGGATCGGGTGGTCGCTTCTCCCGTTTTGCCGACGTAGGACAAGTAGGACAGATCGGACATTTCTATAGTCATGATGAATGATTCCTTCCGTGATGAAGATGTAAGTGACAGCCGCCCGCAGTCCGGATACTTCCGCGGTCTAGGTGCGTCTCGTGCAAGCAGGGCGTTTACCGGGTGTGGTGGGTATGGCGTCTGTTGCCGCCTCTTCGGGCGGCGGCAGGCGGGACTCCTACCTGTCTGCCGCCTCGGGGAGCTGCTGTGCTGCAACGACCACCTGTTGGGCCGCAGTTTGCTTATCTTGCTTGAGAGTGAGGTGTGCGGTGCGGATTCCCATCACCGGACCGAACAGCGCCACGACAACCATTAGGGCGCAGATAACCGTCAGGTAGACGAAGACACCTTCGGTCGCGAAGGTCGCAATGATCACGCCGATGAGCAGGGAGTTGGCGATACCGCCGAGTCGACCGATGCCGTTCGAGAAACCGCTGCCCTGGCCACGGATTTCCACGGGGAAAATTTCTGGCATGTAGGTGAACACCGTCGTGGTGATGGCGTTTTGCACGAAACCTGCGCTGAATCCGAAGATGAGGAGTACGGGAACGTTATCGACGAAACCTATGACCATGTAAATCAGGCCGAGAATAATCGATGCCCCCAGGATGAGCCATTTGCGTTCGAAGCGGTCGATTACCGTAGAAGAAAGCAAGGCTCCGAGGAAGTTCGCGCACGAAAGCACTAGGAGGAAGCTGTATGCGTCTGCTATTGGATACCCGCGCTCGATCAGGATCACCGGGAACCAAGAATTTAGACCATAGTTGAGGACCGTCGCCAGGATGAACAGGCTGCTGCCCACGATGGTCCGGCCAATGACACGCTTGCGGAAGATGTCGAAAATGGATCCCGTCGCAGACGACTGGTGATCCTGGTATATGGGCGGCGGGAGCTGCTTTCCGGTCTCTTCCTCGTACTCCGCCTCAAATCGCGACATCTCGGCCTCTGCCTGCTCCAATCGGCCTTGCGCCGCCATCCAGCGGGGCGACTCGGGAAGCAGTTTGATGGCAAGCAACGCGACGATGAAGCCGCCGGACCCCACTAGGAAGATGACGTGCCAAAGGCCGGCGGGGATAACGACGCGAGCCAACAGTGCCATGAGCGGTACGCTGATTGCGGAAACTCCGTAGATGACCGCCATCATGCGCCCGCGCAGGGGCTTGGGGAACATCTCCGAGACCAGCACGAGGATGATACCGCTGGTCGCTCCGATGCCGATGCCGGTGACAACGCGGGCCCAGCCTAGCCATTCCGGTCCGGTGGCGAAGGCCGAGAGTAGCGAACCGGTGGAGAAGACGACAACAGCTGTGATCAGCGTGGGCTTGCGCCCTATGCGGTCTGCCACGCGGCCTGCGACGATGGCACCGATCGTCATACCGATGAATGTGGTGGACGTAAGGACCCCTACCGCCTCAAGGGACATGCCCCACTCGGCCCGTACCGCGGGCGCGACAAGCGCAAGCGTGCCTATATCGATCAAGTCGAAGGTGAAGAGCGCAATTAGGATGAAGATGTTTCGTCGATGGGTGCGGGTGAGCTTCGGCAGCCGGTCCATGCGGGCGCTTACTACTTGCGACGCGGTGTGATTCGCTCGCTGGGTTTCTGGGTTCATCTCTTTTGACTCCGTTGTCTTAATATCGACGATGTGTGCAAATCCGTTAAGGAGCGGACGCATTAGGCGCGGGGAAGTCCACGGATTCTTGTCAAGGACGTTGGTTCGAGAAAATGAGGCTTGCGCCGGAGGCAAAGTAGAATCCGACGCCCTGGACGAAGCTGGTCCGCACGTCCGGCACCTGGGCAGCGGCTTCACCACGGAGCTGTCGGATGGCCTCCTGGATGGCGAACATGCCGTACATGCCGGTGTGAGTATAGGCAAGACCACCACCGTTGGTATTCATGGGCAGTCTGCCTCCTGGAATCGTATGACCTTCAGCGATGAACGCCGCGGATTCCCCGCGAGCAACGAATCCCAGATCCTCCAGCCCGTACAGGGGCAGGTGGGCGAAGGCGTCATAGATCATCAGGTGATCGATGTCGGCATGGTCCAAGCCAGCGGTGGAGAATGCCTCGGCGCTGGAGCGTCGGAAGGCATGGAAGGAACCAGTCTCCGTCATTTGGGATACCAACGGAGCCTCGGTGGCTTCGCCGGAACCGAGCAGGTAGACGGCACGGTCGCCGACGGGCAGGTCTGCTGCACGTTCGGCCGAGGTGAGGATGAGGGCGCCGCCACCATCGGTGACGACGCAGCACATTTCCTTAGTGAAGGGGTAGGCGACCATGGGTGCGTTCATAACTTCGTCCCGGGTGATGATGTCGCGCTTGAGGGCGCGGGGATTCTTGGCAGACCATTCCCGCTGCGCCAGGACCACCGTGGCCAAATCGTCTGGGGACATGCCGCGCTCATGTAGGAACCGCAGGGCCGGCACGGTGAAGGTTGTGTAGGGAAATTCGGCCCCGTAGGGGAGCTCGAATTGTCCGACGAACGATTCCGGGGAACGTTCCCAGGCGTTCATCCCGATCCGGGAGCGGCCGGACTCGCCGTGAGTGATGAGTACAGTGGTGGCGGCCCCGGCGGCGATTGCCGCTGCTGCGTGGCGGACGAGCAGCATGAAGCTGCCGCCGCCGACCATGGTGCCGTCTACCCAACGGGGGTTGATGCCCAGATGATGGCTGACTTCCAAGGCCATAGGCCCGGCAGTGGCCACCCCGTCGATGTCGGCGATGGTGAGACCCGCGTCAGCCAAGGCGTTCAGCGCGGCGTCGGCGTGCAGGTCCAGCATGGACATGTGCGGCAGACTGCCGATTTCGGTGGTTTCGGCGGCTCCAATAACGGAGATGTTTCCACCGTGCATGGAGGTTGCGGTGTGGGACATCATTAAGCTCCTTCCGGGGCAAAGACCGGGACGGTTACGCCCTCGATCTGCACGAACTTCACATTCAGCGGCATGTCGAGGTTCAGCTGTGCGGGATCCGGTTCGATGTCAACGATGTTGGACATCAGCACCGGGCCTTCGGCCAGCTTGACCAGCGCGATTACCGGCGAGATGACGTCCCGGCCCGGCAGCGGACGGTGGTTGATGACGTAGGAGTGCAGCGTGGCTTTGCCGCTGGTCTGCCGCCACTCCACGTTCCGGGAGCCGGTGAAGGGCGAGAAGGAGCGTGGGTAAAAGAAGTACTGCCCGGTATCAAGGCAGTAGGGGAGGGTGAGACGCCCCTTTTTGACTTCGTTCCAGAAGTGCGCCGTTTCCGGTGTCGCTTTTGGCAAATTGAAGGTCATGGCTTTCTCCTTAATCAGCACTGTCCTGGCCTGCGGCGGAACTGCCGATGGCTGGTGTGGGATGGATGCTGCGTGCACTTCCAGGGCGGCGCTGTGTGAAGGGTGCGGCTTTCGGCCATGGGATGTCCCTTTCAGAAGGGTCGCCACGGAGCCGTCGGATGGCGAAAGTCGAAGTACTCCGATGGAAGACAGAGACTTAGCCAATGCAACAGGGGGCGGGAAGATCGATAGATATACAGACAACAATCGTCTGTATATTAGTTACGAAAATTATGGGAGACTCTGTGGGGGAAGTCAAGCCCTCACCGAAAGAGGTTTTCAGTGGCAACTAAGACCCAGGCGGAGGCTCAGCGGGGGCGCCCCGCAGATCCGAGCATTGAGGACCGTGTCAGCAGGGCTGCCATTGAGGTCTATTCGGAAGTTGGCTGGGGCGGATTCACGATCGACGCGGTGGCCTCGCGCGCCCAGGTTGGCAAGGCCGCCCTATACCGCCGCTGGACCAGCAAGCAGGACCTGCTTACCAGCGCGATGCGCACGATTTACCGGAACCAGCCCGGTATAAGAGATACCGGCGATGTGGTGACTGATCTTGAGCAGATGGCCGAGGGACTCATCGTCAACCTGCATTCGGCTCGCGGCATCGCGGAACTACGCCTGCAGATCGAGGCAAAGATTTATCCCGAGATTTTGGATCCGGCCATGGATCCCATCAGGGCGGACTGGATGCAGGATGCACGTGAATGCATTGCGCGTGCCGTGACACGCGGGCAGCTGCCCGTCGGCACATCGGCCGGGCTGTTGTTTGATGCCATCCGCGGCCCGATCATCAACCGCTTTCTCCTGACACCTAGTGACAAGGCAAGCCGACTGATGGATGACCGCCGGGAATTTTCCCGCCGGGTTGTTCGACTGGCACTGAAGGCCGCGGAGAGCTGAATCCAAGAAATTTCCCTTGACAGCGCGGCCTGCTCACCTTAAGCTCGCTTAACAGACGATATTCGTCTGTTAGTGTCGCTGCAAGCGACCCGAGTAGACCGAATTCCTCAACGACTTCACCCGCACGCCTGCGGGCCAACTGACCGCTGAAACCGCCGGCGACATTTTCACAGCGCCTGTGCCCTGACAGCGGACATCAGCCCGTCCACGCCAACCGCGTACTTATCCGCGGTATAAGAAACAGGAGAATTGCTATGAAAACACTAGAAGGCAAAGTCGCCATCATAACCGGCGGTGGACGGGGCATCGGGGCCTCGATTTCCCGGCTATTCGCAAAGCACGGCGCCTCCCTGGTTATCAATGATCTCGGCACCGGAACGGACGGCCAGGGCGGGGATGAAGGCCCAGCTCAGGACATCGTCCGGGAGATCACCGCAGCCGGCGGACAGGCCATCGCCGACGGCGGGGACATCGCCGACGTCACGACCGGCGAACGCCTGGTAAAAATAGCCATCCAACGGTTTGGAAAACTCGACATTGTCGTCAACGTCGCCGGAATCCTAAGGGACAGGATGATCTTCAACCTCAGCGAAGCCGACTGGGACGCAGTTATCCGTGTCCACCTCAAGGGCCATTACAGCACCATCCGGCCCGCGTCGGCCTATTTCCGGGAACAGCGGAACCCGGACGCCAACTACCGCATCATCAATTTCACTTCCGTTTCCGGACTTCAGGGATCGCCCGGGCAGCCAAATTATGGTGCCGCGAAAATGGGTATCGTCGGGCTTACCTATTCCCTGGCCCAAGGGCTGTCCCGTTATGGTGTCACCGCCAACGCCATCGCCCCCGGAGCGGCCACCCGGCTCACCGCCACTATTCCAGACGACAAGAAGATCGGCACCATCCAGGAGGAAACCAATGAAGGTTCCCCCGACAACATCGCCACCGTGGCCCTCTACCTGGCCAGTGACGAGTCCCAGTGGTTGACCGGACGCGTCGTTTCGGCCCAGGGCTACCAAGTCGGCCTCTACGCCAACCCGGAGGAAATCAGCACCTTTGAAGGCAACAAGCCCTGGTCCGTTGAGGACCTCGGACAGGCCATCGAATCCAATTTCCGACCGCTGGCGGAAGGGCTGCCGAGCAGCATCTTCGCCTCGCAAATAGCCGGAAAATGACACCGATTTCGGTAACGGGCACGCTGTAGCAGCACGCAGGGAAACCCGACCGTTTGCCGCGTGGGGAACAGGTACGGGAGCCCATCTGCTCAATTCCGGTACCGTTCCCTGGTAACCCTATGCGTTACACGCTTCCCTGCCTCATCACCGGAAGCGGCGGCGTCAACCTCGTCGATCCGGGGCGGCGCAGCGCGACCGGCCCCCAGCCACCTTCGGCACGTCCTGCACCTAGCCGGGTTCGAGGCAGCGTTCCGTTACCGGAATTGTGCTCACCCACCACCACCCGGACCACATTGGCCTCGCCGCTGATCTGGCCCGGGCATCCGGGGCATGAATCGCCATCGGAAAACGAAACCCGCCCGTTCCTGGCTGGAATGGATCAGGGAGCTCCAACGAGAGGTCTTCATGTCAACCAAACCATCAGCGCTCACGGATCTCATGAGATCTCGCCGCTCTCCCCGGGCTTTTCTGCCCACCCCGCTAGACCCGGCGACTATCAGGGGTGTTCTGCAGGATGCACAATTAGCGCCCTCAAACAGCAATACCCAGCCGTGGGTCGTGCATGTAGTGTCGGGAAAGGCGCGCGATACTCTTAGCGACAACCTACTCGCAGCGAATAAGGACGGCCGGCGGTCCCTCGACTTCATGCTCGACTACGGCGAGGGCGTTCACCGCCAACGGGCCCAACAGCACGCCGCAGTGCATCACGGCGTACGTGGTATCGACCGATCCGATCACGAAGGCCGAGCCGAAATCACCAGGGAGAACCTGCGATTCTTTGGCGCTCCACATGCCGCGCTCCTCTTCATGCCAATGCTCGGCGATGGAGTGCGCGCCGCGGGGGACGTCGGTATGTATGCCCAGAATTTCCTCCTGTCGCTGACCGCCCGCGGCTTCCACGGGATCCCGCAGGCAATCATCAGCTTCTATGCCGACACCGTTCGCGAGTCCCTCGGCGTCCCTGGTGACCTTAAGCTCCTGTTCGGCATTGCGTTTGGCACCGCAGACCCAGTATCACCCTTGAAGAGCCTTGACCTGGACAAAGTGCCTTATGAGCACAGTGTTGTGTTCCATGACGACCCATGCGTTTGACATCAGCAGTGCCCATTGCTGCCACTGAGACGCAAAACTCCATGTCCTTGCCAGGCGAGGACGCTCGGTACCCGAAAGCCGAGTTCATCGGCATGGATGTCTAGGTGTGGGCTGAACCAATGGCTGCTTGAGGGGCGGGTCCGGATGTCTGGGCGTCCGGCGGGCCCGCTTCGTCGTTTCGGGGCTGGGCGGGACGGACGGTTTCCGGCCGCCGGCCCCTTACGAGTACGGCCGCAGAGGCCGGGCTCCCTTGCCGGCGGTGTCCGAAGGGCGCGGCCGCCCCCACGGGGCAATGCGATTACCAGGCGCCGTTCCGGACGGTCAGTCCGAGGCTGACGAGGCGATTGAGGTTCAGCGCGCCGCCCGGAGCCAGAACTAGGCATCGTATTTCGCCACAGCGTGATCGGGTGGAAGGCCGTGTCTGTCAGTGCCTACCCGCAGGCCGCCTTCCACCGCAGGCCGTAGGTCTACGCGTCGGCCGTCTCTCCCGGTCCGAGACCCCGTTCAGGGCCTGCAGCACCAGCACCGAGCCGATCACCGGCGCCGGCACCCAAGGCGGGCCCGCCCCGAACCGAACATGCCTCCATCATCGAATCCGGGAACAACCTGCCCCCGTGTCCAGCCAGGAACGCGAAAACGCTGCCCGGAGCCAACAGCTCCCCCGGCCAGCGCCTCGACATCCGACAGCGTCCGCTGTTCCCGCTCACGTCCTTGCATAAGAGCCTTACCCACCGGCCCGGCAAGTCCAGCAGGCACGCCTTGAACCTCCGGCATTACCCACGCAAATTGTTCAGCGGTCTCCTAGGGCGGCCTGAACCAGGTGCTAATGGACCCGGTACCGCTCCTTCACCGGGCCAGCTTTCCATCGGTGATGGTCCTATACAAGCGGTACTTGAACCACTGCAACTGCACGGGCCCGGCTAGAGGAATATTCTTGAGTCCCCGGAAGCGGCGTTCCTTCCGCCGGAGGAGATGACTCCGCAGTTCGAGCAGCCCGGCGGCTGCCTGGTTTCAAACGACGACCTGCCGGCAGCGCGTTCAAAGGCTTGTGGTCCTATTCCGGGTTGAATCCTAGACAAACTCATCCCAGCAGGCCACGGACCCACTTGTCTTCGACGACATGAACTCAATTCCAGCAACCACGAAGAGATTCTCTAACGCTTGGCAGCACCTTTTGTCGCCCTAAACGGCAAGCGGGGTGCAAAATCAGCCGGTTCGGCCATAACGGGGATGACGTCCATCGGGGACGGGAACGGTCGTTGGCTGGCATCCCGTTGCGCTACCCAGTAACTTCCGGGGTCGACCGGACAAATGGTAAGTGATCGCGACTTTTCCCGTGGTGGGCCCCGTTTGCCACACCCTCTACCGGCACGTCTTGGGGGCAGGATCCAGTATCTGGTCAGGATGGGTACACCGGAACCCGGGACCCCGGGGATGGCGTGGTCGCCGACGACACGCGCCCGTCCGTCCTGGATCTCAAGCTCGGCCTTGATGGCGACGCCCGTATTGGCGTTGTGCAGCCTGACGTGTCGCAGGCCGTCACCCGGGGCGACGAGACGCTCGTCGACCGCGAACGGTGCAACGGCGGTCTTGAGGTTGCCGCAGTTGACGCTGTAATCGACAATCGCTTCGTCGACGCCGACCTGGGCGAAGCGGTAGTGGACAGTGCCGCCGCGTTCCTCGACGATGACGGCCTTAGAGGTGCTCGAGTAGGTGCCGCCGAGCCCGTCGAACTGCAGAGGATCGGGGCTGCCCAGCAGCGCCAGCAGGACGGCGTCGCGGGCGGCCCGGGTCTCCGGGATGTCTCTCGCGTGCAGGAACACCCCTCTGCTCGTCCCACCCCGATGAGAGCGAACGGGACGCGTCGACTTATGCGTCGCGCTCCCACTCGCCGAGGGCGGGGTCGATCACGTGACTGACCGCAGTGTGGTACCGATTTGCCGCTCCGGCGTCGATCGTGCGTTCCAGCAGCTCGTAGGCCACCTTCGCCGAAGGGAGGTCGAGGCCGAGGCGATCGGCGAGATCGAGGCTGTAACCTACGTCCTTGAGCATGTACGCCGCCGAGAAGCGTCCTTCCTCGTGCTCATCCGGCAGGAGAGCGTCTCGACCGTGATGCTCGAGCGCGAAGCTCCCCGCCGATCCTTGCGCGAGCGCTTCGAATGCGACCGCCACCTCAGCCAGACCGCTGCGGCGGATGAGAGCGAGTGCCTCGGAGATCGCGACGACCGTCTCGAAGACGACCAGGTTGTTCGCCAGCTTCACCAGTGCGCCGGCGCCGTGACCGCCGCAGTGCATGATATCCGAGGCCATGCATCGCAGGAGCGGCTCGACTCGCCGGAACGAGGTCACCGGCCCCCCGGCCGTGATGCTCAACGTCCCGGCGATCGCAGCTTCACGGGTCCTGCTGACCGGCGCGTCGATGAAGTCGAGACCGCGTTCGGCGAGATCCGGGGCGAGCTCACCGGCCAGAGTCGCCGGCGACGTCGAGAGATCGACGACGACGGTGCCCTCTCGGCCCCGCTCGAGGATCCCACCGTCCTGGCGCACGACCCGCTCGACATGAGCTCCGCTGGGCAGCGAGAGGAAGATGACGTCACACGACGCAGCGAGCTCCGCGACGGAGTCTGCCCGTCTCGCTCCGAGCTGAACGGCTCGTTCGACCGCCTCGACGTCGAGATCGAGTACCCGCACCGTGCGGCCGCTCTTCGTGATGAGGTTCGCGCTCTGAGGACCTCCCATCACGCCGAGACCGATGAAGCCCACTTCTAGCTCGTCTGTCATAACCATCCTTTCTAGTCATCTACTAGATTACCCTTGCCGCCTGTCGACAGACTACAGTATCTTGATCTCAGCGGCCTAAGGTTGATCTTGAAGTCATCTATCTGTTGTGACCGACAGCCGCCACGAAATCGCAAAGGAGCGAACATGTCCGGACCAGTTTCTTCACCACAGGCTCAAGCCCGTCGGGTTAGCGTTGCCACGTTCATCGGCAGCGCCGTCGAGTGGTATGACTTCTTCATCTACGGCACTGCGGCCGCCCTAGTGCTCAACAAGGTGTTTTTTCCTGAGTTCGACGCCGCCGTGGGCACGATCCTCGCCTTCGTCACGTTCGCCATCGGCTGGCTCGCCCGGCCGATCGGGGGCCTGATCGCCGGCCACTTCGGAGACCGGCTCGGTCGGAAGCGGATGTTAGTCATCACGATGCTCGTGATGGGTATCGCCACGTTCGCCATCGGACTCCTGCCTACCTACGGGCAGATCGGAGTCGCCGCCTCGATCCTCCTTCTCCTGGCCAGGATCGCGCAGGGACTCGCGGTCGGAGGGGAGTACGGCGGCTCGGTCGTCATGGCATTGGAGACCGCCCCGAAAGGTCGCCGAGGACTGTGGGCGAGCATGCCCCAGGCGGGCATACCCGCAGGACTCGTGCTGGGCACTGGAGCATTCTTCGTCGTCGCGAGCCTGCCCCAGGCGGCCTTCCTGGAGTGGGGATGGCGGGTGCCGTTCCTGCTGAGCGCCGTGCTGGTGGGCGTGGGCCTCTTCGTCCGCCTGCGTATCGAGGAGAGCAGGACGTTCCAGCAGGTCGCCGGATCCGAGGATGACCCGAAGCGGATCCCCGCGGTGGAGGTGCTGAGGAACTACAAGGGGCGCATCGTCCTGCTCATGCTCGCACACATCGCCCCGAACTCGTTCTTCTACCTCAGTGCGACGTTCATCATCGCCTACGCGACCGGAACGGGCTCCTACACCAGCCAGCAGGCTCTCGCCGCCGTCGCGATAGCGGCCGCCCTTGAGATCTTCACCATCCCCCTGTTCGCGGCGCTGTCCGATCGAGTCGGGCGCAAACCCGTCTACATCGGTGGTCTCATCGGATTGGCGATCCTGGCTTTCCCGTTCTTCCTGCTGGTCAACACCGGATCGTTCGGCCTGCTCGTCCTGGCGCTCATCCTCGTCCTTAGCATCGCGCATGCGGCGGTGTTCGGTCCCCAAGCGAGCTTCTTCTCCGAGCTGTTCCCCACATCCGTCCGCTACACGGGTCTGTCGATGGGCTACCAGATCGCGGGAGCCCTGTTCGGCGGGCCGCTGCCCGCAATCGGCACCGCTCTGGTCGCCGTCCTGGCGGGCGCACCGTGGCTCTTCGCCGGCTACCTCGTGCTGACAGCACTCATTAGCATCGTCGGCGCCGCGGTCCTGCCGCAGAACCGGTCCGATGACGTCGACGCCCTCACCAAGCCCAGCCCGGGGGTCTCGGAGCGCGCGGCCCGACTCGACAAGGCGGCGCGCGGGATCGCGGGGTAACCGGCTCGACGGCGACATTCGCGAACCGCCCGGCTCTGCTCTCGCTCTTCACGCAGGCAGCGATCAACCCCGGGCGGCTCGCTCTCGCCTACTGGGCCCTCGAACTGGGGTTGGTCCCGGTCGAGGTGGGGCTGGTCGCGGCATCCTTCGCCGTGGTCCCCATCTTCACCGCGCTCCCGCTCGGCACCCCGGCAGGATCGCTGCGGTACGTGGGACTGCTGCCCGCATCGGCGGCGCTCTCCTCATTGCAGGGGCCGGTCATAGGTGCCGGCGCGCAAGGCGTGGCGCTGCTGGTTCCCAGTGCGTCCTCGGCGTCGGGGGGATCGCCACGCACTTCGGTGCCCAGGCCTGGATCACAAGGACCACCGAGAAGGGACGTTTCGAGAGCGCGTTCGGCCTGCCCTCGGCCTACATGGCGGTGGGCGAGGCAGCAGCCCCGGTCCTTGCAGTTGCCCTGCAAGGGCTGCCAGACTCCCCCCTTCGTCGCAGCGGCTGCTCGTTCTCGGCGCATTCGTGGTCTCCATCTCACGCCTTGCTCCCCTGCCCGAACGACGACTGAAGGGCAGCAAGACGACACCGGGGCTGCTGAGCCGGCCCGAAGCCGTGCGCCTGCTGGCCGTGGGGTCGCCCTGGTGACAGCCGCCGACGTCCTGATCGCCCACCTCCCGCCGTGGGCGAGACGCGGCATTGACCGATGGATGTCGATGCGTCTAGCCTTGAAGTCTGTCGACAGACTACACAGAAGGAAGGCATTGTGGCCTACTCCGCATCCATGATTATCGACGGC
>NZ_PJMC01000019.1 GCF_002892795.1 Arthrobacter sp. AFG20 | reverse complement strand
AGCCGGCAAGGTAGCCCTCGGAGAAGTCAACGGTTTCCTTGCGCTTGTCCGTGATCCCGATCGCGGCCACGCCGACGTCGAACTGGCCGTTGGCCACGGCCGGAAGGATGGCAGAAAAGTCCTGACCGGTGAAGACCACTTTGTCTACACCGGCGCGGTGGGCCACGTCCTTGAAGAGTTCCACGTCGAAGCCGGTGAAGTTACCCTGCGCATCGGCGAACGTATAGGGCTTGAGGTCTCCAACGCTTGCAACCCGGACAGTTCCTTGCTCTATTAGGCCGTACGGATTTTGCTCCGCTGACGAGGACGCGGGAGCTCCGCCGCACGCCGAAAGCAGGCTCACCGCCAAGGCGGCGGAGGCTGCTGCCGCGCCAAAGCGAAACGTCCGGGAAGTAGGGATACGCATTCCATTCCAATCTGTAGAGGTGCTGGTTTCAGCCCACAAGAGCTGAGAGCGTTATCAGGTCCTGTGTAAGCTACATCTCTTTTTCGGATTGAGTCAAGAATTTCTTTATTCGCCTCCTCGAGCCCGTGCAAGCACGGATAGTCCGACTCCGGGCGCCGTATGCACACGCGCAACTAGTGCACGCTGGTGTCGGAAAAGAAGCTCGACAAAGTGCGAACGTTCTCATAAGCTTGAGCATGGCGCCGCTACAGGGGCAGGTAAGCTACTGACCTGCGTTCGGGGCGAGGACTTCCGCGGCCCGAATCCAAAAACCAGCCACGGAAAGATACCAATGCCCGCTTCCCCGAGAATAACCATCACGCAGGTCGCAGCTGAAGCAGGCGTCAGCACAGCCACCGCCGGGCGCGTTCTCGGCAACTATGGCTACACCAGCGATGACGTCGCGGCAAAGGTACAAGCTGCAGCCCGGAAACTCGGCTACAAACCCAACTCGCTTGCCCGCAGCCTGGTGACCGGCAAGAGCCACACCATAGGAGTAGTGGCCGCCGACATCGACAACGCCTTCTATGCCAGAGTCCTCCGAGGCATCGGCGACGTCGCAAGAGCACGCGGGTTCGGCGTCATCCTGACCAACAGCGATGAGGACCTTGAGCGCGAAAAAGACGCGGTACAACTCCTGCTCGAAAAACGTGTAGACGGGCTCATCGTGGCGCCATGTGATGTTCGGGGTTCCGCGCACCTCCGCAGCCTTATTGCCGGCGGATGCCCGACAGTGCAGATCGACCGCGCCTCATACGATCTGGCTGCCGACTCAGTAACTGTCGACAACAGAGGATCCGCCCGCGAGGCAGTCACCCACCTGCTGAAAGCAGGACACCGGCGAATAGCGATCATCGCCGAACTGGAAGAACTTCACAACGGAAGCCTGGAGGAGTTTGTCCGACAGGCTGCCCACTTCTCAACCAACGGGGAAACGCTTTATCCAAGCTGGCAACGCCTGCAGGGGTACGTCGATGCCCACCGGGACTTCGGCGTTCCCGTCGACCCAGGCCTTATCGGCCGCGTCGGCTCCTACTCCTCCGACGCTGCTTGCCAAGCGGCTACCGTCCTCCTCCAGTCCCCGGACCGGCCAACCGCGCTGTTTGCCGCCGACGGAACCATGTCCATTGGAATGATGCAGGCAATAGCCGACTTGGATCTTCAAATCCCGGAGCAGCTCTCGATCATCTGCTTCGACGACCTCGATTGGATGAAGTTCACCCGACCGGCCATAACAACGATCCACCAACCCGTGCACCGGATCGGCTCCATGGCCGCAGAGCTTCTCCTCGCCAGGATCGCTGGCGACACTTCCGTCCCGAAACACAACGTCCTGGAAGCCCGGCTCCAAGTTCGCGATTCTGTGGCTCCGCCTAGGAGCTAACCTTCGCCGAACTCAAGCGCTCCCCCATCACGGAACGCCGGGGAAAAGCCTGGCGTACCAGAGTGCATTCCGCTCACACCCTGCGGGTTGAACCCCTGCGCCTCAACTTGGCCCTTGTCAGGCTCGACCTTGGGGCGTTTCCCGTGTCGAGCAGTTCCCGCAGCATTTTCCAGGAACTGCCGACGCCTCTCTAAGTGGCCACGGACTTCACACATGCGACGACCGTGAAAATGGCCGGCGGGACACTACCAGTGCAAGTGATCAATAATTCGACGGCCGCCTTGGATGCCGCGTTTTTACCTTGCCCGCGAAGCCGTGCTGGATACGCCGGAACTATCAGCCGCGTGGATAGCTCCTATGGAAAACTTGCTCTTCTCCAGATACATGAACTCCCTCACAGTAGTTACAGGACCTGCACCAACCGACCGCAGCCAGTAACCAGAAGGACTTCAACGTGGAAACTCCCCTCTCACATCTTGCCCACCTCGAGATCACCACCCCCGACGTCGAAGCCTCGGCGCGGTTCTACGAGGAAAAATTCGGCATGCGCATCATTGATCGCGTGGACGGCAACGTCTACCTGCGCTGCTGGGGCGACCACTACCGCTACAGCCTGGTCATCACCGAAGGACCGGAAGCGTCCCTGGGCCGGATGGCCTGGCGCACCAACTCCCAGGCAGCCCTCGAAGCGGCCGCCCAGCGGGTCGAAGCGACCGGCGTGCAGGGCACCTGGACCGCCGGCGGCCACGGCTTCGGCAAGGCTTACGAGTTCACCGGCCCCTACGGCCACCACATGCGCCTCTTCTTCGACGTGGAGAAGTTCGTCGCCGAGCCCGGTTTCGAGTCCACCTACCCGGACCGGCCGGAACGCCGCAGCAGCCACGCCGCCGCACCCCGGTTCCTGGACCACGTCACCGTCGCTTCCTCCGATGTCCGCGGCTTCGCCAAGTGGTACAACGAGGCCCTGGGCTTCCGCGTGATGGCCTTCGTGGACCTGGACGAGGCACCCATCACCGTCTTCTCTGTGCTGACCACCAACGAGAAGTCCCACGACCTGGGCGTTGTCCTGGACACCTCCAGCCGCGCCGGCCGCGTCAACCACATCGCCTTCTGGGTGGATGCCACCGAGGACCTGCTCCGCACCGCCGACGTCATGATGGAAAACGGCACCCCCATGGAATACGGCCCCTCCATCCACGGCGTGGGCGAGCAGAACTTCCTCTACTTCCGCGACCCGTCCGGCCTGCGCGTGGAGCTCAACTCCGGCGGCTACCGCAACTACGTTCCTGACTGGGAAGCCAACACCTGGCACCCGTCCGAAGGTTCCAACAACTTCTACAAGAACGGCGCCATGCCGCACTCCATGACCGAGTCCTTCCCGCCGGCTGAAGGCTTCACCGCCACCGAAGAAGGCGCCTCCCCCGCGATGAAGGAAGCCCTGTTGAACCCGTACGCCAAGCAGGGACGGGGCTAAGGCCGCTATGTCGGTAGCTACTTATTCGCTCATCCGCTTCCAGGAGCCCGGTGACAGCAAGGCCCGCGCGGGCCTGCTGGTTGAAGACCGGGTCCTGCCGCTGGACGGGGACATCAACTCCCTAATCGAGCACTGGGCAACCACCGAGGGACAGTTGGACGCGCTGGCTGCCTCGGCAGGCAAGGACACCGGCCTGGCGCTGGCCGACGTCGAAATCCTTGCCCCCGTGGAGCCCGCCCAGGTGCTGCAAACCGGTGCGAACTACCGCAAGCACGTCATCGACCTCGCCGCAGCCCACCGCGAACCGGGCGAGGGCGAAGAGGAAGTGCGCGCCAAGACGGCGGCGATGATGGACAAGCGGGCAGGCCAGGGAACGCCGTACTTCTTCATCGGGCTTCCGACGGCGGTCGCGTCCGCCACGGACGACCTCGCCCTCCCGTCATACAGCAAGTCCCACGACTGGGAGCTGGAACTGGCGGCAGTCATCGGCCGGACCGCATTCCGGGTCACCCCCGAGGAAGCCCTGGACTACGTCTTTGGCTACACCATGGTCAACGACATCACTACCCGTGAATACGTCTTCCGCAAGGACATGCCGGCCATCGGCTCGGACTGGTACCGCGCCAAGAACGCCCCCGGATTCCTGCCCACCGGCCCGCTGCTGGTACCCGCCAAGTTCTTTGGCGACCCGCAGGACGTCCAGGTGACACTGAAGCTCAACGGCAAGGCCATGCAGGACGAGTCCACGCAGGACATGATCTTCGGCGTCGCCAAGCTCGTCAGCGAAGCCTCCCAGATCATGCCACTGCGCCCCGGCGACCTGGTGCTCACCGGCAGCCCGGCCGGCAACGGCCAGCACTGGGGCCGGCTGCTCCAGGACGGCGACGTTATGGAAGGCACCATCACCGGACTGGGCACCCAGCTCATCCACTGCAAGGACGAAGTGACAACCGAAAGCAGCAAGCCGTGACCGCCCAGGACACAGCACCCGCCATCGGCGCCGGGGAATCAACTGATTTCCCGGTCATCCGGCGTGAGGACCCGCTCGGCAGCATCCGCGCCATGGCCGAAGCGCACAACAACTGGGGCCGCTGGGGCGAGGATGACGTCCTGGGGACCCTTAACTTCATCGACGCCGCCAAACGCGTCGTAGCAGCAGGACTGGTGAGGACCGGCGACGCCTTCTCGCTGTCCCAGCCGTTCGATACCAACGGTCCGCAGAAGGGCTGGCGCCGCCGCACCAATCCCGTGCACACCATGACGGACACCGGTGTGGACGCAGAACGCGGCAATCAGGGCTTCCCGCACGGCTTCGGCGGCGCGGACGACGTGATCGCCATGCCGCTGCAGTGCTCCACGCAGTGGGACGGCCTGGGCCATATCTTTGACCAGGGCAAGGCCTGGAACGGCCGCGCAGCCGGGGACGTGGTCACCTCCGAGGGCGACCTGGTGACCGGCATCGAGACTGCCGCTGCCAAGATCATCACCCGCGGCGTGCTGCTCGACGTCGGCCGGGCGCTCGGCCCCGAGCTGGGACGGAACGACGGCGAACTGCCCGACGGATTCGCCATCACCCCGGAGCATCTCCAGCGGACCATCGAACTCCAAGGTCCCAGCTCAACAGTGGGCCGGGGCGACATCGTGGTGATCCGCACCGGTCAGTACGCCAGGGTCCGCCGCGACGGCTGGGGCGACTACGCCGGCGGGTCAGCCCCGGGGCTGTCCTTCAGCGCCGCGCCGTGGCTGCACGCCTCCGAAATTGCCGGGATCGCCACGGACACATGGGGTTTCGAGGTCCGGCCGAACGAGTTCGACGGCGCGTTCCAGCCCCTCCACCAGATCGCCATTCCCAACCTGGGACTGTTCCTGGGCGAGATGTGGGACCCGGACGGGCTGGCGGAAGCGTGCGCAGCGGACGGCAGGTACGATTTCCTGCTCACAGCAGCGCCGCTTCCCATCACCGGTGCCGTTGGCTCGCCGGTCAACCCGATCGCTGTCCGGTAAGCACCGTCCGGTAGCTTTCAGTACAACAAACCACCAGCAGTACGCCGTCAATACAAAGGAGTCAGCGATGGCAGCAGTACAGAACGTCGGAATCGTTGGGGCGGGAGCCGCGGGCCTGGCCGCCGCCATCCTCCTGGCCGACGCCGGAATCCAGGTTGAAATCCTCGAGAAGGCGGACTCCCCGCAGACCCTCGGGTCCGGGATCACCCTGCAGGGGAACGCCCTGCGGATCTTCCGCCAGCTCGGGGTATGGGACCAGATCGAGGCGAAGGGCTACGCGTTCAGCACGCTCGGCCTGCGCGCCCCGGACCCCGCCGGCAGTGTCATCGCAGTCCTCGAAGACATCCGCACCGGCGGCGATGACCTGCCCGCCACGCTGGGCATGTACCGCCCGGACCTCACCGCCATCCTCCGCGAACGTGCTGAACAGGCGGGTGCACGCATCAGCTACGGCAAGACCGTCACCGGAATAACGGACGACGGCGGGTCCGTCACCGTGAGCACCGCCGACGGCGCCGCCGCCACCTACGACCTCCTGATCGGCGCCGACGGCCTGCACTCAGCCGTCCGCAAAGCCATCGGCATCGACATGGAACCCCAGCCCACCGGCATGGGCATCTGGCGTGCCTTCGTGGAGCGGCCCGAAGAGGTGGTCCGCACGGACCTGACCTACGGCGGACCCTGCTTCATCGCCGGCTACTGCCCCACCGGCCCCGAGACCATCTACGCCTACCTGGTGGAGAAGGCCCAGGAGCGCAAGCATGAGGACGGCCCCCGCATCATGGCCGAACTCGCCGCGGCCTACGGCGGCCCGTGGAAGGAAATCCGCGCCAACCTGGACCACACCGCCCGCATCAACTACACGTGGTTCACCACACACCTCGTCGACGGTCCGTGGAACCGCGGCCGCTCCGTAATCATCGGCGACGCCGCCCACAGCTGCCCACCCACAGTGGCCCAGGGTGCAGCCATGGCCCTGGAGGACGCCACTGTACTGGCCGAGCTGCTGGTCCAGGCCGACGACCTCACCGAAACCCTGTGGAAGGAATTCACCGACCGCCGCCTGGACCGGGCCAAGGCAGTGGTCGACGCCTCCGTCCAGCTGGGCCAGTGGATGCTCGACGGCGTCCGCGACGCTGACGTGCCCGGCCTGATGCACTCCCTCGCCGTCATGCTGAAGGAACCCGCATGAGCACCCACTCCGCTGACAGACAAACCCCCACGGTGGACGTCCACGCCCACATCCTGCTTCCGGCCCTGCAACAGCTCGTGGCCGAAGCCGATCCGGACGGCTTCGGCGCCCAGCAGGCCCTGGAAGTGCGGCGCAACGGACCGGAATCCATGGCCGCATCGGGCAGGATGATCAAGGAACGCTGGCCGCAGCTGACGGACCTGGACCGCCGGCTCGCTGACATGGACGCCCAAGGCGTGGACGTGCAGCTGGTTTCGCCGTCGCCGTCGCACTTCTACTACTTCGCCGGCGAAGAGCTGGCCCTGCAAGTAGCTATGTCCGCCAACCAGGCAGTGCGGGAATTCGTGGACCGTGCGCCGGAGCGGCTCAACGGCCTCGGCCTGGTCCCCCTGCAGCACCCTGCCCTGCTGGTCGAAGCCCTGGAACACGCCGTGCTGGAATGCGGCCTGCTCGGCGTCGAAATCGGCTCGTTCGCCGCCACCCCTGAGGACCCGGAACGCAGCACCGTGGAGCTGTCCGACCCCCGGCTGGAACCGTTCTGGGGCCGGGCCGAGGAGCTGGGCGCCCTGGTGTTCCTGCACCCGTTCGGCTGCTCCCTGGATGAGCGGCTGGACCGCTTCTACCTCGCCAACACCGTCTCCCAGCCCGCCGAAAACGCGGTGGCACTTTCCCACCTCATCTTCAGCGGGGTCTTGGACCGGCACCCGGACCTCAAGGTGCTGGCCGCACACGGGGGCGGCTACCTTCCCACCACCCTCGGCCGCTCCGACCACGCCTGGCGCGTTCGGCCCGAGGCACACTGCTGCGCCCAACCGCCGTCGTCCTATCTGACGAAGCTGTACTTCGATTCCCTGGTCCACAGCCCGGGTGAACTCCGGGCCCTCGTGGCCGCCGCGGGCCCGGAGCAGGTGCTGCTCGGCTCGGACTACCCGTTCGATATGGGCTCCGACCTCCCTGTGGACGAGGTTCAGGCTGCCGGACTTGCTGCCGGCGACGAGGCGCAGGTTTTGGCCGGCAACGCCCGCACGCTGGGCATTACCGCGGCTGCCGCCCTGGCTGCCCGGCCCAACGCTTAAGGAACACTCCCATGGTCAAGATTGCTCGTTGGAATTACGACGGAGGAACGCAGTCCGGCTTCGTGGACGGCGGAAACTGCTACCCGCTGCCCTCGGGCGGCGTCCAGACGCTGCTCGACGCCGGACTCGAAGAGACGCTGGGCCTTGCCCGCCAGACCATCGGATCCGGCCTTGCCGTTCCCTTGGCGGAGGTGCAGCTGCTCGCCCCGCTGGTGCCCGCCACCATCCGGGACTTCGTGGCGTTCGAGGAACACGTCGAAGGCGTGCGGAAGAGCATCGACGGCGTGGCCGGCGTGGTAACCGAATGGTACGAGGCGCCCACGTTCTACTTCACCAACCCGCACACGGTGACCGGCACCGGCGAGGTGATCGGCATTCCGGCGGGCTGCGAAGACCTGGACTTTGAGACAGAAGTGGCCGCCGTCGTCGGACGTGTTCCCGGAAGCGACGGCCGGAACCTGACCGCCGCGGAGGCGCACCGGCACATCTTCGGCTACACGGTGCTCAACGACTGGTCCGCGCGGGACCTGCAGCGCCGGGAGATGAAAGTCAGCCTGGGGCCGTGCAAAGGTAAGGATTTCGCCAACACCCTGGGGCCCTGGATCGTCACCGCGGACGAGTTCGAGGGCCTGCACGACGCCGAGGGGTACCTGCCGATCTCCATGGCTGTTGAGGTCAATAAAGAGACCATCGGCCAGGACCTGCTGTCCAACATGGGCTGGCCGTTCGCCGAGCTGGTGGCCTATGCCTCGCAGGACTCGGTGGTGCGGCCCGGCGATGTGCTGGGCTCCGGCACCTGTGGCAGCGGCTGCCTCGCCGAGCTCTGGGGACGAAACGGTGCAAAGACTCCCCAGCCGCTGAAAACCGGCGACGTGGTCCGGATGACGGTGGAGGGAATCGGCAGCATCGAGAACACCGTTGGTGAGCGGCGTGAGGCCGTGACCCGCGTGCCAGCCCGGCCCCGCCCGCGCAACCGGGTTGCTGCCGCGGTTACGTCTGGCAATTAGGGTGGTTTCCCTTCGGCTCGATGGCCGGACGGTGGTGGTTACCGGGGCAGGCCAAGGCCAGGGCGCTGCCGAAGCGCGCCCGCTGGTCGAGGCCGGGACGCGCGTCATCGCCACGGACCTGGCGGCGGACCTGCCCGATGGCTTGGCGGACTTGCCTTTGTCTGCTTCAGACGCGTTGGTGTACCGGCAGTTGGACGTAAGTGACTCCTCCGGATGGTCCACCCTCGCCGCCTGGATTCAGTGCCAGGGGTGGCAGGTGGACGGGCTCGTCAACAATGCCGGCATTACCCAGCGCAGCCGCCTGCTGGAGGCATCTGTGGCTGACCTGCAAAGGGTCTACGAAATCAACGTCGCCGGAAGCCTGCTGGGGATCCAGGCGCTCGCGCCGCTAATGCGCAGCGGGGCTTCGATTGTTAATGTCGGTTCTGTCGCAGGCCTGACGGCGCACTATCCCGTGGCCTACACCGCGAGCAAATGGGCCCTGCGCGGGCTCTCCCAGGTGGCAGCTATGGAACTGGGACCGCGCGGGATAAGGGTGAACACCGTCCACCCGGGGTTCATCGAGACACCCATGACGGCGAGTGCCAAGCCCGCGTTCCGCCAGGCAACCCTGGGCGAGACCCCGCTGGGGCGCACCGGAAGCGTGGAGGAGGTGGCCGGCGTCGTACTCTTCCTACTCAGCCCGATCTCCTCCTTCGTGACGGGCGCCGAGATCCCGGTGGACGGCGGCCAGTCAGCCCACGGCGGTGCGAAGGCAGTCTCCGACGCTCTGCGCTAGCCGCCTTCCCACCCAACCGACCCACATATCGGTTGGGTGGGAACCCCGGGGATCAACCCGGCAGCACGGCCGACCAGCCGCCGTCGACCATCAGGTTGGCACCGGTGACGTACGAGGCGTCGTCGGAGGCTAGGAACAGCGCGCACGCGGCAACTTCTTCGGGCGCGCCGATTCGGCCCAGCGGGATGCTGCCGGCGATGGTCCGCATCGGATGGTCGGGAGCGAGAAGGTTGCCCTCGGTGGCCGCGGTGCGGATCATCCCGGGACTGACCGCATTAACCCGCAGTCCGTGCGGGGCCCCTTCGGCGGCAAGCTGCTTGGTCATGGCCACGACGGCCCCCTTCGTGGCGGTGTGGGCCAGCCGGCCGTTGGTCATGGATCCTGTGACCCCCGCCGTGGAGCCCACCAGGACAATCGCACTGTTGGCAGCCTGGATCAGCTGCGGCCAGAAGTACTTGACCGGCAGGAACACCACGTCCATCTCGTGTTCAATGTTCCACTTCCAGTCATCGAAGCTGAGTTCCTCCACCGGGGCGAAGCGCGTGACGGCGGCGTTGGCGTACAGGATGTGGACCTGGCCGTGCTTGGCGACGTCCGCAGCCCAGGCCGCCACCGCTGCCTCATCCGTGAGATCCACCCGGCTGCTGCTCATCCGGCCCCCGGCCTCGGTGACCGCCGCAACCGTGGCCGCGGCGCCGTCGTCGTCCATGTCGCAGCCCACCACGAAGGCCCCTTCCGATGCGAAGGCGAGCGCAGCGGCCCTGCCCTGGCCGCTGGCCGTTCCGGTGATGACGGCGGTCTTGCCGGCCAGTCGCTGGCTGGAGACAGACATGAAGGGTCCTTCCGAAGACGTGTTTCTTCGACTCTCGCAGGAATGACCCGGGCGGGGAACGGCGTCTTGGGTCTAGGTGGTATCCGCCGCGTGGATAGTCACTGGGTGGGATTTGACGGCGAAGAGTTCATGCAGCCGGGCGCAGGAGCGCTGGACCACTGACCGCAGCCAGACGCTGGCCGGGTCCTCCGCCTGGGACGGGTGCCAGTACATGGCCTCCACCAGGGATGCTTCGGCACCTTCGGCGAACCCCAGCACCACGATGTCCGCGCCTCGCTGGGCCCGTGCGGCCAGCATGCCCGGGACCAGTGCCACGAGGTCAGTCCCTTCGACCAGGAGCGGCAGGGACAGGAACCCGGCCACCACCGCCGCTACTCTGCGCTGCAGGCCCCGCGATTCGAACAGCTTGTCCGCCGGGGTGCTGATTCCCTCGCCGAAGTAGCCGACGGCGTGGGGCACCGCGGTCAGGTCCTCGAGGGTGAGGCGGGGCTGCCGGAGAAGGGGGTTTCCGGCGTCGGCCACGGCCACGAAACTGTCCCGGAACAACTGCTTGCTGGCCCCCTGCATCTGGTATCCCGTGGGCCCGACGAGCAAGTCGATCTTCGAATAGTCAGTCATCTGGCCCTGGATCCCGGACTTCGCTGTGGGAACGAAATCCACTGCCACTCCCGGCGCCTCATCCCGCAGGATCCCGCGCAGCGGCCCCACAATCAGCGCCGCCGCATAATCCGAGGCCGCAATAACGAACTCCCGCTCGCTCGTGACCGGGTCGAAGCCGGACCGCACTCGCGTGGCCCGCTGGATGTGAAGCACCGCTTCATCAACCAGCGGGACCAGGGACTGTGCAAAGGGCGTCAGCTCATAGGTGCGGCCGTGGCGCACCAGGAGTTCGTCGTCGAAATGGCGCCGAAGCCTGGCCATCGCCGCGCTGGTTGCCGGCTGGCTGAGCTGGAGCCGCTCCGCCGCCCGGGAGATGTTCCGCAGTTCCAGCAGGACCTGCAGCTGGGGCAGCAGGTTGAGGTCCAGGTTCTTCATACCCACAGGTTATCCATGTCCCAAGTCCAACCCTGCCAACGGCTGAGCGGCTCCTAAAACACCGTCAGTTCAGGCGCCCTCACAACCAAGCCCCTCAGCGACCTTCCGGGCGCCGCGCACCGCGATGGCAACGCTCATCAGCGTGGGGTTCATGGCCGTCGCCGTCGGAATGAGCGCGTTGCCGCCCACCACCAGGTTCTCGTAGCCCCACACCCGCGACCACGGATCCGCCACCGAGGTGCCGTCGTTGGTCTCGCCCACGCGCATGGTGCCCTGGTAGTGCAGGCTGGAGCCGTTGGGCATCAGCCTCGGCTCGGCAACAAAGACACCAAGTGCCTTGCCGGCACGCCGCAGCCGCTCCGTGGCCTCGGCAATCTCGGCGTTTTCCCGCTCCGTAAGCGCGTACTCGACGCTCATGTTCGGGAAGCCACGGTAGTCCGGCTCGTTGTCGTCAAAGGTAACGGCGTCCTCGAAGCGGGGGTGCTTGCGCATGCCGTACCCCATGTTGACGTAGCCCCAGTGGTTTTCCGAGTAAGGGGTGCCCGGGTCCATCGGAAACGGAGTCGATTCCGAGTACATCACTTGGACGGAGAAGGGGTGCTCCGGCTCGGAGAACGGGATGCGGTTCACTGCCGCCACCGGGTCTGCAGCGTTCTGCGCGCGCCGGGCCAGTTCGATGCCGAGGTCCTCCTCCGTGGCGAAGCGGCGCATCTTTTCGGCGTCGAGCGCCACCGTGGAGATGACCACCGGGTGCTCGGTCAGGTAGTGGCCGAGAGCCTTCGGCCGCACGCCCGATGCCCACAGGAGCTGCGGAGAACGGAAGGCATCGGCAGCCACCACAACGATGTCAGCTGCCACGAAGGATGTCTCACCGGTGCGGAGGTCCTGGACTGTGACGCCGGTGACGCGATGTCCGTCCAGCTCCACGCGGCGGACCAGGGTGAGGTCGCGGAGTTCGAACTGCTTCGAGAGGGGGCTGTCTTTATCGATCAGGGGGCCGAGGACGACGTCGGCACCTGCCCAGCGTACCGACCCGTCAGGCTGCGGGTCCCCGGCCACCGGAAGGGTCCCCACCCCGTAGCCGTCCGGCAGTTCCGCGCCGAACTCTTCGTCCAGGAGGGACCGAATGGCCTCACCCACACGGGAATCGGCGAACGCGGCACTGTGGACATGCAGCAGCTGCTTGGCGTCCTCAATCAACCCGTCCCATTCGTCGTCTGCGATGAAGGGGATCTTTTCGCTGAAGGCGGGCGACGGCGTCGCGCATGTCCAGTGCGCACCCTGGCCGCCCACGTTCGTGGCCGCAGCCGCTGCCGGGAAGGAGGGGGCGTGGGCGGAACCCGTTCCCCCGAAGTCCAGCAGATGGGTGCCTTGGCGGGCGGTGAACATTCCCTCGGTAACGGTGGCTGGGGGGATGCCAATTGACTCCCGGTAGGCGCCGGCCTGCGGCCCCTGGGACATTTCCCGTGCACGTGCTTTCTCGCCAGGGTCCGGGATATTGCGGACACTCTCGCCGGGGACGTTGGTCAGCTGTGGACCAGCTTCGAACATCACCACCCGGGCATCCGGGACCTGCTCCAAGAGCACCCGTGCGTAGGTGGAACCGATGGGTCCGCTGCCGACGATGGCGATAGTGGGGTTGGACATGATGTCTCCTTTGAAATCAGGCCGAGAGTGATTCGGAAGGTGCGTGGGGTTCGGGAACGGGTTCGTCGGACAGGCGCCCGTGCGGAAGCAGGACAGCTGCGACAATTCCCAAGGCGTAGGTAGCCGCCAGGGCGATGAAAATGGGTGTGAAAACTGTGGTGTAGATCTGGGCGACGCTGGCTTGGATGGCCGGCGCCGCCCCGTGGACCAGCTGCGGCGTCAGGGTGGAGGCGTCCAGGCCTGCCGGCAGGAGGCCCGCGACGCCGGCGCCGATCACTCCGCCGATGACCGCCGTCGCCACCGTGGACCCCACCTGCCGCATCAGGTTGATGGTGGCGGTGATCGTGCCGGTCTGGCTGGGCGGGGCCGCTCCCTGGACCACGGCGACGATCAGGCTCATGAAAGCTCCGGTGCCCATCCCCACCACGGCCATCACCAGCATGGGAGCCCACAGCGGAAGCCCGCCCGGCAGCACGGCCATCACAAAAAGCCCGGCGGCCCCCATCGATGTTCCCAGGATCGGGAAGATGCGGTACCGCCCGGTCCGGCTGGCCAGCCATCCGGTGAGCAGGTTGCTGATCAGCATGCCGAACACGGTGGCGATCGGCACCAGCCCGGACACTGTGGCGGTGGTCTGGTAAGCCATCTGGAAGTACGTGGGCAGGTAGGCAGTGATGGAGAAGAGACCGACGCCGATAATCGCCGAGAGTGCCGTGCCCGCGGCAATGGTCCGGTTGGCGAACAAGTGGAGCGGAACGATGGGTTCGGGCGCACGCCGCTCGATAAAAAAGAAGGCGACGAAGCCGGCGATGCTCGCCGCGAGTGCGGCAGCGGTGGCAGGGCCTGCGTTCAGTTCGGCGGCCCATGTGACGGCGAGTACGAGCGCCACCAGGGCGCTGGTGAAGACAGCCGCCCCGGCAACGTCGAAGTGGCGGGGCATGGGGCCGGGTTCCAGGTGCGGAACGGCGACGAGCGCGAGGCCCAGGGCAGCCGCGCCCACCGGGATATTGATCCAGAAGACCCACTGCCAGCCCCAGTAATCGGTGATGGCGCCGCCGAGAACGGGGCCCACCAGGATGGCGATGGGGAAGGCTGCGCCGATGATGGCCATGTAGCGCGGCCGTTCACGTTGGGTGGTGACGCGGGCAATGATGGTCTGGGACATCAATTGCAGGCCCGCGGAGCTCATGCCCTGCAGGACGCGCGCGGCGATCAGCCACGTCATGTCCGCGGCGAAGCCGCACGCCAGGGACGCGGCCAGGAACATCACGAGGGAGCCCAGGAAGATGCGGCGCGCTCCCAGTACGTCACCGAGTTTGCCGAGCACCGGCAGCAGCACGGTGCTGGCGAGGGTGTAACCCACGACAACCCAGCTCATCAGCGTCAGCGCGCCCAGTTCACCGGCGATGGTGGCCAGGGAAGTAGACACCACCGTGTGGTCCAGGGCCCCCAGGAAGGAGACCGAGAGCAAAGAGATTACAAGGAGACGGAGTCTCAGAGGCGAAAGTGGCATGGTGATCTACCCGAACGATCGGGCCGTCGACGCGACGTAATGTGCCTCCGGCGCAGCATCACGACGGAGAACGGGTCCGGAAAGAACCCCGGCGCCGTTCTCCATAATACTCCACTTTAGTCTGAAAACAACATAAGAACGTTCGGATTAGACGTGAGGCCGGGCCGCCGTGCTTACGCATCGAGCAGGGCCCAGGTCAATGCCATGTCCTGGAACAGATCGTGCAGGTCAGCTACCGGCCCGCCTGACGAGCAGGCCTCAATGGCCCGGCGGAGCGCAAGGCGCGCTGACGATTCATAGCGTTCCGGGGCCCGTAATGCCCCTTCCTCAGTGACGGTCTCCACCCGGTTCAGCCCGGCCGGCTGGTCCACGGTGACCTCGGTTCGCACCTCGCCGAGGGCCAGCACCTGAAGCAGGCCTCCGCCATGAAGGCCCCCGACGGGAGTCCCCATCAAACTGGCGGGGACTGAGCCGTCATCGGCGCCCGAATCCAGTAGCGCGAGCCTGCCCTGCGCCGTGGCAATGCCCGCCCGAAACGACAATGGCCCCCCAATCAGGGACCGCGCCCATCCGAATCCGTCAAGGATGGCGCCGTCAAGGCCCACAGCGGGGGCGGCGCACTCAACAGTAACCATGCGGGCATGGCTGCCCCTCCGCGCTCCCACGGCGTCACCAACGATATCGGGACGCAGGCGGGGGCGCTCAACGATCACCGGAACGTCCCGGGGCCACTGGTCAGGCTCAACGGCTCGCCGGGGCAGCACCACGGGATCCGCAAGCACCACCGCCGAAGCTCCCCCGGCCAGGGCGGCCAGCATGCTCTGCCACCAATCACCAGTTCCGGGCACCACTGCCACCGCCCTATGTGCGTCGTCCACGAGTGCAGCGCTAACGGGAAGCTCGGCAACAGCGGCCGTGTAGGCCGGTAACTCCGCGAAGACACTACACGCACGATTTTGACTCATTGGCGCACCCCTTCACGAATTTCGCTGTGACTGCATCGGCCAGGTCGATTGCATAGTGCGAGTCAGCCAGCAGCTCGTCATACTCCACCGGGGCGGCACCCTCCAGGAGCGAGGCAAGCAGCCGCCATTCGGCCACATAGCCGTCTTCCTCGTCGCGCCGGTACTCCGTCCACTGCCCGTCCACGCTTCGCACCCGGGTGGCAGCGCTTCCGGCATGGACAAAGGCAGGCGGGAAATTCACCTCGATACGGTCGTGGGACGTGGCGATGCTCATCCGCCACAGGGCATCCGGCCCCTCCGGGAGCATGGTGAGGGCCAGCTGGACCAGGACTCCGCCGGCCCGGTACCCCACCAGGTAGCCGATGGGCGGAGCTACTCTTGCATAGACCACTTCATCTATGCCTGGCGCGATGTCCCTCACGGCAGGAAGATCATGGATCGCAAGCCCTGTCAGCAACTGCCTCAGTATGCCGGCCGCCACAGCAGGGTCATCCAGGTCCGGACGGCCCCGCCGGGCAGCCTGGAAGGGGCCGCCCTCGGCAACCACCCCGTGATACCTGTCATTCGGCGGAAGCGCCAGCGTCACAGAGATGGCCTGCACCCGGTCCCCCAAGGCCACAAGATGATGCTTCGCCCGCCCCCACGCGGCATCAAACAGGTGGTTCGTGCCCACCAGGAGAACTGCGCCTGCGGCACGGCAGGCAGAGATAACTTCATCCGCCTCCGGTCTGCTCGCAGCCAGCGGCTTCTCGCAGAAAATGGTGCGCTTACCCGATGCCAGCGCCGCCAGGATCTGGCGCGCGTGTTCACTGGGCGGGCTGCAAACGGCCACCACCTCCACAGCCGGGTCCGCCAGCAGGTCCGACTCGCCCTCCGACCAGCGGGCACCACACCTTTCGCCCAGCCGACGGGCGCGCCCGCTTCCAGCATCGGCAATGTGGACCACCCTGAACAGCTCTGCCAGCCGTCCCAGCACCGGCAGATGAAGGGTCGACACCCCCGGCCCCGCTCCAAGAATTCCTACGTTCCAAGGCATCATCGCCCTCCTTCTTATGTCCTTATTATTCATAAGTGGGGAAATTTCTGGCTATAGTCGCGGCTAACCATACTTTAGTCGGCTCCCGTGTGTGAGAATTATTGTCATGACGACTGACTCGACCCTCCGCTTTGGAGCACAGACGGATGAAGTAACGAGCCTCCTGCGGATCGTCAACCTGGTGCGAACAGGCGAGGCCACCACCCGCCCTGAAATCGGCAAGGTCACAGGCCTGGGCAGGGGCGTCGTCAGTCAGCGCGTGGATCAGGCCATCCAGATCGGCTTCCTGGGCGATGGCGATTTCGGAGCCTCGTCCGGCGGCCGCGCGCCCCGGACCCTGCGTTTCCGCGCGGAGCAGGGGCGAATTGTGATATGCGCCCTCGGAGCGGCTCATATAAGGGTTGGCGTAGCTGCCCTGGACGGCGACATCCTGGAGCACACGCACCGCACGTGGGACATCGCGCAGGGTCCGGAGAAGACCATCGACGCGGTGATGTCCCTGATTGATGATGTCCTAAAGAAGGACCCCAAGGTGCCCGTATGGGGTGTGGTGGTGGGGCTTCCCGGCCCGGTGGACTTCGCTTCGGGGCATCCCGTGGCACCCCCAATCATGCCGGGCTGGAACGCTTACGATGTCCGCAGGCCTTTCGAGGAACGATTCAATGCACCGGTATGGGTTGATAACGATTCCAACCTTCTTGCCCTTGGCGAACGTGCCCGCCGGCGCGACTCCCTGGTGGACCTCATCTACTGCAAGATCGGTTCTGGGGTTGGTGCCGGCCTCCTGTCCAAGGGCAGGATTCATCGTGGCGCCAACGGGGCCGCCGGCGACATCGGCCACGTCCGGGTCTCGGACTCTGATGTGCAGTGCCGCTGCGGCAAGATTGGCTGCCTGGAAGCGGTGGCTGGCGGCTGGGCCCTCGTCCGGGATGCCGAACAGGCCATCAGGGAAGGTGCCAACAGTTCCCTGGCTTCACTGGCGAAAAAGGGAGCACTAACCCTCGAGGAGATCACCCTCGCAGCCCAGGCCGGCGACGCGCTGGCCATCACGTTGATTCAGAAGTCGGCGCGGGTAGCGGGCGAGACCATTTCAGCCCTGGTGAACATGTTCAATCCCGGAGTCATCGTCATCGGCGGTGCTATGGGATCTGCCGGCGAGGTGTTCCTCGCAGAAGTGCGCCAGCGCGTCTACGAACTGTCGTTGCCGCTCGCCACCCGCGACCTCACCATCACCCTGTCCGTCAATGACGAGCGCGAACCCCTGCGCGGTGGAGCTGAACTGGCCCGAGAGCAGCTTTTTGATGTCACCTTCCCGCGCTGGTTTGCGGACGGCCGACCCACGCCGGAACGGGTCGCAGTTCCCGCCTAGGGCTCCACGGCGCACGCCGGGCGTACCCGCTCAGGCCACGTCGCGGGACACGCTGGGTACCGGCGCCCGGTCAAGCTCCAACCGGGCTTCCAGGCGGAATGGCAGGACCAGCGGAGAGCCAGGGCGCGCCTGCAGATAGGGCACCATGAGCCGAAAGTCGACGGCGACGGTGTGCGGCCCGCCGGAGAGTTCGCGCCGGCCCGCCAGGACGAGCCTGTCCTGCACGAACCACCAGCCGGACTCTGCCTGCAGCGCATCAGGCGATACGCGTCGGGATCCCAGTTCCACCGCCAACTCCCCCGGTGCCACCGGAACGCTGTCGACCTCAACGGCGAGGCCGGCGACGCTGGAGAGTGGCATGGAGCGGATCCACGGCAGGCCGAGCCGGAGCTCAAAGCCTCCCGGAGTGGCGGTCAGTGCATCGTCGCGCAAGGCGGTTTCCAACATGGCTTTCATCCTTTATCCTAAAAGTGACATAAGCTTGTCATTAACAAGCATAAAGGGGAAGACGCGCTATGGCTCCCGAAATTCCCAGCAGCTGGACCTTCTGCGCCAGCTCCTTCAACTGGACGCCGGACATCATCGCCGCACGCCAGCCGGCCCAGGACATCGTCACCGGCATCGCGAACTCGACAGTGAAGACAGTAGAGCTCGAGCCCGGATTGGTGTGGCGGTCGTTCCCGGCTCCGCAGGATGCCGAAGTGGACGAGCTGCGTGATGCCCTGGCGGCCCAAGGTGGCGCCATCAGCATCGTTGGGGCCAGCCTGGATGACTTCACGTCCCCTACCGGGCGCCGCTCCCTGCAGCAGCGCCTGGACTTCCTGGTCCCCCAACTGCATGCCGCGCACCGGGCAGGGGCCCGCGGGATCAGGCTCCCGATCGGACAGGCCGGCGCCGAACTCCTCACGTTGGTGCAGCCGATCCTGCACGAGCTCGACCTGGTGCTGTACGAGGAAATCCAGGGGCAGCAGGCTCCCGGCAGCCCCGCCGTCGAACCTGCCCTGGAGGCGATCGCGACGCTCGGAGATGACCACGTGCGGGTGCTCGTGGACATCAGCATGCTCATGCCGGCCCTTCCGGTCACCTATCTAGGGGAGCTGCGGCAGGGCGGTGTTTCACCGGACCTTCTGGCGCGCCTGGAGAATGACTGGCGGGATCCCGCCACCCTCGACGCCGTCACCGGCCTGCTCCGTTCAGGGAACGTGCCGCCGCGGATCCACACCCTCTTTATGAACCTGCTGATCCGTTTTGGCCGCAGTCACGCCGCGGACCTGCAGGGCATCCTGCCCCTGGTGGGCGCCTTCCACCTGAAGTTCTGGGACCTGGACGACGACGGCGGGCGGGTTTCGCAACCACTGCGGGATCTGGGCGGCCTCCTGCGCCGTAACGGCTTCAGCGGCACCCTGACCAGCGAATGGGGCGGCCACGAGTGGCTGCAGGACGACCCCACCGAGATGACCCGAAGGCACCTGGCCCTGGCGGAAGCAGCGCTGGTTGACCCTGTCGAGAGCCTGATTTCGGCAGGCCCAATCACCGGCTAAAAAGCCTGATGTCGACAGGCCCAATCACCGGTTGACACACAAAAAGGACCGATCCTGGATGTCCAGGAGCGGTCCTTTTGCTATGTACTTATTTGGTGCTGAAGGCGGCGTCGAAAGCTGCCGCGGAGGGCTCGTAGCTGGAGAGCCTGCGCACGAACGCCAGCGCCTCGGGGGCGCCGTCCAGACGGTCCATGCCGGCGTCCTCCCACTCCACGGACAGCGGGCCGCGGTAGCCGATGGAGTTCAGCATCCGGAACGCGTCCTCCCAGGGAACGTCGCCGTGGCCGGTGGAGATGAAGTCCCAGCCGCGGCGCGGATCAGCCCATGCCAGGTGCGATGCGAGCCGCCCGTTGCGGCCATTGCTGAGCCGCTTCTTCGTGTCCTTGCAGTGCACGTGGTAGATCCGGTCCTTGAAGTCCCAAAGGAATCCCACGGGGTCGATGTCCTGCCACACCATGTGGCTCGGATCCCAGTTCAGCCCGAAGGCCTCGCGGTGCCCGATCGCCTCCAGCGCCCGCCGCGTGGTCCAGTAATCGTACGCGATCTCGGACGGGTGCACCTCATGGGCAAAGCGGACACCGACTTCGTCGAAGACATCGAGGATGGGGTTCCACCGGTCGGCAAAGTCCTGGTAGCCGGCGTCGACCATCTTTTCCGAGGCAGGCGGGAACATCGCCACGTACTTCCAGATGGACGAACCCGTAAACCCGGTCACCGTCTTCACACCGAGCTTGGCGGCGAGCCGCGCCGTGTTCTTCATTTCCTCGGCCGCGCGGCGGCGCACCCCTTCAGAGTCGCCGTCGCCCCATACAACATCGGGCAGGATGCCGCGGTGCCGTTCGTCGATGGGGTCGTCGCAGACGGCCTGTCCCTTGAGGTGGTTGGCAATGGTCCATACCTTGATGCCATGGCGTTCAAGGATATCCAGCTTTCCCTGGACGTAGGCGTCGTCGTCCCAGCGCCAAGGGTCCAGGTGGTCGCCCCAGCACGCGATTTCGAGCCCGTCGTAGCCCCACTCGCCGGCGAGCCGCGCCACCTCCTCGAACGGCAGGTCGGCCCACTGGCCGGTGAACAGAGTGATAGGTCGTGCCATGTACTTCCCCTCCTACGAGACCTGCGCCGGGACGCCAGCGGCCACGCTGGTCCAGGCTGAATCATTCACGGAACTGCGTTCAACAGCGTCGAGCACCCGCTGCACCCTCAGCCCGTCAGCAAACGTCGGATGCGGGTCGGTGCCGCCCACAATGCCCTCCACCAGATCCTTGACCTGATGGGAGAACCCGTGCTCGTAGCCGAGCATGTGCCCTGCGGGCCACCACCCCGAGACGTAGGGATGCTCCGCTTCCGTCACCAGGATCTTCCGGAAGCCCTGGCGGTCAGCGGGCGCCGTACGGTCGTAGAACTGGACACTGTTAAGGTCCTCCAAGTCGAACACCAGCGCGCCCTTGTCCCCGGAGACCTCGATCTGCAGCGCGTTCTTCCGTCCGGTGGCAAAGCGTGATGCCTCGAACGATCCCAGGGCACCGGATTCGAACCGGCCCGTGAAGATGGCGATGTCGTCCACTGTCACCTGCCCGTAGCCGGTGCCCGCAGTGCCGGACAGGCCGGAACCTGAATCGAGCAGCGGGCGCTCCTTAACAATGGTGTCGATGGTGCCGGACACCTTCTCCAGGTTCAGCCCGGTCACGAACTGGGCCAGGTCAATGGCATGGGCCCCGATGTCCCCCAGCGCCCCGGAGCCGGCGTGCTCCTTCTGCAGGCGCCAGGCCAGCGGCATGTCAGGATCCACCAGCCAGTCCTGCCGGTAAGAGGCACGCACCTGGGTGACCGCCCCCACGGCACCTTCAGCGATGAGGTTGCGCAGGAAAGTGACGGCGGGGACGCGGCGGTAAGTGAAACCCACCATCGCCCGGATGCCCTCTGCTGCCGCCCGCTCCGCCGCCTCGGCCATCGCTTCAGCTTCGGCCACCGTGTTGCCCAGCGGCTTCTCGCAGAGCACGTGCTTGCCCGCTTCCAGCGCCGCGATCGCGATCTCTGCATGGGAGTCACCGGGGGTGACAATGTCGACGACGTCGATATCGTCCCGGGCGATCACCTCGCGCCAGTCTGTGGCGGACTCAGCCCAGCCCCACTTGTGGGCTGCGTCCGCCACTGAGTCGGCGTTCCGCCCCACGATGACAGCCATTTCCGGTTCGGCCGGCAGGTCAAACATGCGCGGTGCCGTGCGCCAGCCCTGGGAGTGGGCAGCGCCCATGAAGCCATAACCGATCATGGCCACCCGCAGGGTTGTCATGCCAGCACGACCTTGCGCTCAACCGCCACCCGGTTTCCGACATAGCGCATGGGCGCGATCTGCATGTAGAGCAGGCGGAGGGTGAGGATGACTTCGACGTCGATCTCCTCGCCCGCGTCGGGGACGCGGTCCAGGGGGATGATGACGTCCGGCTTGTCAGCGACGAACCACAAGGTATCCCATTGCTCGGGCAGCTCCGCGATGGAGTAGGACGTGCCCTGAAGTTCGAAGCGGAGGGATTCCTTGGGGATCGCCACACCGTTGGCCGTGGCCGCAACATCATCCACGGCGGACAACCAGAGGCTGCGGTACCAGGGCAGTTGCACGGACACCGAAATGCCCTCGGGGTGCCTGCGGACGTCGGCGTCCTGGAACAGGGAGTTGTGAGTTGCCATGGCTTTCCTTACTTCGCAGTCTCGACCAGGGTCGGGTTGGAAACAGTTGTTTCGACGGATTCTTCGATGGCGCGGCGCATCAGTGCGTGCTGCTTCTTCACCAGGTCGATGGGGTCCGATTCGCCGAGGTCGGCGAAGGCGTGGCCTTCCCATTCGCTGGACAGGAAGCCTTTGTAGCCGCCCTTGACGAACTGGCGCACGATGCGCGGGATGTCCATGGCCGGCTCGTTGCCGTTCTCGTCGATGTCGTAAAACTTCGCGTGGACGTGGAACATCTGCGGCATGATGTCCAGCCATTCCTCCGGCGGGACCAGTCCGTGCATGTTGAACGCCAGCCGGGTGAAGGGGCCCAGCCGGGCGGGATCGAAGTTGTTTTCACGCAGGTAGTCCTCGAACTCCTGGTTCCGCTCCTGCATGGGCAGCGGCTTGCGCCAGATGTCCTGCATGACCGCGAAGTGCTCCTGCGGCAGGCCCATCTGGGTCAGGGTGCGGAACAGCGTGGGCGACAGGCTGTGCATGGTGGAACTGAAGTCTGCCGTGAAGCCCAGCCGGTCGCTGCCGAGCTCCTCATACATCTCGCGGATCTGGAGGATCTTGGGATCGTTCGGGCCCTGGGGCGCGTGGATCTCGTAGCCGAGCTTCTGGTCGTACTTCTCGGCCAGCGGAAGCAACCGGCGGAGCAGTTCCTTGCCCGCGGACCGGATGACGATCTTGTTGAAGCCGAGCGTGTTGGCGGTCTTGAGCTGCCTGGCGAAGAAGTCGAACTCCTCGTCCGGCGTCATGTCCCGGTCTTTACGGCGGCCCATGTCCAGGTTGGTGCCCACGGCGCTGGGGGTCAGGCCGTAGCGGTCCATGCTGTCCCGCCACAGGCGGACGAAACCCTCGTCCACGTCCGGGTAGGTGCGCAGCATTTGTGCGATGTTGAACTCGACGCCGGGGCCGAGTCCTTCATCGGCGACGGCCTTGATCAGGGTCTCCGGGGTGTAGAGCCCGGCGGCGAATTCGGAGGTGAGTGAGTAAAGGGTGATGCCAAGCTCGATGCCCGAGCCTGCGATGCCTTCTGACATGTCTTTGATTCCTTTTGTTTCAGCCGCGGACGGGCTGGGCGAGGTGGCTGCTGAGGATGCGGCGGGCGTCCGTTGCGTCGGTGATCATGGCGGAACCGGCGTTGGCCGCTGCTGAACGCTGGACGGCCTGCTCACCGCGGATGATCTCGAACGGGTCCTGCCAGTTGTTCCAGTGCCAGCCTTCGTATTCGCTGGAGATGGCGCCGGAGTAGCCGTTTTCCACGAGTTGCCGGACCAGCCCGCGCACGGGCACTGAGGGCTCTTCGCCGTTTTCGTCGATGCCGAAGAACTTGCCGTGCACGTGGCGGACCCAGGGCATGATTTCCAGCCAGGTGTCCAGGGGTGCAGGGCCGAACAGTCCCGTTCCGTTGATGGCAAAGTCGATGCCCAGGTCCGGCCGGCGGTTCCGGGCGGCGAGGCCAATGAAGGCGCCAAAGCGTTCGCCGTGGACCTTCTGGGTGTTGGGCGGTCCTTCGGCATAGAAGCCGTCCCACAGCTCAACCACCTGCCGGAGCAGGTCCTCCGAAGCACCCCTGCGGCGGTAGGCCTCCAGCAGGGAGGGGGCGAAACCGGTGACCGTGGCACCCCAGTCGGCAGTGAAGCCGAGCAGCGGCGAATCGAGCTTTTCGTAGCGGTCACGCAGCGCCAGGACGCGTTCGTGCGCGCCGTGCTGGTCCGCGTGGACTTCGAGGGCAAGGGTCACACCGTACTTCTCGGCCACGGGCAGCAGGCTTTCCATGGCGTCAGGGGTCAGTGAGATCTGCACGCGGGCGATCGGGAAGCCGAGCCGGGCGGCCACCTCGATCTGCTTGCGCATGTATTCGACCAGCTCGTCGTGGTTCATCAACCGGTCCCGGCGGATGCCCGTGTCAACGTTGACCGCCAGCGAGGTGGGAACGAGATCCACCTCAGCCACCAGGTCGCGGAACTGGCCCACAAAGTTGTCATCGATGCGGTCCGGGAAGCCGCGCAGGCTGGAGAACCCGATAACCTCAAGCCCCGGGCCAAATCCCTCAGCCGCCACCTTGCGGATGAGGCCGTCAAGGTCGTACTGCCTGGCATGGAAGGCCCGGGTAAAGCTGTAAAGGGTGACGCCCTGGATCGGCGTGCCGAGGCTGGTCATCGCTGTGCCACCTTCATGGTCTTGGTGTCGTGCTCTTCGATGTGCAGCACGCCGTGGTCGGTGATGATGTAGGGGATGTAGAGCTTCAGGTCCACCCGGACCTCGTGCTCGGCCTGGCCGTCATGGACGGGAAGGTCGCCGGAAAGGACGGCCGAGTCCAGCGGAAACCACCATTCGCCGGTTTCATCCACGAGTTCTTCAAAGCTGAACGTGCGGTTGTTCATGGTCCAGCGCAGCGAGTCCTCCGGTGCGGCAACGCCGTCAACCGTCAGTGCTGCGCCGGCGATGCATGAGCCCGGAAGGGCGCGGTACCAGGGGATCCGTACTTCGACGGCGGTGCGGCCGTCCTGGGTGGTCAGTGTTCCCTGCTCGATTATGCGGTCGGCGATCATCGAGACCTCCTTGTCTGCGGCATGCCTTGCCGTGTGTGAAATGCCTGTACTGAAACGAAGTGGCCGCGCTACCGGCACTTATTCATTATTTAGACAGTCTATTGTCTGATTCGGACATAAGTAAAGCGCTGTTGATTTCTTCAGCGATTTTCCGTGCGCCACGGACGGCGAGGGCCACCGACGTCAGCGTGGGATTGCAGGCAGTGGCGGAGGGAATGACGCCGTTGCCGGCCACAAAGAGGCCGGGGACCTGCCACACCTGGCTGTCCGGTGAACAGACACTCTCGCCGTCGTCCGTCTCACCCATGCGCGTGGTGCCCTGGTAGTGCAGCGACGCACCCGGCGGCAGGACGAAGGGCCGCTCGTCCAGCGGTTCGCCGACAGCCTTGCCCAGGCGGACAATTTCCTGCCTGGCGCGGTCCAGTACCTCGTGGTCCCGCCCGGTCAGCCGGTAGTGGATGCGCATGGCGGGCATGCCGTAGGGGTCGCGGGTATCGTCGTCGAACGCCACCCGGTCCTCGCGCTGCAGGTCCTTTGCGCAGAACAGGCCCAGCCCCACGATGGAGCCCGGGACGATGGGATCATCATCGGCCAGGGGAACCGGGGATGCATCCAGCTGCATGATCTGGCCGTGGAAGGGCGCCTCGTCCGTGTAGGGAACCCAGGCCACTCCGCTCTGTTCACTAAGGGCACCGTTGGCGGCTGCCGGCGCGTCCTCGGGCTGGACATCGCGGAGCCTGCTCGCGAACACCACCTGCGCCTGGTCGTTGAGGTAGCGGCCCAGGGCGTCGGGCCGGATGCCGGAAGCCCACAGCAGCTGCGGTGTGCGCAGGGCGTCCGCCCCCACCACAACGTAACGGGCGGCCACCCGATGGGTGTCACCGCTGCCGCGGTCCTGGACTTCGATGCCGGCAGCAGCGCCTTCCTCTACCAGCACACGGGTCACCAGCGACTCATCAAAGAGTTCAAACTGCGGGTTTTCCCGGGTAGCCTCCCCCATGACGACGTCGGAGCCGGACCATACGAGGCCGCCATCCTGCCGCCGGTGTACGGCAAGGGGCATGGGCTGGACGCGGCAGGCAGGCTTGCGGCCCTGGTCCACTACCGCGGCGAGGCGTTCGTGGACCAGGTCCGAGAACGGGGCACCATCGAAGGCGTGGGTGGTGACGCCCAGGAGCCGGTCGGCGTCGTTAAGGAGCTCTTCCAGGTCCGGCAGGAACGGGATGCGCTCCTTGCCGCCCGGGCGGGGGCAGGCGGCGGTCCAGTGGGCGGCCATGCCGCCCACATTGCTCGACATGGCCGCGACGGGCATGCCGTCCTCTCCGGGGAAGGCGTAGCCGTCCTGCAGCAGGTAGGTCCCAGGGCGCGCGCGGCGTTCGCCGCTCTTGACGGCGCCCGGCGAGTTCACCGTTGCGGCACCGGCACCGGGGCCTTCGGACGCCCGCTGGGCAAGGCTTCGACGATCAGGATCCTCGATGTTCTTGACGTGTGCCCCGGGCGGGTTGCTGACAATGGGCCCCACCTCGAACATGGCGATAGTGGTGCCGGGGGCTTCCTCGCTGAGGATCCGCGCGTAGGCCGATGCGGTGGGGCCGCTGCCGACGATGGCGACGTCGACGTGGGCCGGGTACCGGTGACTGCTCACCGTCCCGCCACCAGTTCCTGGATGCGGCGCACCGACTTTGCCGAGTCGATGGTGGGGTAGTACTCGAGGCCGATGGGGCCGGTGTAGCCGCTGGTCCGCAGGTCCGCGAACCGGGCGGGCCAGTCGATGGAGCCGGAGCCGGGCTCGCCGCGGCCCGGAGCATCGGCGACCTGCACGTACTTGATGAGGTCCCCGGCATTGGCGAGCTCCGCGGCGACGTCCTCGCCCTCAACGGTGGAGTGGTAAAGGTCGTAGAGAACGCCGAAGTTGGGCGAATTGACGCCCCTGGCAACGTAAACAGCTTCGGACGTGCGGTCCAGGAGGGCCCCGGGGTGGTCAACACGGATGTTCACCGGTTCGAGGACAAGGGTGATGCCGGAACCCTCAATATGCGCTGTGCCCTTGGTGAAGATTTCGATCAACTCGTCCAGCTGGTCCTGCCGCTTGCGGCCGCCGAAGCCGGTGCCGCTGCCTACCACAATGCGGGGGCAGCCGAGTTGGTGGGCCACTTCGACGCCGGCGTCCAGTCCGGTGTAGAACGGCGCGTGGTCCTTGGGCGGGATCATGAACTGCATCCGCGGCTCCGCCAGTTGGGCGGTGAGCTGGACTCGGGTTTCTTCGAGGGCTTCCTTGAGGGCGGGAATGTCCTTCCCTGTGGGGCCCCACATTTCCACGGCATCGAATCCGGCGGCAGCTGCGGCGCGGACACGGTCGGCGGCGCTGGCGCCTGCTTCTGAGAACAAAAGGTCGATGTTGGGCGCGAGCTGGTACATGTGTGGCTCCTGGTAGTTGAGGGTTCAGTTAAAACTTGGAGTGGCAGCAGGCACGGCACACCAGTTTTTGGGTGTGCGGTACCGCCACACAGCGTTGAGGCGCTGCGCGGTGGTCAACCGATGAGGGTCAGCCTTTCAGGCCGCCGGAGAAGCCCTGGATGAAGCGCTTCTGCGCGAACAGGAACAGGGCAAGGATGGGGACCATGGACACGATGACAATGGCGAAGATCGAGTTCCACTGGGAGACCAGGGAGCCGATGTAGTAGTACATGGCCACCGGCAGCGTCTGGTTGTCGGAACCGCCCAGGAAGATCAGCGACGTGAAGAAGTCGTTCCACACGATGAGCCCGGCGAAAATGGTGACCGTTCCCGTGGCGGGAGCCATCATGGGGAACACCACCTTGGAGAAGATCTGGGACTTGCTGGCGCCGTCAATGGTGGCCGCTTCCTCATACTCCGTGCCGAGGCCGCGGAAGAAGTTTGCATAGAGGAAGATCGAAAGCGGCAGGAGCATGCCGGTGTAGAGGACGATCAGGCCCCACGCGGATCCGGTGAGGCCTAGGGCCCTTGCACCCATATAGAGGGGGACGGCACCGAGTTGGCCGGGGAGGATGATGGCCACCAGGAAGAGGTAGTACGCGCCCTTGCTCCAGCGGCGGGTGCTGCGGGAGATCACGTAGCCGGTGACGGAGCCGAGGGCGATGAGTCCCAGGATGCTGCCGGCGGTGATGATGACGCTGTTGATCAGGCCCGTCACCACGTTGGAGTTTCCGGTGGCGGTGAGGACGTCGATGAAGTTGCTGAAGTCCGGGCTTTTTGGCGGAGCCAGGGCCGAGGTGGTGAACAATTCGTTGTCCGGCTTCAGGGCGGTGGTCACCAGGAAGTAGAACGGTGCGAGGAAGAGCAGGGCGAGTGCCCAGAGGCCGACTTCGCGGAGCAGGGTGAGTTTGGTGTAGCGGAACATGGCTTAGTCCTCAGGGTTCGAACGCGTCAGCCGCTGCTGGATTACGGCGAAGATCAGGATGATGGCGGCGAGCACGAGGGCCAGGGCGGCACCGCCCCCGAAGTTCCCGAGCGCAAAGGCCTGCTTGTAGACCTGGGTGGCCAGCGTTTCGGTTGCCCCAGCGGGTCCGCCGGCGGTGAGCGCCATGATGGGATCGAAGACGCGCAGTCCTTGGACGATTCCGAGCGTGGTGGCAATGGCGACGGCGGGGCGGATGGCGGGCAGGGTAACGTTGCGGAACCGCTGCCACAGGTTGGCGCCGTCAATGGCCGCCGCCTCCTCCACTTCCGCCGGGACACCGGCAAGTCCGGCCATGAAAATCACCATGGCAAAGCCGGTGGAAGACCAGACCAGCACCACCAGGACGGTCCAGATGGCCCACTGCGGGTCGGCCAGCCACGGCTTGGTCTGGTCTCCGGCGCCTATGGCCGTGAGGAAGGCGTTGAGCGGACCGTCGAAGTCGAAGATATATTTCCAGATGTAGGCCGTGGCCAGCGGGCTGAGCACCACCGGCATAAAGAACAGGGTCCGGAGGATGTAGCGCGTCTTGAGGACGCGGTTCAGGCCCAGCGCTATCAGCAACCCGGCGATGTTGCCCAGGAGAACCGAGCCAAAGGCGAGGAAGAGGGTGTTGGACAGGGCTCCGAGCTTCGTGGGGTCCTTGAAGATGGCCTCAAAGTTGGCCCAGCCCGTGATCTTGAATGCGCCGATGCCTGTCCAGTTGGTGAAGGCGAAGAATCCACCTATTCCGGTTGCCACGTAGTGGATGGCAAAAACAAGGGCGATCCCGGGCAGGGCCCACCACCAGTGTCCGAACTCCAGGCCGCGGCCCCGGGGGCGGGTCTTCTGGCCCGCCACCGGAGTACGCCCGCCTCGCCGGGGTGCTTCAGCTGCTTCGCTTTCAGGTTGCATCGTCGCAGTCATGGTAATCCTTGCTTGTCCCTTTGAGTCGTCGGAGCTTTGGTGATGTGTAACGGTCACTGGCCCCAGGCAGCGTCCATGGCCTGCAGGACCTGGTCAGGGCTCTTCTGGCCGGTGATGATGCCCTGAACCCCCGTCGCCAGCGCGTCGTAGACGGCAGAATTAGGCCACTGGATGTTCGGCAGGGGGCCGTACTTGCCGTCCTTGATCAGGTCGCCGACGTTCTTGTAGGCACTGCCCTCAAAGTCGTACTTGTCCAGTCCTGTGACCGGCAGCGCGCCGTCGATCTCGGCGAACGCCTTGGTCTGCTCCGGCTCGGCAGCCCAGTCAAGGAAAGCCTTGGCAGCGTCCTTGTTCTTGGAAGCCGCGTTGATGGAGAAGGCGTAGTTCGCGCTGGCGAATACGTAGCTCTTGCTCGAGCTTTCCGCCGGGAGCGGGCGTACGGCGAATTTGGAGCCCCCGCCGGCTGACTCCAGCTGCTTCCAGCTGGGGGCCGGGATGAAGCCGCTCAGGGACGTTCCGCTGGCAAGACCCTTGGTGATGGCGTCGAAACCGCCACCGGCAGCACCTTTCTGGAAGCAACCCGCGTCCTTCAGGGTATTGACGGCTTCGAGGGCCGACTTCCAACCGTCCGAAGCGGCGAAGGTGGTCTCCGTGGCGGCACGCTTATCGTTCCATTTCGGGTCTTCCGCATAGACGCGCGACGCGGCCAGGGACATCGCCATCAGCCCTGTGTTGGGAGGGGCTGCTCCGGCGAGGGCAAAGAGGGATTTACCGGAGGGCTCCAGATCCTTGCACTGCTGCTGGAGGGAGGAAAAGTCGGCAGGGAAGCCACCGGCTGCCTGTGCGGCCGTCTCATTCGCCACCAGGGCAGCGACTGTGATTTCCGTGGCTTGGCCGTACACTTTTCCGTCGGAACCAAAGGTGCTGGCGCTTCCCTCGGGAAGCAGTTCCTTGGCGGCATTGTCCAGCGGCTCAAGGAAGCCCGCCTCAGCGAGCGGAAGGATGCTGCGCCCTGTACCAGAACCCGGTGACGTCACCACGACATCCGAGGCGTTGCCTGCCTGCAGCTGGGTCCGCAGCGTCTGGTCGTAGGAATCATTGGGCTGCGGGTTGAACGTGATCTTCACGTCGGAATGCGACTTCATGTAATTCTCCGCCAACACCTTGAAAGGGCTTTCAATGGTGTTGGATGTCGCGAAGGAGAGTGAAAACTCCTTTGACCCACCCGAAGATGAGGTGCTTCCGGCGGAACTTGAGCAACCAGTCAGGGCAAGGGCCGCGATGGTTGGGACTGCAAGGACGCCGATAACTTTCAAGCCCGTGGAGCGACGGTGCTGTGTCATATCCAGCCTTTCTGACTTCATTGTCGAAAATATCCGGGAGCCGTGACCCCGGTCACTCACAAGTATGCAGGAGATGTGCAGAAAAAGCACATAAGTCTTACCGATGCCAGACATAAGTTTCACGGGGGTCTGCGAAAGCCATGCATCGGAGGATGTGATGCGTCCCACCAAACGTATTGATCCCGCTGATACACTGGCCTGACGAAAGTTCACCGTTGAAAGATCGCCGCGTCGTGACGAATAATGTCCAGCTTTCCCGGCTCGACCTCAACCTGCTGATCTCGCTGGATGCCCTCATTACCGAGCGGAGCGTGACGAGGGCGGCCGAGCGGCTCCATCTCAGCCAGCCGGCGCTAAGCGCCTCGCTGGCGCGGCTGCGGTCCCATTTCGGGGATCCCATCCTGGCCCGCCGGGGCAATGCCTATGAACTCACACCCTTCGCCCTGCGACTGGCGGAGCACACCACCACAGCACTGGAGGCCGCGCGCCGCGTCTTCGAGAGTCAGGCAACCTGGGAGCCCAGTGAATCCGAGCGCGAGTTTTCCATTTATGGCTCGGATTACGGGTTCACCACAATTGGGCGGGTTGTTTCCGAGCTTGCGGCCGAGCGCGCCCCCGGCGTCCGGTTCCGGTTCATGCTGCACAATCCGATGGTGGTGGAAGACGCAGCCAACCGACTCCGGTCCGTGGACGGCATGGTGATTCCGCACGGGTTCCTCAGCGGGCTCCCCTACCTGGACCTGTGGCGGGACGGCTGGGTCGCCGTCGTTTCTTCCTCCAACCAAGCCGTCGGCGAAAAAATCACCATGGAGAACATCGCCGAACTTCCGTGGGTGATGACCTACCAGACCCGCTCGGCGTCGACCTCGGCCGAACGCCAGATTATGCAGCTCGGTGTTGAGCCGCGGGTGGACGTGGTGGTGGAGAGCTTCCAGTCCTTGCCGCATTTTGTGGTGGGAACCAACCGGATCGCACTCATCCAGGCAGCGCTGATACCGTTTGCGCTGCGTGTGGGCAGCGTGCGGGTCCTGCCGCTGCCTTTCGATGCCACGCCGCTGGTGAACGCCCTGTGGTGGCATCCGGTGCACAACCGTGATTCGGAGCATGAGTGGATGCGCGGCCTCTTCAAGGATGCTGCTGACATCGTTGCCGCCGCAGCCGCCAAGGACGCCCCTAAGGTCCCGGCTTAAATGCCTCAGTGCCCGGCCAGATGAACGGACGGGCACTGAGGCTGCAAAAGCCGGTTGCAGGGTCAGGCTGATGCCAGCGCAGACCGCATGCTCTTGCGGATGAGGTCATGCTGCTTGCGGACCAGCATCAGCGGATCCACCTCGCCGAGCTCGGCGAAGGCGTGGCCCTCCCATTCGCTGGACCAGTAGCCGCGGTAGCCGCCCTCCACGAACACGCGGACGAGTTCCGGGTAGTCGATGGCGGGCTCGTTGCCGTGCTCATCGATGTCGTAGAACTTCGCGTGGACATGCATGATCTGGGGCAGGATGTCTGCCCACTCCTTCGGGCTGACGTGGCCGTGCATGTTGAAGGCCAGGTGCGCGAAGGAACCGAGGCGGGCTGGATCGAAATCCCGACCCCGCAGGTAGCCGATAAACTCCTCCTGCCGTGCCCGCATCGAGGCGTCGGTGGCCCAGATGGCCTGCAGCTCTTGGACGGCTTCGCCGTCGAGCCCGGCACGGCAGACCGCACGCAGGAGCGTGGGAGACATGCTGTGCATGGTGGAGGAGAAGTCCGCCACGAACCCCAGCAGCGGTGAATCAAGCTCCTCGTATACGTCGCGGACCTTCATAATTTCCGGCGAGTTGGGACCCAACGGTGCGTGGATCTCGTAGGCAAGCTTGAGCTCCAGGTCCTCGGCGAGCGGCAGCAGCCGTCGCAGCAGCTCCGGCTTTGCGCTCTGGATGCGGACCAGCGGGAACCCGAGCTTCTTCGCGCCGTGGAAGAGGGTCTCGGTGAACTCGTATTCCTCGTCCGGTGTCATGTCCCGGTCGCGGCGGCGGCCCATGTCCAGGTTGGCGCCGAAGGAGCTGGCGGTGAAGCCGTGCTTGTCGAAGGCCTCCTGCCAGAAACGGGCGAAGTCCTCCGAGACGTGCGGATACGTCGGCAGGACCTGGGAGGCCACGATCTCGATGCCGGGGCCGATGCCCAGCTCCGCCACACGGTTCAGGAGGCCGTCAAAGTCGTACCAGCCGGCCCGGAACTCGGCGCTGGCCGAGTAAAGAGTGAGTCCCAGCGAGAACGGGTCCTCCTCGGCTTTCGGCGGGGGCGGCGCGACCGCCGTCGTCAGAACAGGAGCCGACGCTGCCTCGTCGGTGACGGTCAGCTCGAGTGTCTGGTTCACGAAGTTGGGGACATACGTCCCGGGGCCACCGTCCTGGCCCGGGGCGATCTGCATATAAGGCAGGCGCAGCTCCCCGATGAGCTGGACGGTGTGCTGCTCGCCCAAGGCCGCAGGGGTATCCCGCTTGGCGATCAGCAGCGGGTGTTCCTGGAGGTACCAGAGGGTTTCGCTTTGTGCCGGCAGGTCCGGAAGCGCATACCGGACGCCGCCCAGTTCCAGCGACAGGTGCCCGGTGGGGATCTCCTCGCCATCCAGGGTGAGGCGCAGGCTGGAGACGGAGGAGAGCCACAGGCTCCGGTACCACGGCAGCGTCAGTGCCAGCGCGAGGCCTTCGGGGTGGGTGCGGAGGCTTGAATCGACAAGAAGTCCGTTTGGCATGGTTGTTCTCTTCGCTGGGAGATGGGATGGGTTTAGGGAAGTTCGGAGGTGATGCGGCGGATGAGGGCGTGCTGGCGCCTCACCTGTTCGATGGCCCGCCAGGGCGTGCGTTCGCCTTCGTATTCGCTGGAGAGGTAGCCGGAGTAGCCGGCGTCCTTGAGTGCCTTGAGTACGGGCAGCCAGGGAATCTGCTGGTCCTCGAGTTGCTCGTTGATGTCGTGGAACTTCGCCTGGACGAACACCACGTACTTGGCGATGTCCGCGAAGTCGGCGGAGTCGACGCCGATGCCGTCCAGGAAGGCGGGCCGGGTTTCGCGGGTCTCGCCTTCGCGCAGCGGAATGGGCCGGTCCTGGAAGATTCCGGTATCGATGAGCAGGCCGAAGTTCTTTGTTCCGGTCCGTTCGATGAGGCTGATGTAGTCGTCAACGACGGGATGCTTGATGGGCGTGGGCGAGTGGATCTCGGGGCAGATGATGATCCCCAGCTCATGGGCGAGGTCAAGGGAGCGTTCCACGGACGCGGTCCAGATAGGGTCGGGAACCAGGTCGCTGGATACGACCCCGATCTTGGGCCGGACGAAGCCGAAGCCCAGCCGGTGGGCAAGCCTCAGGTCGCGCTGCAGTGCTTCGGCTCCCTCGGCTACGGTCATGCGCCGGCCCGGGTGCAGCCGTGTGTCGATCCAGGATCCGTAGTTCGTGGGCTCTAAGGAGTACTTCTCGAGCAGGCTGAACCAGTTGTCGATCCACGCCGGGGTGGGTTCCGGATAGCCGGGAATGTGGCCCTCGCCGAGGATTTCGACGCCGGTGGCGCCCACATCGGCGATGGAGGCCAAGGAGGTTTCCAGGTCCATCACGGTGCCGTAGTCGCCCATGAAGCTGTAGAGGGAAACGCCGTAGCGGAAGATTCCCTCACCGCCCTCCGGGGCCAGCGTCACCGCACGGCTGACGCGGTGGATGGTGGGCTGGTGCTCGACGGGAATATAGGACATGCGCAGCCGCAGTTCGATGGTGAGCTCATGGACGCCCTGCGGCAGACCGCCGTCGAACGGAACAGTGACTACCGCCGCCTCCTCAAGGGGCCAGCGCACGCCGTCACTTTCCCACAGCTGATGCAGGGTGTAGGTCCGCCCGCCGAGGGTCCACAGCGGAACCTCAGGGCCGACGTCGATAAGCTTGCCGACGCGGACCGCAATGCCGTCGATGAGCGATGCGGCCATGCCCCGGTAGGAGGGCATCCGGACCCGGAACTGGAAGCCGGTCACACGCCCGCCCTCGGTTACGTTGCGGAAGCCGACGGACTGGATGAGGTCTCTTTCGAGAAGCATCGTTGCTCACTCTCTCTAGGTGCGAAACCCAGCTTAGCAGCGTTCTGCAGGTTTCGTGCCTAAGTAAGCGCTAAATAGTCACAAGTCGTCGAGGGGTCTTTGACGCGGTCATGCCAATGAGCCTTGCGTTCCCGGATTTCCAACGGGACATCACGCCCGCCAGGTCAGCCAGCGACGAAAACGGTTCAGCCGCCGAACAGATGCTTGTTCCTCCAAAAGAGCTCGTTGGCGGAAACCAGCAGGCACGCGTGCCGTAACACGCTCCGCCACGACAGGCGGGAATACTAGGTGGATCAAAGGAGGATATTGCATGGGTCCAGAACTGATGTCCCGCCGGGTTGAGCGGCTCTTCAATGGCACCGTGTGGCCGAGGGCCCGGTGTGGGTGCCCTCATCCGAGGCCGTGCGCTGGAGCGACATACCGAACGACCGCATACTCGAGTTCTACCCCGCGACGGGAATGACCCGCGAGTACGCGACGGGAGTCGAGTTCACCAACGGCCGGACCCTGGACGCCGATGGCAGCGTTGTGCAGTGCAGCCACGGACGGCGCCGGGTTGAGCGCGACCGTGAAGGGACTGTAACCGCTCTGGTCGATTCCTTCGGGGGCAGGCGGCTGAACTCGCCCAATGACGTGGTGATCGCCCGAGACGGGACGATCTGGTTCACCGACCCGCCCTACGGGATCCTGCCCGGCACCGCGGAGGGGCACGAGGGCGAGCAGGAGTACGCCGGTTGCTACGTCTTCCGCTACGAGCCGGCGACCGACACCCTCACTGACGTGATTAAGGACTTGATCCACCCGAACGGACTTGCCTTTTCACCCGACGAGTCGGTGCTGTACGTGGCGGACACAGCTGGCCCCAGTCACGGCGTGCCGCTGAGAATTTCCGCCTACGACGTAAACGACGGCGTTTGCACCGCCACCGGTACCTTCATCGAGTTCGACGACGATCACCCGGCCGACAGTCTTCGCGTCGACGCTGAAGGCAGGATCTGGACTTCGGCCGGGCCTTCGGTACAGGTCTACTCCCCGTCCGCCGAACTTCTTGCCACGCTTCCGCTGCCCGAGCGGGTGTCCAACGTGTGCTTCGGCGGCCCCGATGGCCGCGATCTCTTCATAACGGCAACCACCAGCCTCTACCGGATCCATACCAGCACACGGGACGCTGCCCAGAAAACGAACCCAGCAGGCGGATCAGGTCCTGGCGCACCGCATTGACTTGTTGCTCCCGCACCGCCGGTGGCAGTCCGACGCCTCAACTTGAGTACAGGCGTCCGGCGAGACCATGGCGCTGATGCGCGCCGACCAGGCCGGCCCGCTCGCGCACGCCTCCACCATGAGCCTGGGCATCGGCGGCTCCGAGTCCAATGTCGCCTCGGCCTCGAGCGCCTCGGCCTGAACGCCGTCTGGTGCGGGGCGGGTCGGTGCAGACTCCTGGGGCAGCTGGTGGAGCGCGAAATCCGCGCCCAAGGGGTGGACGTCCTTCGACCTTAACTTCCGCGCAACCTCTGGTCCGCCGAGGGTGCCGAAGCGTCTACCGCGACATCATCCCTTTGGCGGACATCGTGTTCGCCGGCGAGGACGAGGCAGCGATCGCCGTCGGCCCAGGTGAACCCGAGAAGCTGGCCCGGAAAATCGCCGCCCTTGGGGCCGGGCCAGGCCGTGATCAAGCTTGGTGCCGACGGCGCCGGTTACCTTGCTGAACTCATGGAAGGCCGAACGCCCAAAGAACGCCTGCGCACCGCCACCGCCACCGGCGCCTTCGCTGCCTGGTCCCCGGCGACTGGGAAGGATTCCCCCGCCGCCACGAACTCGCGCTCCTGGAAGCGAAGGAGCCAGTCAGCCGCTAAAAAGACCCTCACGCCGGAACGGGCGGCCGAGCTGGTGGTTGTGCGGACGACGCGTTCGTGTTTCAGATGGTCCCGGGACGGGCATGCGCGCCCCCCACTTTTTGGTTGGTTCCGCTCCGCATCGTAGCGGCCCAGGTGGCGAGCAGGTTGAGTGCGTCGTGTCCGGGGGTGCCGGGTTCGGCGCTGTAGGCGATGAGGGTGAGGCCTTCATCGCCGGGGAGTTGCATGGCCTGGAAGGTGAGCTCGAAGTCGCCTACGACGGGGTGGTGGAACGGCTTTGAACCGGAGCGGTGGAGGCGGACGTTCTGCGCGGCCCACATGGTCCGGAAGTCTTCGCTTTTGGTGGCGAGCTCGCCGATGAGGTCGGTGAGGTCGCGGTGGTGGGGGTCGCGGGCGGCTTCCTGCCGGAGGATCGCGACGACGTCCTGCGCCGTTGACTCCCAGTCCGTCAGGTGTTCCTGCGAGGTGTTATCGAGGAAGACGAAACGGGCAAAGTTCTGCGGCTGCTCCGGCTCGTCTCCGTTGGGGTGGTACAGCGCCCGCGCCAGGTCATTCATGCCGAGGACATCGAGCCGCCCGTTTTGAACGAAGGCCGGAATGCCGGTCATGCCGTCGAGCAGGTGCTGGATGGCCGGGTTGAGCTTCTGCGGGCCGCGCCGGCGCTGCCGGGGCCGTTTCTGGTTTGCTGCCCGGGCGAGGTCGAAGAGGTAGGTGCGTTCGGCGTCGTCGAGTTTGAGGGCACGGGCGAGGGATTCGAGGATGCTGTCGGATACACCGGTGAGGTTTCCGCGTTCGAGCCGGTTGTAGTAGTCGACGCTCATGCCGGAGAGCATGGCCAGTTCCTCGCGGCGGAGTCCGGGCACGCGCCGCAATCCGCCGTAGACCTGCAGCCCTGCAGCGTCCGGGGTGATCCGGGCGCGCCGTGATTTGAGGAATTCGCGTACTTCGCTGTTGTTGCTCACGGTTTCCACGGTACGCGCGAACAGATGGCCGGTGGGAGGTACTGGCATTACATGGAACACCAGCCACTACCTCGGCAACAGGTGTGACGGTTGACTTGTTGATGAAGGGACGCGAAAGCGCCTCAACTATCCAAGACTTCTACGGAGAATCCCTGAATGACAGACTCACTTGCCGCACACCCCGCGGACGTCACCAGGAGCCGGCGCTGGACCGCGTTGGTCTTCATCTCGATTGCCCAGCTGATGGTGATCTTTGACGCCTCGATCATGAACATCGCACTCCCGCAGGCCCAGCTGGATTTGGCGTTCAGCGACGCCGACCGCCAGTGGGTGATCACCGCTTACAGTCTGGCTTTCGGGGCGCTGCTCCTCCTGGGCGGGCGGGTGTCGGACCAGTGGGGGCGCCGGCGGTCGTTCATCGTTGGGCTCGTTGGTTTCAGTGTCGCTTCGGTGCTGGGCGGTTTCGCCGGGAATATCGAAATGCTGCTGGTCGCCCGGGTCCTGCAGGGCGTGTTCGCCGCTCTCCTCGCCCCGGCTGCCATGTCCTTGCTGTCGGTAACCTTCGCGGACGGTAAGGAGCGTGCCACCGCGTTTGGTGTGTTCAGCGCCGTCGCTGGTGCCGGCGGGGCTATCGGCCTGTTGCTCGGTGGGGTACTGACCGAGTTCGCTTCCTGGCGGTGGACCCTGCTCGTCAACATCGTTTTCGGTGCAGTCGCCGTCGCCGGTGCCCTCATATACGTCCGTGATGCTGGCGCTGAACGACACCGTCAACGCCTTGACGTCCCCGGCACCGTGCTGGCCTCAGTCGGCCTCGCCGCCCTGGTCTTCGGACTCAACCGGGCCGAGACCGAAGGCTGGGGCGCAACAGCCACTAGCACCTCATTCGTGACGGCCGTGGTCCTGCTGGCCGTGTTCGTCGCCGTCGAAAACCGGGCCGCGGCTCCCCTGCTGCCGATGCGCGTCATCCTGGACCGGAACCGGGGTGGCGCCTACCTCAGCGTGTCCCTTGCCATGGCCGGCAACTTCACCCAGTTCCTCTTCCTCACCTACTACATGCAGTCCATCCTCGGCTTCTCCCCACTGCTGACAGGCGTGGCTTTCCTTCCCCTCGTGGCCTGCCTGATTTTCGGCTCCACCCAGCTCGGGACACGACTCATCGGCAGGCTTCCCGTCCGGTGGCTGATCAGCGGCGGCTACCTTGTCGGCGCCACCGGAATGTTCTGGCTGACCCGACTGACCGTCGAGAACGCGTACTGGCAAGTGGTCTTCCCCGCCAGCGTGGTTATGGGCCTGGGCCTTGGAACCGCCTTCATGTGCTCCATGGTCCTTGCCGCGTCCAATGTCGACCCGGCGGACACCGGTGTCGCCTCCGCCATGGTCAATACCTCCCAGCAGATCGGCGGAGCCGTCGGAACCGCACTCATGAGCGCTATCGCCGCCGGCGCCACCGCCGCCTGGCTGGCAACAAACCAAACCGCCGCAACCGCGGCAGCGGATCAGGCCGCTGTTCATGGTTACGTTACTGCCTTCTGGTGGGCTGCCGGTGCCCTCATTCTTGCCGCAGTCACTTCATTCGCGCTCGTCCGTTCCACCGGCCCCTCCGATGCAGTCGTCGATGGATCGTCCACTGATTCCGCGACCGTACTAACCCACTACTAAAAGTGATTTGGCCCGAGGCAGAGTATGGAAAGGATCACCTTGCCGTTCCTTCTCAGAAAGCCGGGCAGCGCCCTGCTGGCCAGCATCTCCCTGGCCGCGGTCCTGGCCGCCTGCACACCAGCCGCCACCTCACCCGGTGCAGAATCCAATGAACCAACCCTGTCCCAGGCAACAACCTCAGAAAGTCCCAGCCCCATGAACGAAGACTCAAGTTCCCCGCCCACGAACTCCGATGAAGCCGCAGTCCTTGAGGTGAACAGGGAGCGGAGCCGGCTGCTCGTGGAGCAGCGCACGGATGAACTCGATGACCTGCTCAGCCCGGACTTCGTCGCCGTACACATCACCGGGTACGAGCAGACCAAAGCCGAGTGGCTGGCCCAGATCAGGTCCGGGCAGATGCGCTATCACGACTTCCAGGAGGTCTCCGCAACCGTCACCATTGACGGTGACTCGGCCGTGGCGATCACCCGGAGCTTGGTGGACGCCACCATCTACGGCTCCCGCGGGGCCTGGCCACTGGAGTCCACCACCACCTACGTCCACGACGGCGGGACATGGAAAGCCCAGCACTCCCGGGCGCGCACGTACTAACCGTCGCACCGGTTCAGCTCATCAGCCCACCACAGACATTCACAACAAGTAGAGGAAACACATCATGGCAGAAGAAGTAGCAGTCATCATCGGCTCGGGCAGCATCGGAGTAGCGATCGGCCGCGTCGCCGGCATCGGCCGGTCCGTCCTGCTCGCCGACTACAACGAAGAGACCATGCACCCTGTCGCTGCCCAGCTGCGCGGCGAAGGCTACGACGTCACCACCCACCAGGTCGACATCTCCGACCACGACGCCGTCATCGCGCTGGCCGCCACAGCCGCGGCCACCGGGGACGTCACCCGGGTGGTCATCGCCGCAGGCGTGTCCCCGGTCCAGGCGAGCACCGAACGGGTCCTGCACGTTGATCTTCTCGGCACCGCCTACGTCCTGGAAGAATTCGGCCGGGTCATCGCCCCGGGCGGTTCCGGCGTCGTTATTTCCAGCATGGCAGGGCACATGGGCGAGGGCTACCCACGCGACGTCGAACACGCGCTCGCCTACACCCCCACCGGGGAACTGCTGGACCTGCCGTTCCTCGCAGCCGACAAGGTCGGCGACTCCGGCGCTGCCTACACGCTGGCCAAACGCGGCAACGCCCTGCGCGTCCAGGCAGCAGCCACCACCTGGGGCGCCCGCGGGGCACGCATCAACTCCCTCAGCCCTGGCATCATCTCCACTCCCCTGGCCCAGGACGAGATGTCCGGCCCCTTCGCCGAAGGCTACCGGAACATGATCCGCACCTCAGCCGCGGGCCGCATGGGCACCCCGGCCGAAGTCGCAAGTATCGCGGCGTTCTTCCTCGGACCGGAAGGTGCCTTCATCACCGGTTCAGACCTGCTCATCGACGGCGGCGTCATCGCAGCAATGCGCGCCGGACAGCTCTAACAAAACGCCCAATAAGAAGGACAAACCCGCTGTGGTTGAACTCATCACCCTGAATAACGGCGTCACCATGCCCTCGGTCGGGCTCGGCGTCTACCAAACACCTCCCGACGAGACCGTCGCGGCCGTGGAGGCCGCCCTCGAAATTGGATACCGCCACATCGATACGGCCGCAGCGTACGCCAACGAACGCGAGGTCGGGGAAGGCCTGCGCCGCTCCGGCGTCCCCCGTAAAGACGTGTTCGTGGAGACGAAGGTCTGGGTCAGCGACTACGGCTTCGACACCACGCTCCACGCCTTCGAAAAAAGCGCCAAGAAGCTCGGCATGGACCAGATCGATCTCCTGATCCTCCACCAGGCCCAGCCCAACACCTTCGACAAAACGATCCAGGCCTACAAGGCGCTGGAGAGACTCCTCGCCGACGGTGCGGTCCGGTCCATCGGCGTCAGCAACTTCAACCCAGTCCGGCTCGAGGCGCTCATGAACGCAACAGACGTCGTGCCGGCGGTGAACCAGATCGAGCTGCACCCATACAACACCCGGCCGGACCTCCAGGCAGCCAACAAGGCCCACGGCATCCTCACGCAGGCCTGGTCACCCATCGGCGGCATCCGGCACTACAGGGGCGACACCACCACACCCCTGACCGACCCCACCATTCAGGCCATCGCCGACGGTTACGGCAAGACCACCGCTCAGGTCATGATCCGCTGGCACATCCAGCAGGGCCGCTCCGCCATCCCCAAGTCGGTGCGCCGGGACCGGATCGCAGAGAACTTCAACGTGTTCGACTTCGAACTCACCGCCGACGAACTGGCACGCATCGACGGCCTCCACATCGGAGACACCATGGATCCCGACCAGATCGACTTCGACAGCTTCGGCCTCACCATCCCCGAAGCCTGACAGGCACGAGAAAGGACCAGTGCACTACGGCAAACTCGCTCGGAGCCCGGCGCCTCCAAATGCTCCTCTTCGATATCGCCAACGGCCCGTCAGGGGCGGTCACCACTGTCAGCCCAAAACTCATCGTCCGCTCCTCCACAGGCCAGCTGCCCCAAAGATCAGGTGCCTGATATCGTGGCGGTGACCCCATCTTTCATCCCTTCAGCGCGACCGATGGTGGGCGCGCCGCCCCGTTTCGCCGTCCACGAAGCGGACCTGTCACTCCGCCCTGCCCTCATCATGCGTGGTGGCCGGTGAAACGGCCGGTGAGAGCTTCGACCAGCGCCGCGGATTCGCGGCCCATCGAGGTCTCGCGCCCCGGGTTATTCCGTGCAGCTTTAGCATTGACCAGTGCACATTCAGCGACTCCGAAGGCAGGAAGTAGAACGTCAAAGCTCAAGAAATTCCTTTCATTCGACGGTCAGCGTTCCGCGCATGTCCGGGTGGAAGAAGCAGTGGAAAGGATAGCTGCCGGGTTTGGACGGGGCAGTGAACGTGGCTGTCCCGCCGCTGCCCGTGACGTTTACGTCGAACGCCGATCCTTCGTCGGCTGTCACGGAGTGTGCGTCGGTATCCATGTTTGCCACCGTTACCGTCGCGCCTGAAGACACGGCCGTGGGCGTTTGGTAGGAGAAGTCCCTGATAGTGATCGCTGTAGCGGGGGCCGCCGGGCGGGCCGTCTCCGAGGGGGTCCGGCTATCGACCCCGCATCCCGCCATTCCGGACAGTATCGCCACCAGTGTCAGGGCGCCCACCGCCTTAGCTGATTTCATCAGCCACCGTCCTCAACTGCGCGCATGTGTGTGTCCATTGTGCACCCGGACCAGTGCAAAAGCACTCCGGCTAACCCTCGAATGCCCCGCGCACTCCGGGGAACATCCAGGTGGATCGTGATCGTCAATGAATTCCACCTCCCGTCCTTATTGCAGGGCAGCGGCGGGAACCTTGGCCATCGAGCTACTGGACGACGGCTCCGGGACCAGTCGGAATGGTGAGCCCGCAAGCCGCACGATTCTCGTATCGAACACGTCTTGAAATTCTTCGTTACCGAGAACTCAGCCGGGAGCTCGTTGGTCCACGCCGTTGGGTCCGACCGTGAGGCCGTCGAGGACTTTCCGCAGTCCCCACGTGTATTGCGCGGTGGATATGTAGCCGGCCATGGTCACTGCTGCGGCCGCGGACAGCGGATGGGTTTCGGTCGGGATGGCGGAAAAGCCGGCCTGGCGTTCGGCAATCCGTTCTGCTTCCGGGGGCAACCGGTGTGTTTCTCCGGACTCCGCGACTTCCAGGGCTATCGAGCCGAAGACGTAGACGACCAGCAGATAGGCTGCCCTGGCAGCCTCCGCCGGTGTGAAACCGGTATCCACGAGAATCCCCAGAAGCCGCTCGTTAAGGGCGAGTGCATGCGGGCCGTTCATGGGGCCGCCAATCATCAGGTTGACCGCGCCTGGATGCGCGGTCAGGCGTTCCCGCAGCTCCAAGGCGAGAGCTTCAATTCTTTGGCGCCAGGGTACGTCGCGGTCCGCGAAGACCGCATGGTCGACCAGTCCGAGCAGGTGCTCAACAACCGCCTGGACCACCGCCGCTTTGTCCGGAAAGTATGTGTAGACCGCGTTCGGAGCCACGCCGACCCGCGCAGCGATGCCCCGGATGGACGCCGCCTTCATGCCGCCCTCATCCAGAAGGTCCAGGGTGGCCTCCAGGATCTCCTCCTCCGTGAGGGTGCGGCGGGGCCCGGGCTTGGACTTCCGGGCTACTTGCGGCATTGCAGCGGATCCTCTCTTGACAATCTTTTGTACATCGTACAGTATTTGTACACCGTACAACATTCTCTGGAAGACGGACCCATGACATCCACTTACCCGAACAGGAACCTCCTACGGGTTACCGGCGGATTGTTCGTCCTGAGCTCCCTGGCGTTCGCCGCGGCAGCCACCACCCTTTCGGCAACGTTTGACTGGCCCGACATCCTGCGGGAACCCGCGAGCGTTGTGCTGCCCGCCTTCGCGGCCGGCGGACCCGGGTTGGTCTGGACGTGGTTTGCAACGGCCTGGACCTACGGGCTCCTGGCCGTACCGGTCCTGTTGCTGCCCGCAGCGCTCGGCCTCGGCGATCATCCAGTCATGCGGGTCGCCACTAATGTAGGTGCCGCTTCGGTGCTCCTGTCCCTGATCGGGTTCCTGCGCTGGGTGTTCGTCGTTCCGCCCCTCGCCGGCTCCTACGCCACCGGAGATGCACCAACACGGGCGGCAGTTGACGCCGCCTGGACCGCGCAACACCAGTTCGGCGGGGCGCTGCTGGGAGAACACCTGGGCCAGTTGCTCGTCATCGCGTGGTCAATCACACTCAGTGTGATCATCCTGCGCAGCAGGATTCTCCCGCGCTGGCTCGGCATCGCCGGGCTCCTCGTCAGCATCGTCTACCTGCTGAACCAGGGCGACATCCTCGCCACGGCAGTCCCCGGATTCCCCGTCTGGGACCTGGCCGGCCTCCTCGGCAGCACCGGCTGGGGACTGTGGGTGGCCGCACTGGGCGTTTGCATCCTGATCCGCTCCGCACGCCGCAGCAGCCCCACCGCCACCACCCCCGCTACTCCCTCCCCCTCAGCACCCACAGCACCCCGGCAGCCAACAACCGGCAAAAGGAATGGATCTCCGCGACTGCCATCGGCATGACCGAAGGACTATTCCTCAGCGCCGCTGCCGTCAATTACCGCACTTCCCTCGCCGATCTTGCCCTCATGGGAGCCATAAATGGGCTCATCCTCGGTTCCGCCCAAGCCCTGGCCCTGCCCCGTCGGACGAACCTTGCTGGATCTCGGCCGCCGCCATGCCAGCCTTATGGGCCCTGGGCTGGATCATCACCACCCTCTTCATGATCCAGGTCGGCCAGCAATTCATCGTCTTCGGCGCCAGCGGAGCACTCGTCGTCACAGCAATCGCCGGACTCCTGCTCCAAATCCTCATTCCCGTCCGATCGACGACGGAGCGGTGCCCCGGACGGCCGACCGCAGCGGCCGAGGCATGAGCACGGGACTGCACGTCATCTTCGGCACCGGGGCAATCGGTCTCGCCACGTTCGACGCCCTCCGGCACCGCGGCCAGACCATCCGACTCGTGAAGCAACAGGACGTGCAGGCGTCCCCGATGGTTCCCCGCCCTGCAGTCTGGCATTCTCGCCGCCGCAGAAAGCACGGCGCCCGTCTGGCCAGCATGGAAAACGTCTACATGTATGGACCCCGACGGACGCCCGCTAACGGAAACCCGCGCCTACAACCCCACACGAAAAAAGGCCAACTCTGGGCCAGGATGTCCCAAGAACTCCTCGCGGCCCACCGCGCCGGCCGCGTCCAAGTCGCCATCGGACGCGTCTGCGACTACTTCGGCCCCCGCGGTGGCACACAATCCAACCTCGGCGACCGGGTCTTCCCGGCAGCCCTGGCCGGAAAACCCGCCAGCGTGCTCGGCAACCCGGACCAGCTCCACACGTACCGTTAGCGTCCCCTATCGCTCGTCGGCCGATCAAGAAGGATTAGGACCAACGGCGGCCGGCACTGCGCACCGCCGCTTCTTGCGTGCCCGCTGGGAGGCTGAAGGGTTCTCGAGCTGACCAAATCCCGGCGAGAACATGAGGGCACCAACCGGCGAGCCAAACCATGACAACTGCAACCATTTCCCGCTTCCGTATCAATCCCCGGACCCGATGGCTCGTGCCCGCCGCCCTGATCTCGTTTGCTTCCATCGAGCACGCCCCCGTCACCCTGGACAGGAACGGCAACATCACCATGCGGATCTATCTGGACCGCTCATCAGTGGAAGTGTTCGCCCAGAACGGCTTGAGGACCATCACCGACCAGGTGTTCCCCAACGCTGGCGCAGACAAGATGGCCCAGTTCGCTGACGGCGGGACAGCCCAGCTGAAGTCGCTGACCGTGACACCGCTGCAGACGTCGATGTTCCTGCCCAAGAAGTAGTAAACCCCCGGCGGGCGCAACAAATCGGATTCGGCGTCAAAGGCGGGTCAGCTCCCCGTTGCCGACCCGCTCGGTCGTAGACCAGCGACACTGCCCCCTTCGGGAAGGTGCGCGCCGGCTCGGCGAGGCGGAAGGAGGCGGTAGTACGGTTCCGGCGTCGAAGATCCGCTTGCCCTGCCCGAGGGTGACCGGATTTCTCACCCGGACGGCGTCTACCAGGCGCCGGGCGGCAGCGAAGAAGATACCGCGGACGGATTTTCCTTCGGTGGCTGGTAGGCGCCGGTGTCCGATGACGAGGCCGGCGCTGCCATCGGCGAGGAGATTGGCCGCATCGGCGCCCTGCTCCTCGACCCGTAAGACCTACTACATTTTCACGGCCTACTGGCCGCACCAGTCCGACGGGATCGCCGGCACGCTTAACCGGGCGCCCAAGTTCGTCGTCTCCAATTCACTGGTGGCTCCGGCGTGGGCGGGCACCAAGGTGCTGCCAAACAGGTTGGCGATGATGATTCCCACGCGCCCATTCTGGAACAGGGCCTAATCGCGGTCCATAGCCAGCGGCCGTGACAAACTGGTGTCATGCTGCTCGACGTGCTCGTGAGGACCTTGGAAGCCGTCGCGGCCACCCGCTCCCGGCTCGCCAAGGTCAACGTACTTGCAGACCTGCTGCTCCGGCTCGACCCCGCGGACATCCCGACGGCGGTGGGTCTGCTCACCGCCAAGCCTCGCCAGGGCCGAGTCGGGATCGGCTGGAGCGGCATGAGGGCGGCCGGGGGCGAGCCCGCTCCTGAGCCGAATCTCACTATTGCCCACCTCGATGCTGCGTTGGACAGGCTGCAGGCAGCCGCAGGCGCTGGCTCGACCGTGGAACGCGCCGCCACCCTTCGGACTCTGATGGCGGAAGCCACCGAACGAGAGCAGGCCTTCATCGCCGGCGTGCTGCTCGGAGAACTTCGTACCGGTGCACTCGAAGGCGTACTGACGGATGCGGTCGCCCGCGCCGCCGGCCGGCAGGTCGAGGCCGTACGCCGCGCAGCGATGCTCTCCGGCGATCTCGGCTGGGCCGCCCTGCTGGCGATCACGGGCACCGCGGCCCAGCTTGACGCTGTCGGCCTCGTCGTCGGGCGTCCCGTGCAGCCCATGCTCGCCGCAACCGCGGCCAGTGCGAGCGAGGCGCTGGAGGCGACGGGGGAAGCGTCGGTGGAATACAAGCTCGACGGCGCACGCATCCAGGTTCACCGTGCCGGCGACGAGGTGCGCATCTACACCCGCACCCTGGCCGAAGTGACCCATCGGCTGCCTGAGGTGGTGGAGGTGGTGCGCGGACTGCCCGTGCGCGATGTGATCCTGGACGGCGAGACTCTAGCCCTAGACGAGGACGGCGGCCCCCGGCCGTTCCAGGAGACCATGTCACGGTTCGGGGCGAACGCGGCGCGCACCACACTGCTGCATCCGTGGTTTTTCGACGTGCTGCACATCGACGGGCGCGACCTGCTCGACGAGCCGCTGTCCACGCGCATCGGCGTGCTCGAGCGCATCGCCCCCGGTCACCGCATCCCGGGGAAAATCACTGCGGATGCGGCTGTTGCCGAGAGCGTGTCGCGCGATGCGCTGGCCGCCGGCCATGAGGGTGTGGTCGTGAAGGCGGTGGGCTCGGCCTACGCCGCCGGGCGGCGGGGTTCGAACTGGATCAAGGTGAAGCCGGTGCTCACCTACGACCTGGTGGTGCTCGCCTGCGAATGGGGGTCAGGACGGCGCACTGGGCTGCTGTCGAACCTGCACCTCGGAGCCCTGGACCCTGTTGGCGAGTTCGGCGAACCCGGCGGCTACGTGATGGTGGGCAAGACTTTCAAGGGCCTCACCGATGCGCTGCTGCAATGGCAGACTGAAAGGTTCCAGGAGTTGGAGGTGCGGCGTACGGCGGGTACGGTGTGGACCGAGCCGGTCACCGTGGTCGAGATTGCCATCGACGGCGTCCAGCACTCTCCCCGCTATCCGGGTGGAATCGCGCTTCGGTTCGCACGCGTCAAGCGCTACCGTGACGACAAGACGGCCGCGGAGGCCGACACCATCCAGACGTTGCGCGCTCTGCTCCATACCCCAGGGGGCAGTAAGGTATCGCCCGCGCCGGCGGAACCAGATTCGGGAAGAGACGCGCCACTCCCGTAAAAGCGACGGTTTAGCGTTTTCCGTGCAGGCGCGCGCACGAGCTTCAGATCCCAGCAGCGGCGAAGGTCCTGGAGAGCCGACGATCGCCACGTGCCGAGCACTCCGGGCCCTGGCTGAGGATCCTTAATTAGGATATTGCTTCGATGGAGGGAAGCCGGACGAACCGAGCCGGCGTGGTTCCGCCGGTCCGAACCTGACAACCTCCTCAACGAGAAACCGCCAACCGAGAGCCCCGGCCCGAATCGGAAGGGGCATGGAACCGCGCCCTGCCGGCTTCCGCGGAGAACCTTCATAGCGTTCTGATTGCACCGGCTAGGCCTGTCGCAGCTAGGCAGGGACGTGTTCGTCGGCGATGTGCTCCGCTACGCCCCACGGGGCTGACGAGACCCGTTGCGTTGCCGCTTCCGAAGTGGAGCAGATGGACCTGACGTACTGTCAGGTGGCCTTCGTTGCCGACGCTTCATATGTTCAGCCAGCCGACTGGCACTCTCACCCAAGTTCTCGTGGAGCCAAGAGCTTCACGCGTTCAATACCTGGGAATCGAGTACTACAGTGGATGCATGGCTGCCAGCCGCCATCCGCTCGACGACCTGCGCGAAACCATCGGCCATCTGGCCGATCAGCTCAAGCTGCCCAGTTCGGAGCGCGTCGACGACCTGGTCAGCGATCTCATCGGTGCGAGGCCCGGGCCAGCCCGGCCGCTGTCCGAGGTGCAGGCCGAGCTCGACGCGCTGGTCGGACTGGAGACCGTGAAGGAACAGGTGCGGGCCCTCGTCGCACTGCTTCAGGTCCAGGCCCGCCGTAAGGCGCACGGCCTGCCGGAGGTGGCCACATCACAGCATCTGGTGTTCCTCGGAAACCCGGGCACGGGCAAGACCACCGTGGCGCGGCTCCTGGCCGAGATGTACCGCGCGGTCGGTCTGCTGCAGAAAGGCCACCTGGTCGAGGTCGACCGTTCGGGCCTGGTGGGGCAGTACGTCGGAGCGACCGCGATCAAGACGGACCGGGTGATCCGGCGTGCGCTGGACGGCGTCCTGTTCATCGACGAGGCCTACGCGCTGGCACCGGAGGACGGCCGGATGGACTTCGGCCCCGAGGCGATCGAGGTCCTGCTCAAGCGGATGGAGGACCACCGCCACCGCCTGGTCGTGATCGTGGCCGGGTACCCCCGGCTGATGGAGTCCTTCTTGCTCTCGAACCCCGGACTGCGCTCCCGGTTCGCCCGCGAGATCACGTTCCCCGACTACTCCGTCGACGCACTCCAGACGATCTTCCACCAGATGCTGGCCCAGCACGAGTACACGCTGGAGCCGGGTGCGGACCAGATGCTGCGCCGTATTTTCACCGGGCTCCACGCGGGCGAGGACTCCGGCAACGCCCGGTTCGCCCGCACGCTGTTCGAGCAGGCGCTCAACCGCCAGGCGTTGCGACTGTCGCGCGACGAGGAACAAAGTCTCGACGCGCTCGATCGTGAGGCCGTGATGACGCTCACCGCGGACGACATCGTCGAGGCCGCGCTGGCCTTGGGCGAGGAGCCGGAGCCGGAACCGACGCCGACGTCGGAACCGGTGCAGTCACGTTGGTGGCGCTGGCTGGTCTGACCGGATCCGCGGCGGCTGTCAGGCGAATGCGCGTACCGCCTCCGAGCAGGAATAAGCACAACTATTGCCCTGTGGTGCAACCGGAGGACAGCTTTCCTAACCACCCAGAGCTTGCTCGCTACGGCCCTGGACCCCCAATCAGTCGCAAACAGCGCCACCGCGGCTTCGCGCTGCTCCTCAAACGACGAACTGCCCTGAACGTAAACTGCTCCCCGTAAGTTAGAACTGAATTTTCAGTCCAACTTTCGGGGAGCTGTTCACCCGATCCGCAAGCGTCGCTGAAGACCACGATCACCGAGATTTTCAACGACAGCCAGGCCCGGTACGGGCACCGGCGCATCCATACAGAGCTGCTCAAGAAAGGGTGGACGGTCGCGAAGAAGACCGTACTGAAGCTGATGCGTGTGCTGGGGCTGGTCTGCAAGGTCCGGCGGAGGAAGCGCTATAACTCCTACCAGCGTGAGCAGGGCAGGATCGCCCCGAACCTGCTGAACCGGGAGTTCGACGCCACCGCCCCGAACCAGAAGTGGGTCACCGACGTGACCGAGTTCAGCGTCGGGGGCCGGAAGCTTTACCTCTCCCCGGTCATGGACCTCTTCGACCGGCAGATCATCTCCTACGCCATCGGCTCGTCCCCGAACCTGGAACTGACGAACGCGTCGCTGCGCGAGGCCTTGGCGCTGCTCCAGGACGGGCAGAAACCGCTGGTGCACTCTGACCAGGGCGTCCAGTACCAGCACATCTCCTGGCGCACTCTCCTCAAGGACGCAGATGCGGTCCAGTCAATGTCCCGCAAGGGCAACTGCTACGACAACGCGGTGATGGAGAACTTCTTCGGCCACCTCAAGGAAGAAGTCTTCCACCACGTCCGGTTCCTCAGCACCGGCGCACTGGCAACAGCACTGCACGAGTACATCCGCTGGTACAACAACGAAAGAATCTCGACGAAGCTCAAGGGCCTGAGCCCGATACAATACCGAAGCCAGGCCCTCGCGGCGTAGGCCTTACTAACCCAGTCCAACTATCGGGGACCAGTTCACAATGACGCTGGCAAGCCCTCGCGTGGCTGCCGGGTCCCCTGCATATGGAACACCCGTCCGACTCCGAAGACTGCACTAAAAAAGGAGGCCGACGACGACACGCAGTGTCGCCGTCGGCCTCCTTTCTACGCCGCACGGTGCCATCCACCACAGACGCTGGGGATTTAGGCGGGACTGTAAGAAAAACGGTGTGTGAGGGTCCGGCCTGATCCGAAAGGAGACGGCCGTGTCAGAGTCCACGACCGAGATGACAGGGGTGATGATCGATCCTGTGACGGGAGAGATCATCGATCAGAAGGAGCTCGCGGAGCGGTTGCTCGCGCAGGCCAAGGAGCAGGGCGTGAGCTTGGTCGGCCCGGGCGGGCTGCTGAACCAGCTCACGCGGAACGTGCTGGAGACCGCGCTGGAAGCGGAGCTGACCGAGCACCTCGGACACGAGCATGGCCAGACGCCGATCGCAGCCAACATGCGCAACGGCACCAGGTCCAAGACCGTGCTTACCGAGATCGGCCCGGTTGAAATTGAGGTGCCCCGGGATCGGGACGGCTCGTTCGAGCCGGTCATTGTGCCCAAGCGGAAACGGCGTTTGGACGGGATCGACCAGATCGTGCTCTCGCTCTCCGCCCGGGGATTGACCACCGGGGAAATCGCCGCGCACTTCGAGGAGGTCTACGGGGCCAAGGTCTCCAAAGACACCATCAGCCGCATCACGGAAAAGGTTGTTGGCGAACTCGCGGAGTGGTCGGCCCGGCCTTTGGATCCGGTCTATCCGGTGCTCTTCGTGGACGCGATCGTCGTCAAGGTCCGTGACGGGCAGGTGCGGAACACCCCGTTCTATGTCGTTATGGGCGTCACCGTGAACGGGGAGCGGGAGATTCTGGGGATCTGGGCCGGCGACGGCGGCGAGGGTGCACGGTTCTGGCTGCAGGTGTTCGCCGAGCTGAAGAACCGCGGTGTCGAGGATGTGTTGATCGCCGTCTGTGACGGGCTCAAGGGCCTGCCGGAGGCGATCACGACCACGTGGGAGCGAACGGTCGTGCAGCAATGCATCGTGCACCTGATCCGCAACAGCTTCCGCTACGCCGGACGCCAGCACCGCGACGGCATCGTCAAGGCCCTCAAACCGGTCTACACCGCCCCGTCCGAGCAAGCGGCCAAGGACCGGTTCGCCGAGTTCACGGCCGAGTGGGGCCAGCGGTATCCGGCGATCGTGCGGCTCTGGGAGTCATCCTGGGCGGAATTCGTGCCGTTCCTGGAGTACGACGTGGAGATCCGGCGGGTGATCTGCACGACGAACGCAATCGAGTCGATCAATGCCCGCTACCGCAGGGCTGTGAGGGCCCGCGGGCACTTTCCAAACGAGGCCGCCGCCCTGAAATGCCTGTATCTGGTCACCAGGTCTCTTGATCCGACCGGCGGCGGTAGGGCACGCTGGGTCATGAGGTGGAAGCCTGCACTGAACGCGTTCGCGATTACCTTCGCCGGCCGGTTCGAACGAACCACTAACTAATGAAAACCGGCCGGACCCACACACCGTTTATCGGACAGTCCCATTTAGGCTGCCGTCGGAAGCGTTACGTAGCTGCCCTCAACGAGGCCGGTGGCAACAGCGGGAGCGCCGGCTACCGTGACATAGCTTCCATGGGTGACGGGAGGCAGGTTTCGGCTGCCGGGGACGGTGACATAGGTGCCTTCAACACGGGCCGGGGCGCTGCCGCCGGGCAGAGTTACGTAGCTGCCGCCGCGCAGTGCGGTGCCCACGACAGTGGTGCCGGTAGCGGTCTCAGAGACGGGTTCGGTTGTTGCGGGGCGTTCGGCCAGCAAAGTCATGGGTTCTCCTCGGGGTTCAGGATCAGGGCCAGTTCAGGTTCCAGTGCCGCTCAAGCAGAAGGGCGTTGCGGGTTGTGTCGCTTGCCCTGCCGGCCCAGGGATGTTCACCGGTGCGGTACTCGAGGGCTACTCTGGCCTACATCCAAGTTTAACGCCTTATTGATAGCTACTCAAAATAACGTGGGGAGACTCACGCTGTAGTGGCAGCCCTCCCCGGCAGCGGCAGGTTGTGTTCTTTGAGCGCGTCGACGAGCTTGTCGCGGTCGGAGGGGCGGAAGCCCTGCTGGGCAGCCAGGGTGTTGAGCTCGGGTCTTTTGCGAGGAGCCGTCCGACTACTAAGGGGTGCTTCGACGGCTCATCATTCAGTCATGCAGTCAGCCAACAGGCCGGCAATGAACAACCATGAAAGACCAGCCAGGCAGCAGCACCACGCTTCGAGACACCACGGCAAGAAGTCCACAGCGTCACGTCGTCGACGCCTAGGGCAACCATGAACAGCCAACGACGAAAAAACCCTCGATCCATGGACGGAAGGACGGTGAGCATCATCGGCTACAACACGGGGCGAAGTTGCCGCGCTGTCGGGCAGTGTCGGACAGCCTGCGGGCGTCCGGCGACACCCTTTCCCTATCGGTTGGGCGCCAGTCATGCCGCCCTCCCCCGGAACCACGATGAAGAAGAACAGCCACCAACAGCCGCCAAGGAGGTGCCCAGTGAACACCCAACGACGACGCAATAAAGAACCTCGCACCGAATTCTTCTTAAATCATGTTGACCGAGCTATGAACGCCCATGAACTGGTAACGAACAACAACCCGTCGATCCAGGAAGGCAAGGAGGTCCCCGGCCACAGCACCGGCCACCAATAAAAAAGGCCCCGAAGGGGCCCACAAGCGAAGAATTTGTCCACACTCAGAGGCTCACAAGCCCATGAACAGGGAAAACACTGTGCCCGAAGTGGGACTCGAACCGGGCGCCAACCCTTGAAAACCCGCCGCTCCCCCGAAGACCTCCCCAGTCCGGCCCTGTCCGACGCCGGTACAACCGAATCCGAAGCCCGAGGTGTGCACATTGTGCACACCCTCTTTTGTGAGCGTTCTGAGCCACGACGGACCCGCGTGAATGGTCCCTCGGGACGTGGAGAATCCCTCGCCACCGCCGGACGCCACTCCGCGCACATTCCCTGGAGCCGGAATCCGACACACGACCTTGGCCGGGCGCTTCTGTCCCGAGCAACCCGAGGGATGGGATTCAATGAACGTCATAGCCGTCGCGGCCTCCTTCGAGCGTCTCATGGGCGAGACTATGGAAGACGGCATGACCCGGACCTCGCCGCAAAAGGGGTACCGAACAGCCAAGAGGCCCAGCGCGTTTGCAGCATGACGAATCGCAATTTCCGGCTCTTTGACTTGGCCTGATGGAAGGGGTCGTCAACGCCACTTGCTGCCACTTCTTTCCTTGGCTTTGCTTCAGTTGTCGGTGACATCCCTAGCCAACTTCAAGGGGTGGGACGTAGCTTTTAGACACGGAACTCCGGTCTGCCGCTCTTGGCCGGGCTCCGCTACTTGGACCGCCAGGAAAGGTCCGCGTGTTCGGGCCCTACTCGTGTGAAGCTTCGGCAGGAATATGCAGGGTCGACGGAATATCAACTATCGGCTCCTCGAATTGCTTGGGAGAACAAATCCAGCGTTCACAGCCAGCCCAGGCTCCAACCCGTGAGCAGTAACATTGGGCGCATGGATGCCGACACCGGGTCACCGGCCGAACTGGAAACGGCATCGACCATTTTCGCTGAGGTCCGTCCTCGATTGTTCGGGATCGCCTACCGCATGCTCGGCAGGGTCAGCGAGGCGGAGGACATCGTCCAGGAGACGTGGGTCCGATGGCAGACCTGCGATCGCAGCCTGGTTCGGCACGCCCCCGCGTTCCTAGCGACCACCGCCACCCGTCTTGCCATCAACGCCGGGCAGTCGGCACGTGTCCGTCGTGAGACGTACGTCGGTCCCTGGCTGCCCGAGCCGGTGGACACAAGCGCCGACCCCGAACTGGGCGCCTTGCGTGGTGAAGCGCTCGAGTTTGCGGTGTTGCTGATACTGGAAAAGTTGTCGCCGACCGAACGGGCAGCGTACGTGCTGCGGCAAGCGTTCGACTACCCGTATGAGCAGATCGCTGAGATCATCCAACAGACAGAAGGGAATGCCCGCCAATTGGTCAGCCGGGCGCGCAAACGCCTTGCTGAAGAGAAACGCGCCGAGGTGAGCGTGAGTGAGCAGCGGCAGCTGCTGGAGGCATTCCTTGCTGCTGCCCGGACCGGAAACCTGGCCGCGCTGGAGGCACTTTTCGCCGCCGACGTCGTCAATTACTCTGACGGCGGCGGTAAGGTTCGGGCTTCCAAGTTCCCTGTTGTCGGACGGGAACGGGTCGCGAAGTACTACCAGGCGTTCGCGTCGCGTTTCTGGCTGGGCGTGGATACCCAGCCCTTTATGGCCAACGGCCGGCCCGCCGCACTGCTGGCCCAGGACGGGGTGGTGTTTGCGGTGGTGACTCTCACCGCGTCTGCCGATGGCATCGATCGGCTGTTGTGGACGATGAATCCAGACAAACTCTCCGGCGTAACGAGGGTTGGCGCCTGACGCAATTTTCCAAAGCCTGTCACAGATTGGTGTGATCTCCGGTCATAGCTGGTGGACGGGATGCCACTGCATTCCGCTAAGCCTTTATCGGAGGGAAGATCATCATGAAGATCGTTGTAATCGGCGGCACTGGGCTGATCGGCAAGCAGGTTGTGGAGATCCTCAGCAGTCAGGGCCATGAGGCTAAAGCGGCGTCCCCTTCCACCGGGGTCAATTCCGTGACCGGCCAGGGGTTGGATGAGGCGATGGTGGGGGCGGACGTAGTCGTCGACTTGACGAATACTGCCGATTTCGATGAGAAGGTGGTCGTTCCCTTCTTCTCCACGTCATCACGCAACCTTCTCGCTGCCGGGAAAAGGGCCGGCGTACGGCATCACGTGGCCCTGTCAGTCGTTGGAACCGACCGCATCGGCGTCGGCTACTTCGCCGGAAAAACCGCGCAGGAGAAGGCAATTAGAGAAGGCGGAGTGCCATACACCATCCTGCGGGCCACTCAATTCTTCGAGTTCCTCCCGATGATCGCCGATGCAGGAACCCGCGACGGGTCGGTTTACGTGACAAGTCACCTGATGCAGCCGATGGCTGCTGCCGACGTTGCCCGCATTGTGGCGGAGACGGCCCTCTCGCCCGCGATTGACGGCGTCCTTGAAATGGCGGGCCCTGAGCGCGCAGGACTTAATGAATTCGTGGGTCGTGTTCTCGCTGCCCGCAACGACTCCCGCCCAGTGGTCACTGATCCCCAGGCCGGCTACTTCGGCATACCAATCGAAGAGACCAGCATCGTTCCCGTGGGTGAATCCCGCATCGGGGACATCACCCTCAAGGAGTGGCTGAATGCGACCTCCCAGCCCGGCCTGTAGCTCGTTACAAGAAGTTATTGAAAGGAAGATCATGAAGATCGTAGTTATCGGCGGTACTGGCCTGATCGGCTCGAAACTGGTCGGCAGGCTCCGCGAACACGGACACGAAGCAGTGGCCGCCTCCCCTGAGTCGGGGGTGAACACGCTCACCGGCGAGGGCCTCTCGGATGTGCTGCAGGGAGCCGACACCGTAGTCGATGTGTCGAACTCACCCTCGTTTGCAGATGCGGCCGTGCTGGATTTCTTTACCACCTCCACCCGCAACCAGCTCGCCGCCGAGAAACAGGCCGGTGTTGGGCACCATGTCGCCCTGTCGGTCGTGGGCACCGAGCGCCTGGCCGAGAGCGGCTACTTCCGGGCGAAAATTGCTCAGGAGAAGCTCATCAAGGAAGCGGGCGTCCCGTATTCGATCGTTCATGCAACGCAGTTTTTCCAGTTCGTCAAGAGCATCGCCCAGGCAGCGACCGAGGGAAACACTGTTCGGCTGTCACCCGCCCTGATCCAGCCCATGGCCGCCGAGGACGTAGCCAGCGCTGTTGCGCGTACCGCACTCGAACGTCCATTAAACGCTACCGTTGAGGTCGCCGGTCCCGAGCAGTTCGGTCTCGACGACCTCATCCGCAAAGGCCTCAGCTTCCTTGGGGACTCCCGCGAGGTCGTCACCGACCCTACCGCACGCTACTTCAACGCCATGCTCCAGGATGGCGAACTGCTTCCCGGAATCGACGCGACCATTTGTGAAACCCGCTTCGAAGAATGGCTGAACCAGCAGTAGCGGACCCCGCGGGGTGTCCTTCACAGAGGACCGTTGTAAGGGCACTCCGCGCCCAGCTTTTCGGTAGAACGCGCTGACCAGAGCTCGGTCGAGGAGTTCGCCCATGCCCTTCGCACCGCTCTTCTTGCTCCGCGGGATCAGCACGCACGGTTTTCCCAACCGAGGCAGGTTGACGGAATCCCGGTTATCGGCGCTTGAAAAATAGGCAGCGAGTGCCCGCAAAAAGGGCTGATTGCGGGCATCTATCAGGGCCGCTTTCTCCCCAAGGTGCCGGCCGTTGCACCCATGGACGCTTCCGCAGGCAGGCGTTACCGTCGAGGCGGACGCAGAAGTTCCAGGGAGGAAGGGCGGCACCATGAGCAGTCCCGCTACCGAGAATGAAGTCCGGGCCGCCGTGGACCGGGCCACCGACGAAATGATCTATATCGGTCCGGACCATCCCTACTACCCCTTGCTCGCGGGCCTGGTGTCCGCGGTCGGAAAGGCGTGGCAGCAGGGGTTTGAGCAAGGCAGGCGTGGCAGCCACGAGCCAAACCCCTATACGTGGGTGCGGCGCGACGAATAACGGTTGCCCCGCGAGGTCCTGGGCAGCGGCGTGAATTCCTCGGGGATGCTGTCCCGGAGGTGCTCCGGGACAGCCGGTCAGTGGTGGGGCTCAGCCCTCACATTCGACACAGTAGGCATGGCCGTCCTTCTCGCGCGCCTTCTGCGAACGGTGGCGGACCAGGAAGCACGAGCAGCAGGTGAACTCATCGTCAGCCTGCGGGATGACCTGCACGACGAGTTCTTCGGCAATGAACTCGCCGCCTGGGGTCAGGCCGTCGAGGGCGTCAGCTTCGTCGAGCTCTTGAACCACAGACTGCGCGTCCGGTGCTTTGGCGGACTTCAGGGCTTCGAGTGAGTTTTCCTGGGACTCCTTGACGTCGGTGCGCAGTTCGTCGTAATCGGTTGCCACGGGAGGCATCTCTTTCTGTTGGGGGTTTACCGGTCCTGCAACGTACAGGACATAGGAAGAATTCCCCGATTGGGCTCTGCCGCATGGTGCAGCAAAGCGCTGCCCCGCCTCCCCCTGGGAGCGGGGCTTCGCTGTACCGGTTTCTATTGCCCGGTCTTGTCGGTCGTCACATCTAGCGTCACCACTGGTGGGCGACGTCGATCACGAGCTTTGATCCGCTGCCGGGGCCGGCAAGGGTGTAGACCTTGAAGGGCAGCCGGGCGCGGACGCCGAGGCCCAGGGCGGTGTGGCCCTCAAAGCTGCCTGCCCAGGCCACCTGCCTGAACGTCTTGTACTTCGAAACGTTGGTCACCTCGGAGCGGTTGGCCGGTGCATAGGTGGACTTGCCCGTGACGCTGTCATAGCTGGGTGCGTGGGCGGTGACCTGCAGGAATGCGCCGCCTCTGAGCTTGATGGGCAGTCCGGATCCGTCCTGTACGACCTTTGAGACGTAGCGGACGTTGTAGCCGGCTGCCTTTCCCTTGATGTCGATCACTAACCGGTCGAAGCAGGTGTGCTGTCCTGAGCGTATGTTGGTTACTGATGGGGCGCTCATGGCCTGGTTGGACTTGGCCAGTGAGCTCCAGACCAGTCCGCAGTAGGAAGTGGTCGCGGAGGCTGGCCCCGGAGCCAGGAGGCCCAGCCCGAGTGCGATGATGATGGCGGTGAGCCAGGCGCTTAGTTTTTTCATGTGGGTACCCCTTGTGGGTGTGAGTGATGGGATGTCTCCAGCGTAGGAGCGCCAACAGCCCGCGACGAGGGATGTTTCCGGTTCTTGGTGCAACCGTTAGGCGACCGGGAGTCCAATCACGGGACAGTGATTCCGGGGCGCTTTTCGGGGCCGTCGAAAGACGTTTGTGGCCCTTTCTCCACACGGCTGTTACCGCCGGTAACGGGCGCTACGCGCCGGTAGGCAAGAGCAGGGCGCTCCAGGTCCGTTATTGGCACTCGGGATCCCTAGCCGTGGCACACAGTTCCAGTCGGACGCTCCCACCTGAACGACATCCCCTGCGGGAATTCAACCTTCTCGCCAGCACCGGCGTCGCCTGGGAAGAAGGCGACAGCATCAAGCCGCCCCAATAGCCTGGTTCCGCCAAGCGCATGCAAGTGCTGCGGCCACATGCCGACCGGCTGGTTCGTGCCTGCACCGATCAGGCGGCATTGGATAAGCGCATCGGAGGCAGAGAGCCCTGCGGTAGTTCCCCAAAGATTTACGGAATCCGCATTATCGGCCTGTGAAAACGGGTGGGGGACCGGCCTTTCTGGCCTGCTTTGGCACCACCGCTGGAAGGGATGCAAGGGCTGTCCCTGTTCCTTTAGAGGGAGATCCCGCCGTCGATTCGGCCCAAATGGGGTTCTGCAGGTCGTTGTAAATGATCGCCTCGGGATTAGGGGTGATCGACGCGCGCACCTGGTCAGGGTCAATCGCGAAGCCCTGGCTCGTGGGCAGGTAGCGGTAGGGCACGGCCAGGCCGCCGAGGTACTCGATCGGGGATTCGTACCTCGGGAAGCCGGGGTTTAGGTAGAGGACGCGTTCCTGAATCAAAGGCAATCATGACGAACACCAAACGCACCCCGGTCCCCGATAACCCTCGCCACCGCCATCGAGCACCTCGACCTCACCCCTGAAGGCCTTGCCGACGCCCCGGCCCTCCAAAAGGACACCGAAAGCCTCGTGCACACTGGAAACGGCTAAGACTGTTGTCCCCTCTGCTCGGGCAAGGCCCGGCAACTACGCCTGACGACAGCGGCCGCTCTTCGCTTGGGTGCGGTTGGGTCTTCGTCCAGCCAAACCTGCCACACCCACCGCGGTTGACAGGGTCACTGCACATTTCTATGGGAGACGATCCCGGCCTGGTGCACCTGACTTTCCAAGGCTCACTGCTGGGGACAAAGTGGGACTGGAATACATCCCCGCACCGGCGGCGAAAAGTCAGTCCGACCCGCTCAGGATGGGACGCTGCAATCTTCGAGCAGGCCGGCTCACCAGCTAGGCAGTGCTGGCACCGGGCCCTCCGCCTCAATATGAGCTGCGTCGCCGCGTGCCAGCCATTTCAGGAGGCCCTCACGGTCGGACTCGATGTGCAGCGCACCGTTGCCGATAATCCACTGGTCGCGTTCCTCGGTAACCAGCGTCATTCCGGGCCCGCCCTTGGCACGCATCGCGCGTACCACGGCCTCGATGGCGTTCAGCAGCGAATCAGGGTCGGCCTCCTCGATGGTCCAGGCCGTGTCCAGGTCATGGTGGTGCACGACCACCTCGGCAATCCGCAGCGCCACAATGGACGTGGCCGGCAGCTCCCGGCCACCCACCTTGACTTCCGGCGCCGCAAGTTCCCCGGTCAACCGCTCGGCTTCACCGGCGAAAGCGGCGGCTGAGTCCCGCACTTCAGCCAGGAGCTCCTCCCGCGGCAGGGCAGCAAGGTCGGCGATGGCCTCCGAGCGCGCTTCAGGGGATGCGTACAGCCGGCGTTCCTCCCCGGACGTGGCCCAGTCAATCAGCCCTATCAGGGCACGTCCGCTGGATGCGACGTGCGCGATGACGTGGGCGCGGGTCCACCCTTCACACAGCGAAGGAGCAGCCAGCTCTTCATCGGACAAAGAGGAGACCGTGGCCAGGAACATATCCGTCTCCCGGCCCAGGCGGGACAGGTCTGAGTGCAGCCGTGCTGGATTGATCATTCCGCCAGCCTAACCGCGGCGCCCTGCTCCCGGCCACGGTTACGGCACGCCGGGTTCATACCGGCAGCCTATGGACTAAGACCCACCCTCCCACCGACGCCGGGATGCCCCTGCTGCCGGGCGCATTTGGCCTGTTCCCGCTGGATCCATCGCAAAAACAGCCCCTTTGATACGCGGAAACGGCACAATGCACCCCCGGCGCGAAACCGGGCATTTCCCTCATAGGCCGTGCGTCACATTACCTGTCAGGCTGGGTTGCCGAGGCCCCGGCGCGGATCCATCCGAATGCCGCAATGCCTCCACACCCGCCCCCTGAAAGGACACGCCCCATGACGCTGCCGCACCCCCAATCCACCCTCTCCGGAAACCCGGGAAAGGAGGCTCGGACAGCCAACTGGGTGGCTTTCGTCATCTGCGCCGCCCTCCTGTTCGATGGCTACGACCTGGTGGTCTACGGCACCGTCCTTCCGGGACTGCTCGCAGACGCAGGCCAAATCGGTCATTTTGATGCCGCCACCGCCGGGCTCCTGGGATCCTGGGCCCTCATCGGCGTGCTGGTGGGGTCGCTGGCATGCGGTGCGATCGGCGATTTCTTCGGCCGCCGCCGGCTGATGCTCGCCGGCATCGCCTGGTTCTCCCTGGGCATGTTCGCCACCGCCCTGGCCACGGACGTCACCGCCTTCGGCGCCCTCCGGTTTGCCACCGGACTCGGCCTGGGCGTCGTCATCGCCAGCGCCGGCGCCACGATGGCCGAGTTCGCCCCTGCGGGACGGCGGCAGTTCTACAACGCGATCGTGTACTCCGGGGTCCCCGCGGGCGGCGTGCTGGCGTCCGTCCTGGGCATCGCGTTCCTGGACAGCATCGGCTGGCGCGGTCTCTTCATCATCGGATCCCTGCCCCTCCTGGTCATCCTGCCCATTGCCTGGCGGAAGCTTCCGGAATCCCCGCGGTGGCTGTTGGCCCGGGGCCGGGAAGAGGAAGCTCTGGCCGCTGCCTGGCGCACCGGGGTGCCGCTTGCCGAAGAGCAGGTGATCCGGGAGGCCGGCGCCGCCCCGCGGAAATCCGGGTTCGCCGCCGTCTTCTCCCGCCAGTTCGCCGTGGCATCCATCCTGCTGGGACTGATGTCCTTCTGCGGGCTCCTCCTGACCTACGGGCTCAACACCTGGCTGCCCAAAATCATGGAGGGCTATGGCTACGGCAGGACCTATGCCCTGTTCTTCCCGCTGGCCCTGAATCTCGGTGCCGTGGTTGGCGGACTGGTCGCTTCCCGGATGGCCGACAGGAATGGACCGCAGCGGGTTATCGCTGCCACGTTTGCCCTCGCCACCATTTCCCTCGGATTGATGACGTTCAGTTTTCCGTTGCCGCTGCTCTTCACCTTCATCGCCACCGCAGGGGTGGGAACCCTGGGCACCCAGGTACTGGTCTACGGTTTCCAGTCCAACTACTTCACCACCAATGCCCGTGCCGCCGGCGTCGCCTGGTGCGCCAGTGTGGGCCGGCTGGGCGGGGTGCTGGGCCCTATCATCGGCGGTTGGCTGGCAGCCGCGGGGATCGGCGGGGCAACAGCCTTCTATATCTACGGAGGGGTGGCCCTGCTTGGTGGCGCAGTCACCATCCTGGTACCGCGCCAGCACAGGCTGGACGAAGCTGCGCCGGCGGCGGAAGAGCAGCAAGATTACGTCGAAAAAGTATCTAAGTAAGGCTTTTTATGGTTATTATATGAATCAATGAGGCCTCATCCCGCCTCACCCCGAACGCTTGGAGAGGTGGCACCGCAATGGAGATCCGGCAGCTGAACTACTTCATTGCGGTGGCGGAGGAGCGGCACTTCGGCAGGGCGGCCAAGCGGCTCCATATGGCGCAGCCTCCCCTGTCCCAGCAGATCCGCCAGCTGGAAGACCAGCTGGGCGTCCAGCTCCTCAACCGCACCACCCGCCGGGTGGACCTGACGGCGGCGGGCCAGCTCCTGCTGGACCGCGGCCGCCAGATCGTCAACGACGTCGAGACGCTCCGGGCAGATGTCTACCAGGTGGGAAGGGGCGCCACCGGCGTCCTCCGGGTAGGGTTCTCCGGATCGGCAACCTACGGCGTTATGCCCCGGATAGCGCGTCTCACCAAGCAGGTCCTTCCCGGCCTGTCGCTGGCACTGAACGGAGAGATGCTGACGCCGGCCATGGAAGCAGGGCTGCGGAACGGGACCCTGGACGCGGCACTGCTGCGTCCCCCCGTTGCCTCCGAGGAGATCGACTACCGCGTCGTCTCCCAGGAGCCACTCGTCGTCGCACTTCCCTCCTTCAGCGCCCTGGCGGTGGACCGGCCCGTGGCCATGCACGAACTGCAGGACCAGGACTTCATCGCCTACACACCGGAGTCCGTGCTGAACCGCATTACCTCGGACCTCTGCCGCCAGGCAGGCTTCCAGCCGCGGATCACGCAAGTGGTTGGTGAGACCTCCACAATGCTTGCGTTCGTGGCAGCGGGCGGCGGCATCGCCGTCATGCCGTCCAGCGTGCGTGCCTTCCAGCTCGACGGCGTCGCGTACCGGGAAATCGACAACGTTCCGCCGGTGGAACTGGCCGTCGCCTGGCTGCGCGGCCACCGGTCCGCCCTGCTGCAAAACTTCCTGGACGTAGTGGCCACGGCAACCGCTGACGCGTCCGCCCCTGCCGCCACCCCCGCTCCTGCTGACGAAAGGCTCCTCCCATCATGAAGATCGCAGCCATCGAGGCGATCCCCTACTCGATCCCGTACCGCCACCCGCTGCATTTCGCCTCCGGCTCCGTGCACGAGGCCGACCACGTCCTGGTCCGCGTCCACACCGATGACGGCGTGGTGGGAACGGCAGACACCCCGCCCCGCCCGTACACCTATGGTGAGACGCAGAAGTCCATCATTGCGATGGTGCAGGATGTTTTTGCCCCACAGCTGGTGGGCATTGACGTCTTTGACCGGGAAAAGATCCAGGCCGTGATGGCGCGGACCATCCACAACCAGACGGCCAAGGGCGCGGTCGACATTGCCGTGTGGGACGTCATCGGCAAGACCGTGGGGCAGCCCGTGACCAAACTGCTGGGCGGCTACACGGACTCGCTGCGGGTCTCCCACATGCTCGGGTTCAAACCCGCAAAGGAACTCCTGGCGCTGGCCCTGGAGTTCCGGGAAACCTACGGCATCAACACCTTCAAGCTGAAGACCGGACGCCGTCCGCTGAACCTGGACATCGAGGCCGCCAGGGTGCTGCGGGAGGGCCTGGGCGAGGACGCCGAGCTGTACATGGACGCCAACCGCGGCTGGACAGCCAACGAGGCCGCCGAGGTGCTGCGCCGCACGTCCGACCTTGGCCTGCAGTTCCTTGAGGAGCCGGACGACGCCCGCGAGGTCCTGGGCCGCCGCCGCCTGGTCACCAACTCCCCCATTCCCATTGCCGCGGACGAGTCCGCCGCCAACCTCGGCGAGGCTGCCCGCGAAATCCTCACGGGAGGGGCCAACCTCCTGTCCGTCAAGACTGCCCGGTCCGGCTTCACCGAAGCCGCCAAGATCGTTGGCATGGCCGAGGGCATGGGCATCGACGTGTACATCGGCAACCAGATCGACACCCAGGTGGGCACCGTGGCCTCCGTGGTGTTCGGCGCAGCCTTCGCCCACACCGCCAAGCGTGCCGCGGAGCTGTCCAACTACCTCGACATGACCGATGACCTGCTGGCCCAGCCGCTGGCCATCACGGGCGGCCGGATCCACGTTCCCGAGGGTCCCGGCGCGGGCACCGACGTGGATGACGACAAGCTCGCGCACTACCGCACCAACTGACACCCATCCCTGCCATTGAGAGGTCATCCATGAAGTACCTGGTCCATATGGACGTCAAACTGCCCGCCGGCATGCCTGCCGAAGAAGCCGCCGGAATCAAGGCAACGGAGAAGGCTTACTCCCAGGAACTGCAGCGCTCAGGCAAGTGGCCCGAGATCTGGCGCGTGGTGGGGGAATACGCCAATTACTCCATTTTCGACGTCGAATCGAACGACGAGCTGCACGGGATCCTGCAGGACCTTCCCTTGTTCCCGTACATGGACATCACCGTGGTTCCGCTGGCCAAGCACCCCTCAGACGTGAAGTAGCCGCCACAGTCCCCGGGTCATTCCTTGACCCGGAACGCGGCCGCGAGTTCGCTGCGTGACCGGATTCCCATTTTCCGGTACAGCCGCGTGAGGTGGTACTGCACCGTCTTTTCGGCCAGGAACAGGGCCCGGGCTGCCTCCTTGTTGGTTGCCCCCGCAGCCACCAGTTCGGCCACGGCCTGTTCCTGGGCCGTGAGCTGTTGATGGTGGCTGCCCACCGAAGAGAGCACCGGATCAGCCGGGTCCGGCAGGTTTCCGACGTCCAGGCCTGTCGCCTTCAGCTCGCGGTCGCACCGTTCCACATACGTGGCTGCGCCGAGGGTGTCATACAGGTCGCGGGCCGCGCGCAGCACCGATGAGGCCAGGCGCCGCTTTCCGGCCCGGCGCATGCTTTGCCCGAACGCGAAACTTATCCGCGCCCGCAGGTAAGGGCGGTTGAGCCCGCGGAGGTGTCCCAGCGCCGCCTCGAAGTGTTCCCTTGCCGTGTCCGGGTCCCCCTGCGCGGCCAGCAGCCGCCCCCGGGCCCATGCCATGCGGGCCAGGTCGGAGGGGACTTCCCGCTCGCGGTGCACTCCTTCGAAAGCGGTGAGGAACGTCTCTGCGGCGTCGAGCTTGTCGGTCATGACCAGCGCGTTGACGTAGGTGTCCTGCCACGGCCAGAAGGACACCCGTTGATCGGTCCAGGGGTCCAGCTCAGTCAGCGGTTGCAGGGCGGCCAGGGCACTTTCGTAGTCCGCCCGCGCCTCGTGGAAGCGGGCGCGGGCCAGGCTGGCCGGGACCTGCATGGCCCGGTAGGTTCCCGGCTGCACCGCGGCCTGCGAGACGTAGTAGCGTGCCCGGTCCCAGTCGCCCCGCATGGACCACAGCTCGGCTGCCGTCCAGTACAGCAGCGGCCGGATCAGCGGCATCCGCGAGGTCTCCAGCCGGACGCTTGCCCGGGAGATGGTGGCGGCGGCTGCATCCCAGTTGCCCAGCACGAGGTGGGTGCGGGCCAGCCAGGCCTCGGCCCACAGGGAGATCCGCAGGGACCCGCCGCGGTACTCGGTGGGGGCGGCCGACTCGAAGTTCACCAGCGCGGATTCGGCGTTGTCCAGGCGAAGGGCCAGCCAGCCGGCGCCCATCTGCACCCGCTGCTTCTGGGCGTTCTCGGCTGCCTGGGCAAAGGCCCGCTGGTAGGAGGCCTCGGCCTCCGATATCCGGCCCTGGGCATAGAGGCCGAGGCCGTAGATGGCTTCCGACTCGATGTGCGCGGGTGTTCCGGGCTCCGTGAGCGCCATGGCACGTTCGGCCCAGCCGGTAATCATCGGACCGTCCCAGGAGGCCACCCCGTGGAGGACGAACCGCTGGGCCACCTGTGCTGCCGCGGCGGGTTCATGCTGCGGGTTGCTGGTCCGCCAGGCCATCTCCAGCTGGCTTTCGGCGCTGTCATTCTGGCCGGACACGGTGGACAGATACCCCAGCACCGAGGAGCGCAGGGGCGACGGCGGCAGGGCATCCACCGCCCCGGCCCAGGCCTGCGCCTGGGCCACATTGCCGGAGCCGACCAGGGCGTCGACGGCTTTCAGGAGCCGGAGGTTGCGGGTGCGGATATCAGGGGACAGCCGCGAGGCGGAGAACAGCGCGGTGGAGGCATCCTGCCACGCTCCAACCGTGGCCTGGCGCAGGGCGAATTCTTCCAGTTCCGCGGCCAGGGTTTCGTCTGCGGCCGGGGTGGCGGCAGCGCGGTGGCCCAGTTGTTCGCCCTCGGACTGGACAGCCTCGGCGGCCTTTCGGTGCAGGGCAATGCGCCGGCTGGGGACGATCTGTTCGTAGACGGCTTCCGCGGTGCCGGGCTCCAGGAAGACGACGGCGGAGCGCGACTGGTCCACGGACAGTCCGAGCAGCCCGGCACGGTGCCCCTCATCGAGGGCCGGCATGACGGATTCCAGGCCGCCCACCCTGGCCACCTCAGCCAGGCCCGCGCCGTTGCCGAGCACCGATGCGGCCTCAGCGGCGGCGACCAGGGCCGGGGATGCGCCGGCCAGGACGCTGCGAACCCTGGCGCGCACCCGGGACGTGGGCGGCAATGAGGGAAACCACGACTGCCAGGTCTCCGGGGGCAGCTCACGGAGCAGCTCCACGATCGGCTGGGCAATCCCGCCGGTGTGCGTCACCAGCCCATGGGCCGCCGTCGCGTTGAGGTCCAGGCCGAACAGGCTCCGTGCCACGTCCTGGACCTGCTGCGGCGAAAGGGGCTCCAACGGAATGCGGGCCACCTGGTGGCCGGTGAGGAAGTCGAGCACCCCAGCGGGGACACGCGGCGCATCAACGGGGTTGAGCGTCAGCAGGAACAGGACCCGCTTGTCGTGCAGCCTGCGCATGACAAAAGTGAGGATGCGCAGGCTCTCCTCGTCGAGTTTGTGGACGTCGTCGACGGCGACCACCACGCTGCCGTGCGTCTGCAGGCCTTCGAGATGGGTACTGAGGGTGGCGGCGTAGTTGACTACCTGGTCGGGGGTCAGGAAGGCGACGGGCCTCGGCGGCAGGGCCGGGCCGCCGTCGTAATCCTTTGCCGTACGGAGCGGCAGGGTACGCATGAGCTGGGAGTAGCCAGCCAGGGCAAACTGCGCCTCCCAGTCGTCCCCCATGGCCGACAGGACGCGGACGCCACGGGCCGCCGTCCGGCAGTGGTCAAGGAAGAGTTCCAGGAGCGCGGTTTTGCCGGACCCGGAGGGCCCGGACAGGACAACGGTTCCCACCTTGCCCTTGCGGACGGTCCGGAGGATTTCCAGGAGCTGCTCAAACGCCGCGGCCCGGCCCGCCAGCGGGAAATCCTCCGCCATTTCGCCCTGGGTGGAGCCCGCTGTCATGGCCGCAATCCTACCGGAGCGGCCTGGGCGCCCCTGGTGGCGCCCGTCCACACCGGCCCTACCCCAGGTCGCCGCCGGCCACCGGGAGGATGCTGCCGGTCAGGTAGGACGCCTCGTCCGAGGCAAGGAACACGATGGGCGCCGCCTGCTCGTCCAGGGTGCCGTAGCGCTTCATGAACGAGGAATCCACCGTCTGGTCAATGATGGTTTGGTACCAGTCCTTCTCAGTGGCGGATTCGGCGTCGGGCCCGCGCTTGACCTTGCGCGCCGGGGCTTCCGTGCCACCCGGGGCGGTGGCCACCACGCGGATGCCGTGCCCCGCCACCTCCATGGCCAGCGACTGGGTCAGGGCGTTCACGCCACCTTTCGCCGCGGCATAGGGCACCCGGTGCATTCCCCTGGTGGCTACCGAGGAGACATTCACGATCGTGCCGGAGCCTTGCTCCATCATGGCCGGCAGGACTGCCCGGCAGGTCCAGAGCGTGGGAAAGAGCGAGCGGCGGATTTCCTTCTCGATCTTGTCCTCGTCGTACTCCTGGTACGGGCGCGCCCAGATGGTGCCGCCCACGTTGTTGACCAGGACGTCCACGCGCCCGTGGGCCGCTAGCGCGGCCTTGATGGCCTGGGTGGCGCCGGCAAAGGTCTCGAGGTCTGCGGTGACCGACGTGGCCGACCCGCCCGAACCCGAGGCCTTGGCGGCCTCGTCGATGCCGCCGGAAACATCGTGGACCAGGTCCGCGCGGTCCACCAGGACCACGGCGCCGCCTTCGGCCCCGATGCGCTCGGCCACCTTCTGGCCGATTCCCTGGGCGGCACCGGTGACGACGGCGACCTTGCCGGCGAACCTGCCCGGGGTCACGTATTGTCCGGTGTACGGCGCAGCCATCAGTGTGTGGCCTTGGCGTCGATGGCCCCGACCATTGTCCCCTTGGCATCCTGGGCGTGGGCCATGATGACTTCGCGCAGCCTGGCTTTGTCCCCGCGTTCAAAGGCGTCGACGACGTCAAGGTGGTCCTGTGTGACGCGTTCGAAGATCGGCGTGCCGGTTTCGAAGGCCGCGGCCATCTGGGCGTGGACGTCGAGGCGGCGGTAGGACTCCAGGAGCATCGGGTTATCGCAGATCATGAAGAGGTACTCGTGGAATTCCTCGTTGGTGCGTGCGAACTCCTCGGGATCGGTGATGTTTCCGCCCTGTACCGAGCGGGTGGTGGCTTCGGCCAGGCGGCGGAACTGGTGCAGTTGCTCTTCGCTGAGCCTTCCCAGCAGCAGTTCGCTGACCGCAAGCTCCAGGCCCATGCGGGCATCGAGCTGGGCGAAGCTGTCCTCCTTGCGGAAATCCAGCCGGCCGGTCTCCAGCGAGGAAACGGCCTCGCCGCGGGTCATGGTGTCGCCGTCGGCCTGGATCTTCTCGGCCGGAGCCGGGGCGCCCGTTTCCGCGTCGCCCCCGGTGGTCTCCTTCGGCGCGAAACGTTCGAAGTAGAAGTTGGCGGGCTTGATGCCTTCGGTGTCCAGCCACTTGGAGACGGCATTGACCATGGGCGGCGGCCCACAGAGGTAGATGTCCACGTCGCCGTCGTTGAGGTGCTTCGGTTCGATGATCTGCGTGACGTAGCCGGTGTGCGGGGCGGAGGTGCCGGGCTCGGAGGCGATGTAGTCCCAGGTGAAGCCGGGCAGCTTCGCCTCGTAGGCGCGCAGCCAGTCCAGGCCCACGATGTCCGCTTCGCGGGTGAGCCCGTAAATGAGGTGGACCGGGATGGACGGCGGGTTTTCCGCGAGCTTTTCCAGGATGGACAGGAGCGGGGCCAGCCCGGTGCCGCCGGCCAGGAGCAGCAGGGGCCGCTTGGGCTCACGGAGGAAGAACGAACCGTACGGCCCCGTGAACTCGATGGCGTCGCCTACGGCGGCGCGGTCGCGCAGGTACTCGGACATGGCGCCCTGCGGAGTCACACGGACCATGAAGGACGCGCCCTGGACCTCGGGACCGCTGCTGAAGGAGTAGGAGCGCTCGTCATCCGTGCCGGGAACCTTGAGGTTGACGTACTGGCCGGGGAGAAAGGCCAGCGCATCCCGGTTGTCCACCTCCAGGGTGAAGGACACCGTGGTGTCCGTATGCCGGTTGAGCTCCTTAATGGTGGAGGTGAAGGACGCGGCTGCAGTCTTCGCCGATTCCGACGTGGCCGGGATTTGGATGGTCAGGTCGGACTCCGGAACGGCCTGGCAGGTCAGCAGATAGCCTTTTTCGAGTTCCTCCTCGGTCATGGCGTCGTCGATGTAGTCGCCCGGGTCGAAGGAGCCGGAATCGCAGAACGCCTTGCAGGTGCCGCAGGCGCCGTCGCGGCAGTCCGAAGGGATGTTGATGCGCGCCTTGTAGGCGGCATCCATGACAGTCTCATAGTCGCCGACCTTGATGACTTTGGTGACGCCGTCTTCGAAGCTGAGGGCTACTTTGTGGCCCATGGGGTCCTCCTGACTGGCCGGGCGCGTCGTCGCGGCCCGGGAAAAAGTTGTGGCGTGCCCGGCGGGCACGGGGTGGGAGCCGCCGTGCGGCGCCCGTAGTCCCGGGCGCCGGTTGCGGGCAGGTCAGATCATGTAGACGTCCACCACGTGGTGGATGTAGTCGTTCTTCAGGACCACCTTCTTCTTCAGGATCACCGGCTGCGGACCGGACAGGTCCACCGTGTAGTAGCTGGTGCCGAAGTAGGTGTCCGTCGTGTTGTAGCGGAAGTAGAGGGTGAACCAGTTGAAGCGCACCTCCACCTTGCCGCCGTCGTTCGCCAAAACCTCGACGTCCGTGATGTTGTGGCCCGTACGCGGCTCCGGGAGGGAGGTGGCCGAAGACCTGTCGGTCTTGATCCGGAACACCCGGTCCTCGATGCCACCGCGGTTGTCGTAGTAGATCAGGGAGATCTCGTTCTGGGGATCCTGCGTCAGCTGGTCGTCCACGTCCCACGCCGGCATCCAGAATTCGGAGTCCGGGTGGTAGCACTCCAGCCATTCATCGAACTGGCGGTCGTCCAGCAGCCGGGCTTCCCGGTAAAGGAACGCCCGGACGGTTTCGAGGGTCGCAATGTCCTCCGCAGTCTTTAGGACCGGGGCGGTGTGGGTCAGGTTGGTCATGGGTTCTGCGCTCTCTGTGGTTCCGGCGGGCTCTGTCAGGCGGAGACGGGGACGGATTCCAGCGCGGAACGCTCCTCTTCCTCCGCAAGGGCCCGGTCCATGACTTCCTTCCAGTACCCGTGCTGGATGGGGTAGAGCCCTTCGTCTTCGGTGCGCACGCCGGAGGCGATCACCCGGGTCATGCCCAGTGCCTGAGCCTGCTCGTCCGGGCCGGTGATCTCGTGGGTGGAGCCGCGGGTCATGTCGTTCCACGGGGCGCTGGTGGCCCAGTAGGTCTTGTTGCAGGAGCGGAATTCCTCCAGGTCGTCCGGTGTGGCCATGCCCGTGGCGTTGAAGAAGTCCTCGTACTGGCGGATGCGCTTGGAACGGTTCTCCTGCGACTCCCCCTTGGGGGCGATGCAGTAGATGGTCACCTCTGTCTGGTCAGCGGAAATCGGCCGGAAGTGGCGGATCTGCGAGGAGAACTGGTCCATGATGTAGACGTTCGGGTACAGGCAGAGGTTGCGGGAGATGTTGATCATGAAGTTGGCCCTCTCTTCGCCGTACTTGGCCACAAGCTCGTCGCGGCGGTCCCACAAGGGGCGGTCCTGAGGGTTGGTCCATTCCTGCCACAGCAGCAGGTGCCCGTGGTCGTAGGAGTAGAAGCCGCCTTTGACCTTGCCCCACTTGCCGGCGTCCATGGCCTTGGTCTTGTTGGCGGAGTCTCCGGCGCTGCGGCGGGCAGTTGTGGCCGCGTAGTTCCAGTGCACGGCCGTGACGTGGTAGCCGTCGGCGCCGTTCTCGGCCTGGACCTTCCAGTTGCCGTCGTAGGTGTAGGTGGAGGAACCGCGCAGCACCTCGAGGCCTTCGGGTGACTGGTCGACGATCGAGTCGATGACCTTGGTGGCATCGCCCAGGTGCTCCTCGAGCGGGAGCACGTCAGCCTTCAGCGAGCCGAACAGGAAGCCGCGGTAGGACTCGAAGCGGTCCACCTTGGTGAGGTCGTGCGAGCCTTCCTTGTTGAAGGTCTCGGGGTACCCGGCGTTCCGGGAATCCTTGACCTTCAGCAGCTCACCCGAGTTCTTGAAGGTCCACCCGTGGAACGGGCAGGTGAAGGTGGTGCGGTTGTCCGTCTTGCGGCGGCACAGCATGGCGCCGCGGTGCGAACAGGCATTGACGAGGCAGTTCAGCGTCCCGTCCTTGTCCCGCGTGATCATCACGGGGGTGCGGCCGATGTAGGTGGTGAAGTAGTCACCGACGTTGGGGATCTGCGACTCGTGGGCGAGGTACACCCAGTTGCCTTCGAAGATGTGCTTCATCTCGAGTTCGAAGATCTCCTGGTCAGTGAAGATCTCGCGCTTGGCCCGGATGACACCGTTCTCGCGGTCATCGATCACGGCGTCGGCAAGGACCTCGCGGGCATGGATCAGGTTCTCGGTCATGGCGTGCTCCTTCATTGGAGATTGCTGGACGGATGGGCGGAGGTCCACTCGGGAAGAGGCTTCGGCGGCGGACGTTATCCAGCAATTCTTGCCGCTCGCGACTGGCCTCACATCAGGCAAATACCTAGGTTGGACCAAGGGTGTCTTTATGTATTGATAATGACTCAAAAGACGCCAAGTTGATATTTGTAGCGTCCTTATCTGCGGCCTACGATTGAGACCGAGATCACGCGGTGCGGCGCAGGATAAAACGACTGGCCCCGCAGCCCGCGTCGGGTGCAGGAGCCCTTCCTGTCCCCATTCAATGAAGAAGGTGGACATCGTCATGACCCAAACCCCAACGGACAGCCGCACGGAAAACGAAGGCACCGCCGTCGAAGCAGGCGCCAAGGCAACCGAGCGGTTCGCAGCGTCGGGCAAGCTCTCCAAGGTGGAAGTGTCCAAGGAACGCGTGAGCCTGCTGGCCGGCGCGCTGATCAAGGCCGCCAACGACATCGTCGCCGAGCACCAGGTCACCTACGAGGAGTACAACGCGCTCAAAGCCTGGCTGATCAAGGTTGGGACGGACGGTGAATGGCCGCTGTTCCTCGACGTCTGGCTTGAGCACACCGTTGAGGACGTCAACTCCCAGGACCGGCCCGGCACCGTGGGCACCATTGAGGGCCCCTACTACGTTCCCAATTCCCCGGAACTTCAGACGCCCGCCACCGTTGAAATGCGCGACGGCGAAGAGGGCACCCCGCTTCGCTTCAGCGGCCAGTTCACCGACACCGAAGGCAACCCCATCCAGGGTGCCCAGGTAGAGATCTGGCACGCGGACGCCGCCGGCTTCTACTCCCAGTACGCCCCGGGCCTGCCCGAGTGGCTCTTCCGGGCCACCGTCAAGGCCTCGGACGACGGCCGGTTCGAAATCAACACGATGCGTCCGGCGCCCTACCAGATCCCCACGGACGGGGCCTGCGGGCAGCTGATCAGTGCCGCGGGCTGGCACGCCTGGCGTCCGGCGCACATCCACATCAAGGTGTCCGCACCGGGCTACGAGCCGGTAACCCAGCAACTGTACTTCCCCGGCGACCCCCACAACGCTGACGACATCGCCTCGGCAGTCAAGCCTGAACTGATGCTGGACCCCCGCCCCCGTACCGACGGAAAGGGCGAGGAAGTAGTTTATGACTATGTCCTGGCCAAACAGGGCCAGAAGAAGTAGCACGCAAACTGGGAGATACCCCTGCACGAAGGCGCTCCGGAGCTGATGCTTCGGAGCGCCTCCGGTTTTTCCGCGCCAGCCAGGAGTTCCGATGAGCCATCCCCGTCCCGACCTGCCCGCCACGTCCGTCGGATCAGCCGCGCTGGCGCCGGAGCCGGAACCCTTACTGGAACGCCCGGGGGTCCGGCCCGCAGGGCCGCGCCGGATTCTTCGCGACCTGGGCCTGTCCTATGTCTCCAACGGGGCCATCGGGCTCATTTTCGCGGCGTCCGGACCCATCGCCGTCACCCTGGCCGTCGGTACGGCGGGCGGCCTGACCCAGGGCCAGCTGTCGTCCTGGGTTTTTGGCATTCTCTTTTCCGGCGGGGCGGCCACGCTGCTGATGTCACTCATTTACCGGCAGCCCCTGGGCTTCGCCTGGTCCATCCCCGGCACGGTTCTCCTGGGACCTTCCCTGCAGCACCTGACCTTCCCCGAAGTCGTCGGGGCCTTCTTCACCTCCGGCGTGCTGATCCTCGCCCTGGGCGCCACCGGGCTCGTGCGCAAAGCCATGGCGCTGGCGCCCATGCCGATCGTGATGGCCATGGTGGCCGCGGTGTTCCTGAAGTTCGGCACGGACATCGTCGCCTCCACCCAGGACAACCCGGCCGTGGCTGCCCCGATGGTGGCCGCGTTCCTCGTGCTTACTGCCGTTCCCATGCTCGGCAGGTATCTGCCGCCGGTCCTGGGCACGCTGGTGGCAGGCTGCATCGCCGTGGCTGCCAGCGGCCAGTTCAACCTTTCACACGGCGGACCGCTTCTGGCCACCCCGGTTTTCACCGCGCCTGAATTCACGTGGGCTGCCCAGCTCGAGCTGGTGGTTCCCCTGGCCCTCACCGTGCTGTTCGTTCAAAACGGCCAAGGCATCGCCGTACTCCGCGCCGCCGGCCACCATCCGCCGGTGAATGCCTTCGCCATTGCGTCCGGCACCTTCTCGGTACTGAACGCAGGGTTCGGGGCCGTTTCGGCCTGCGTCACAGGTCCCACCAACGCCCTGTTGACGTCGTCGGGGAAGCTCCAGCGCCAATACACGGCCGCCGTGGCGTACGGCCTGCTGGCCCTGGTGTTCGCAGCGTTTGCCCCCACCCTGACCCGGCTGATGCTGGCCGCGCCCAAGGAGTTCGTCCTGGCGCTGGGTGGCATCGCGATGCTGCGGGCCCTCCAGCAAGCCTTCGTCACGGCCTTCGCAACCAGCTTCACCCTGGGCTCGCTGGTGACGTTCGTGGTGACCATCTCCGGCATGAACCTCTTCAACATCCATGCAGCCTTCTGGGGCCTGGTGATTGGCTACGGGGTGTCCAGGCTTCTTGAGCAGAGGGACCATTTGGGTCTCTAAGTCGGCCAACCTGCAGCGTCGTCCGCGTACAGGCTTATCCCGGCTTACGTGACCGTGGATCCATCAACTCCTCCTCTCACAGGTCCTGAGTGCGGGACAGCTGGAGTATCGCGGCAAACCCCGGCTATTGATGATGCCGAGGCAATCACCCAGTTCAGTCAACGCGACTTTACGCCGCCAGCCGCGACGCGGTGATCGAAAAGCCCCGCAGGTTCGGCTCCAAAACCGTTCGGGCCGCGGTGGCTGCCCGTAAGCCCTGGATCCGGGCGGCAAGTATCCGTGAACAGAGAGCTATGGAGTCTCGGCGTTAGGTGGCGGCGTTTTGTGTCGCTTCGTGTCGCTAGTTCCGATGACCAACACGCTTGCTGCTGCTTTCACGACATCATCGGCGATGGTTCCGAGCTGGTTGGTTTTGAGGACGCGGACGATCTGCGGGACAAGCCGTTCGAGGATCCGGATGTGGCCTCCAAAACAGAGAGAGGCTCTCCCCGGCCCGAGGGCGCGGCATCGATGCGAGAAGCCGAGACGCGATCGCAGAACCCCGCCACTTACCGGCAATATTCACAACAGAGAGCGCCCGGTCGCGCCGTTCCGCGGGACATCCCCCAACGAACAGGGCAACCCGCCCGCAGGCATCGAGGCCGACCAGTTTGGGCACACCCCAACCTGACGCCCAACACCTTGGCCGAGCCTTTGCTCAGCATCTTTTCGCAAAGGGTTCACGGTGTTTCGTTCTGATGTTCGAGGTTTTTCGTGACCTCATAGTGGAAGCCGTCCCTGTCTTCTATTGCCCAGGCCTCGTAGAACTCAGCCTTTTCGAAGAGTCTGCGGTTCTGTGAAGGTGCTGTGACCCCAAGGATTTTCCCGTCATCGGTCACTGCATCTACATAGCCGGCGCAGATGTAGCTACCTTGTTGCTGGATCTCGACGCTGGCGCCCGAGAGGATGGTCCAGTCTTTGATGCGTCTCATGTCCAGAGTTCTGTCGTCCTGTTCGTTGTTAAGGTCTGCAAGGGGCCACACTGAGCATGCCCCCGGGAATTCCGGGGGCATACTCAGCAGGGCGGGAAGTTACGCCTCGTTGTACGAGGGTGCTGATCTCGTCAGTGTGCGTACCCGGCGGCTGCTTCGGTGAGTGACTTACCCTTTGTCTCCGGTGCGAGCCATTGGGAGAGGCCTGCCCCGACGAAGGCGACACCGGCGGCAATGAGCATGGTGGGACCGGGGCCGAGGTTTTCCATCGATATCGGCAGCAGGAAGGTTCCGATGCCGGCTCCCACCCGGCTGACGGCAGCTGCGAATCCTGTTCCGATTCCCCGGATCTCCGTTGGGAGGACCTCACCCGGGTAGACGTTCGTCAATGTGTTGTAGCCGGCGTTGAAGAACGAGAAGACCAGGAACAGGATCAGCACGATGACGGCGGGGGCACCGGACCATAGCCCGATGACTGCGAGAACTACGGCGCACAGCCACTGCGGGGGAACGGTCAGAGCGCGCCGTCCGATCTTTTCGATCAGCAGGAACGTGACAATGACACCTGCCAGGGCGATCGCGGAAAGCCCGACTCCCCCGGCAAGCCCGCCGGCGAGCCCGTACTGGTCCAACACGCTGTCGGCGAAGGTGGCGATGGCGAAGTAGGGTGTCACGGCGCAGAACCAGAAGCCGGAGATGAAGAGCGTGGAGCGCCAGTACTCTTTGGAGAACAGCATCCCGAAGCTGCCTTTACGGACGTCCTCGTGCTGGACGTCGTCGAGCGCGTCATCGGGCATGTACTTCGCGGCGAGGGCGCGTGCCTCGTCCTTCCGGCCCACGCTCCATAGCCACCGCGGGGACTCGGGCATGCCGAGCCGGGCGAGGAAGATGGCCACTGCGATGAACGTGCTGGTGCCCAGGATGAAGTTCCAGCCCAAATCGGTGTATTCAACCAGCAGGTGGCCTGTCAGGAATGCGATCATGAAGCCGCCGTACCAGGCGATGCCCATGGCGGCCATCAGCCGGCCCCGCAGGTGGGTGGGTGAGAACTCGGCCATCAGGGGCCAGCCGACCGCGTACTCGGTGCCGATCGCGATGCCCATCAGCAGCCGCACCACGACCAGCCACACCGGAGAGTCGATGAAGAACTGCATTCCCGACGCGATGGCGAACAGCCCGATGTCAAACATGAAAATGGGTTTGCGGCCGAACTTGTCCGATGCCCAGCCGCCGATAGGTGAGCCGATGAGGATACCGATCAGTGCGGCTGCGGCGATGAGACCCTGCCAAAAGGCGGTGAGTTGCAGGTCCTCCCCCATGATCCCTGACACGGGTCCGATGATGCCGAGGACGTAGCCGTCCAGGACCATGCCGCCGATCAGGACGGTGACCATCCTGATCAGGAAGCGGCGCTTGCCGGCCGCTGAGGTAACGCTCGGATGATCGGCCGAGTTCTTCGTGGATGACATGGTCGCTCCTGGTCTAGCCTCGGTTGTACATAACGTGCTTGGTGCGGGAGAAGTCGTCCAGGGCGTAGCTGGAGAGGTCGCGGCCGTAGCCGGAACCCTTGAAGCCGCCCCACGGCATTTCGGTGGCGATGACCAGGTGCGAGTTGACCCAGACCGTACCGAAGTCCAGCTTCCGCGGAACAGTCAGCGAGCGGGCGGAATCCCTGGTCCACACCGACGCGGCCAGGCCGTAGATCGTCTCGTTGGCGCGGGTGACGGCTTCCTCGTCGGTGCTGAACGTTTCCACCGACACCACGGGCCCGAAGATCTCGTTGCTGGTGATCGCGGCACCGGCCGGGACGTTGGTGACCACGGTGGGCTCGATGAAGTAGCCCGGCCCTTCGATGGCGCGGCCGCCGACCGCGATGGTCAGCCCGTCCTTCCGGACGTCGTCGAGTGCTGCGAGGACCCGCTCGTAGTGGGCTTTGGAAATCATCGAGCCGATTTCGGCGTCGCCGGCGCCGGGGGTGCCGACGGTGATCTCGCTGATCTCCCGGACCAGCAGCTCGGTGAACTTCTCGGCCACCGATTCGTGGACCAGGACGCGGCACGCCGCGCCGCACTCCTGACCGCCGTTCCAGAACCCGGCACTGCGGACGCCCTTGGCAGCGGCCTCAAGGTCGGCGTCGGCAAAGACGACGACGGGTGCCTTGCCACCCAGCTCAAGGTGCACGCGTTTGACGGAACCGGAGGCTGCGGCGGCCACCTTCTGGCCGCTGCTCACGCTGCCCGTGATGGCCACGAGGTCCACATCGGGGTGCTCGGAGAGTCGGTTGCCCACCACGCGGCCGGGACCGGTCACAATGTTGAGCACGCCGGCGGGGACCTCGCCGGTAATGAGTTCGGCCAGCTTGAGGGTGGTCAGCGGTGTCTGCTCGGAGGGTTTGAGAACGAGCGTGTTGCCTGCGCCCAGGACCGGGGCGATCTTCCACGCGGCCATCAGCAGCGGGTAGTTCCACGGTGTGATGACGCCGACGACGCCGACCGGCTCGCGGTGGATTACCGAGGTGTGGTTCTCGGCGTAGTCGTCGGCGCCGAGCGTGCTGTAGGCACGGGCTGCGCCGGCGGAGAACCGGAAGGTGTCGACGGCGCTGGAGATGTCGTCTTCCGCCACCGCAGCGGGCTTGCCGGTGTTCGCTGCTTCGAGGGTTTCGAACAGCTCCCGGTTGGCCTCGATGATGTCCGCGATCTTCAGCAGGACAGCGGCGCGGTCCCGCGGCGTCGTTGCCGCCCACGCGTCCTTCGCCGCCACGGCAGCGGCGACGGCGGCATCCACATCCTCAACCGTGCCGGCAGGGACCTTTGTCAGCACCTCCTCCGTGGCCGGGTTGACGATATCCACTGTTTCGGAGGAACTGGAGGGCACGAACGCCCCGCCGATGAACTGGCCGAAAGGAGGCAGGGAGGGGGACAGCTGCGAGTCCGCCCGGCGGACGGTGAACAGTGCTGTTTCTGTTGTCATGGTCTTATCCCACGTTCTGGTAGAGGGCGGAGACGGCCTGCTGGACACGGGCCAGGTCGTCGGCGTTCAGGTCGGCGGTGGGGCGGCGCGGGGAGCCGGCGGGAAGTCCCTGCTGGGTGAGGCCCGCTTTGACGGCCGGGATGAACGGCACGGAGAGGAGGGCGTCGATGACCGGGTACACCTTCTTCCACAGCTCCAGCGCCCCCGCCAGGTCGCCTTCGGCGATCCGCCGGCTCACGGCAACGATTTCATCGGGAACCACGTTGGCGGTGCCAGCCATAACGCCGGCTGCGCCTTCGACCAGGGCGCTGTAGAGGTAGACATCCCAGCCAATGAAGGTAGCGATGACATCGCTGTGGTGGTGGATCAGCTGCAGGGCTTGTTCCCAGTTGGCGCTGGAGTCCTTGATGTAGCGGATGTTGTCCACTTCTTCAGCCAGTGCCCGGACGGTGGCCGGGTCCAGGTTGACGCCGGTGACCGCAGGGATGTTGTAGAGCATCACCGGGATCTTGACGGACCGGGCGACGTCTTTGATGTAGGTGACTGTTTCCTCGAGGGACAGCGGTTCGTAGTACGGGGTGATGAGCATGAGCACGTCGGCGCCCAGCTTCTCGGCAGCCTGGGACAGTCGGATGGCCTCAGCGGTGGAGGTGGCGCCAGAGTTTGCGATGACCGGCACGCGCCCGTTCGCCTGTTTGACGACGGTCTCGATGAGGAGCAGCCGCTCTTCGGAGGACAGTGCGCCCACCTCGCCGGTAGATCCTGCGGCCACGACGCCGTCAACACCAGCGTCGATGGAGCGGTCAACGATCTTCCGCAGGGTTTCGACGTCGATGGTTTCGTCCTGGTTGAAAGGCGTGGACAGGGCGGTGAGGACGCCGCGGAGGTTGTTGGTCATGATGGTTCCTTACTTAAGTTCGGGGGATGTGATCAGGGATGGATGGTCAGGCGACGACGGACAGGCCGGAAAGCGGCCGGGCCTGGCGGTGGGTGGCCAGCACGCTGGCAGCCTCCTGGGCTGCGGAGAACCCGGTGGTGATGGAGCTTTCGGTGTACAGGGTTCCCAGGTAGTCGCCGGCCAGGAAGACGCGGTCCGCACCCCTCATCAGGGTGGACTGAATCTTGGCCCGGCCCGGGAAGCAGTAAGGGGAAGCGTTCTTCCACCGGTCCACCTTGGCTTCCACCACGCTGTCGGCGAAGCCGTGGCCAAGGACCTGGTCGAGGTCAGCGAGGTGGGTCTTGATGACTTCCTCCTCGCTCTTCTCCAGCAGGGCCTTGCCCAGGCTCGCCGGGGAGAACGTCATGAAACTGCCGCCCGGCTTGCGGACGGACTCGGTGCCGCGGACGATGCTCGCCTGGTTCAGGGCGATCGCGAACGAGCGCTTCGGCGCGGCAATCGCGTAGATGTCATCCCAGGGCCGGGCTGTGGTCTCATTGGTCAGGAACGCGGTGCTGACGTGCGGGCCGTACTTGATCTGGCTGAGTGCCCTGCGCAGGTCCTCGGGAAGGTCCACGCCGATCTTGTGCGACACATCGGCGGTGGTGGCGAGAACCACCGTGCGGGCCTCAACCTCGCGGTCGACGCCGTCCTGGCGGTACCGGACCACGACGGAATCCTTCTTATGGACTACTTCGTGGACGACGGCGCCGAGCTGGACGCGGTCCCCCATGGCAGCCGCGATCGATTCGGTCAGCGTGGACGGGCCGCCCACGATGCCCTGGCTAAGGCCCTGGCCAAACCCGAGGACCAGGCTGAAGTAGCCGATGCCGGCCCCGGCCGAGATCTCGTCCATGTCACCGGCAGAGCGGGTGACGGTGGTCTTGAACAGGGCAGCGGCGTCCTCGGACAGGTTGCCGATGAAGTCCTGGAAAGAGGTGCTGTTCTCAAAGTCGTAAATGCGCTGCTGCCGCATGGCACCGGATTCGCCCGCGCGCTTCCGCACCACGCCGGTGTACTTCGCCACTCCACTGACCACCTTGAGGCCGGCACGCAGGGTGTCCACCCGGGAGGAAAGGGACATCGGGATGCGGAACGGGTAGGTGGCAATGTGCCCCTTCTTGATGAACTTCCCGTTCATCGACAGGCCCTGCAGCGACCCAGGGATCTGGACCGCCATCACGCCGACCTCATTGAGCAGCGCATCGGTGGAGGATCCGGCGCCGGCGAAGACGTGTCCGCCCCAGTTCAGCCAGTAGTCACCCCTGCGTTCGGAGCGGATGCGTCCGCCCACCCGGTCTCCAGATTCCAGGACTACCGTGTCCCAGTGCCGGAGCCGCCAGGCTGCCGAGAGTCCGGCAAGTCCGCCTCCGACGATGACTGCGTCTTTCATGATTCCCATTCCTTGCTGTTGATTCTTTTGCGTGACCGCCGCTGGCAGCGGCTCCTGGCACCACGGCAGCTAACTCGTAGGGCTTGGCGTGGGAGGACGCCACCCTTGGCGTCCACACCAGCTTGTGGTGCGCTTCCATCCCCTCCGTGGGACTTCAAGGCGGTGCGTTGTGTGACTCAAACCACCATAAGATGTGATCACAGATCACACAAGGCTTGGCGGAAGATTTTTTGAACATGACCGGCGGCTGATGCAGTCGCCGGGAGGAGGACTGCCCGGCAGGGTCGTATATTTGATCTGTGGTCATATCCCAGCGCGCCGAGCCCACCCTTCTGACCGATCAGGTCTACGCGATGATTCATGCAGCGATCCTGAGTGGGGACCTGCCGGCCGGGTCGCGGCTAAAGGTGCGTGACCTCGCTGAGCAGGTGGGAACCAGCGTGATGCCCGTCCGCGAGGCGATCCGGCGCCTGGAGGAGACCGGGTTGGCCGAACGCCAACCGCACAAGGGGGCAGTGGTCAAGAGCCTGACCCTCGAAGAACTCATCCACGTCTACGACGTCCGCCGGCTCCTGGAAACCGAGGCCGCACGCTTGGGCACTGAGAAGGTCACCGACGAAGACTGCGACAGGATGCAGTCCGAATACGACCTGATGCGGAAGGCGATTGACGAACGCCGGGTGATCGACCTGCTTGATCATGACGAGGCCATGCTGTCGATCCTCTACGAAGCCGCGGGAAACCCGGTGCTGCTCCAGATGATTCGGGCGCTGTGGCAGCAATGCCGGGCGTACAAGATCGTTGGCGCCCAAGGTTCCCTGGACACTGGAAAAGACGACTCCCTGTGGCGCCACCAGCAGGACCTGGTGGCCGCCGCCCGGAACGCGGACCCTGCAGCCGCCGCAGCGGTCAACGAGGCCTCCCTCCTGGACGCCAGCGAGAGGATCAAGACACGGCTGGCAGAACAAGGCGCACCATAGCTCAGCATGTAGTTCCGATTTTTTGCTGGAGGAGCAGCGCAAAGCATCGCTCGTCTGCCCAAAAACGCGTCTTTCGTGCTCAAAAGACCTTTCCATGGAGTCCATCGAGAGGACCTTCCTGCTGAACCTCGGCCGCCGGGACGAACACGTCGCCCTGATCACGGAGACGGGCAAGGTGGTGGCGTCCAACAGTGCACGGTTCGCCCCCGGCACGCACTCCATGGGACGACGCAGCGGCCCCGGCACGGCTAGCGTGCCGGTGGCTCACCTCGCCACTTCCCCGTGGCACCTCGTCGCCGACTAACTCTCGGCTCAATCACCGCCGGAGAGTCGCTGCGATAAAGGACCCGGCTGCGTTCAGCGCGGCCGGGCCCTGCACTCAATGGCTTGGGACGTGTGGGGTTAGGCGCGGTGGTTGGCGTCGGACTTCTCCAGGTGGCCAACGTGGACTGCATGGTGATGGTGGTGGCCGGGGTGGTGCTCTTCGTACTCGATCTCGAGCCCGTCAGCGCAGGTGAGTCCGTTGGGCAGGTCCACCGTGTGGCGGGGGCCGGTGTGAGTGTGCTTGACCCGCAGTTCCCAGGCCATAGCGCCAGCAGGGTTCCGCCCACCAGCGGCGTGCAGTTCACGAACTTCCAGTCGAACTGGGGGTTCCACGGGACACCGCCCGGGGAGCTCGGCATGCGGGCGATCGGGTGGTGATGGCGATCTCCACCACCGTCATGGTCCCAAGCCACTTGTAGTTGCGGCCCAAGTGCCAGGAACCGCGGCACAACCATCGCGCCCCTCGTAGCAGTCGTGATTTGTGATCACAGATCTAGACAATTATGAAAACGCTGGCTAGAGTGACGTAAAGCACACAGCGTGAAGCAAGCCACAGCGTGTGCCTCACCAAGCGCGTCACGTGGCACCTGCACAACACGGCACCGTCGGTGAACCGACTCATGGTTAATGCGCCCACTACCCAAAGGAACTTAAAATGGGCTTAAGCTTTGGCACTAAAGCTCCCCGCACCACGCACTCTGGTGAAGTTGCGGTTTCCGGACTCGGCAAGAGTTATGGAGCGAGCCGTGTTTTATCAGATGTGAATCTGGTGATGAACGAGGGTGAAGTAGTCTCGATCATCGGCCCGTCCGGGGCAGGCAAGAGCACCTTCCTGCGATGCCTGAACTACCTGGAGACCCCGACTGAGGGCACTATCGAAATCGGCGGAGCCCGCGTTGTTGCCGGCGGGAAACTGCCGGACAAAGCGCGCCTGGACCACCTCCGGCGCGTCACCGGAATGGTCTTCCAAAGCTTCAACCTGTTTCCGCACCTGACCGTAATGGAGAACATCACCCTGCCCCAGCGCAAGGTTTTGGGCGCCAGCAAGGAGCAGGCGCAGGAAGTCGCGGAGAAGCTGCTCAAGCGCGTTGGCCTTCCGGACAAGGCCAAGGCATACCCCGCCCGCCTCTCGGGAGGGCAGCAGCAGCGCATCGCCATCGCCCGTGCTCTGGCCCTGTCACCGAAGGTCATGCTCTTCGACGAACCGACGTCCGCCCTCGATCCCGAGATCGGCCTTGAGGTGCTCGCCGTAATGCGTGACCTCGCCGACGAGGGCATGACCATGCTCGTGGTGACGCACGAGATGCACTTCGCCCGTGATGTCTCGGACCGCATCATGGTGATGGGCAATGGCGGCGTGCTGGAGATCGGCCCGAGTGAGCAGGTGATGTCGGAGCCGCAGAACGACCGCACCCGGCAGTTCCTCAAAGCCGTGCTGGACAGGTGAGCCCTCGATGATCATGGAACTCCTGCCCGCGATCGCCCGGGGCGTCGGACTCACGCTGTACGTCACGGGCGCCTCACTCCTGTTCGGCGGCATCATCGGCCTGGTGCTTGTCGGGGCCGTCCGCTCCCCCGTCGCCATCGTCCGGGCCATCGCGACCCTTTACATAAACATCGTCCGGGTCATCCCGCCCATTACCTGGCTGTTCCTGATCTACTTCGGCCTGCCCCAGTACGCGCTGCGGCTCTCCACCATCCAGGCCGCGATCATAGGCTTCTCCATCATCGCCTCCGCCTTCATGGCCGAGATCTACCGCTCCGGCCTGCTGAGCATCCCCGACGGCCAACGCGAAGCCGCCCACGCGCTGGGCTTGAGCGCTGTCACCACGGTGGGACACATCATCACCCCGCAGGCGTTCCGCGTGGCGCTGCCGGCGATCGCCACCTACGGCATCGGACTCCTCAAGGACTCTGCCCTGGCCTCCACCATCGGTGTCCGTGAGATCACCTACTACGCCCAGCAAAGCGCGAAGCAGACACACGAGGGCCTTCTTTCGTTCATCGTTGCCGGCGCGCTCTACATCGTGATCAGCCTCGTGGTGGCCCTCGTCTCACGGCAGGTCGACCTCAGGCTCCGCAGGAAGATCGGAGTGGCGTGATGGACATGCTCACCCAGTGGATCGGATGGTTGCCCAACCTCGCTCCAGGACTCCTTGTCAGTCTCCAACTGACCGGACTCTCACTGCTCTTCGGTTTCCCGCTCGGCTTGCTGTTCGCCGTGATGGCAGCCGCAAAATTCCCGCCCCTGCAGTGGGTCTCCTTCTTCTTCGTGGAGATCGGGCGGGGACTGCCGGCCCTGGTGCTGCTGTACCTGATGTACTTCAGCCTCCCCGATGCCGGCATCACCCTGACGTCGCTGACCACCGCCATCATCGCTTTGACGTGGAACACCGGCGCCTACGCCTCGGAGTACTTCCGCGCAGGACTCGCGGCGGTACCACTGGGCCAGAAGGAAGCGGCACTCACCTCCGGGCTCCGCGGCTGGACAGGGTTCCGGATCGTCATCCTGCCCCAGGCACTGCGGATATCCACCCCGCCTCTGGCCGGGCTCGCCGTCCTAGTCTTCCAGGGCAGTGCACTCGCCTTCGTAATCGCCGTCCCTGAACTGATGTCCAAGGGCTTCGAGATCGCCTCCATCACCTTTGAATACCTCAGCGTCTACCTGCTTACTGCAGTCATCTACGGATCGCTCACCCTCGTCTTCCTCGGCCTCGTCCGAGTGCTGGAATTGCGCCTCGGCCGGCACCTGCAACGCAACTGACCTCTACCCCACTTATCCCGGGCAATCCGCCCACAAACTCCGCAAAGAGAGAAAAACCATGTCACCAACTCCCCGTACACTCGTGCGCACGCTTTCCGCCGGCACCGCCGCCGGCCTACTTGCCGTCTCCCTCGCCGCCTGCGGCGGCAGCGGTAACGCCGACAGCGCATCGGACTGCAAGCCGGCCCATGAGGGCATCAAAACGATTACCGAAGGCGAACTCACAGTCGCAAGCTACGACTATGCGCCCGCCACCATCCTGGAGGGCGATAACGTCACCGGCATGGAAGGTGACCTGATCAACGAGATCGCCAAACTCGAATGCCTCAAGGTCACGGTGAGCACCTCGGGCGGAGCTGGAGCGGTCATCCCGTCAGTGCAGTCAAAGCGCGTTGACATCGGCTCGGGAAACTGGCTGCGCACCAAGGAACGGACCAAGATCGTCTACCTGAGCACCCCGCTCTGGAGCGATCCGCAGGCCATCGTCTCCACCAAGGGCCTGACCAGCAACGACCTCGAGGGTAAAAAGGTTGGCTCGGTCGCCGGCAACCTCTGGAACGACAGCATGCAGAAGTGGCTTGGAGACAACTTCAAGATTTACCAGGACGACGAATCCATCTACTCAGACCTCAAGGCCGGACGCATCGATGCCCTCGTAGCATCCTCCGCGTCCGCCAATTACCGGTTCAAGACCGCCCCAATCGAGGGCGCCAAGGTGATCGACGTCAAGCCAAACCCCAACGTCCCCCAGTTCGCCGCACTTGGCCAGGTCATGTTGCCGTCCAGCCTCGACAACGACACGCTCGGCAAGGCGCTGGACGAGGACATCCAGAAGCTCCGCGAGAACGGCACCATCAAGAAGCTCTTGGAAAAGTACGGGATCGATCCCTCCGTCGGCGAGCCGGGCGCGCCCACCGAGCTCTAACGGCGTCGTACTTTCCTCAGGGTGGTGCCGGATGTCCTGTCCGGCGCCGCCCTGATGGTACTTGCTAGCGCCGAAGGCCACCCTGATTTCTTAGGTGTTCAAGCAAGCAAGCAAGGGAGCATGCACATGAGCGGAATCGTTGTTGTAGGGTGGACGGCAGCCCGACGGCGCGAAAATAGTGTCCGACGCCGACAAGGCCGAACACGTCGCCAGGCTAGTGGCCGACACGCTGGGCGCGGACATCCAAATTACCTACCCCACAGCCCATGGCAGGCCGGCGGATGCCCTCATCAGGGAAGCAACCCAAAAAGAAGCCCGCATCATCGTCGGGGGCAACCGCAGGATGCAGGGCATCGGACGCGTCCTGGGCAGCGTGGCCCCCAACGCGCCCTACGACGTCTACATCGCCAACACTTACGACGCAGGCTAAGCCGCTACAGGCGGCGGCTGAACCATGAAAGCAACAACAGAAGAATTTCGAGGAGTCCTCATTGCATGACGTGATAATTGTTGGTGCAGGCGCCGCAGGACTGGGTACTGCGTACTATCTGCGCGACTCGGGGCTGGACGTCCTCGTCCTGGAGTCCGGCCCGGATATCGGCGGACGGTCACACACGGTCAAGCTCGCGGGAACGTCGGCGAACTCCGGCGCGATGTTCGTGTACAAAGGAACAAAATCAGAAGAGCTTGTCCATGAGCTGGGCATCGAGACCGTTCCTTTCCTCCCCGAAACGTACGGTATCCACGTCAACGGCGAGACCGTCGTGGCCGAAACCAACGAGGACGTGGTGGCTGGCCTCAATCTCACAGACTCCGAAAAGACCGAGCTGATCAAGTTCATTGGCACTTCACTCACCGAGTACCAGGACTATGTCAGCGACCGGACGTCAGCCGGCCAACTCGACAAGCTTTCAGGTGAGACAGTCGCTGAACGGATCGCCGACCTGCAGCCGGCCGTCCGGGACATCATCGCCACCGCTATCCGCGGCGGGGCCGTAGGCGACCCGGCCAACCTCTCGGCCAAGTACGCGATGCGCTATTTTGCCAGCTACCTCGCGCGGGAGAAGAACAACCGCCTGTTCGCTTTGGAAGGCATGCAGGCCATCCCGCGGGCCATCCTGAAACGCCTGCCTGATCACACGGTCCGCTACAACGCCCGGGTAACCGGCCTGACCCTGCTCGAGGGGGAAGGTTTTAACGAGGTGGCCGTGACGGGCGAGGATGGCGGGCAGAAGCTGACGGCGAAGCATGTGGTGCTGGCCGTTCCAGCCCCCGTCGTCCCCGATGTGGTCCAAAACCTGCCCGAGTGGAAGACGTCAGCGCTGAAGAGGGTGGCCAGTCCCGGCAGCACCACGCTGAACATTGTTGCCGATATTGAGGGGCTTCCCGAGTTCAAGGACTGGGCCTTTATCGTGACCGTTGGCATGCCCTTCGACGCCATCATCAATCCTGTCCCGGGAGGTACGGAGGAGACCTCACGTGCGAACATTCTCCAATTGACCTGCTACGGGAACTCCGCAGGCTACCTGCCGGGATTTGCCGACGACGAGCAGAGGGTCGCACAGTGGCTGGAGGACGTGTATACGGTGGCACCGCAGCTGCGCGGCCGGGTTCTCGGTGTGCACGCCCAAACCTGGCAGCACTGCTTCGCGTTGTTGAGCCCCGAAAGAGCAGCAATCCTTCGTGAACTGCAGCGGTCGATCGGATCGCTGCATTTCGCCGGCGACTACACGTCGGAGACCGCGGGAACCCACGGGGCTTACACCGAGGCAGAACGAGTCGCTGCCCTGATTCTCGCCTCCCTGCAGCCCACGGGCTAGTGACGACACCCTGGCATTGGCCTCGCGAGGCATCTGAGCCAGGCTTCCCAAGGAAGGATGTGCCCTTCGGGTTTCGCCCGCTACGACTTGCTTGCCCGGGGGCCGAGCTGATCCTGGTCCTCGCGAGCTCTCCGGCGCTGGTGGAGTCGCCGACCGCGCCGACGACGCGAAAAGCATCTTCAACACGTCGACATGAGGTACACCCCAACCTAACAACGATCCCAGACTGGGCCTAGGTGATTTCTGCCCTGATTCTGTTGGTGATGTTGCCGATTCCTTCAACAGCCACGGTGACGTGTCGCCGTCTTTAAGGAACAGTTGGGGGTCCCGGCGATAGCCGACTCCGGATGGTGTGCCGGTAAGGATGACGTCCCCTGGCTCCAGCGTGGTGAATTCGGAGATGGCGGCGATGAGAGTGGGGATGCTGAAGATCAGTGGGGAGAGGTCGGATTTTTGTACAACCTCTCCGTTCAGGGTTGTGCTGATGCCGGCCTTGCTGATGTCGGTTTCCGCCGGGCTGACGATGTAGGGGCCGAGCGGGGTGGTGTTGTCCCAGATCTTGCCCTGCAGCCATTGGTGGGACTTGTTCTGATAGTCGCGCATGGTGACGTCGTTGGAGACGCAATGGCCCAGGATGTGGTCTATGGCGTCCTGTTCGGTGATGCGGCGCCCTGCCTTGCCGATGATGACGGCGAGTTCGCCCTCAAAGTCGACCTGGCTGGATTCCGGAGGCAGGACGATGTAATCGCCGGGTCCGATGAGGGTGGATGCGTACTTGGGGAACAGGACGGGAAAGGCGGCCGGGCTGGCGTCGTCGGCATGGTCTTTGTAATTCAGGCCTACGCAGAGGATCTTCCCGGCCCCTGGTGATGCAGCACGAAGGGTGACTTCGGAGAGGGCAACGCGTGATTCGGTCAGACGGGCGGCGGAGGCGAGGAGCTCTGCGGGTGTTTCCGGTCCGACGTCGGTGAGCCGGCCAGCGGGATGAGGTGTTCACCGTGGACTTCGCCGACGTAGTTGTGACCTTTGTATCGGTAATTTGCGTAGGCCATTCGTTTTTCTTCCTGATTCGTGGGCGTCGCATGGGGGGTGAGCGGGGGCTCTTCGTTCGCCCGCTGGGGCGTCGACGCGAGCCTTGGCGGGGTGGGCGCGGGTGTTAGGGTGCCGGCTGCACCTCGAAGGCGAGGGCGAGCTTCATGATTTTCTCTGCGCGGCCGAGGCGGGGCAGGTCGGAGCCGTCGCGGATGACGCGGCCGTTGGCCTCGAAGTCGGCCATGAAGTCGGTGGCCCAGGCGACGTCGGACGGCGTGGGGCTGATGACCTCGTTGATGACGCTGGTCTGGTCGATAGCCAGGCAGAGCTTTCCGGTCATGCCCATCATCACTGTGACGCCGGTCTGCTCGCGCAGGATCGGGTGGTTGGTGCCGACCGTGGGGCCGTCGATGGGGCCCGGCAGGTTGCCCACCCGGCTGGCGACGACGAGCTTGGCGCGCGGGTAGGCCATGGCCTCCTGGGTGTTCGCCATGCCGGTGTCGCGGCGGAAGTCGCCGGAGCCAAACGCCAGGCGGAACGCACCCTGGGCCTTGGCGATGTGGTTGGCCTCTTCGATGCCGAGCGCGGATTCCACGAGCGGGATGACCGGCGTCTTGCCATCCATGCGGTGGAAGGACTCGGTGACCTGGTCAGCCGACTCCGTCTTTGCCAGCATGACGCCGAGCAGCCCCGGCGTGCCGCGCAGGCCCGCGAGGTCATCAGCCCAGAACTTGCTGGTGGCGTCGTTGATCCGCACCCAGGCCTGGCCGCCGCCGGTGAGCCAGTTTACGACGTTCTCGCGGGCGGCATCCTTCTGCGAGGGGTCCACGGCGTCTTCGATGTCCAGGATGATCGAGTCCGCGCGGGACACCGCGGACTGGTCGAAAAGCTCGGTTTTCATTGCGTTGACAAGCAGCCACGAGCGGGCGATCTCGGCGGGGATATTGCGTTCCGGGGTAGCGTCCGGGACTGTACTGAGCGCTGGGGTGATGTCTTGGGTGCTTTGGGGCATGTATGTGTGCTGCGTCATGGGTCTTCCGTGGTGGCTCAGTTGGCTGATGGTGCGGTGAGCGTCATGCGGTAGCAGAGCCCGTCTTCGGCTTCGTTCGGTTCTGTCCACACTTCTATCCCGCGGGCGGCTTCGTACATGGTGCGTGGTTGGGTGGCGTTGCCGGCGATCCAGAGTGCTGTGGAGTCGGCCATGGCATCGTCCACAGTGCCTGTGCGGATGACGTGCCCGTTCTGGCGGATCTGGACGGTCGCTCCGATGAGCCGGCGCCAGTGGAGGTACTGGCGGAGAATGATTGGTGCTCCGTGGGCAGGCGCGTCCTGGCTGTGGCGGCCGGTTGACCCGGTCATGGTGCGGTGAGAGCCGAGGCAACTGCTGTGCCCAGTTCTTCGGTGGTGGCGTTGCCGCCCATGTCGGGTGTGAGGGCTTCGGGTCCACGGGCGAGCACGGTTTCCGTGGCGGTGGTGAGGGCGGCCGCGGCTTCGGGTTCTCCGAGGTGGTCCAGCATCATGGCGGCGCACCAGATTTGTCCGATGGGGTTGGCGATGCCTTTGCCGGCGATGTCCGGGGCGGAGCCGTGGACGGGTTCGAAGAGGCTGGGGAACTTTCGTTCGGGGTTGATGTTGCCGCTGGGGGCGATGCCGATGGTTCCCCGTGCAGGCCGGGCCGAGGTCGGAGAGGATGTCACCGAAGAGGTTGCTGGCGACGACGACGTCGAACCAGTCGGGGTGCATGACGAAGTTCGCCGCGAGGATGTCGATGTGGTACTTGTCGACGTCGATGTCGGGGTAGGCCGTGGACATGGCCTGCACGCGTTCGTCCCAGTAGGGCATGGTGATGGAGATGCCGTTGCTCTTGGTGGCGGAGGTCAGGTGCTTTTTGGGCCTGCTTTGGGCCAGGTCGAAGGCGTATTTGAGGATGCGGTCCACGCCGGTGCGGGTCATGACTGTTTCCTGGACTACGGTTTCGCGGTCGGTGCCTTCGAAGATCTTTCCGCCGATGCTGGAGTATTCGCCTTCGGTGTTTTCGCGCACGACGTAGAAGTCAACGTCGCCGGGGACACGGCCGGTCAGGGGGCTGGGGACGCCGGGGAGGAGTTTGACCGGGCGGAGGCTTACGTATTGGTCGAAGTGGCGGCGGAACTGCAGGAGGCTTCCCCACAGCGAGATGTGGTCGGGGACGACGTCGGGCCATCCGACGGCGCCGAAGAAGATGGAATCGAACTGGTTCAGCTGGTCGAACCATCCGTCGGGGAGCATCTTCCCGTGCCGGGTGTAGTAGTCCGCGGAGGCGTAGTCGAAGTGCTCGTATTTGAGGTTGAGGTCGAAGGCTGCGGCTGCGGCGTCCAGGACGCGCAGTCCTTCGGGTACGACTTCTGTGCCGATTCCGTCGCCGGGAATGACTGCGATGCGGTGGGGTTTCGACATCAGGGATCCTTCTTTGTCTGTGCTTGGTGTTCGGTTTAGCGGTCGACCGGGTGTGCCGGTTCGCGGTTTTCGAGGACGTCGATGACGGCATGGGCGGCTGCCAGGCCGGCCCGGGTCCGGGCTTGGGCCGTCTGCCCGGCAAGGTGGGAGGTGATGAGGACGTTGTCCAAGCCCCGGAGGGGGCTGTCGCTTGGCAGGGGTTCGGTCTCGAGTACGTCCAGGGCGGCGCCGGCGATGGTGCCGTCGTACAATGCTTTGGCGAGGGCTTCTTCATCCACGAGTGAGCCGCGGGCTGTGTTGATGAGCACGGCGGTGGGTTTCATCATTTGCAGCCGGCCCGCGTCAATCAGTTTGCCGGTGAACTGGCCGACGCGGGTGTGCAGGGAGAGGTAGTCGGCCTCACGGATGACCGTGTCGAGATCCGTGAACCGAATGGCGCTGGTGTCGGGGTCGGGGTGGGCAGTGCTGACCAGGACGTTCATGCCGAGGGCGGTGCCCAGTTGTGCGGTGGCGCGCCCGCCGGGTCCGTAGCCGATGATGCCCAGGGTGGATTCGCGGAGTTCATGGCCCGCCTCGCGCGGCCAGTGGCCTTGGCGAACGGCGGTGGTGACCTCGGCGAGGCGGCGTGCGGCCATGATGACCAGCCCGATGGTGAGTTCGGCGACCGAGTGGTGGTTCGTTCCTGGTGCGTTGCAGACCCTGATCCCCTGTGCGGCGGCCGCCTGGACGTCGATGGAGTCGTACCCCACCCCGCTGCGTGCGATGACTTTGAGGGAGGCAGCGCCGGTGAGCATGTCGGCGGTGACGGGTTCGCTGGCGAGGATCGCCCCGGAGACGCCGTTGAATAACGAGCGGCGTTTCTCCGGGCTGCGTGGCCCCCGGGATGGTGAGTAGACGGGCTCCAGGCCGTGGTCGCGCAGGAGCTGGTCCACGGGATCTCCCGGGTGGAGGTAGTCGGTGGTGATCAGGATGCGTGGGGCCATAGTCGGATGGGTTCCTCGTCGCTGGTGCGGGCGGGTGGTTGCTGGGTGGATGGTGGATCTCTGGGGCACGCCGGTCAGGGCCGCCGCGGAGTTCGCAGCGGCCCTGACCGTTGTTTCCGGTGTTAGTGGGCGTCGACCTTGTCGGCTTCCGCGGGTTCGGGGGTTTCTGCTGGGATTTCGTTCTTCTTTTTCTGGCCTGAGGCGTGCAAAGCCCTGCGGGCCTGTTCCGGGTCGAAGTCTTTCTCCCATTTGCCGATGACGACGGCGGCCATCGCGTTTCCGAGGACGTTGATGAACACCCGGCCTTCGTTCAGGAGGCGGTCGATGCCGACGATGAGGGCGAGGGCTGCCAGCGGGATGCCGCCGACGGAGCTCAGTGTGCTGGCCAGGACGATGAACGCTCCGCCGGCGATGCCTGCGGTGCCCTTGCTGGTGAGCATCATGACGCCGACCATGACCAGCTGCTGTTCCCAGGAGAGGTCCATGCCGACGGCCTGGGCCAGGAACACCGAGGCCATGGTCAGGTAGACGGCGGATCCGTCCAGGTTGAAGGAGAATCCGGAGGGGATGACGATGCCGACGGTGGATTTGCCGACGCCCATGTTTTCGAGTTTCTTGATCAGCTGCGGCAGGACGGCCTCGCTGGAGCAGGTGCTCAGGGCGATGAGGAGTTCTGCCTTGAAGTAGCGCATGACGGTGAAGATGTTCATTCCGCAGGCCCGGGCGATCGTGCCCAGGACCACGAGGACGTACACGATGCAGGTTGCGGTGAACAGCAGGACGAGGATGCCCAGTTGCTGGAGGCTTTGGGTGCCGTAGTTGGCCACGACGGCGGCCAGTGCGCCGAAGGTGCCGATGGGGGCGAGGTGCATGACCCAGTTGACGATTTTGAAGATTACCGTGGACAGGGCTTGGATGCCCTTGGTGAGGAACGCACCGGATTCTCCGGAGACGTTCATTGCGGCGCCGAAGATGATGGAGACCATGAGGGCAGCGATGATGGTGTGGCCTGTCAGGGCGCCGAACAGGGATTCGGGGATGATGTTGCTGACGAATTCGAGGCCGTCGAAGCCCTTGCTGGCTGCGGCCGGGACCTTGCTGGCGTCCAGGTTGGACGGGTCAATGTTCATGCCGGCGCCGGGCTGGAAGACGTTGGCGACAACGAGGCCAATGAGCATTGATACCAGTGACAGGACGATGAAGTAGCCCAGCGCCTTGACTCCGATGCGGCCGGCTTTGCGCAGGCTGTCCATCGATGCGATGCCGAGGGAAACCACGCAGAACACCACGGGGATGACGATCATCTTCACCAGGGCGATGAACCAGTCACTGAGGGGTGTGAGCTGCTTGCCGACGGAGGGCAGGAAGAATCCGACGGCGATGCCCAGGACGGCGCCCAGGACGACTTGGAACCAGAGTTCGCGCAGCAGCCGGCCGAACCGGGACCGCTGCTTGGGCGGGTGTGAGTGCTGCGGGTTCTTAACAGTGGGGGACGACATCCAGGGTGCTCCTTTGCACGTCAGACTGGGGGAACGAAGAGAGGTGCGGTCCCGGGCAGCGGTACTGCCCGGGACCGGGCACGATAGTGCTTACTCGTGCAGCCCGCGCAGGACCTTGTAGAACTCGGCCTTGCCTTCCAGGCCGATACCCGGCAGGTCGCCGGGGGCTACGCGGCTGTTGACGATGACCGCGTCGTCGGTGAAGCCGCCGGTGGGCTGGAACTCGCCCGGGTAGGACTCGTTGCCGCCGAGCTTGAGTGCTGCGGCGATGTGCAGGGAGAACTGGTGTCCGCCGTGCGGGATGCAGCGGCGGGAGGACCAGCCGTGCTGGGCCAGCATGTCCTGGATCCGGCGGTATTCTGTCAGGCCGTAGCTCAGGGCAGGGTCGACCTGGATGAAGTCGCGGTCCGGGCGCATGCCGCCGTAACGGACCAGGTTGCGGGCGTCTTGGAGGGAGAACAGGTTCTCTCCGGTGGCGATCGGGTTCCTGTAGTGCTCGGACAGGGTGGCGTTCAGGGCGTAGTCCAGCGGGTCGCCGACTTCCTCGTACCAGAACAGCCCGTACTTATCGATGGCCTTGCCGTATTCAAGTGCGGTTTCCAGATCGAATTTGCCGTTGACGTCGACCATCAGGCGGGAGCCGTCACCGTCGAGGACCTCGATGACCGCCTCGATGCGGCGGAGGTCTTCGGCCAGGTCGGCGCCGCCGATCTTCATCTTGACCACGTTGTAGCCCTTGGCGAGGAAGCCGCGCATTTCGTTCTGTAGGTCCTCGAGGGTTTTTCCGGGTGCGTAGTAGCCACCGGCGGCGTAGACGAAGACGTCCTTGTCCGGGTTGCCATCGCCGTAATGGTCCGAGATCCAGCGGTAGAGGGGGACGCCGGCGATCTTCGCGGCGAGGTCGTGAAGGGCCATGTCTGCCACGCCGACGGCGACAGAGCGTTCGCCGTGGCCTCCGGGCTTTTCGTTGGACATCATCAGGTCCCACGCCTTCTCCGGCGAGAGCTGGCCGTCCTCATCAAGAAGGTCCTCGGCCGGTGCGTCCAGCAGGCGCGGCAGGATGCGGTCCTTCAGGATGCCCGTGGCGTTGTAGCGGCCGTTGGAGTTGAAGCCGTAGCCGACCAGGGGCTTTCCGTCGACGAACACGTCGCTGACTAGGGCGATGATCGTGCAGTCCATCTTGGTGAAGTCAATGAAGGCATTGCGGATCGAGGAACTGATGGGGATGGTGCCGACGTGGGCGGAAACGATTTTCATCTTTGAATCTCTCCTAGAGCGAATATCTTATTTCTTATAAGATCGTGCAATCACGTTAGCCCAAAGGTGACCGGAGGCACAACCCCCGAAGAGCAAATTCTTATAAGATGTTTTTAGAGACTAAACTGTCAGTGACGCGGACCATAACCCGCGACGAGAGATCCGGAGCCGCAGATGAGCACCACGAACGTCTTTTCCAGTAAGGGCAGCCTGGCGTACAACGAACTCCGCCAGCTGATCCTCTCCGGGGGGCTTGCCCCTGGTTCGCGCATCTCCCAGTACGAACTGGCCGAGAACATGCAGATGAGCATCACTCCCCTGCGTGAAGCGATCCGCCGGCTTTCCAGCGAGGGCCTGATCATCATGGACACGCACCGCGACTCCCGCGTGGCCGCCATGAGCGCCGCCGAAGCCCGCGAGCTGCTGGAGGTCCGTCTCTCACTGGAACCCTCAGCGACTGAACTTGCCGCCTCCCGCAGGACCGACGCTGACATCGACGCCATCCGCGCGGCCGCGGAGAAACTCCTGCCCGTCACCCGCGTCTGGGGCGAGGACGCCATCAAGGCACACCGCGAATTCCACCGCGCCGTCTACAGCGCGTCCCACAACGTCACCATGATCAAACTCCTTGACGACCTATGGGACAAGTCCGACCGCTACCGCCGCGTCGGGCTGGAGCTCCCAGATGGAGATGAGCCCCGGACGATTGACCTGAATCAGCACCACCAGATCCTTGAACTTGTCATCGCCGGGGACGGCGCCGGCGCAGCCGAACTCGCACGAACCCACATCGCCAACAGCCTCACCGCCTCGGTGACAGGCGCCCTGGAGGAACGCGAGAACGATCAGTCGGCAACCTTGGACAAGACCGCCTAGCATCCTCAAACTTCCTCCCGGTCGCCCTCATCAGCGACGGGCGCTTCACCGGTGGAACGTCCGGACTCTCCAGCGGCCACGTTTCCCCCGAGGCAGCAGGTGGAACCATCGCCCTGGCGGAAAACGGCGACACGATCAACATAGCCCTCCGCGCCGCACACACGACCACCAGCGCCGCGCTCCGCGAGTACCTGCTCCCCCGGCTCGCCGAGGACGAGGCCGTCTTGGACTTCGACGTAAAGATCGACATGCGCTCTGAATCAACGCGCTCCCGTTAGTGATCTGGGGCATCGGCCATCGTGACCGGAGTTTGTGCTGAACATCGCCGTCAGTACGTGAAGTCAGATCGGAGTAGGTCGATCCCTGCTCTGCCTGCGGCTGCTGACGGACGGGAAGAGCATCTATTTTGACCAGGACGCGGTGCACCGCGGCGAGGATCATAATGTACCCGGCCACCGCGAGGAGTGAACCAACAGCAGCGATGATCAGACCTATTACCAATGCCCAGTGATTTACGTTCCTACATACAGGCAGCGATGTTTGGCGTGCGATGACTCGAGCGATTCCCGCCGGTACTTCCGCGGCGGAAGCTAGGCTGACCTTCCGCACACCGCTCAAGGATCTGGGCGCGGGTTGTTCCCGGCGCTCTCGCCGCCGCTCATGACCATTGCCCCGGGAGCGCATTCATAAATCCGCTCTTCCGTCGCTCGCGGCGGCACCGGGGTGGAACGCACTCATCGACACTGAACGACGCCAGGGACAGTGCGCTGAATGCTACTCCCTGAGCTGGTGGGTCAGCACTTCAAATTCATCCACCCCGAGGATTTCCATGTGTTGTTCCGCAGTCGTTTCCTCACGGATACGGTCCGCCGCCGGACGGCTGGCGGTAAGTGCGTCCTCGTCGTCCCAAAGGGTGAGTGAGAGTGACTTGTCGTCTTTCCCACGAAGATAATAAATCCCCTGGCACCCTGGCAGGGCTAATACCTGACGGACCGTGTCGGCTGAAGGCTCGCCGGTGCTGTCGGGAGCGGGCCGGTAAGTGCTGACGCGAGCGAACATTTGTCAAACCTCCGATAGTCGCTGGTAAAGCCGGCACACCACGGGAGCGGGTGGCGCCCGGCTCGGGGGCTTCGCCTCCCCCACCAGTAAGGACCCGCACCGCTGGAAGCACAAGCTTTAGTACGGTGGCCCATTCCCATCCGCGCGCGGTGCCATGGTTCCAAGGCGGACAGGCTGGAACAATGGCTTGCTGCCTATCAGTGGCAATTGAGGTTCTTCATCCCTGGGGGTAACTGGTGTCCGGAATCCGGTCAGCAGGGCAAGCGTGGGCGGTGAGAAAGGGCTGGCCACAGCGGAAGGGGGCTGGCCGAATGGGCCAGTCCCCTTCCCGTGTGTCCGCGGCAACATCGCCGGGCGCGGCAACCAGGGTCGTCGCTCGGGATGTGGCGTTAGGGCGTCAGGCGGTTGTCACACGGATTTCCGTGACTTCCTTGGCCGGGATCGCCGGTGAGGCTTGCCGGCTGTTGTGCTGTCCCTCCGCTCGGGGCAAAACACTCGTACGGAAGAAGCGGGAGGTTGATGGCCGACGGGTTCGATGCGTTGTGCGCAATCGTGTACTCCCCCGGAAGCGTCTTCAACTGCGGATCCGTCGGGAAGCAGGGGTCTTTTCCAAGGCCTGCGGAGCACACGCTCGCCTGCATCTGGGAGCTCAGCACGAGGCGCAGCGAATGGCCGGGCAGGATCTGGGTGACATCCGGCGACATGGCAACATCGAGTTCGTACGCTTTTCCTGGTGTGAGGTAGTCGTCACCCGTAAAGGTTCCGTAGGGGCGCACGGGGGTTCCTGACTTGTCGACCCAGGATCTCCCCGCGTCCAGTTTGCGCAGGCTGGCCACCAGGCTCCCGGAACTGATCCTCGTGGCAGTTCCGTCCGGTGCCACGCTCTCGAGGCGGGCGATCAGGTTGAGGTTGGTACTGGAGGAACTAGCGTGAATTGTTGCACTGATCGGTCCGGCGATGGTCGCGCCTTGCTTGAGCGGTCCGGTGGTGTACGTGAGGGTGCCGCCGGATTCGGACGGTTGGGTGAACCGCAGGCTATCGCTGCCCGCGTGCCGGCCCGGCCGGGACTTGCTCATCTTGCCGCTGGCGTTCAGGTAATAGGGCGTGTAGTGCTGCACCATTGGATAGTTTGACGTGTTGATCCAGGTCCCGCTGCCCTGCTGGTAGAGGTGCATGGGCGTCGCAGCAGCCTCTGAGAAGCGGGTGGACTTGCCCTTCAGCCAGGTGTCCATCCATTCCAGCTCCGTGGCTGTGTTGACGCCGGCGCAATGGCCGCCAGGCGAGACGATGATCTGGTATCGGTTGGTGGTGGGCTGCCCGGGTTTCATCGGCGCATCCGTTGGCCGGTCGAAATAGGCATTCTGCAGTGAGGCGTACATGCTCTGTGCGCTCTCGGTGTAGATGTCATCCCAGCTTGTCCACAGCAGGGCGGGAACGCCGGCATCGGCGATAGCCTCGGCATAATTACCTGCGGTGCGCGACTTCCAGAAGTCGCGATCGTAGGCCGCGTCCCCTCCTTTCTGGATGTCCTCGGCGAGTGGTGCGCCAAACACTCCTGCCCGGGGCCCCACGATGGATCCCAGGTTGCGGGGGAAGTTCGCTGTTTGGGTCGGCATTCCACCGGAGAAGTAGGTTTCGCGGTAGAACTCGGCGCCCGCGCACTCCGGGATCATTGCCTTGACCGGCGTGTTGGCGCCGATGTGGCCTTGGCTGAAGATCTGGTTTAGTCCCAGGTAGGAGCCGCCGAGGAGGCCCACCGAGCCGTTGGAGCCATCAAGCTGGTCGGCGGCCCAGTGCACGAGCTCGGCGCCGTCTTCTTGTTCGCGCTCACCGAAGAGGGTGAAGTCTCCTCCTTACGTTTTTGTTGTGGGTGATTTCGGGGCTGTCGTAGTGTTTCGATCACCCTCGGGTGGCAGGTATGGCACAAGTCTCCTAGCCGCTTGGACGGCT
>NZ_PJMC01000029.1 GCF_002892795.1 Arthrobacter sp. AFG20 | reverse complement strand
TTCACCTCCTACCAAAAGGGCGTCAGCCCCTTCGTGACATTCTTCGGCTCCATCGGCATCCAGGGCGTGGACGTCATCATGAACCTCGTCGTCCTCACCGCCGCCCTGTCCTCCCTCAACGCCGGCCTCTACTCCACCGGCCGCATCCTGCGCTCCATGTCCGTCGCCGGCTCCGCCCCCAAGTTCGCCCAGCGCATGAACAAAGCCGGCGTCCCCTACGGCGGCATCGCCATCACCGCCGGCGTCTCCCTGCTCGGCGTCCCGCTGAACTACCTCGTCCCGTCCCAAGCCTTCGAGATCGTCCTGAACATCGCCTCCGTAGGCATCATCGTCACCTGGGCCACCATCGTCCTGTGCCAGATCCAACTCAAACGCTGGGCAGACAAAGGCTGGCTCAAACGCCCCTCATTCCGGATGTTCGGCGCACCCTACACCGGCTACCTCTCCCTGCTCTTCCTCCTCGGCGTGCTCGTCATGGTCTTCATCGACTCACCACTCACACTCCTGGTCACCCTCATCGCCATCGCCCTCATGGTCGCCGGCTGGTACGCCTGCCGCAAACGCATCCACGAAATCGCCGAAGCCCGAGAAGGCTTCACCGGCATGTCCCCCGTCATCGCCAACCCGACGCCCATCAGATAAAGATCCACAGCTACAAACGCCCACCCGCCGAATAGCCAAAGAAAGCACATGACAACAGAGTCTCAATCCACCTTGACCGCAACCGACATCCGCCCCCAACTTGGGAGAAGCCAGGAACAAGAGCTCCCGCAGACTGGCTGCGAGAGCGTGCCTGCAGCGCCGCGCCCGATCCTGAAATCCGCGGGGCACGTGATCGTTGATTCGCTCGCGGCCCATGGCGTGGAACGCACCTATGTGGTTCCCGGTGAAAGCTTCCTTGACGTCCTGGACGGCTTGCACCGCTCCGATATTGAAACGATTGTGTGCCGGCACGAGGGCGGGGCGGCGTACATGGCGGAGGCCGACGGAAAATTGAACCAGCGACCCGGGGTGGCGATGGTCACACGTGGACCCGGCGCAGCCAACGCGCACGTGGGGCTGCACACGGCCTGGCAGGACTCGACGCCGATGCTGCTGTTCGTGGGCCTCATCCCGTTCGCGCACCGGGACCGCGAGGCGTTCCAGGAGTTCGACATCAAAGCCTGGTTCGATACCGGTGCCAAACGCGTCATGGTCCTTGACCACGCGGAGCGGGCATCCGAAATCGTGGCTGAAGCCATGTTTGCCGCCATGAGCGGCAGGCCGGGGCCGGTGGTGGTGGGCCTGCCGGAGGACATCCTCCGGGACCTGATTGATCCGACGCTGCACCCGGCCATCCCGGTGGCGCACGGCGGCATGAGCAGCAACGACGTCGAGGCACTCAAGGCTGCGCTGGCCTCGTCCAAGAAGCCGCTTTTCGTGACGGGCGGCAACGACTGGACCCAGTCCGCAGCTGACCAGCTGACCGCCTGGCTGGAGCGGCACCGGATTCCCGCCGCCGCTGAATGGCGCACCCAGGGAACAGTCTCCTTTGACTCCCCGTCCTATGTGGGCCCCATCGGGTACGGCCGCCCGCGCCCCACCTACGACCTGCTCGAGGAAACCGACCTTCTCGTCTTTGTGGGCACTGTCCCGGGAGACGTGATTACGGACGGATTCGTCTGCCGGCAGGACTGGAGCAAGAAGAACTTCCTGGTCACCATCGACCCCTCACTGCGCGGCCGTTCGGGTCCCGTCTCGCGGCAGATCCTGGCGAAGCCCGAGGCCTTCGTCCGCGACCTGGCCGGCATAGATCTGCAGGTGAAGGAGGAGTGGAAGACCTGGACAGGCCAAATGAGGGCAGAGCAGGAGTCGTTCGCTGCGCTCCCACCATCCACTCCCACTCCGGGCCCGGCCAGGATGGACACCTTAATGGCACACCTGGTCCCCACGCTGCCGGAGGATGCTCTGGTGACGTTCGGGGCGGGCGAGCACACCAACTGGGCCCACCGGTACTTCCCCACCCGCCGGTACGCCTCAATGATCAGCGCCCGGAACGGCTCCATGGGCTATTCCATCCCCTCCGCCGTCGCGGCGTCACTTGCTGAACCGCGGCGCCGCGTGGTCACAATTGCCGGCGACGGGGAGTTCCTTATGAACGGCCAGGAGCTCGCCACCGCCGCCCAGTACGGTGCCACGCCGCTGGTCATCGTCATGGACAACCAGGAGTACGGCACCATCCGCACCCATCAGGAGCGGCACTATCCCGAACGCGTGTCAGGCACCCAGCTGAAGAATCCGGACTTCGGCATGATGGCCACGGCCTTTGGCGGCTTCGGCATCACAGTTACCGAGGACAAGGACGTTCCGGCCGCCCTGGACAGGGCGTTGGCCGCCATCGAAAAGGACGGCGTCTTCGCCCTCATTCACCTCGTGGTGGAACAGCGGGTCAAGGCCTACCAGGCGACCGGCTGACAGACAACGGACGACGGCGGGACCTCCCGCCGTCGTCCCCCGGAGAACTTTTCATACCCGCCCACAGGGTACTGACGCTTTCTTGGGAAAACCTTGGGTTCTTGGGGGGCCGGCATTCTCAGGCGGGCGGACCGTCGCCGGACGTGTGGCTCACCAGGCCGACGGTGTTTCCTTCACTGTCCCTGATGAATGCCATCCATTCATCCGTACCCGCCGGGCCGAGCCGCGCATCGTCGTGGTGGAAGATCACGTGCGGCGCACCGAGCACCTCCACTCCCGCGGCCTCCAGTTCCGCCACGCGTGACCGCACGTCCGGGACGTTAAGGTAGATTACCGACGACGGCGCTCCCCGCTCCAGCAGGAGCCGAACGCCATCGAGATCGAAGAACAGCAGTCCCGGCGGCTCGAAGACCGCCGACGGAGCGGTGCCCAGCAAGGCGGAGTAGAACTCCGCCGCCCGGTCAAGGTCCTCCGCATGCTGCGCGATCTGGATGAGCAACACCTGGACTCCTTCAAGCCGTGCACATTGGTTCTGGCTGACATCGTTACGGCATATTCCCGTCGGGGCAAGCCCTGCCAAAAACGGATAGGCTCGGAAGCATGCCTTCCACGACAGACCGTTTCGGAACACGGGCGGTTCCGGCCCCGGCGGCCGCTGCAGCTGCGGCCGATCTCATCCTCATCCTGACCTTCGCCGCCATCGGCCGCGACGCCCATGCGCGGGGTGAATCAGTAGCGGGAATCCTGGCCACGGCCTGGCCATTCCTGGCCGGCGCAGCCGTCGCCTGGCTGCTGCTGCGGGTCTGGCGGCGGCCCCTGGCGCTGTGGCCGGCCGGGGTGGCTGTCTGGCTCGGCACGGTGGCCATCGGAATGGCGCTGCGCGCGCTCACAGGACAAACCGTGGTCCTGCCGTTTGTGATCGTGGCCCTGCTGAGCCTGGCGGTGTTCCTCCTCGGCTACCGCCTCATTGTGGCCATAGTCCTCCGCCTGCGCGCACGCCGCCGCGCCTGACTCCTGCGGGGCGGCCATGTAATAGGCTGGCAGCACAGCTCAACAGATCCGGAAGGGTTCACAGTGATCACCGCATTCGTCCTGATCAAGACAGACGCCTCGCGCATCCCCGAGACGGCCGAGGAAATTTCCGCCATGGAGGGCATCAGCGAGGTTTACTCCGTGACCGGGGAATGGGACCTGATCGCCGTGGCACGCGTGGCTCAGCACGAAGACCTCGCGGACGTCATCGCCGACAAGCTGTCCAAGGTGCCCGCCGTCATGCACACCACCACCCATATCGCCTTCCGGGCCTACTCACAGCACGACCTCGATGCCGCCTTCGCGCTGGGGTTCGAGGAATAGCCGTCCCCTAATCGTTTACTAACGACGGAGGGGCCAGGCACGTGCACGTGCCTGGCCCCTCCGTCGTTGATGCATTGGGACTGTTCCGAGCTCTAGGCCCGCGAGAGGCTGACCCACTTCTCAAGCACAGCAGCGGCCGCGCCGGAGCCGATGGATTCCGCGGCGCGGTCAAGGGCAAGCTTCATGCGGTCAGTGAGCGGACCGTCAGCCTGAAGGTCGTACGCCACCAGGCCGGCCGCCGCGTTCAACAGGACCGCGTCCCGGACCGGCCCGGTTTCCCCGGCCAGGACATTGCGGACGACGGCGGCATTCGCCTGTGCGTCACCACCGCGGAGCTGATCGACAGTCGCCTGACGGATCCCCAGGTCTCGGGGCGAGAAAGTCTGCTCTGTCACTTCGCCGCCGCGGATCTCCCACACGGTTGACGGCCCGGTGGTGGTCAGTTCGTCCAGGCCGTCGCTGCCCCGGAATACCAGGCCCCGGCTGCCGCGACGCGCCAGGACGCCGGCCACGAGCGGCGCCATGCGGGCGTTCGCCACGCCTACTGCGGAGGCCTGCACCCGGGCGGGGTTGGTGAGGGGGCCGAGGAAGTTGAAGGCTGTGGGGATCGCGAGTTCGCGCCGGGGCACCGCGGTGTGGCGGAAGGAAGGGTGGAAAACCTGGGCGAAGCAGAAGGTGATGCCCGCTTCCTCCGCGTTCCGGGCAACGTCGGCTATGGGGAGGTCGAGCCGCACCCCCAGCGCTTCCAGGACGTCCGCTGACCCCGACGACGACGACGCCGCACGGTTTCCGTGCTTAACCACCTTTGCGCCCGCTCCGGCACAGACCAGAGCGGCCATGGTGGAGATGTTGACCGTGTTGAGTTGGTCACCACCGGTGCCCACGATGTCCAGCTTTTCGCCGCTGATGGAGATCGGATTGGCATGGGACACCATAGCGTCGACGAGACCGGCGATCTCCTCCACCGTCTCGCCCTTGGCGCGCAGCGCCACCAGAAAACCGGCGATCTGGACGGGTGTGGCGGCCCCCGACATGATGGTGTCCATGGCCCACGCCGTACTGTCCGCGCTCAGGTGTTCGCCGTTCAACAGTGCCGAGATGAGGCGCGGCCAGGTGTTGCCTGCCGCCGGTACCGATACCTGTGAAGTCACCTCCTGATGCTATCGAGGTGCCCGTCGCAAAGACCAATATGAACGTCTCCGGGAACTTTTCCGCGCGATTTCGCGTCTTTGTAGAAAAAGTCTCCGCAAAAGGCGGTTTGCGTTGGGCAAGCCGGAGTTTTATAGACATAATGTCTATGTGACATCTGCGACCCATGCCCCCAGTACCCCCGCGCACCCCACGCTGAACCGCCCGAATATGGTCTCCGTCGGGACCGTAGTCTGGCTCTCCAGCGAGTTGATGTTCTTCGCCGGTCTCTTCGCCATGTACTTCACACTCCGGTCCACCTCCGGCCAGATGTGGGCGGAAGAGACGGCCAAGCTCAACTTCCCCTTTGCGCTCGTTAACACCATCGTCCTCGTGGCAAGTTCCTTCACTTGCCAGATGGGCGTATTCGCCGCCGAAAGGCTCCAGCCGCGACGCAGCGGCGGACCCCTTCAGTTCACCCGTTGGGGCATGAACGAATGGTTCACTCTGACCTTCCTCATGGGCGCCTTCTTCGTTGCCGGCCAGACCACGGAATACGCCATGCTGGTCTCGGAGCACGTGTCGCTGTCCTCCAATGCCTATGGATCTGCCTTCTACATGACCACCGGCTTCCACGGCCTGCACGTCATCGGCGGTCTGGTCGCCTTCCTCCTCATCATGGGCCGCTCCTTCGCCGCGAAGAAGTTCGGTCACTTCGAGGCGACCTCGGCGATTGTCACCTCCTACTACTGGCACTTCGTGGACGTCGTGTGGATTGGCCTCTTCCTGGTCATCTACGTACTCCAGTAACCCAGACTTTTCTCCCTCTTACCCAAGAGGACGAATTCTAAGAAGCGGCTCACGGAGCCGACGCACGATCGAATAAAGGAACCACCACGTGAAGGCACTCTCGCAGAAGCGACGTCACCCACTGGCAGCAATAGCCCTGCTGTTGATGGGCCTCCTCCTCACTGGTGGGCTGTACGCCGTTGCCACCACCGTCAACGAGGCCAAAGCCAGCACTGCAGAGTTCACCGCCAGCGATACACAGGAAGGCGAGAAGCTCTTCGAAGCCAACTGCGCCACCTGCCATGGCATGGGTGCCAGCGGAACGCAGGACGGTCCCTCACTGGTTGGCGTCGGCGCCGCCGCTGTTGACTTCCAGGTCGGCACCGGCCGCATGCCCATGCAGATGAACGGCCCCCAGGCCTACAAGAAGCCTGCCCAATTCAACGACACCCAGACCCACCAGCTGGCCGCGTACGTCGCGTCGCTGGGTGCGGGTCCGGCCATCCCCGCCGAGGAATTGCTGGATGAGAAGGGCAACGCCGCCGAAGGTGGCGAGCTGTTCCGCGTGAATTGCGCCATGTGCCACAACGCTGCAGCAGCCGGCGGTGCACTCACCCGCGGTAAGTTCGCCCCGGCCCTGGCCGACGTCACCGGCAAGCACATCTACGAAGCAATGGCCACCGGACCGCAGAACATGCCGGTGTTCAACGACTCGAACATCTCCCCCGAAGGCAAGCGCGACATCATCACCTTCCTGAAGCAGATTGAAGCCAATGGTTCCCCGGGCGGCGCAGACCTGGGCGCACTTGGTCCTGTTTCTGAGGGCCTGTTCGTGTGGATCGCCGGCCTGGGCGTCATCATCGCTTTCACCATCTGGCTGACGTCCCGGACGTCCTAGCCAAACCAGGCACAACAAGAACGTCCTGCTGATTGCACAGCAGGTTTGGAACTGAACATAACTCGGCGAAGGCCGAGACGAGAGAAGGATGAGGCGAATCATGGGCAACCATAGTGACGGCAGTCCGAACCACTCGGGCACCGTAGCTACGGCTGGTCAGCATGAGGTGGAGAAATTCCAGGATCCTGGACTTCCCCCGCACCGCTTGCGCCTGGCTGACACGGACCCGAAGGCCGCCAAGCGGGCAGAACGGCAGGTTGCCGCTCTCTTCGCAACCTCAGTTGTTGGCACCGTGATCTTCCTGGTGGCGTACTTCGCCATCGACCTGGGAGACGACTCAAGCATTGCCACCATCCGGCTGCAGAATGCGCTGCTCGGCGTTGGCACAGCGTTCGCCATGCTTGGCATCGGCACCGGCATCGTGCACTGGGCCAAGGCCCTGATGCCGGACCACGAAGTCTCCGAGGAACGCCACGCGATCCGCACCGAGGACGACCGCCAGGCTGCGGTCCGCATCGTTGACGACATCGTTGAGGAAACGGGCATCAAGCGCCGTCCCCTCATCCGGAACACCCTGCTGGGCGCCGTGGCATTGGCACCCCTGCCGGCCCTCGCCGTCTTCGGCGACCTGGGACCGCGCCCGGACGACAAGCTGGCGCACACCATGTGGGCCCCGACGGATGGCAAGCTCAAGCGCCTCACCCGCGACCCCGATGGAACCCCCATCAAGGCCTCGGACGTCACCATCGGTTCCGCCTTCCACGTCATCCCGGAAGGCCTCAATGAACTGCACGAAGGCAAGCTCAACGAGAAGGCCAAGGCCGTCGTTCTGCTGATGCGTCTCGACCCGGCCTCGCTTAACCCGTCCGCGGGACGCGAAAACTGGGGCTACAACGGCATCGTCGCCTACTCCAAGATCTGCACCCATGTCGGTTGCCCTGTTGCCCTCTACGAGCAGCAGACGCACCACCTGCTGTGCCCGTGCCACCAGTCAACCTTCGACCTGACCCAGGAATGCAAGGTTATCTTTGGCCCCGCCAGCCGCCCGCTCCCCCAGCTGCCCATCGCAGTTGACGATGAGGGCTACCTGGTCGCCACCAGCGACTTCAACGAACCTGTAGGACCAAGTTACTGGGAGCGTGATGAGCATGAGCGCAGCATCAACAGCTGAAGCCCCCGCCTACGTAGCCAACACCAAAGTCGGACGCTTTACTGACTTCGTCGACGAGCGCGTCGGCGGATCCGGAATCCTCCGCGAATTCGGCCGCAAGGTATTCCCGGACCACTGGTCCTTCATGTTTGGCGAGGTGGCGCTGTACTCCTTCGTCATCCTGCTCCTGTCGGGAACGTTCCTGACGTTCTTCTTCGATCCGTCGATGGCCGAGACGCACTACGCCGGCTCCTACACGCCGCTGAAGAACGTCGAAATGTCCGTCGCCTACAGCTCCTCGCTGGATATCTCCTTCGATGTCCGCGGCGGCCTGTTCATGCGTCAGGTCCACCACTGGGCAGCGCTGCTGTTCGTGGCCTCCGTGGCCGTGCACATGCTCCGGGTGTTCTTCACCGGTGCGTTCCGCAAGCCCCGCGAAATGAACTGGGTGGTGGGCGGTGTCCTGCTGATCCTGGCCATGGCTGCCGGCTTCACCGGTTACTCGCTCCCCGATGACCTGCTGTCCGGTAACGGCCTGCGCATCATCGACGGCGTCATCAAGTCGATCCCCGTGATCGGCACCTACATCTCCTTCTTCCTGTTCGGTGGAGAGTTCCCCGGCACGGTCATCATCAGCCGCCTCTTCACGCTGCACATCCTGCTCGTGCCGGCACTGATCCTGCTCATGATCGTCGTGCACCTCTTCATGGTGGTTGTCCACAAGCACACGCAGTACCCCGGCCCGGGACGCAACGACCGCAACGTCGTCGGCTACCCCCTCGGACCGGTCTATGCTGCAAAGGCCGGCGGATTCTTCTTCATCGTCTTCGGTGTCATTGCGCTCATGGCCGGGTTCTTCACCATCAACCCGATCTGGAACTACGGCCCGTACGATCCCTCCCCCGTGTCCGCAGGCACCCAGCCTGACTGGTACATCGGCTTCGTCGACGGTGCCCTGCGCCTGATGCCCGGTGTGGTCAGCGACTTCCACTTCGAATACATCATCTTTGGCCACGTCCTCACGCTGAATGTCCTGCTTCCGGCACTTGTTCCGGCTGGCATCATTTTTACCGTGCTGTTCACCTACCCGTGGATCGAGCGCTGGATCACCAAGGACAACCGGGAGCACCACGTGCTCGACCGTCCCCGGAACGCTCCCACGCGTACCGCGATCGGTGTAGCCGGCTTCACCTGGTACAGCGTCATGTGGGCCGCCGCCGGTTCGGACCTCATCGCCACGCACTTCCACGTGGCACTGAACGACGTCACGTACTGGCTGCGTGCACTGTTCTTCATCGGACCGGTCATCGCGTTCGTGGTCACCAAGCGTGTGGCCCTGGCCCTGCAGCGCAAGGACCGCGAAATCGCCCTCCACGGCCGCGAGACCGGACGCATCGTCCGCCTCCGGCACGGTGAGTTCATTGAGGTGCATGCTCCGCTCGACGAGTACAAGCGCTACAGGCTTGTTGGCTTCGAGTCGCCCGCACCACTGCCGGCTCAGCCGAACGAGCACGGTGTGGTGACCCGGAAGGAAAACCGCCGCGCCAAGCTGTCCCGCTGGTTCTTCGAGGACAGGGTTGCCCCGGCAACGCCCGCCGAGCTGGAAGCCGGCCACGGGCACCACGAAGCTGTTGAAGCCGGCGAGGGACAGAGGACCCTCAGCCACTAGGCAACAGCGCTTCACCCAGGCACCACACAGAAAAGGCCCGGTCCACCAGGACCGGGCCTTTTCTGTGTGGGCATTCTGATTGCCAAACGGGATGCTGTGTCTTTGAAGCAATCGCCGGCCAGCCAGGCTACTGCTGCCGGTAACCCGACGCGTAGTTGCGGGTGGGCCGGACGCCGGGCCGCTGCAGCGGCACCCACAGTTTGTACCGGTCTGCCCGGTAGTAGGACACCGAGTAGTCCACCATCGACCTGGCGACGAAGGCATGCCGCTGGATCTTCAGCAGCGGCGCGCCGATTTCAACGTTGAGCAGCCGAGCGGTGGAGGGCGAGGCAGCCGTGGCCTCAATCATGTCCTCGCCCCATTCCATGACCAGGCCGAACTGTTCGCTGAGGACGTTGTACAGCGATGTCGGCGGCTCGCCGTCGAGCAGCCCCGGAACCCGGTGTGCCGGGATGAAGTTCTCATCCACGCTCATTGGCTCGTTATCGGCCAGCAGGAGGCGGCGGAAGCGCACCAGGGGCGTTCCTTCCTCCAGCTGAAGTTCGCGGGCGAGGAACGCGCTGGCGGCGATCTGCTCAAAGCTCAGCACCTTGGCAGCCGGGACCATGCCGCGGCGCTGCATCTCCTCGCTGTAGGAGGTCAGCTTGACCTGGAGGTCCAGCTTCGGTTTCCGGACGAAGGTGCCCAGGCCGACCACCCGCTCGATGACTTCCTCCCCCACCAGGGCGTCGATGGCCTGGCGGACGGTCATCCTGGCCAGACTGAAACGTTCGGCCAGGTCACGCTCGGAGGGCAGCGCCGAGCCTGGCGGACAGGACGTTGCGATGTAGGTCCTGAGGATCTCACGGAGCTGGACGTAAATCGGCGTCCCGCTGGTCCTGTCGATTTCACCGGCAATGCCGGCCACGTTAGCCGCCACGGCGGAGGGTCCTGCAATACATGCTCACAGTTCAAGGGTAAGCCAATCCGGCAGAGGTCTAGACCAGGGCCGGCCCTGGGAAGATTGACGGCGCAGGGGCCGATATTCTTAGAGGCGAACTGATACGAAGACGACGGAGGCTTCCCCAATGTGCCATCCCGTCCAAGACGAAGGAGTCCAATTGCCCGTTCGTAAGGCAATCGTTTCTGCTGCCATCGGCCTGCACGCCAGGCCGGCAGCGGTGTTCGTCCGCGCGGTTGCGGAGACAGGGTTACCGGTCACCATCCGCAAAGACGGCATTGACGCGGTCGACGCCCGTTCCCTGCTCGAGGTCATGACGGCCGACTTCAACTACGGCTGCGAAGTCGAACTTGCAGTCAAGGAATCAGCCCTGCCGGCGGGCAAGAGCCTGGGTGAAGCGGAGGCGGCGCTGTCGGGTCTGGTCGAGCTGCTGGCGTCGCAGAAGGCCAGCTAGGGCGGGATTAGATACAAGAAGAACGACGGCGGGCCCCACCAAAAAGGTGGGGCCCGCCGTCGTTCTATGAAACAGAAACGCTAGTGTGCGTGGTCTCCGCGGCTGTATTCGTAGACCCAGCCCACGAGTGCCACCAGCGCCATACCGCCGGCGATGAACACGATCCAGAAGCCGACGGCCAGGCCGAGGAATCCTGCGGCGCAGGACAGGCCCAGGACCAGCGGCCACCAGCTCCAGGGGCTGAAGTGGCCCTGCTCGCCGGCGCCTTCGTGGATTTCGGCGTCCGCACGGTCCTCGGGACGCATGCCCACGCGCTTGCCGGTGAAGCCCAGGTAGGCACCGATCATGCCCGCCAGCCCGCCCACCAGGAGGATGCCCAGGATGCCGACCCACTCAGACCAGTTGGTGAGGAAGCCGTAGATGATGGAAACCGGAACGAAGAAGAAAACTCCTGCTCCAAAAATCCATGACTCGATTCTCATTGCGCGGTGTCCTTCTGATCGGCGTTGCCCAGCACGCTTGCTGCAGGTGCCGGCGACTCAACGGTGTGTGACTGGGAGAGCTCAGGGTGGTGCAGGTCCAGGGCCGGACGCTCCGAGCGGATGCGCGGCAGGGACGTGAAGTTGTGCCGCGGCGGCGGGCAGGACGTCGCCCACTCCAGCGAGGCACCAAAGCCCCAGGGATCGTCAACCTGAACCTTCTCGGCGCTGCGTGCGGTGATGTACACGTTCCAGAAGAACGGGATCAAAGACGCACCCAGGACAAACGAGGCAATGGTGGAGAACTGGTTCATCCAGGTGAAGTTGTCCTCCACCAGGTAGTCGGCGTAGCGGCGGGGCATGCCCTCGACGCCGAGCCAGTGCTGGATCAGGAAGGTGCCGTGGAAGCCCAGGAACAGGAGCCAGAAGTGGATCTTGCCGAGGCGTTCGTTGAGCATCTTGCCCGTCCACTTCGGCCACCAGAAGTAGAAGCCGGCGAACATCGCGAACACCACGGTGCCGAAGACCACGTAGTGGAAGTGCGCCACCACGAAGTAGGAGTCGGAGACGTGGAAGTCCAGCGGCGGGGAGGCCAGGATGATGCCGGTCAGGCCGCCGAAGAGGAACGTGATGAGGAAGCCGATGCTCCACAGCATGGGGGTCTCAAAGGTGATGGAACCGCGCCACATGGTGCCGATCCAGTTGAAGAACTTCACGCCGGTGGGGACTGCGATGAGCATGGTCATGAAGGAGAAGAACGGCAGCAGCACGGAGCCGGTGACGTACATGTGGTGCGCCCACACGGTTACTGACAGGGCAGCGATCGCGATGGTCGCATAGACCAGGCCCTTGTAGCCGAAGATCGGTTTGCGGCTGAAGACCGGGAAGATCTCGGACACGATGCCGAAGAACGGCAGGGCGATGATGTACACCTCGGGGTGGCCGAAGAACCAGAACAGGTGCTGCCACAGGACGGCGCCGCCGTTCTCCGGGTCGAAGATGTGGGCACCGAAGCGGCGGTCCGCGCCGAGGGCGAAGAGTGCTGCGGCCAGCGGCGGGAACGCCATCAGGACCAGGATGGCCGTGACGAGGGTGTTCCAGGTGAAGATCGGCATGCGCCACATGGTCATGCCGGGGGCACGCATGCAGATGATGGTGGTGATGAAGTTGACCGCGCCGAGGATGGTGCCGAAGCCGGACAGTGCCAGGCCGAAGACCCAGAGGTCACCGCCGACGCCGGGGCTGAAGGTGGTGTTGGAAAGCGGCGCGTAGGCGAACCAGCCGAAGGATGCAGCACCCTGGGGGGTGATGAAACCGGATACGGCAATCGTTGAGCCGAACAGGAAGAACCAGAAGGCCAGAGCGTTCAGTCGCGGGAACGCGACGTCCGGTGCACCGATCTGCAGGGGCATGATCACGTTCGCAAAGCCGGCAAAGAGCGGGGTGGCGAACATGAGCAGCATGACCGTGCCGTGCATGGTGAACAGCTGGTTGTACTGTTCCTTGGTCTGCAGGATCTGCATGCCGGGTTCGAAGAGCTCGGCGCGGATGAGCAGGGCCATCACGCCGCCGAAGCAGAAGAACACGAAGGACGCGATCAGGTACATGTACCCGATGGTCTTGTGGTCCGTGGAGGTGATCCAGTTGACGACGATGCGCCCCTTGGATTTGGGAACTACGGGAGCCTCAAGGATCCCGGGGGTCTGGGTGTAAGTAGCCACTTCGCTTCCCTTACTTCGTAACGTTCAGGTTCGGGTTGCGGTCATACTCTTCGCCGAGCAGGCCCGTGTTGCCGTCCTGGCGCAGCTGGTTCATGTGAGCCTGGAATTCGGACTCGGAAACAACCTTGACGCGGAACAGCATTTCGGAGTGGTACTCACCGCAGAGCTCGGCGCACTTGCCGTCGTAGGTGCCCTCTTTGGTGGGGGTGAACCGGATGTAGTTGGTCTTGCCCGGGATCATGTCCCTCTTCTGCAGGAATGCAGGAACCCAGAAGGAGTGGATGACGTCGCGCGAGTTCAGTTCCAGGTCAACGGACTTGTTGACGGGCAGGTACAGCGTGGGGAGCTTGTCCTTGTTGATCGCTTCACCCGTCAGGTGCGCCTGAACGCCGGCCTCGTGGAGGTCCTCGGTGACGACGTCGCCCTTTTTGTAGTTAAAGTCCCAGGCCCACTGCTTGCCGCGGACGTCCACTACGACGTCGGCGGGCTGCGAGCGGTCATCGATCGCCTGCTGGTCACGGTCGGTGAAGTAGAAGAACACCAGGACCATGAAGAGCGGGATCGTCAGGTAGAAGACCTCAAGGGGCAGGTTGAAGCTGGTCTGCCGCGGGAAACCCACGGTGCCCTTGCGGCGGCGGTAGGCCACGAGGCACCAGACGATCAGGCCCCACGTGATGATGCCCACCACGAGGGCGGCAATCCATGAGTTGACCCAGAGGTCCATGATGCGGTCAGTGTGATTGGTGGTGCCACGCTCGGTGGGCAGCCACCCCTTCTCTACCTCTGGCGAACATCCAGTCAAAACCAACGCGCCGGCAGTTGCCAAGCCAGTGATCGTAGTGATCGTTTTGCGTCGGCTGCCGGTTCGGTTCTGCGAACTCACAGACGGCCCTTCCTACTTGTTGCTGTTGCCAGGTCGGCAAAAAGCTTCCCGGGCACACTAAAAGTTTTACTACTCGGTGTAGAGCTTACCGCTCCCCGCAGGTTTTCGCCCACATGTCCCCACCGTGTGGCGGCGCCGGTTTTCACCGGCGCCGCCAAGAGGTTCAGGAAGGGCCACTGACCCTTTAGTGGAACGAATCACCGCAGGCGCATGAGCCGCCCGCATTCGGGTTGTCGATGGTGAAGCCCTGCTTGGAGATAGTGTCTTCAAAGTCGATGCTGGCACCGCTGAGATACGGAACGCTCATCTTGTCGACGACGACCTCGACGCCGTCGTAGTCGCGTACCGCGTCACCTTCGAGGAGGCGCTCGTCAAAGTACAGCTGGTAAATGAGGCCGGAGCAGCCGCCCGGCTGCACGGCCACGCGGAGGCGAAGATCGGTGCGGCCTTCCTGCTCCAGGAGGCTGCGGACCTTGCCTGCTGCAACGTCCGTCAGCTGAACCTCGTGGCTCGCCAGTTCGTCACTGGCAGTGCCGGTGGATTCGGTGCTGTTTTCATTGGTCGTAGTGCTCATTGGCCTACCTTACTAACGACGGTTGTGGCTGCCCCGCTTGCACGGTGCCTGCCCCTACGGAAACGGTACGGGCTATAGCTACATGCTACGTCGATCCGGCGCGGAGCTCTAACTTCAGGCGTAACCCTCACAGGCCCTGCGTTGTTCCCGCCAGCCGCTTAACGGAGGCCTTCCGCGTTCAGCCGCGCCAGCAGCAGGGCCTCGGCGACCACCGCGTTGCGGAAGTCCTCCAGGTGCAATGACTCGTTGGCTGAATGGGCGCGCGAATCCGGATCCTCAACGCCCGTCACCAGAATCTGGACCTCGGGGTACAGCTCGGTCAGGTCACTGATGAACGGAATCGAACCGCCGATCCCCATTTCCACGGCCGGAACGCCCCAGGCTTCGCCCAGCGCCCACATAGCGAGGCCGGCCGCTGACGAACCTGTGTCCGTCTGGAAGGCGTTGCCGCTCTCCCCCGGCGTGAAGATCACCCTGGCGCCGAACGGTGCGTGGGTTTCAACGTGCCGGCGCACGGCTTCCATGGCTTCCGCCGGGTCCTGGCCAGGCGCCAGCCGCAGGCTGAACTTGGCCCGGGCCCGGGGCAGCAGGGTGTTGGAGGCAACGCTGACGGCCGGCGCGTCGAAGCCGATGATCGACAGGGCCGGCTTGGTCCACAGCCGAGACGCGATGGTTCCCGTGCCGGCCAGCTGGACGCCGTCGAGCACTGAAGCGTCCGCCCGGTACTCCTCTTCGGTCAGATCCACGCCGGTTTCATCCCGGCTCACCAGACCTTCAACGGCCACGCTTCCCTGGTCATCGTGCAGCGTCGCGATCAGGCGCGAGAGCAGCGTGGGGGCATCCAGCACGGCACCGCCGAACATTCCCGAATGCACGGCATGGTCAAGGACTTGCACCTCGATGGTTCCGTCGACCAGCCCGCGCAGGCTCGTGGTGAGCGCGGGCACGCCCACCTTCCAGTTGCTGGAGTCGGCCACCACGATGACATCGGCGCGGAGCAGTTCGCGGTGGGCTTCCAGGAACGTCCGGAAGGTCGGCGAGCCGGCCTCTTCCTCCCCTTCGAAGAACAGTGTCACGCCAAGCCCGAATTCATCGCCGAGCACCTTGGTGACGGCGCCGTAGGCGGCGACGTGGGCCATGATGCCGGCCTTGTCGTCGGCCGCGCCGCGCCCGTAGAGGCGCCCGTTGCGTTCGACGGCGGTAAACGGTTCGGACTCCCACAGCGCCGGATCGCCGGGCGGCTGGACGTCGTGGTGGGCGTAGAGAAGAATGGTCGGCTTCCCTGGCGCGGCCTCTCGGCGTGCCACGACGGCGGGCCCGCCAGGGGTGCCGTCTTCCTTGTCGCACCGCAGGATCCGGACGTCCCCGATGCCCGCGGCGCGTACCAGGCTGGCGACGGCCTCAGCGCTGGCGTCCAGAGGGGCGGGGTCAAAGCTGGGCCAGGCGATGCCGGGTATGGCCACCAGGTCCTTCAGCTGTGCGACGGTGCTGTCGAAGTCCGCCTCAACGGCGGTCCGCAGGGCACCGGTGTCGATGCCGGCCACTGTCCCTCCGTAAGGCTCGGCGTCGTACTCTTGCGGGGTCGCCGCGGAGAATGTAGTCATGGCCGAAACACTACCTGTGTCACACGCCACAACATACCTCGCCGCCAGCAGGCGCCGGACTCCCCGCCGCGGCGTTCCACGGGCAGCCGCTCAGGACCGGGGGCACAGTCCGCCAAGGTATTCTGTTGTGGTGTTCGGACGTAAAAAGGAAGCGCCAGCGGCGCAGGATGTAGTTGACCAGCAGGCTGCCGAGGCAGCCGCACTAGCGGGCAAAGGCGCGCCCACGCCCAAGCGCAAAGCGCAGGAAGCGGCCCGCAAGCGCCCCCTCGTCCCGGAGGACCGGAAGGCCTCCAAGGAAGCGGAGCGTGCTGCCGCCCAGGAGCAGCGCCTGAAGATGCGCCAGGCACTGGATACCGGCGACGAACGGTTCCTGCCGATCCGCGACAAGGGCCCGCAGAAGCGGTATGCCCGTGATTACGTGGATGCACGCTTCAATCTGGGCGAGTACCTGATGTTCGGTGCCCTGGTGTTCGTCATCGTCTCCCTCGTCGTGCCGTCCAACAGCGACATGATGATTTACGTGCTGGGCGGCTTCTGGGTGATGTTCCTGGCAGTATTCGTGGACGCGTTCATCCTGTCCCGCAAACTCCGCAAGCGCCTCGCCGAAAAGTTCGGCGAAGTTGAGCGCGGCACCGTCTGGTACGGCACCATGCGTTCGCTGCAGTTCCGGAAGCTTCGCCTGCCCAAGCCCCTGGTACGCCGCGGGCAGTACCCGTCCTGATTCACCGTTTTCCTCCTGCGGCAGAGGCCGCCGAAGGGCGGTCCCGGACCTAAAACACAGCAGCCCGGCGGTTAAACCGCCGGGCTGCTGTGTTTAAGCCTCAAATCAGCACTTAAGGCACAGGTCAGCGGTTCCTGGCCAGTTCCTTGTTGATCCGGGCGGCCCAGAACGGCCCCTCGTACAGGAAAGCGGTGTAGCCCTGGACCAGCGTCGCGCCGGCGTCCAGGCGGTCCTGGACGTCCGTGGCGGTCTCCACGCCGCCCACGGAAATCAGCGTCAGCCGGTCCCGCGTGACCGACTTCAGCCGGCGCAGCACCTCCAGTGAACGGCTTTTCAGCGGAGCACCCGACAGGCCGCCGGCACCGCAGGCCTCCACTTTGTCCGCCGTGGAGCTGAGCCCGTCGCGGCCGATAGTGGTGTTCGTGGCGATGATGCCGTCGAGCCCCAAATCCATCGCCAGCCGGGCGACGTCGTCGATGTCCTCATCGGTGAGGTCCGGGGCGATCTTGACCAGCAGCGGGACATGCCGGCCTGCGGACTTGTCCGCTTCCTCCCCCACCGCCTTCAGCAGCGGCCGGAGCGTCTCCACGTTCTGCAGGAGCCGGAGCCCCGGCGTGTTTGGCGAGCTGACGTTCACCACCAGATAATCCGCCGCCGGGGCGAGGCCGCGGGCACTGATGAGGTAGTCCTCCACGGCGTCCGCGAGCTCCACGACCTTGGTCTTGCCGATGTTGACGCCGATCACGGGCCGCACTTTCGCATGCCGCCGCTGCAGCGCAGCCCGGGCGGACTTCAGCCGCGGAGCCACCGCTGAGGCGCCGTCGTTGTTGAATCCCATCCGGTTGATGACGGCCCGGTCCTCAATGAGCCGGAACAGCCGCGGCTTTTCGTTGCCGGGCTGCGCCTGGCCGGTGATGGTACCCACCTCAACGTGGCCGAATCCGAGCTCCATCAGGGCCTCGATTCCGTGGCCCTCCTTGTCAAAGCCGGCGGCCAGCCCGAACGGGGACGGGAAGGTCAGGCCGAGCGCATTCGTCTGCAGGGACGCCGGCGGTGCCGTGAACCTTTCCAGCAGCCGTCCTGCTCCAACAGTATGGACCAGCCGGATTCCCTTGAAGCCGATCTTGTGGGCGCGTTCGGCGTCCATCCATGAAAAGGCCAGCCTGAAAAAAGTGGGGTATACGCGCATGACTCTAGTTTTCCGTCTTCGGCGGTGCAGACCAAACCGGGCTGACCCAATACCGCCCGGGCCGGGACCGGAAAGCCTACGCTGGTGCCATGGAGTGGCAGAGTGACATCCTGGGGCCGGGCTTCGAGTCCTGCACCTTTGAAGCCGCGGGCGGGGACGGCGTCCGCCGCCGGGCGACGCTGGTCCGTTTCACTCCACCGGACGCTTCGGACATCCGTATCGCCGGGTCCCGCCGGGCAGTGCTCTTCCTGCATGGCTGGAGCGACTACTTCTTCAACATCGAGCTGGCGCGGTTCTGGGACGCACAGGGCTTCGAATTCTTTGCCCTGGACATGCACAACCACGGCCGCAGCCTTCAGCCGGGCACTCATGGCGGCTACGTCGCAGATCTGGGAAACTACGACGCCGAGATCGGCACCGCGGCCGGGATGATCGCCGAGTCCGGCGGTGCAGGACCCGTGCAGCTCGCGCTCATGGGGCATTCCACCGGCGGCCTCGTGGCAGCCCTGTGGGCCAGCCGCAACCCCGGAGCCGTTTCCCAGCTGGTCCTAAACAGTCCCTGGCTCGAAATGCACGGCAGCGCCCTGGTCCGGCGGGCGGCCTGGACCATGGTGGAGCCGATCGCCCGCCTGCGGCCGGAGGCGGTGCTCAGGCTGCCGGAGCGCGGCTTCTACTGGCGGAGCATCAGCAGTTCCGCCGAAGGCGAATGGACGCTGGACGCTGCCTACCGGCCGCCCCTGGCCTTTCCGGTCCGCGCGGCCTGGCTCAGTGCCATCCTGGCCGGGCAGGCCAGGGTGGCACGCGGCCTGGGCATTGGGGTTCCCGTTCTGGTCCTGCTGTCGGCGGCAAGCGAGAACGGGATGGTGTGGAACGAGGCAATGCGCCGCACGGACGCGGTGCTGGACGTCAACACTATTGCCGCCCGCGCCATGTCGCTGGGCAGGAGCGTCACCGTGGAGCGCATCGACGGCGCCCTTCACGACGTATTCCTGTCCCGCGCCGACGTTCGGGCCGACGCCTACGGGCGCCTGGCCAAATGGATCAGGGGTTACGCCTCCTGATTCGGGTTCAGGGTTTCCAGTACCTAGAGGGCCTGGGCGGCGTCCACTGCCCCGCCGTACCGGCGGTCCCGCTGGGCATAGATCTCTACTGCGTCCCAGAGGGTCCGGCGGTCGACGTCGGGCCACAGGGTATCCAGAAAAACGAACTCCGCGTAGGCCGACTGCCACAGCATGAAGTTGGACAGCCGCTGTTCACCGGAACTGCGGAGGAAGAGGTCGACGTCGGGAAGGTCCGGCTCGTCGAGGTACTTTTGGATCGTCTTCTCGGTGATGGCCCCGGGCTTGAGCCTGCCGTCGGCCACGTCCCGGGCAATGGCGGACACCGCGTCCGCGATTTCGGCCCGGCCGCCGTAGTTCACGCACATGGTCAGCGTGCAGGTGCTGTTTCCGGCGGTGTATGCTTCCGCCTCCTCCAGTTCGCGGATCACCGAGCCCCAGAGGCGGGGACGCCGCCCGGACCAGCGGATCCGCACACCCCACTCGTCCAGCTGGTTGCGCTGCCTGCGCAGCACCTCCTTGTTGAACCCCATCAGGAAGCGGACTTCCTCGGGAGACCGGCGCCAGTTCTCCGTGGAGAAGGCGTACACGCTGACGAACTCGATGCCGAGTTCAATTGCACCGGCGACGACGTCCAGCAGTGCGGGCTCCCCCGCCTTGTGGCCCTCGATGCGCGGCAGTCCGCGCTGGTTGGCCCACCTGCCGTTGCCGTCCATCACGATGGCCACGTGCCGGGGCACGAACTCGGCGGGAATCGACGGCGGAACCGCCCCCGAGTGGTGCGGGTACGGGGCCACCACCGGAGCGGTGCGGCGGCGGGCAGGACTGGTCTTCTTTCCCAAGGACACTGTTAGGTACGCTCCACATGTTTGAGGGATTTCAGGACACGCTCGAGGTGCCACTGCAAATAGCTTGCCACCAGGCCCGCGGATTCCCTGCGGTGGACCGGCAGGGAGGCGTCCGCCGTCGGCCAGTTCCCGGTGAGCAGCGCACCCAGCAGGGTGACTGTTTCGGGCGCCGGGGCCGGCGACCCGGGCGGGCGGCAGTCGCCGCAGACCATGCCGCCCAGCGGAGCGGAGAAGGCGGTGTGCGGTCCGGGCGCGCCGCAGCGCGCGCAGTCCGTGAAGCTGGGCGCCCAGCCGCCGGTTGACAGGGCCCGCAGCAGGTAGGAATCCAGGATCAGCTCCGATGCGTGGTCCCCGCGGCTCAACGAGGCCAGGGCACCGACCAGCAGGTTGTACTGGGCCGTCCCGGCTTCACCGTCGACGTCGGTCAGCTTTTCTGCGGTTTCGGTCATGGCCGCAGCCACCGTGTAACGCCCATAGTCGGCGGCGATGTTGCCCCCGTACGCACCTTTCGCGACGGCCTGCGTCACGATGTCGAGTGTCTTGCCGGACACGAGCTGCAGGTCCGCCACCATGAAGGGCTCCAGGCGGGCGCCGAAGCGGCTGGTGGTCCGCCGGATCCCCCTCGCCACCGCCCTGACCTGGCCGTGGTGCTTGGTCAGCAGGGTGATGATGCGGTCCGCCTCGCCCAGCTTGTGGGTACGCAGCACCACGGCGTCGTCGCGGTAGCTGCGCGCTGCGAATGATTGGACCACGCTTAATCTTCCCATTGACTCAATGAAACAGCTGAGTCGCCGAACCAGCTGCGCCGCCGGTGTGAACTGGCGGCGCAGCTGTCAGGAAACTCAGGCCTGGGCGTCCCGGATGGCCCGGTTCACGGCAGATATAACTGCCTTCAGCGCTGAGGTGCTGGTGTTGGCATCGATGCCGACGCCCCACAGGACACGCTCCCCCACGGCGCATTCGACGTAGGCCGCGGCGAGGGCGCTGCCGCCTTCAGACAGGGCGTGCTCGCTGTAGTCCAGGACCCGCACGTCAACGCCGTCCTGGCCGAGAATGTCCAGCAGCGCGGCGATGGGGCCGTTGCCGGTTCCCGTGCGGTTGACGTGGGTGCCGTCCACGCCCAGCGAGGCGCGCAGGGTCATGGCGCCGTCCTCATCGGTTTCGGTTTTCACCGAGCCCAGGGAGTACCGGCCCCACTGGCTTTCGGCCTTGGCGGAGGGCAGGTACTCGTCCTGGAACAGCTGCCACAGCTGGGCACCGCTGACCTCGCCGCCCACGGTGTCCGTGCGCTTCTGGATGACGCCGGAGAATTCGATCTGCGCCCGCCGCGGCAGGTCCAGGCTGTGCTCGCTCTTCAGCAGGTAGGCCACGCCGCCCTTGCCGGACTGGGAGTTGACGCGGATCACGGCCTCGTAGCTGCGGCCCAGGTCCTTCGGGTCCACCGGCAGGTAGGGCACCTGCCAGGTGACGTCGCTGACGTCCTTGCCCGCGGCCGCCGCATCCTTCTCCAGGGCTTCGAGGCCCTTCTTGATGGCGTCCTGGTGGGACCCGGAGAACGCGGTGAAGACGAGGTCGCCGCCGTAGGGTGCACGCTCCGCCACGGGCAGCTGGTTGCAGTACTCCACGGTGCGCCGGACGTCGTCGATGTCGGAGAAGTCGATCATCGGGTCAACGCCCTGCACGAACATGTTCAGGCCGAGGGTCACCAGGTCCACGTTGCCGGTCCGCTCGCCGTTGCCGAACAGGCAGCCCTCGATGCGGTCGGCACCGGCCTGGTAGCCCAGCTCGGCCGCGGCCACACCGGTGCCGCGGTCATTGTGCGGGTGCAGGGAGAGAATGATGCCCTCGCGCGGGTGCAGGTGGCGGCTCATCCACTCAATGGAGTCCGCGTAGACGTTCGGGGTGGCCATCTCGACCGTGGCGGGCAGGTTGATGATCACCTGGCGGTCGGCGGACGCCTCAAAGACGTCGGCGACGGCGTTGCAGACGCGGACCGCGTACTCCAGCTCGGTGCCCGTGAAGGACTCCGGCGAGTACTCGTAGGTGATGTGGGTGTCGCCCAGCGTTTCTTCGTACTTCTTGCAGAGGCGGGCGCCCTGCAGGGCGATGTCCAGGATGCCGTCCTCGTCCTGGTTGAACACCACGCGGCGCTGCAGGACGGATGTGGAGTTGTACAGGTGCACGATGGCCTGCTTGGCGCCCACCAGAGACTCGTAGGTCCGCTCGATCAGGTGTTCGCGGGCCTGGGTCAGCACCTGGATGGTGACGTCATCGGGGATGTGGTTGCCCTCGATCAGCTGGCGGACGAAGTCGAAGTCGGTCTGGGATGCTGAGGGGAAGCCGACCTCGATCTCCTTGTAGCCCATCCGGACCAGCAGGTCGAACATCTTCATCTTGCGGGCCGGGCTCATGGGGTCGATCAGTGCCTGGTTGCCGTCCCGCAGATCAACTGCGCACCAGCGCGGGGCCGTGGTGATGATCTTGTCCGGCCAGGTGCGGTCCGGCAGATCGACCTTGATCTGGTCCTGGAAGGGGACGTAGCGGTGGACCGGCATTCCCGAGGGCTTCTGTGCGTTTCGCATTAATCTGGCCTTTTCTGTGATTCCTGAGTGAAAGGGTGGCCGGGCAACACGGACTCCGCGACGAGGGTGGGCCTTGCGCTAGATCGCGTCTGAGGCCTCGCCGCGGCAGCTAAGAAGAAGGAGCTCTGCACGCACCATTTCACAGTAACACGGGTGCGTAAGATGAAGGAGCAACACCTCCAGCAACGTCCACCATGCAGACGCTGCACCGGTGAAAGTGCCGGCCGCAGCCCGTCATCAAAGGAGCTCCTGTGCCAATTTCGGGGATCGCCCTGTCAAACATCGACCGCAGCGTGAGGCCACAGGACGACCTCTACCAGCATGTGAACGGTGCCTGGCTGAAGGACACCACCATCCCTGACGACCGCGCGCTGGAAGGCACATTCACAGCCCTGCGCGACGGCTCCGAGCTGGCAGTCCGGGAAATCATCGAGGAAGCCGCGGCCAAGGGGTCCGGGGCCAGCGGCATCGAACGGAAGATCGGCGACCTCTACAGCAGCTTCATGGATGAGGCGGCCGTCGAGGCCAAGGGCCTGGACCCCATCCGCGGACGCCTGGCCGAGGTTTTCGCCACCGCCAGCATCTCCGAGCTGCTGGCACTGGCCGGCAGGCTCTTCCGTGCCGACGTTTCGGGACTCTTCTACATTTACCCGGCACCCGACGCCGGCAATCCCGACCGCGTTCTGCTGTACACGGGGCAGGGCGGGCTCGGGCTCCCCGACGAGTCCTATTACCGCGAGGAGAAATTCGCCCCCGTGGTGCAGTCCTACCGGGAGTACGTGGGCACCATGTTCAGCCTGGCCGGTGTGGCCGACCCGGAAGACGCCGCGGCCCGGGTGGTGGCACTGGAGACCGCCCTCGCCTCGCACCACTGGGACAACGTCACGCTCCGCGACCCGCAGAAGACCTACAACCTGAAGTCGGCCGACGCCGCGCGCGAGCTGTTCCCCCTGCTGGACACCTGGTTTGAGGCCGCGGACATCGCCCCGGAGAAGCGGCAGGAGATCGTGGTCAGCACCCCTGACTTCTTTGCCGGCGCCGCCGCACTGCTGGCCTCGGAATCACTGTCGGTGTGGCAGGAATGGCTTGCCCTGCGCATCATCAATTCGGCGGCCCCCTACCTGTCGTCCGCCTTCGTGGACACGAACTTCGCCTTCTACGGCACCACCATCAGCGGCACCCCGCGGAACAAGGACCGCTGGAAACGGGGCGTCGCCGTCGTCGAGGCGGCACTGGGCGAGGCCGTTGGCCAGATCTATGTGGCCCGGCACTTTCCGGAGGGCCACAAGGCCCGCATGCAGACACTCGTGGAGAACCTGATCGAGGCCTACCGGCAGAGCATCAGCGGGCTGGAATGGATGGGCGAGGGCACCAAGGCCGAGGCGCTCCGGAAACTGGGGGCGTTCCGCGCAAAGATCGGCTTCCCCGACGAGTGGATCGACTACACGGCAGTGGTGATCGACCCCGCCGACCTGCTGGGGAACGTCGAACGGGCCCACAACGCCGACGTCGACCGCCACCTTGACGAGGTGGGCAAGCCGGTGGACCTGAACAAGTGGCTCATGACGCCGCAGACCGTCAACGCGTACTACCACCCGATGCTGAATGAGGTCGTCTTTCCGGCGGCGATCCTCCAGCCGCCGTTCTTCACCGCCGACGCCGACGACGCGGTGAACTACGGCGGCATCGGGGCCGTGATCGGGCACGAGATCGGCCACGGCTTCGATGACCAGGGCTCGCAGTTCGACGGCAAGGGCGAGCTGCGCAACTGGTGGACCGAGGACGACCGCAAGGCCTTCGAAGCCTTGACCGGCCGCCTCGTGGACCAGTTCGACGCGCTGTCCCCGTACGCCGCGCCCGGCCACAACGTCAACGGCAGACTCACGCTCGGGGAAAACATCGGCGACCTGGGCGGGCTCACCATTGCCCACAAGGCCTACCGCCTCAGCCTTAACGGCCAGGAACCTGAGGTGCTCGACGGGCTGACGGGTGAACAGCGTTTCTTCGCTTCCTGGGCGGCCGGCTGGCGCCAGGTGATCCGCACCGAGGAGGCCGTCCGGCGGCTGGCCACTGACCCGCACTCCCCCAACGAGTTCCGCACCAACGCCATCGCCAAGAACCTGGACTCCTTCCACGCCGCGTTCGGCGTCACGGAGGAGGACGGGATGTGGATGCCCCCGGCGGAGCGCGTCAGCATCTGGTGAGTGCAGAAATGCCGGGCCGCCCTGTTCGGGGCGGCCCGGCATTTTCTTTGGAACAAAACCGCAGGCAGCTGCAGCACAGCCATCTAGTGCACGATCAGCTACTGCACGATCAGCTCGGGGTTGGCCTGCTGGCAGACGGTGTCGCCGGCTGTCTGGTTGACGATGTCCTTGGGAACGGTGGTCTTGCCGAACTTCGTTCCGGACGGGAAGTCGGAACCGAGGTACAGCTGCACGCCCGCGACACCGGACGACGGCGCCACCTGGGCGGCCGGAATACCGAACAGGGCAGCAACGTCGGCGGCGACGTCCGCGAACTCGGGTCCGTAGTACACCATGGTCTTTGCCGTGGTGTCGGCCTCCAGCTGCCCCACCTGGGTGAAGCCGCCAGCCACCAGGGCCTCAACGATTTCCTGGGTCCGGGTGGGCGAGCCGGTTCCGTTTGCCACGGTGATGGGCTGCAGCGTCTTGTCATATGGCGCCGCCGTCGCTGTGGGCTTGGGCGTGGCCGGCGGCGTGGAGCTCGCCGAAGGCTTGGGCGTGGCCGACGGCGACGGGGTTTCCTTCCCGTCCGGGTCCGTCAGGTCGACGTCCTTCCGCAGGGCGGCGAACAGCTGCGAGGCGGCCGGCTGCGCAGCTTCGAGCCGGTTGGGATCGCTGGCCGCAGGGACAGTCGGTGTCGCCACAAAGGCGACCTTGCCGACGTCGATCGTCTTCAGCCGGTTGCCGATGGTAACCATCGCCGGTACCGAGGCGAGCCCGTCGTCGACGGTGAGATTCTTGGTGATGACGTCGGCGATGTTCAGGAGCTGCGCCGGGTTGGAGAGGGTGCCGTCATCCTTGATCTTGCGGGTCAGTGAGGACAGGAAGCCCTGCTGGGCCTTGATGCGGCCAAGGTCGCCGCCGTCGGCGAACGCGTGGCGGGTGCGGAGGAAGGCGAGGGCCTGTTCGCCCTGCACCTGGGAGGTGCCCTTGGGCAGCTTCAGCCGCGAGTCGGGGTCGTAAACGGCGTCACTGATGCACACCTCGACGCCGCCCACGGCGTTCGACAGTTCCTTGACGGCGTTGAAGTCGGCCATCATGAAGTGGTCAATCTCCATGCCGGTCAGCTTGTTGACGGTGTCCACGGCGCAGCCGATGCCGGCCTCTTTCATGGCTTCGTTGATCATGATGCCGCTGCGGGCCGGGTACTGCTTGCCGGTCTTCTGGTCGGTGCACTTGGGGATGTCCACCAGCAGGTCGCGGGGGAAGCTGATCACGTTGACCCGCTTGTTGTCCTCCGAGATGTCCATGAGCATCATGACGTCGGAGTTGCCGTAGCCGGTGGAATCCTCGGTGCTGCCGTAATTCGAGTTCTTCCCGTCGCGGGTGTCGGACCCCAGGATCAGGATCTGCAGCCTCCCGGTGGCATCGTCCGTTGCGTCGGTGCGGCTGCTCCCGGCGCCGAGCGCGGCGGTGGAGATGTTGGACTGCAGTCTGAAGTACCAGTAGCCGGCAAAGGCGAGGCCGCCGACGAGGACCACAGCGACGACGGCGGTGGTCACCTTGAGCCACGTGGGCATGTGGCGCACATTCAGGTGCCGGGCAGCGCCCAGCCGGGCATCCTCGGCATGCCGGGCAGCTGGCTCGGAACGGGCGGGTGTGCCCGGTCCTTGGGCGCGGTTGTCGCGGCGTCGCACCACAGGGTGTACCTTCCTCGAAAAAATGGGATCCGGCCTATTTTAGTTGCCGTTTCTGGGAAAACGCCGGACATCCGGCGTTCGCGGCCCGGCGCGCAGGCGTTAGCCTTGGCGCGTCGGCGTCAGGGGGTCAGAACCCGAGCTTCACCAACTGCTTGGGGTCGCGCTGCCAGTCCTTGGCCACTTTGACGTGGAGGTCCAGGTAGATGCGGGTGCCCAGGAGCGCCTCAATGCCCTTCCGGGCGTTGGTGCCGACCTCCCGCAGGCGGCTTCCGCCCTTGCCGATGATGATCGCCTTCTGCGACGGGCGCTCCACGTAGAGGTTGACGCGGACGTCGAGGAGCGGGTTGTCTTCACTCCGGCCCTCGCGCGGAACGATTTCCTCCACCACCACGGCCAGTGAATGGGGCAGCTCGTCGCGCACACCCTCCAGCGCGGCCTCCCTGATGAGTTCGGCCACCATGACCGCCTCCGGCTCGTCGGTCAGCTCGCCGTCCGGATAGAGCGGAGGCGACGGCGGCATGTGGCTGATCAGGACGTCCGCCACCGTGCCCACCTGGAACCCGTCCGCGGCCGAGACCGGAACGATGTCCTTCCAGCCTTCCTCGCCCAGCACTTCCCTGCCGAGCTCGGCGACGGCCAGCAGCTGCTCCGTCAGGGCCTGCCGGTCCACCAAATCGGCCTTGGTGACGAGGGCAATCACCGGCTTGCGGCCCACGGCGGCGAGCTGCGCCGCGATGAACTTGTCACCGGGGCCGATCTTCTCGTTGGCGGGGATGCAGAATCCGATCGCGTCCACTTCCGAGAGGGTGTCCGCCACGAGGTCGTTCAGCCGCTTGCCCAGCAGGGTGCGGGGCCGGTGCAGGCCCGGGGTGTCCACGAGGATAAGCTGGGCGTCCTCCCGGTGGACGATCCCGCGGATGGTGTGCCGCGTGGTCTGCGGCTTGGCGGAGGTGATGGCCACCTTCTTGCCCACCAGGGCGTTGGTGAGGGTGGATTTGCCCGCGTTGGGCCGTCCCACCAGCACCGCGAATCCGGCATGGTACCCACCGAACGGTTCGCCGCCGTCGACCTTATTCTGCTTGCTCACGTGGAACTCCCTGTTGCATTGATTCGGCCTCGTCGAGAAGTTCTTCAAGGTCAGTGTGTTGTTTCGGCGCAGAGGCCGCAATGATATGGCTGACGCGGTTCCGGCGGCCCTCGAGCCGCTCGGCGCGCAGCGAAACGCCGTCGACATCCACGGCGCTGCCTACGATCGGGACCCGGCCCAGGGCCTTGGCCAGCAGGCCGCCCACGGTGTCCACCTCGTCGTCGTCCAGTTCGATGCCGAACAGCTCACCGAGGTCATCGATCCCCATCCGGGCGCTAACCCGGTACGTGCCGTCGCCCAGATCGACGACGGCGGCGCCCTCCGAATCGTATTCATCCACGATTTCGCCGACGAGCTCTTCGATCAGGTCCTCCAGCGTCACCAGCCCGGCCGTGCCGCCGTACTCGTCGATGACGATGGCCACGTGCGTGGATTCCTTCTGGAGTTCCCGGAGGAGGTCGCTCACCGGCTTGGAATCCGGCACGTAGCGGACCTCGCGGGCCAGCACATCCACCACGGGCGGTTCGGCCTCCGGATCCATGCCATGGATAGCGGCGGCCACATCCTTGAGGTAGATGATGCCCAGGATCTGGTCGGTGCTCTCGCCGATGACGGGGATCCTGGAATACCCCGAGCGGAGGAACAGGGCCATCGCGCTGTGCAGGCTCGAGCCGGCGTCGATGGTCAGGATGTCAGTCCGCGGCACCATGACGGCGCGGACCAGGGTGTCGCCGAACTCGAAGACGGACTGGATGAGTTCTGCCTCGTTGTCTTCGATCATGTCCGACTCGGTGGCCCGGTCAACCAGTTCGCGGAACTCCTCCTCACTGAAGTAGGAGTCGTCACCGTTGGGCGAACCCGGCGCTACGGCGCTGCCCAGCCGGACCAGCCAGGCGGGGATCGGTCCGAGTATCCAGGCCAGGAACCGGACCATCGACGCCGAATACCGTGCCACGGCCGCCGGATGCGAGCGGCCCAGCTGGCGCGGCGAGACGCCCACCAGCACAAAGCCCAGGACCGCCATGATGCCCGTCGCGGCCAGGCCGGCCAGCCAGACGTTGTCCAGCAAGCTGTAAAGCAGCACAGCCACGGCCACGGCGGAGGCCGACTCGAACCAGATCCGCCAGAAACGCAGGGCACGCATGTGCGTCATCGGCTGCTCCAGGATCCTCCGCAACGCCGGGCCCTGGCTCCCCTGCACGGCCTGCTCGGCGTCGTGGCGCGGCAGAAAGCTGAACGCCGCTTCGGCAGCAGTCAGCTGCGCTGCGGCACCAAGAAACGCCAGCGCCATGCAGACAAGGAGCAGGGAGGTCACTGGGTGGTCTCGGCCGGTGCTTCTTTGCCGGTGAATGCCGTCAGCAGTTCGCGCTGCAGGCCGAACATTTCTGCCTTCTCCTCGGGTTCGGCATGGTCATAGCCGAGCAGGTGGAGGATTCCGTGCGTGGTCAGCAGCAGCATCTCGTCCTGCGTGGAATGCCCGGCGTTGCGGGCCTGGACCTCGGCCACCTGGGGGCAGATCGCGATGTCGCCAAGCATCCCCTGCGGGGTGGGCTTGTCCGGGGTCCCCGGGGTCAGCTCATCCATGGGGACCGAGAGCACGTCGGTGGCCCCCGGCTCATCCATCAGCTCGATATGCAGCTTCTCCATGGCCGGCTCGTCCACCAGCAGGATGGACAGTTCCGCCTGCGGATGGATGTACAGCTGCTCGAAGATGAAGCGTGCCAATGCCACCAGCCGGGGTTCGTCCACCTGAATGCCGGATTCGTTGTTAACTTCGATGCTCATGCGTACTCTCCCGTAGTTCCCGGGGAACGGAATGCTTGACCCGGTTGCGTTGTGCTTCGTCCCAGATGCTGTAGGCGTTAACGATGTCCCCCACCAGCCGGTGGCGGACGACGTCGGCGGCGTCCAGAACGGAGAAGCTGACGTCGTCGATTCCGGTGAGGATCTCCTCGACGATGCGCAGGCCGGAGCGGGTTCCGAACGGAAGGTCCACCTGCGTGACGTCGCCGGTGACCACCATCTTGGAGCCGAAGCCAAGGCGGGTCAGGAACATTTTCATCTGTTCCGGCGTGGTGTTCTGTGCCTCGTCAAGGATGATGAAGGCGTCGTTCAGCGTCCGGCCCCTCATGTAGGCCAGCGGCGCGACTTCGATGGTTCCGGCCGCCATCAGGCGGGGAATGGACTCGGGGTCCATCATGTCGTGCAGCGCGTCGTACAGCGGCCGCAGATACGGGTCGATCTTGTCGCTGAGGGTGCCGGGGAGGAAACCCAGCCGTTCGCCGGCTTCGACGGCGGGACGGGTGAGGATGATGCGGCTGACTTCCTTCTGCTGCAGCGCCTGCACCGCCTTGGCCACGGCGAGGTAGGTCTTGCCGGTACCGGCGGGGCCGATCCCGAAGATCACCGTGTTCGCGTCGATGGCGTCCACGTAGTTCTTCTGGTTCAGTGTCTTGGGCCGGATGGTCTTGCCGCGGCTGGACAGGATGTCGTGGGTCAGCACCTCGACCGGGTTCTGCAGGGACTGGCTGCGGAGCAGCGCCACCAGTTGCTGGAGGACTGCCGGCGTAATCACCGTGCCGCGGGCCACGAGCCCCCGGACCTCGTGGAGCAGTCGCATGATCCGCGGAACATCGGCTGCGGGTCCGTTGATGGAGAGTTCGTTGCCGCGGACGTGGAAACTGACCGCCGGGAACTGGTCCTCGATGAAGCGGAGGGCCTCGTCGTGGCTGCCCAGCGACTGCACCATCTGATCAGAGTTATCGAAGATGACCACCTCCGTCCGGACACCGGGGAGAGTATGGGGGAATTCGCCCGTGGTGCGGTCCCCCGTATTGAGGCGGCGCTTTCCGTTTGCTGATTCAGTCATGGTGACGGCCTGGGGCCTTAAGTTCCCTCCAGTTCGGAAAAATAACTCATTTGCGTCTTTACATCTTACGCCAGCGCACGCATTGGCCTGCCGTCCGGGAAGGTCACGGCGGACCGCATTTCTGTAACGCGTTCCCGCAATTAGATATCAACTTTGTATCGGCCTCATATCGTTCCCGTTGCAGTTCGGCCGCCTGCCGTGAAAGGGACGGTGTGCCCCAAAGGCTCGTGTAATGCTGGAAAAGGAGCCCGCCGGCAACGGTCCGGCGTGCCCGCAAGCACTGCTCATTCGAAGGGATCGCCAGCATCAATCAGCCAGGAACTCCGGGCCGGAAAGTACCGCGGATTCGCTCCGTGCTCCTGTCGGCGCTGCTTCCTGCTGCCCTGCTGCTGTCCGGATGCATTGCCGATCCCGATCCTGCGGTGACATCCGCCAACTCTCCGACCTCATCGTCCCGCCGGGCCGCCGGCACGGACGGCGTTCCCACTACCAGCGCGCCGCTGGAAACAACGCAGTCGTCGAACAAGGCGCCCGTTTACTGGATCGGGCGAAGCAACAGTAACGTCTTCCTGTACCGCGAGTTCCGCGACGTTCCCGACGATGAGAACCCGATCACGCGGGCCCTGCGGGCCATGATGTCGGAGACGCCGCTGGATCCGGACTTCTTCACGCCGTGGCAGAACCCCAAGAACCTGGCGACGTCGATCTCGGGCACGAATGTCATTACCGTGGACGTATCCGCGGATGCCTTCAACAGCAACCTCGACGCAGACATGGCCCAGCGGGCCATCCAGCAACTGGTCTACACCGCAACTGCCGCCGGGGCCAGCTCGGGCCTGATCGACTCCGGCCAGCAGATCGAGGTGGTCATCCTGGTGGACGGGCACACCGATTACCTGGCGTTCAAGCATGTGAAGCTCGGCGCCCCCACGTCCCGCAGCGCCGGAATGGTGGCACCGGTGTGGATCATCGATCCGCAGCAGGGCACCGAAGTCAGCGACGGACGGGTCAAGATCGCCGGACGAAGCACCGTCCCCAACGGCAAACTCCACTGGCGAATCCTCAAGGTCCAGGACAACGGCGACAAGGAAAGCTACCTGACCGGGGAAGCCGTGGCCGCAGCGGATCCCGCCGCCTCCGGGGTTTTCGGCATCACGGTCAACCTCGCGCCCGGCAACTACGAGGTTCGCGTCTCCCAAACCGGCCCGGGTAAACCCGAGGACGAACTCAACGTGGACTCACGGGGGTTCACGGTTCGCTAGCGGTCCCGTCAGCAAAGCGTCCGCTGGCTGGAATTACCAGCGGCTGGAGCTACCAGCGGCCTGGATTACCAACGGCCCAGGACGTCGCTGGCCACCACGACACCGGCCGGTCCCGCCGTCGATGACCTCAGGACATGCGGGCCCAGCAGCGCCGTTACCGCCCCGGCGCTGCACAGCCTCGTGACCTCGCGGGGGCTGATGCCCCCTTCGGGACCAACGATGAGGAGGATCTCGCCGGGGTCCGACGCCTCCCGGCGCTCCTCCGACCACTTGCCCAGGACCCGCCGCAGCGGCGTCACCGCGTCCTCGTGCAGAATCACGGCAAGGCCGGCTTCCGCCACTTCCCTGGCCAGCGCCTGGGTGTCGACGGCGGGCCTAACCTCGGGGATCCAGGCGCGGCGCGCCTGCTTGGCGGCGGCCGTGACAGCAGACTGCCATTTGCCGTGCGCCTTGGCCGCCCGCTCGCCCTTCCAGCGGACGATGGAGCGTTCCGACTGCCATGGAATCACAGCGTCGATGCCCAGTTCGGTGGCGGTTTCAATCGCCAACTCGTCCCGGTCACCCTTGGCGAGGGCCTGCACCAGAACGAGGCGGATGTCCGGCCGCGGTTCCACATGGACGGAGGTGCATTCAACCGTCAGCTCGGCGGGGGCGGCTTCCGCCACCGTTCCCGTGATGCGTTTGCCGGCGCCGTCGGCAATGTCAACCTGCTCCCCCACCGCCAGGCGCTTCACGGTGACCGCGTGCCGGGCCTCGGCACCGCCCAGGACGAACACCGAACCGGGAACAGTGCTGTCCAGCGCGCCGGCCGGGGTGAAGAATACGGGGTTGCTCACCGCTACAGGTTACCGAGGCGGTCCCGCAGCTTGGCGAAGACGCCGCCGCCGGCCGCAAGCTTTCCCTCGGAGAACTGCTCGCCGCGGAGCTTGGCCAACTGCCGGAGCAGGTCCTCCTGGGCGGGGTCGAGCTTGGACGGCGTTTCCACCTGCAGATGGACCTTAAGATCACCGCGGCCGTAGCCACGCAGGTGGGTGACGCCCAGGCCGCGGAGGGTGATGATCTCGCCGGACTGCGTGCCTGCCTTGACGTCGATCTCCTGCTTGCCGTCGAAGGTTTCCAGACTCACTTCCGTGCCGAGGGCGGCGGCGGTCATGGGAATGTTCAGGGTCGCGTGGAGATCGTCGCCCTCGCGGACATACGTGGGGTCGTTGTTGACGCGGATTTCCACGTAGAGGTCGCCGGACGGCCCACCCGCGGGGCCGGCCTCGCCCTGGCCGGAGAGCTGGATCCGCGTTCCGGTGGCCACACCCGCCGGGACCTTGATGGTCAGGGAGCGTCGGCTGCGGATGCGGCCCTGGCCGCTGCACTCGTTGCAGGGGTCCTTGATGACGGTGCCGAAGCCCTCGCACGAGCCGCAGGGTGCGGCGGTCATGACCTGGCCGAGGATGGAACGTACCGCCCGCTGCACCTGGCCGCTGCCGCCGCAGATATCGCAGCGTTCCGGGTGGCTGCCCTCCCGGCAGCAGGACCCTTCGCAGGTGGGGCAGGTGACGGCGGTGTCTACTTCCAGCTTCTTGTTGATGCCGAAGACGGCATCGCGCAGGTCGATCCGCACGCTGATGAGCGCGTCCTGGCCGCGGCGGACGCGGGACGCGGGCCCGGAGGTGCCGCCGGCGCCGAAGAAGGTGTCGAAGATGTCCTGGAACGCGAAGCCCTGCCCGGCATACCCGCCGCCGCCAAAGCCGTTGTCCGTGCCGTTCTCGTTGCCGGTGGTGTCGTAGACCCTGCGCTTCTGCGGATCGGACAGCACCTCGTAGGCGTGGGTGACGGCCTTGAACCGTTCGGCGGCGTCTTCCCCGGAGTTGACGTCCGGGTGAAGCGAGCGGGCCAGCTTGCGGTAGGCCTTTTTGATCTCCTCGCCGGTGGCTTCCGGGGAGACTCCAAGAACGTCGTAGTGGCTGCTCAAAGTTCGTATCTCTTCCTGGTTGTACTGCCTGGGGTCAAAGGATGTCCGGGGCGCGCGGTCACGGGCCCAGAATCCTCGAAAGGTAGCGGGCCACCGCGCGGACGGCGGCCATGGTGGTGGGATAGTCCATCCGGGTGGGGCCGAGGATTCCCACCTTGGCGGTGGCGTCGGGGCCGTAGCCGGTGGCCACCACCGATGCCTCGGCCAGTCCGTCGTAGGGGTTTTCGCGGCCGATGCTGACGGCCACGCCCCGGGGGTCCTGCGCCATGTCGCTCAGGAGGCGCAGCATCACCACCTGCTCCTCGAGGGCTTCCAGCACGGGTCCGATGCTGAGCGGGAAGTCCACGTTGGACCGCGCCAGGTTGGCCGTTCCGGCCATGACCATCCGGTCTTCCCGGCTGTTGTGGGCGAGGCCTTCCAGCCCCTTGCCGAGGGCCACCGCCGCCTGGCGTTCCGCCGGCGTGCAACCCGCCACGACGGCGGACAGGTGCTGGGGCAGGATGGCCACCGGCGTTCCCGCCAGACCGGTCAGGAACCGGGTGCGGAGGGCGGCGAGCGTGTCGTCGGACAGGTCCTGGCCGGCGTCGACCACGCGCTGGTCGACCTTGCCGGAGTCGGCGATCAGCACGATCAGCACCTTCCGCGGCGCCAGCAGCACGAATTCAATGTGCCGCACCACGGCGCGGCTCAGGTGCGGGTACTGCACGACGGCGACCTGGTTGGTCAGCTGGGACAGGAGCCGGGCCGTGCGGTCCAGGACGTCGTCGAGGTCCTCCGACCCCTCGAGGAGGGTCTGGATGGCGCGCTTTTCCGCCGGGGACAACGGCTTGACGGCAGAAATTTGGTCGACGAACAGGCGGTAGCCCTTGTCCGTGGGAATCCTGCCTGCGCTGGTGTGCGGGGCCGTGATAAGGCCCTCATCCTCCAGTGCCGCCATGTCGTTGCGGATTGTGGCGCTGGAAACGCCCAGATGGTGCCGTTCCACCAGGGCCTTGGAGCCGACTGGTTCGCGGGAATGGACATAGTCCTCCACGATGGCGCGCAGCACCTCAAGCTTCCGTGGTTCGCTCACAGTCCACCTCCTTTTGGCCATAACCGCGCCGGGCGATATTCCTGCCCGTAAACGCTGTGGTTAGCACTCGACATGCCTAAGTGCTAACAAGTCTAATATGAGTCGCCGCGTTGTTAGCATTGGTACCGCTCCGGGCGAAATTCCGGGCGCCTGTCCCCCGGCGGCATGCCCGCGGCCGGAGCGGCTCCTTCCTAGCGCAGAGCGGTGAACGAATGCAGTACCAGACCTGGGGCCCGCAGGACATGACAGCGCCCGCCAAGAAGAGCCTGCCCGAGGTACCCGTGGAGCGCGGCATGGTGCTCGAGGACGTCCAGTCCGGCTGGGTGGGCGCAGTGACCCGGGTGGAGAAATCCGGCGGCATGCACGTGGTGGCGCTCGAAGACCGTCGCGGAAAATCCCGGTCCTTCAAGCTTGGCTTCGGATTCCTCCTGGACGGCCAGCCGATCCGCCTGATGCCTCCGGCGCCCAAGGCGAAGCCTGCTGGGTCGGGCACGGCCGGGCGGACGGCCTCGGGTTCGGTGCGGGTGGAAGGGCAGCGTGCCCAGGTCGCCAAGGCCAGTCGGATCTGGGTTGAAGGCAAGCATGATGCCGAACTCGTGGAAAAAGTCTGGGGCGACGACCTCCGGGTGGAGGGCATCGTCGTCGAACCACTGCACGGTATCGATGACCTGACGGCGGCCGTTGCTTCCTTCCGCCCCGGCCCCGGCCGCAGGCTGGGCGTTCTGGTGGACCATCTGGTCCCAAATTCCAAGGAGTCCAGGATCGCCGACGCCGTGATGGCGTCCCCCGGCGCCGCCGGAAACGTACTCATCGTAGGCCACCCGTACGTCGACGTCTGGCAGGCGATCCGCCCGTCGGTACTGGGCATTCCGCAGTGGCCCGTTGTTCCGCGCGGCACGGACTGGAAGACCGGCATCCTCACCGCCTTCGGCTGGCCGCACGAGACCAAGGAGGACATCGGCCTCGGCTGGCAGAAACTTCTCGGCGCCGTGCGCACCTACGCCGACCTTGAGCCCGCCCTGCTCGGCCGGGTGGAAGAGGTCATCGATTTTCTAACAGTGCCCTAATTCCTATCGCTACGCTCCCCGGATTCAGCGTTGAGCCCGCGATTGCCCCTACGGCCCGGTATCCTTGGTACGGCGGCACCGCACCGCGGCCCGGCGCCAACGCACTATCGCACCAACGCAAGCTTAAGGAAGACACCGTGGCACAAGACGCTCGCGACCGCAGGGACACACAGTCCGGTCAGGACCTGCCCCAGTACCATGGCGTTCCGGCCAATGCGCTTCCGCTGACCGCCAGCGAGGACCGGCAGTGGGCCACCCTGGCGCACTTCGGCGGCATTCTCGGCTGTGTTCCGGCCCTGCTGATTTACCTCATCTTCCGTGACCGCGGCCCGTTCACCGCGCAGGAGTCCAAGGAAGCCCTCAACTTCACGCTGCCGCCGACGATTGCGGCCTTCGTGGCCAACCTCCTGGTGCTGCTTCCCGTCGTCGGCAACTTGTTCGCCGTCCTGGCCACACTCATCTGGATTGCGCTGACCTGCTTCGCGGTGTCCGCCGGTGTCCACGTCAACAGGGGCCAGCCGCACCGGTACCCGTACAACCTCCGCTGGATCAAGTAACCAGGCCGGAATAGCCAGACAACAGCAACGCGGGGTCACTTTCAGCCCAATCCGGAGCCTCAAAGTCAATGGGTCGTTGCAACATGATGGTCACGCTGCGGCGGCGATGAGTTGGCGCATGCGTTGTTTGGGTGTTTCGAGGT
>NZ_PJMC01000002.1 GCF_002892795.1 Arthrobacter sp. AFG20 | reverse complement strand
GTTGTTGGTTCCGGGACCATCAAAACCCGTGGCGGGTTTGTTGGTTGGGAACCACATAGTGGACGCAAGCAGTCTTGTTTCTTTGTACCCTGCTCCATGGTGTGAACGTCTTTTGAAGGTTTCGTTCACGAAGAGGGTGTGTGGTGTAAGTTATCGGCCTATTAGTACCGGTCAGCTTCACGAGTCGTTAGTCCTCGCTTCCACATCCGGCCTATCAACCCAGTGGTCTGGCTGGGGGCCTCTCACACACAAGGTGTATGGAAATCTCATCTCGAAGCGAGCTTCCCGCTTAGATGCTTTCAGCGGTTATCCCATCCGAACGTAGCTAATCAGCGGTGCACTTGGCAGTACAACTGACACACCAGAGGTTCGTCCGTCCCGGTCCTCTCGTACTAAGGACAGCCCTTCTCAAATTTCCTGCGCGCGCAGCGGATAGGGACCGAACTGTCTCACGACGTTCTAAACCCAGCTCGCGTACCGCTTTAATGGGCGAACAGCCCAACCCTTGGGACCTACTCCAGCCCCAGGATGCGACGAGCCGACATCGAGGTGCCAAACCATGCCGTCGATATGGACTCTTGGGCAAGATCAGCCTGTTATCCCCGAGGTACCTTTTATCCGTTGAGCGACGGCCATTCCACAATGTACCGCCGGATCACTAGTCCCGACTTTCGTCCCTGCTCGAGATGTCTCTCTCACAGTCAAGCTCCCTTGTGCACTTACACTCGACACCTGATTGCCAACCAGGCTGAGGGAACCTTTGGGCGCCTCCGTTACTTTTTAGGAGGCAACCGCCCCAGTTAAACTACCCATCAGGCACTGTCCCTGACCCGGATTACGGGCCGAAGTTAGATGTCCAAAGTGACCAGAGTGGTATTTCAACGATGACTCCACCCGAACTGGCGTCCGGGCTTCAACGTCTCCCACCTATCCTACACAAGCCACTCCGAACACCAATACCAAACTATAGTAAAGGTCTCGGGGTCTTTCCGTCCTGCTGCGCGTAACGAGCATCTTTACTCGTACTGCAATTTCGCCGAGTTTATGGTTGAGACAGCGGGGAAGTCGTTACTCCATTCGTGCAGGTCGGAACTTACCCGACAAGGAATTTCGCTACCTTAGGATGGTTATAGTTACCACCGCCGTTTACTGGGGCTTAAATTCTCAGCTTCGCCTTGCGGCTAACCGGTCCTCTTAACCTTCCAGCACCGGGCAGGAGTCAGTCCGTATACATCGTCTTGCGACTTCGCACGGACCTGTGTTTTTAGTAAACAGTCGCTTCCCCCTGGTCTCTGCGGCCCCGATCCCCTCCCGGTCGCTAGTACCGTTCAAGGTTGGGGCCCCCCTTCTCCCGAAGTTACGGGGGCATTTTGCCGAGTTCCTTAACCATAATTCTCTCGATCGCCTTAGTATTCTCTACCTGATCACCTGTGTCGGTTTGGGGTACGGGCGGCTAAAACCTCGCGCCGATGCTTTTCTAGGCAGCATAGGATCACCGAATCCCCCCTTTACGGGAGTCCCGTCAGATCTCAGGCACATGAACAGCGGATTTGCCTACCGTTCGCCCTACATCCTTGGACCGGGACAACCATCGCCCGGCTCGGCTACCTTCCTGCGTCACACCTGTTAATACGCTTGCCTCCCAGGATCAGGTCCCGCGCTCCACCAAAACCCTTCACCCACAAGGGGTGTCGGGCAGGTTTCAGGCGGTTAGTATCCCCTGTTCAACATGGGCGGTTTTTCGCCGGTACGGGAATATCAACCCGTTGTCCATCGACTACGCCTGTCGGCCTCGCCTTAGGTCCCGACTTACCCAGGGCAGATTAGCTTGACCCTGGAACCCTTGATCATCCGGCGGACGGGTTTCTCACCCGTCTTTCGCTACTCATGCCTGCATTCTCACTCGTGTAGGCTCCACCGCTGGTTTACACCGCGACTTCACCGCCCACACGACGCTCCCCTACCCATCCACACTCCTGAACCACGAAGGCTTGGAAAATATGTGAATGCCACAACTTCGGCGGTGTACTTGAGCCCCGCTACATTGTCGGCGCGGAATCACTTGACCAGTGAGCTATTACGCACTCTTTTAAGGATGGCTGCTTCTAAGCCAACCTCCTGGTTGTCTTCGCAACTCCACATCCTTTCCCACTTAGCACACGCTTAGGGGCCTTAGTTGGTGGTCTGGGCTGTTTCCCTCTCGACTATGAAGCTTATCCCCCACAGTCTCACTGCTGCGCTCTCACTTACCGGCATTCGGAGTTTGGCTGACGTCAGTAACCTTGTAGGGCCCATTAGCCATCCAGTAGCTCTACCTCCGGTAAGAAACACGCAACGCTGCACCTAAATGCATTTCGGGGAGAACCAGCTATCACGAAGTTTGATTGGCCTTTCACCCCTACCCACAGCTCATCCCCTCCATTTTCAACTGAAGTGGGTTCGGTCCTCCACGACGTCTTACCGTCGCTTCAACCTGGCCATGGGTAGATCACTTCGCTTCGGGTCTAGATCACGCCACTGCAACGCCCTGTTCAGACTCGCTTTCGCTACGGCTTCCCCACACGGGTTAACCTCGCGACGTAACACTAACTCGCAGGCTCATTCTTCAAAAGGCACGCCGTCACAGCTACAAGGCTGCTCCGACGGATTGTAAGCACACGGTTTCAGGTACTGTTTCACTCCCCTCCCGGGGTACTTTTCACCTTTCCCTCACGGTACTGGTCCGCTATCGGTCATTAGGGAGTATTTAGGCTTATCAGGTGGTCCTGACAGATTCACACGGGATTTCTCGGGCCCCGTGCTACTTGGGATACTCATCAAAGGCGGTGCACAGCATTACGGTTACGGGGCTCACACCCTCTACGGCCGGCCTTTCAAGACCGTTCACCTATACCAGCACTCACACCTCCCCGGTCCGGCAGAACCGGGACAACAAGTCCCACAACCCCGCCCATGCAACGCCCGCCGGCTATCACACATGGGTCGGTTTAGCCTGATCCGCGTTCGCTCGCCACTACTAACGGAATCACTGTTGTTTTCTCTTCCTGCGGGTACTGAGATGTTTCACTTCCCCGCGTTCCCTCCACGCACCCTATGTGTTCAGATGCGGGTCACCAGATCACTCGCGCGTCTGGCGGGGTTTCCCCATTCGGACACCCTGGGATCACAGTCCGGTTATCGACTCCCCCAGGCTTATCGCAGATTCCTACGTCCTTCTTCGGCTCCTAATGCCAAGGCATCCACCGTGTGCTCTTAAAAACTTGACCACAAAAGATCAAGGAGTAATTTTCGAGAGAACCACGAAACCGCCCCGCACACCCACAAGGGCATGCGAACCAGATCCAGGTTCATATTCTTGGAAATTGCTTCTTATAAAAGATGCTCGCGTCCACTATGTAGTTCTCAAACAACAACCCCGTACCACACACCCCGCACACACCCCAAAGGGCACCCATGCAATCGGCGCAGCCAGGAAACCAGAAACACAAGTCCCGGAACAGCAAGGAAAAACAACCCCGCCCCCCGGTCCTGTTGCCTCAGGACCCAACAGTGTGCCAAACACTAAACCGCACAACCCCGCCCCGCACCGTTCCAGGACAAGACCCCCGAAGGGAACCCGTCCGTACTAGACACAGGACAAAACCACGCGGCCGCTATCCGTTGATATTCCACCCATGAGCACCCGCCGCAGAACGATCGCCTGCGCAACGGGCCTTTACTCCTGACAAACCACACACCCCGCATACACGGGAACATGGGCCTGTAGGTGCTCCTTAGAAAGGAGGTGATCCAGCCGCACCTTCCGGTACGGCTACCTTGTTACGACTTAGTCCCAATCGCCAGTCCCACCTTCGACGGCTCCCTCCCACAAGGGGTTAGGCCACCGGCTTCGGGTGTTACCAACTTTCGTGACTTGACGGGCGGTGTGTACAAGGCCCGGGAACGTATTCACCGCAGCGTTGCTGATCTGCGATTACTAGCGACTCCGACTTCATGGGGTCGAGTTGCAGACCCCAATCCGAACTGAGACCGGCTTTTTGGGATTAGCTCCACCTCACAGTATCGCAACCCTTTGTACCGGCCATTGTAGCATGCGTGAAGCCCAAGACATAAGGGGCATGATGATTTGACGTCGTCCCCACCTTCCTCCGAGTTGACCCCGGCAGTCTCCCATGAGTCCCCACCACTACGTGCTGGCAACATGGAACGAGGGTTGCGCTCGTTGCGGGACTTAACCCAACATCTCACGACACGAGCTGACGACAACCATGCACCACCTGTGAACCGGCCCCAAAGGAGAAACCACATTTCTGCGGCGATCCGGTCCATGTCAAGCCTTGGTAAGGTTCTTCGCGTTGCATCGAATTAATCCGCATGCTCCGCCGCTTGTGCGGGCCCCCGTCAATTCCTTTGAGTTTTAGCCTTGCGGCCGTACTCCCCAGGCGGGGCACTTAATGCGTTAGCTACGGCGCGGAAAACGTGGAATGTCCCCCACACCTAGTGCCCAACGTTTACGGCATGGACTACCAGGGTATCTAATCCTGTTCGCTCCCCATGCTTTCGCTCCTCAGCGTCAGTTAATGCCCAGAGACCTGCCTTCGCCATCGGTGTTCCTCCTGATATCTGCGCATTTCACCGCTACACCAGGAATTCCAGTCTCCCCTACATCACTCTAGTCTGCCCGTACCCACCGCAGATCCGGAGTTGAGCCCCGGACTTTCACGGCAGACGCGACAAACCGCCTACGAGCTCTTTACGCCCAATAATTCCGGATAACGCTTGCGCCCTACGTATTACCGCGGCTGCTGGCACGTAGTTAGCCGGCGCTTCTTCTGCAGGTACCGTCACTTTCGCTTCTTCCCTACTGAAAGAGGTTTACAACCCGAAGGCCGTCATCCCTCACGCGGCGTCGCTGCATCAGGCTTTCGCCCATTGTGCAATATTCCCCACTGCTGCCTCCCGTAGGAGTCTGGGCCGTGTCTCAGTCCCAGTGTGGCCGGTCACCCTCTCAGGCCGGCTACCCGTCGTCGCCTTGGTGAGCCATTACCTCACCAACAAGCTGATAGGCCGCGAGTCCATCCAAAACCGCAAAAGCTTTCCACCCCCCACCATGCGATGAGGAGTCATATCCGGTATTAGACCCAGTTTCCCAGGCTTATCCCAGAGTCAAGGGCAGGTTACTCACGTGTTACTCACCCGTTCGCCACTAATCCCCGGTGCAAGCACCGGATCATCGTTCGACTTGCATGTGTTAAGCACGCCGCCAGCGTTCATCCTGAGCCAGGATCAAACTCTCCGTTGAAGAAAAACAGACACAACCAGAAACCACGGAAATAACGCGGAAACCGGCTGCACAAAATTTGAAACCAGCCAAAAACACCAGACCACACCACGGAGGCGGCACGGTCCGGCAAATTCAACCAATTCATGAAAAAATCGGTATCAACAAACTTGGCACACTATTGAGTTCTCAAACAACAGACACACCCGGCACCACCCAAACCAACGTTCAGGATCGCTCCGGAGCAACTTTTCAAACCTACCCGCTCTATCGAAGCTTTGCAAATCGGCGCTTCCGCGATTTTCGCTTGCAGGGGGGTCCCCGGCCCGTCTGCGGCACACCGTTGAGTGCGCCATTTTTCAGGCTGTTTTGAAGGGGGTCGGTCGCTATTTTTCCGCTTCAGCGGCGGCGACTCGAATGACTCTACACGGCCCCGGAGGCACGCGCAAATCGTCCCTGACCTCGGGGGCCGCAGCCACAGAGCCAGCCTTTCCGGACAGGCCGCGCGGGCAGCAAGTGCCGACCGCCCGGCGTCGTTACCACTCACTGAAAGTAGCGTTCCAGATACGACTTTGCGCATCCCCGGCTCAACTAGACAGAACAGTCTGTCTCGCATAAATTTCAGGTAGATCGCTGGCCCCGAAGGCAGAGATCCGTTATCGCTGAAGCAGAACGGCGGATCAATGTGCATGGTTTAGAGGAGCCCAAAAATGGATGCCACCCAGTTTGACCAATTTATCGCCGAGGCGCTGACCACGGAGCGGGAAACCGACACAGTCCTCGGCCCCGACGAACTCTACGGCCTCTACACCAGCTGGTGCCTGATCCACCAGTTGCAGCCAGCCGCCCCCGGCTCCCTGTTCACAGCGTTTAAGGGGCGCGGCATCGATCCGGAGAACTGCGAGCTGGCCATGACGGGTCCCGCAGCCGCTGACTACATACTGGCGAGCGCCCCCAGCCTCATCTAGGCCGGACCACAAAAAGAGCCGATGCAAATCGGCTCTTTCTGTGTATCCAAAACTATGTCTCTGGCGCACACTGCTGTCACAGCGCTTCAACGCACTAATATCGCCGGCCCCGGGCCAGGCGGGAAAATCAAGGTACCTCATGGCCGTACAACCCGGCATAGCAGAAGGCGCAGTCATCGGCGAAAGGTACCGGGTGGTGGAACAGATCGGTTCCGGCGCCATGGCCAACGTGTACCGGGCCGTCGATCTGTCCCTCGAGCGAGAAGTAGCTCTCAAGGTCATCAACAAAAGCAACGCCGCTCATGAAAGAGCACGTGATGATGACGCCGAAGTCAAAGTCCTCGCGGCCCTGAACCACCACAGCCTCATCACGCTCCTTGACGCCGGCGTCGACCGGGAAGAGCCCGGCCGCACCCGAATCTACCTGGTCATGGAGCTGGTGGAAGGCCCAGACCTCAAGCGCCGCCTCGCCGAAGGCCCGCTCTCTTCCCGGCACACGGCCGAAATCGGCTACGACGTGGCGGACGCCCTCGCCTACATCCATGAAAGCGGCGTGGTTCACCGGGACGTCAAGCCCGGTAACATCCTGGTCTTCGACTACCAGCACGACACCGCCCGGATGCACGCAAAGCTGACAGATTTCGGCATCGCGTTGATGGCTGACGCGCCGGACCTGCACGACGGCGGATTCCTTGGCACCGCGGGCTACCTCAGCCCCGAGCAGGCGAAGGCCGAGCCCATTGGCCCGCCCAGCGATGTCTACTCCCTGGGCCTGGTCCTGCTCGAGAGCCTGACCGGGCAGCAGGCGTTTCCCGGCGACCCGTTGCAGAGCGCCCTCGCCCGCCTGATGGACGACCCCCATATCCCGGAGGACGTTGAGCCTGAGTGGCGGCTCCTCCTGGCGGCCATGACCGCACGGAACCCGGAGGACAGGCCATCGACCGCCGAGGTGAGCCAGGCCCTGTATGAGCTGTCCCTCAGCAGCCGCGGAAAGCACAAGGTTGACGCCACCGTCATTCCCGCCGACGAGGAAGCCCGGATGGAGGCCGTGCACAGCTACGGCATCCTCGACACTCCCCCGGACGGCGCCTTCGACAGAGTCACCGCGCTGGCTGCCAGGCTGTTCTCGGTGCCGGTGGCCATCGTGTCGATCGTGGATCACGACCGGATCTGGTTCAAGTCCCACCACGGCCTGGACTTGGAGCAGATCAGCAGGGATCCGGGCCTGTGCGCGTCGGCGATCCTGCAGGACGATCTCTGGGTGGTGGAGAACGCGCCGGAGGACCCGCGGACGCTGCTCAATCCGCTGGTCGCTGGCGACTTCGGCCTGAAATTCTACGCCGGCGCTCCCCTCAAGACCCGGAGCGGCTACAACCTGGGCACCCTCTGCATCCTGGACTTCGAACCCCGCACCATGACCGACGAGGACAGTGCAAACCTGCGTGACCTGGCCGCGGTGGTCATGACCGACCTGGAGCTGCGCCTTGAGGCAGCAGCCGGGCTGCCTGCAGCGCTTGATACCGGCGTCGTCACGTAGGGGCGTCAACAACGCCGCCGGTGCGGCCCATGTAAGGACATACGCCTTTTCGACGGCGGTCCCAAGCTTTCCCTAGGCTCCAGGCATGACCATGGGGGCAGTCTGAAAGCGCAATTGGGGGCGAACATGGACTTGCATTTCAGCTTCACTCCGGTCCCCAGCACACTGGGAGGTCGGGCGTGGCTACTCTGGACATCCACATCAACGACGGATTCGTGCCCATGGTGGACGGCTCGCTGGTCTACCACCGCGGGTTCGGGGACCGCCGCACCGCACTGAACGACCCGAAGCCGGCGCTGGCCATGAGTCCCCGGGTGATCACTGCGAACGGCCGCGTGGTGGCGAGCAGGACGTACCCGCTGGGCGCCCCCGTGCCGCCGCATGGCAGGCCCACGCCACTGCGGCCCGACCCGGCCTTCGCCCGGCAGTTCCTGGCCCGGCGGGGTTACTGGGCCAGCTTCTTTCCGCCCCGGACACTGATTGCCGAGACCGGCAGCACCATCGAAATCATGCTGCACAACAACCTCGCGCAGCCGCACGAAATCCGGTTCCACGGCGCGGGACCGGGCGGGGCCGACGCCGGATCAGGGCCGGTCGCGCCGGGCACATCGAAGCTGCTGCGGTTTCCTGCGCCCCTGCCCGGGACCTACCTCTACACGGACCCGGGCAACCAGCCGGTGGAACGGACCCTGGGTCTCTATGGGGCCCTGGTGGTGATCGATCCCCGCAACGCGTGGCGGCTGGCCCCCGGCGCGGCCGAGTTCGAGCGCCAGTGGCTGTGGCTGTGCCACGACGTCGACTCCAACTGGGCCCGCATCGCCTCGAGGGGGCAGACTATCGATCCGCTGGCCACCCCGGCCGTGCCGGACTACTTCACCATCAACGGGTTCGCCGGGTTCCAGTCACTGGCAGCCACCACGGACTTGGAGTTCAACGAACGCCGGCACCAGGACACCCTGCCTTCAGGCCACCCCCGCGAGACCGACGTGCGCAACTTCAGCGCCTCCCCGTCCGCCGGGGCCATCCGCACCGGACACCTCATGCGGATGGTCAACGCCGGCATCGCTGACCACCAGCTGCACTACCACGGCAACCATGTGTGGACCGTGCGCTCCAATGGCGTCGACTTTCCACGGTCACATGGCCGGGTTACGCCCCAGGGTGACGTCGTGCTCCAGCAGTGGGAGGACACCATCCAGCTGCAGCCGCTGGAACGCAAGGAGTCCATCCTCCCGGTCAGGCGGCCGCCGGAGGTGATCGACCAGGTGTGGAACGCCAGGACCGAGGACTGGACGTATCCCATGCACTGCCACGCGGAGCCGTCCCAGACGGCGCGCGGCGGGCTGTACCCCGGCGGGATGGTGGCGGACTGGGTGCTGGCCGGCCAGCCCGCCCCGGTGCAAGGGACACCGCCTACGGCCGCGGATCCGCACCACACGTTCCGCAGCCAGGTGGACTTCTCCTCCGACCAGCCGCATGAAGGCAGCCCGGAAACCGAATTTCCGCTGAAGCCTGACGTCTTCCTCGAGATGGACTTCTTCAACCGGAAGTTCGATTTTCCCGACGGTTCCGAGCATGAGATGTGGAGCTTCGAGGGCAACGAATTCGGGCGCCAATTCCCCGGGACTACGGTGCGGATGCAGGAGGGCCAACTGTTCCAGTCGACCATCAAGCCCAGCAAGAGAGTCCACACCATTCACTGGCACGGCATCGAACCGGATCCGAGGAACGACGGCGTGGGCCACACCTCCTTCGAGGTCACCGGCCATTACACCTACCAGTGGAGGCCCGACGTTGCCGAACGCGGCAACCCCAACCGCGGCTCGGCGGGAACCTACTTCTACCACTGCCACGTCAACACCCCGCTCCACGTCCAGATGGGCATGTTCGGCGCGATCGTCGTCGACCCTCCGGCCAATCCAGCTATGCCCGCGCCGGCCGGGACACGCCGTCACACCTTTGAAGGTCCGCTGTATGACATCGCCACGGAAACCCTGATTGCGCCCTACTCCCTCGATCCGCGGTGGCACGAACTGAACCATGCCGCGGGGCTCAACGGCGAGGACGCTGGGCTGAATCGCTTTGAGCCAAGGCATTTTTTCCTCCTCGGCGGCAACATCCCTACTCGGCCGAGGGGCGACGACGTAGTCTGGACCGTCTCCCAGATGCGGGCCAACGTGGTGCGGAACGGCAAGTATCCAACGTTGATACGCATGGTCAACGTCGATTATTTCCCCACGCTGACCACGATCACGGATGCGGCGGGCAGGCCAGCCAGGATCGCCGAGCTGATCGCCCACGACGGCCGGGCGTACTGGACCACGCCCAGCCCCACAGGCCCTGCGGTGCAGCCCTCGATAGCCCGCCAGCCGCTCCTGACCAACATCATCAAGTCCGGCGCCGCCGAGAAGTTCGACTTCCTGCTGCACCCTCCGGCTCCCGGCAGGTACACCATCAGCATCCAGTTCCTGCACTGGATCACGTCGAAGGTTCTCGCCACCAGGACGGTCACGGTCACGGCCGCCTGACCTGACCGGTCCGTTTGGACCGGTCGTTAAAGCTCGACGGCGGGTGGACGCCAGCGTCGCCGGCCACCCGTCGTCGGGGTCACCAATTAGCCGCCAACATGGTGGATGGTAAACGCGGAGAGGAAGCCCACGGCGGCCACCAGGCCGGTGAGGTTGTGGTGCTCCTCGAAGGCCTCGGGGATCATTGTGTCCGCGAGCATGGCGAGGATCCCGCCGGCGGCGACGGCGGTGATGAAGGCGACCAGGCTGTCGGGTGCGGTTTCAAGCGCCGTGTAGCCTACCAGCGAGGCGAGCCCGCAGAGGAGCGCGATGCCGCCCCATACGCCGAAGACGTACTTGGCGCTGCGGCCGGCCTTCTTCATGCCTGCCGTGCTGGACAGCCCTTCGGGGACGTTCGAGATGAACACGGCGGCGAGCATGGCGGGGCTCACGGTGCCTGCGGTGATGAGGCCCAGGCCGAGGACCACCGATTCAGGAATGCCATCCAGGAGTGCCCCGACGGCGATGGCTGTACCGCTGCCCGGATCGTCCTTTTCGGAGGGCTGCTGGTCTTTGGACCGTTTCCTGTGTTTGGCTCCGGAGCGGGCTAGCAACGCGTTGGCGCCCACGTAGACCACCGCGCCGGCAAGGAAGCCGAAGACCGTGGGCCAGAGTCCCCCGCCCTGCACAGCCTCGTCCACGAGCTCGAACGCCAGCGCGGAGATGAGCACGCCCGCCCCGAACGCCATTATCGAGGAGACCAGCTTGGCGGGGATGTTCCATTTCCAGGACAGTCCCGAGCCGAGAACCAGCGCTCCGCCGGCCAGAGTTCCCCAAAATAGCGCCTGGGCCCACATGGGCATGGATGTCCGCCTTCCCCGGCCGTGAGGCCTCGTTGAGCTGAAGGGACGGCCTTGTTCAGTTACGCCCGCCCCGGTCCACGAGCATTCTCGCAGATGCGGAGCATGAACCCGTGGCGGCAGGCCGCCGGGGGAGGTCAGTTATCGCCCGTCAGTTGCCGGGGCGGAGCCGGTGCCAGCCGCGGGTGATGCTTGCCCAGATCGCCCACATGGTGGCCGCGGCGGCGGCGAGCGTCAGTGCAGCTGTGACGGCCTGGCCGGCGGCGACGTACCGGATGGTGAGTCCAGTGAGGTAGGCGAGCCCGACGGCGGCCGCGACGCCCAGAGCGAACAGGACCAACCCCGCCGCGGTACGGAATGCGCGCTTCCGGGCTACCGGTTTGGCGGCCGCGTTCGGTTCAATGCGGCCAGTATCAGAATGTTCAAAGTCGGGGCGCTCGACCTCGGTGCGGCTCAGCTGCAGCAGGTCCGCGGTGCCTGCCTCGGCGATCCGGGCCCCAGCGGCGCCGGGTGTTTCAGCTTCCGGGCCGGAGTCGGTGCGGACGCGCCGGCCACGGCGGCGCTTGCCGACCGCCGTCGTCGGCCCTTCCCAGACCTCGGCCAGAGTGGTGAAGCCGCGGCGGGCAGCGACGGCGATCACGATCTGGGCGCAGGCCAGTGCGTGTGCCCGCGGCTCGTGCCGCTCAACGGGCGGAAGTTCCAGCGCGGCCAGCACGTCGCCGAGGCGGTGCCGTGGCAGGGCCAGGTAATCCTCCGCGAGGTGCAGCGCGCAGTAGAAGTCCTTGGCTGGCAGGTCCAGATACTGGTGCTCGGTGGCTTTACGCATCACGGAGGCATCGTAGGCGGCATCGAACGCCACGATCGGGTCCTCGGAGACGAACTGCAGAATGCCCTCGAGGGACATCTCCCAGTCGGCGGCGCTCTGGACGTCCGGTTGGGCGATGCCGTGGAGCTCCACATTGATGGGATCAAAGTCGTCGATCCCGGGCGGCGGCTTGATGAGCCACGACGCCGTGTCCACGATGTGCCCGTTCCGGACCTTCACCAGGCCGACGGCGCATGCCGAGCCGCGGTGGCTGTTGGCCGTCTCGAAGTCGATGGCCGTAAAACTGATTCCTGACATCCTTGCCTCCCCAGGGCATTGCACGGGAGGTCCCAAGCGCCGTTGCTTGTGACCTCCCGCACATGACTTCGCCATTCTTGCAGTAGGAATGCCGGATTACGTTCTCTGCTGAAAATGTGACGGGCGCCCTTCAGTCAATGAAAAGACTGTTGACACCTCGGCCGGGCAGGAGTAGCACGGCCTTGGGCGGCCCAATCCTGGGCCGCCTTAGGTGATTCCGCAATCATTTCAGGAGGACGTCATGCCTGTCGCCATCGTCATGGATTTCGCCGGGGCAACACTGGAGCAGTACGACCAAGTCATCGAGAAAATGGGCTTCACCCACGGCGGTCCGGGCGCCCCGGGCGGCCTGACCCACTGGGTGGCCGCCACGGACAACGGCATCCGCGTCGTCGACACGTGGGAAACGCGCGAGCAGTTCGATGCCTTCTCGAAGGAGAAGATCGGACCCATCTCAGCGGAAGTAGGGATTCCCGGCCCGCCGGAAATCAGCTTCTACGACGTTTACAACACGCTTACCGCCGGCCCCAAAGCGTAGGCCGCAGCCTCGCTTCAGACACTCATCGCTTCAAAGGAGAAGCATCATGGCCGTTTCACTCATCCTTCACCGCGTTGCCGACTACGACGCATGGCGCAAGGTCTACGATTCCGTCGCCGACATGCAGAACGATGGCGGCGTCACCCAGCAGTCGGTCCACCGGATGGCGGATGATCCGGACAATGTCCTGGTCATCCATCACTTCGACAACGTGGAGACCGCAAGGGCGTTCTTTGCCAGCCCGGACTTGAAGGACGCGATGCAGCGCGCCGGTGTCCAGGGCGAACCGCGGATCGAGTACTTCGAGTAACCGCAGTTCCGCAGTATCCGTAAAGCCCGACGGCGGGTGGCCGGCAATGCCGGCCACCCGCCGTCGTGATTCCGCCTGTTGCGCCGGTGGTTGGGCCCACGCCGGGAGGGTTCCCTGGCCGAGCTTGCGAGGTTAGGGCGCCGGTGGTTGGGCCCACGCCGGCAGGGTTCCCTGGCCGAGCTTGCGAGGTTAGGGCGCCGGTGGGGATCACCGCCCCGGGTTCGGATCCACACCCTCCACGGGGGGCAGTCCGCCGTCGTCCTGCCCGCCGGTATTCTCGGCTTCGGCCGCAGCGGACTGTGTGAGTGGTTCATCGTTTTGCGGATCGTCCTTGTGGCGGGCTTCCTGAAGATGCTGTTCCAGCTTCTCTTCGGCATCCCGCCGGCGCTGACCAACGGTGCGCATCTGCTGGGTGGTGGGTGCCGCATGCGCGTGCAGGTGCGGCCCATTTTCCGGAAAGAACTCGCTCATATTGGAATCCTCCCACCGGACAGGCCGGGTGGCTACCCATCTGAATCGCCCGCCCGCTGGCAAGAAGTTCCCCCATTGCTGGCCGCAGAGCGGCCTGCCATTCTGGATAAATCCCGCTTCCGGCGGACAACGTGTCCATGGCGGCGGTAGCACTGGCAGCCTCCCGGCGCCGCAGGGCAGCCCGAGGTGACTGTCGACTGAGCCGGGCGCCGCCGGTGGAGCGGGCCTAGGGCTCCGGGTGCAGGTCCTTGCGGAAAATCACAGCGCCGTTGGCGTTGCGGAGGGTCACGGAGAAGACGTCGTCCGCGCCGAGGTCAACGTGGCCGAAGTACTGGCTTTCGCCGCTGCGGGGGGACTCGCCGGCGTAGGCACCGGCCCGGGAGAAGACCACCTCCGGGCCGAAGGTGGCGTCCATTTGGTTGGGTCCGAAGCTGCCGGCGTTGATGGGCCCGCCGACGAACTCCCAGAAGGGGTCGAAGTCCCGGAAGGCGGCGCGCTCGGGAGAGTAGTGGTGGGCGGCGCAGTAGTGCACGTCCGCGGTGAGCCACACCACGTTTTTAACCCGGTTGCGCTTGAACGCGGACAGCACGCGCGCGATCTCGAGCTCCTTGCCCAAGGGGGCACCGGCGTCGCGGTTGGCGAGGGACTCCTGCGCTGAGGGCCCGTCAGGGACGATGATGCCGAGCGGGAGGTCCGCGGAGATCACCTTCCAGGTGGCTTTGGACTTGCTGACTTCACGGATGAGCCAGTCGGCCTGCTCCTGGCCGAGGATGTGGGTGAGGCGCGCTTCCTTGCCGTCAGTGTTGGGGTCCTTGAAGGTGCGCATGTCCAGGCAGAACACGTCCAGCTGCGGGCCGCGGGAAATCTTGCGGTAGATGCGGGCCGGTTCGAAGCCGGTGCTGCCGTCGCTGAGCTGGGCGATGGGCTGGTATTCCTGCCACGCCTGGCGGCCGCGCGCCGCGAGGACGTCGACGCGGCGCTCGGTGTAGCGGGCGTCGGTGAGGACTTCGCCGGGGTACCAGTTGTTGGTGGTTTCGTGGTCGTCCCACTGGGCGATGACCGGAACCTCGGCGTAGAGGGCGCGGATGTTCTTGTCCATGAGGTTGTAGCGGTGCCGGCCGCGGTACTCCTCGAGGGTTTCGGCCACCTTGGAGACCTCCTCGGTCACGAGGTTGCGCCAGATCTGGCCGTCGGGCTCGGTGACCTGGGCGGCGATGGGGCCGTCGGCGTAGATGGTGTCGCCGGAGTGGATGAAGAAGTCCGGCTTGGTGGCGAGCATGGCCGCATACCCGCGCATGCCGCCGATCCCCTCGTTGATGCCCCAGCCCTGGCCCGCGGTATCCCCGGTCCAGACGAAGCTCTGCCCGCGCTCGCTCCCGGCGCTGCGGGACCAGGGGCTGTTGGCCTTCGAACCGGGCGCAGTGCTGAATGAACCGCGGGCGGTCTCCCCTGCGTTGCCGTCCGGGTCCTCGAAGTGCATGGCGATCGCAAAGCGGGTGCCCGACGGGAGGTCACGGGCGTGGATCTTCGAGGTGAAGTCGGTGGCGTCGCTGGCAGCGGTGCCGCGCAGCACGCGGCTGAAGGCGCGGCCGCCGCGGAGCGCGGACCCGTCCTCGTCGACGGCCACCAGGTTGGCGACCAGCCGGCCGGCGCCCGACGCGCGCGACCACAGGACGCCGGAGTTGGTGGTGACGTCCCCGGTGGAGATGCCGGACGGGAGGGTCAGGCGGTTGCGGACCAGGGGAACCGCGGACGGCCGGGATGCGTGGGCCGGGACCACGAGAGAAGGTGCGACGGCGGCGGCACCGGCGGCGGCGATGGCGCCTTTGAGGACGATTCGGCGGGAAAGAGCAGTCATGGGACCCATGCTTGACGGGCAGGGTTAAGGGCCGGCGACGGCGGGGTGAACCGGGTGAATCACCCCGGTGACGACCCGATCGAATTCGAATGGGTGGCTGGCATTCCCGCCAGCAACCCGCCGTCGTACGTTTTCCAGGAAGCAGCTCAGCGCGAGGGCGCCTCGTCCACGAAGGCCACCGGTGCCACGGCTTGCTGATAGAGCTTCAGTGCGTCGGCCACGGCCAGGTTGCCGAAGTTCAGGGACAACTGCAGTCCATCGAGCTGGGCGTTGGCGCTCTCGGCCGCGCTGACCTTTTCGCCCAGGGCGCGGGAGTTGGCGAAGTTCGTGGCCAGGGCGGCGGCGACCGAGAGAACTACCGCCGCGAGACAGAGGAACCGCCAAACGATGGAGTCGTCGCCCAGGGAAAAGATGCCCTGGACCGCTTCGGTGAATCCCGTTCCGCCCACTGCTGGGCCAGCCGTGAGCATGGCCGCCAGTGCACTGCCCACGATGCTGATGTTGGAGAGTCTGTTCCGTCGTGGCCGTTCCCGTCCCAGGTAGGAGCGGATGGCCTGCTGCTTTTGGTTTATGCGGTCGGACAGCCGTTGACGCGTATCCGCGGATTCGTCCATGGTCTGCTACAGCCTTTCTCCCCCCGTCGACGTTTGGATCAGGATCCCACCGCACTCACGTCCGGTCCAGACTCGGCTGCTCCAGGCCGTCGGACGCGGGCCTAGCGAGCCGTGGCGTTCGCGCTGGTGTTGGCCACCGCGTTGGTGTTGGCCACGGAGTGCGGGACCGTCACCAGGGCAACCACGGCGAGAGCGCCGGCTGCTGCGAAGATGTAGAACCCCCACGGGTAAGCGATGCCGGCTGCGACCAGCCCGCCTGTCACGGCAGGTCCTGCAATTGCGCCCACGCGCCCGACACCGGCAGCGAATCCGAGTGCCGTTGCGCGCAGGCGGGCCGGGAACAACTGGCTAACCCAGGCGTAAACGAGTACTTGAGAACTGAAGACAAACACTCCCGTGACAAAGACGAGGGCGTTTAGCAGGACCGCGTTGTCAACCTTAACGCTCAAGAGGGCGAGGCAAACCGCCGAAAGACCAAACCAAAGCAACACGATGGGTTTGGTCCCGTGCCTATCCGCCAAGACACCGGCGACAATGAGGCCGGCAACGGCGCCAAGATTCAAGACCAGGAGCAGGGAGAGCCCTGCACTGACGGGATATCCGGCCGAAGCCATAAGCTGCGGAAGCCAGGTATTCAAGCCATACACCAGCAGCAGCCCCATGAATGACGCCGCAGCGATCGCCGCGGCGACCAGAGGGTAGGGCTTCTTGACCAGATCCCGGAAACCGGCCTGCTCCTCTGTCCTGGCAGTCCTGGCAGCCGGCAAGGTCTCCGGCAGTTTGAACCACAGGAACGGCAGGAGGACTAAACCGGAAACGCCTCCCACCAGGAACATGATGCGCCAGTCTGGAATGACTATCAATGCAAGGAAGGCCGTCGCCACCGCTCCCACATGGTACCCGGTCATCGTGCGGGTGGTTGACTTGCCGGCTGAACCTGCCGGGGCATAGTCGTTCATGTAGGCAAGGGCGGCCGGCAGGCAAGCCCCAAGCCCGACCCCGGCCAAGAGCCGGAAAGCACCAAAGACGGCCACGTTAGGCGCCCACATCACCGCGAGGGTGAAAATCGAGAACCAGAGCACGCATGCAACCAGCAGGTTCCGGCGACCGAGACGGTCTGAGAGCGGGGCAATAAAGAGCGCTCCCAAACCGACGCCTACAAGAGAGATTGTTGCGACGAATGTAGCGCCTACTGCGTCAAAGCCAAGTTCGCCCGTCTTGATCAGAGTGGGAATGACGGTGCCTAGCACCACGAGGTCAAAGCCGTCCAGGACCATTGCCAGCCAGCAAAGCCACACAGGCCATCGTGACGGGAGGGCGGAGGGAGAAGTTGTCATGGAATCCTCATTGATTAGGGAAAAAATGGAAGCGGCAACCGTTTGAGAGTCCTCTCACAGGTAGACGTGACCCACCGCATGCTTTACCGCCAATCAGAGTACATTGACGTTCATGTCACGTACAAATGTTCGTTATAAGAACAATTTAGGCAGCGCTCGTTGGTTGTCGGCTGTGGCGGAGCTCGGCAGGACTGCGGGGAAGTTGGCCGACATCGGAAGCGGGTCCACGTGCTCCGGGAGAGCAGGCTCTTCGGTTAACCGACGAGAACGCATGTGTTTGAACTACACGAGAGTCCTGTCCGTTGGAAAGGTCTCTGTCATCCCGTCGTAGCCACATCGCTTCGGGAGTCATGCCTGCTCATTCCTGTCGAGGGTGGAGGAAGGCGAGCCGATCGACCGGCCGGGCGGACAAAGCATTGAGAGGAAAGCTGCACGTTCCTATCAAGTCACTACCTCCGTCCGGGCCGGTCGCCCATGGTGAATGGCAGGGAAGCTGAGTCGACAGATCTCCTCGGAGACAGAGACCAGCCACCGGAGCAGATGATCCGTCACGAAGCGGGGAAGTCAGGAACCTCTCCCCTGCCACCGCTCTCTGTTCTCCTCAGTACGGAGCGGGAGAAGGCTCCATTCATTCGACGACGGCGTTTGGTGCCAAGCTGCCATCAGTACCCGTCAGCGCGAAGGCACTTTATCCACGAACGCCACATGGGAAACGAACTGCTTGTACAGCATCGCTGCTTCCTCAATCGCTATGTGGCCGAAACCCAGAGACAGTTGCAGCCCTTCCAGTTGGGCGATTGCTGTCTCCGCTGCAGTGACCTTTTCAGCCAAAGCCTGGGAATTGGCGAAGTTCGTGGCGAGCCCGGCCCCGACGGACAGAATCACCGCTCCCAGGCAAAGGACACGCCACACCACGGAAGCGTCGCCCAGGGAGAACATGCCCTGGACTGCCGCAGTGAACCCCGTACCCCCGAACGCAGGGCCGGCCGTGAGCATGGCGGCCAGTACACTCCCGGTGACGCTGAATTCCGTCAGCTTGTGCCGGCGCGGCCGGAGCCGTTCCAGGTAGGAGCGGAGTGCAGACTGTTTTTCCTCGATGCGGTCGGACAGCCTCTGGCGCGTCTCCGGCGAGTCGTCCATGGCAGTTCAGCCTCCCTCTCCGTCGGTATTTGCGATCAGCATCCCACCGGGCGGATTGCCGGTCCAGAGCCGAGAGCTTCGGACGGTCCGACTCGACTCACCGGCCAAGCCGCGAAGGAACGCCCGGACGCCTGTGACCCCTGCGAGACAGGTTTGTCTCCCTGTCCGGTGCGGGCAGGCTTGTGTACGTTATTGCACAGGACTGCAATGGCGCAGACCCTAGCTGGGCACGGGGACGAGAGGCGACGAGTATGGCAAAGACAAAGGGAGTGGCGCCAAAGCTGGCCAAGGCATTGGGCATCGTGCTGGGCACCGGGGAGTCGGGCACCGGCGAGATTCCGATCCGGCTGCGGGCCTGGGACGGCTCCGAAGCCGGTCCCGAAGATGCCCCGCTGATCGAGTTCACGTCCCGCCGGGCGCTGCGGCGGATCCTCTGGTCCCCCGGGCAATTGGGCCTGAGCCGGGCGTACGTCGCCGGCGAGATCACGGCCCACGGCGACATCTTCGAGGCCTTCGCCGCACTGAGTTCCGCCGGCAAGTTCGCCCAGCCAGGCCCATTCAGCCCGCTGACGCCGCGGGAGGTGTGGACTCTGCTGAAGACCGGCGCCAGGCTCGGAGCAGTGGGTCCCAATCCTGCTCCCCCGCCGGAGGAAGCGAGGGTGGAAAAGCACGGCCGGCGGCACTCCAGGAAACGGGACGCCGCCGCGATCTCACACCATTACGACGTCGGCAACGACTTTTACCGGCTGGTCCTCGGCCCGTCGCTGGTCTACTCGTGCGCGGTCTGGTCCGATGAAGGCATAAGCCTGGAAGAAGCCCAGGAGGAGAAGCTCGATCTGGTCTGCCGCAAGCTGGGCCTGCAGCCCGGCCAGCGCCTGCTGGACGTTGGCTGCGGCTGGGGCAGCTTTGCCCTGCATGCCGCCGAGCGGTACGGCGTCACCGTTGTTGGAATCACGATTTCCACCGAACAGGCCGAGCTGGTCCGCAAGCGGGTCGCCGAGGCCGGACTGACGGACCGAGTGGATATCCGCGTCCAGGACTACCGTGACGTGAACGACGGGCCCTACGACGCGATCAGCTCCGTCGGCATGTCCGAGCACGTGGGCCGCGAGCAGCTGAACCGCTACGTCTCGCAGCTCCACGGCCTGCTCCGCCCTGGCGGCCGGATGCTGAATCACGCCATTTCCTGGAACGCCGGGCCCACAGAGGACGATCCCAATTCCTTCCTGCCCCGCTATGTCTTCCCCGACGGCCAGATGCTCAGCCTCTCGGAACTGATGACGGCGCTCGAGGGCGGCGGCTTCGAAGTGCTCGACGTCGAGGCCCTCCGCCGGCACTACGCCCTGACGCTGCGCGCCTGGGTGAAGAACCTCGAGGAACAGTGGGACGAAGCAGTCCGGCTGACGTCCGAAGGCCGCGCGCGCGTCTGGCGGCTGTACATGGCCTCCAGCGCACTCGGCTTTGAAGGTGGCCTGACGGGCGTGAACCAGGTGCTGGTTCGGAAGGCCGGCGGCGAGGAGCCGCCGCTGCGGCTGAGGACCTGGGCCGGCTGAGGTCGTCGCCGATTGAACGCGGGGGCCGCCAGATCTCGACGAGCTCGATCAGCGTCCCCCGTCGAAACCAAGAAACCCACATAAGGAGTAAGGACAATGGCTAACATTCTGATGGTCGTCTCGGCGGCCGATTCGCTGACCATGAAGGATGGCAGCCAGCACCCCACCGGGTTCTGGGCGGAGGAGCTGGTGGTGGCACATCGGACCCTGCAGCAGGCCGGGCACAACGTGGACTTCGCCACGCCCGGCGGCGTCAAGCCGACCGTGGACAAGATCAGCCTGCAGGCAGACGCCGTCGGCAGCGAGGAGCGGGCGGAGGACTTCCGCACCTATCTGGAAATGATCGACGTCGACCTCTTCGCACCGCTGGTGCTGGCCGACGTCGACATGTCCGGGTACGACGCCGTGGTCCTGCCCGGCGGCCATGGCCCTATGGCCGACCTTTTCCAGGACAGGGACCTCGGCCGGATTCTCGTGGAGGCCGACGGCGTCGGCAAGATCATCGCGCCCTTCTGCCACGGCCCGGCGGGCCTGCTCAGCGCCACTGCCGACGACGGCGCGTTCACTTTCGCGGGCCGCAAGCTGACGGTGTTCGCCGACTCAGAGGAACTGGGCGGCGGCACCGGCGAGAACACGCCGTGGCTGGTGGAGACGGCGCTGCGGGAGAAGGGTGCCAACGTGGAGACGGGCCCGGACTGGGCCAGCCACGTGGTGCGGGAGGGCAACCTGATCAGCGGCCAGAACCCGCAGTCCAGCGAGGACGTGGCCAAGGAGGTCATCAAGGCCCTCGCCGAGTAGCCACCGCCGGCTGAAACAACAACGCGGGGTCAGATACCGCCCAATCCCGGCAGCGGATTGGGCGGTATCTGACCCCGCGTTGCATTAAACGACAGTGCCCCTCAGTCACCCATGCCGGGCTGGACCCGCACGAAGTCGACCTTGTTTCCGGGGTTGCTCCGGCTCTTCTGGTGACGCGAGAATCCCTTCGCATCCAGGTGGTTCTGTGCGCGGAACTCGGCCAGGGCTTCGTCGTAGGCCTGGTTGAGTCGCTTGCCGGAGACCTCCTCCGCTGTGCCGTCGGAAAAGGTGATGGAGACGAGGATGCTGTCCGGGAAGTGCCGATTCATCCGGATGAAGCCTTCGGCATCCTGCTGGAGAGTGATCAAGGTGGTCCGCCTTCGTGGTTGAGGAGTTCCAGTCTCCCGCACTTTTATACCCAGGTACGACGGCGGGAGGCCGGCAGATCTGCCGGCCTCCCGCCGTCGCACTCAAGAAAAGCAGCTATCCCGCCAGCCCGGCGACCAGGAAGATCACCGCCGCGATGGCGAAGCCCATGACACCGATGAGGGTTTCCATGATCGTCCAGGTCTTCAGCGTGGTCTTGACGTCCATGCCGAAGAAGCGGCCCACCAGCCAGAAGCCCGAGTCGTTGACATGGGAGACCACCACGGAGCCTGCGGCCACGGCGATCACCATGGCGGCGATCTGCATCCCGTTCAGTCCGGCCGAAGCGACGGCTGGAGCGATGAGGCCTGCGGTGGTGGTCAGCGCCACGGTCGCGGAGCCCTGGGCGATGCGCAGGATCGAGGAGACCAGGAAGCCTGCCAGGATCAACGGGATGCCCATGTTGCCCAGCACGTCCGCAAGGGCGTCGCCGATGCCGGAGGTGCGCAGCACGCCGCCGAACATGCCGCCGGCGCCGGTGATGAGGATGACCGAGCAGACCGGACCCAGCGAGGACTCGAGCAGCTTCTCCAGTGCACCGTTGTGGACGCCACGGCGGGCGCCGAGGACGAACATCGCCACGAGGACGGAGATGAGCAGGGCCACCGGGGTCTCGCCCAGGGTCCGCAGCACCTGGAACCACTGCTCGCCCTTGACCGATTCGGACAGGACGCCGGATGCGGCAAAGGTGTTCAGGCCCGTGTTGATGAAGATCAGGACCAGCGGCAGGAGCAGCAGGCCAATGACAGTACGGAACCGCGGCGGGTGGGATTCGGCCTCGGCACTGGCGTGGCCAAGGAGTTCGGGAACCGGAAGCATCAGCTTCTTGCCGGTCCACAGGCCGTACAGGTAGGCGGTGACGTACCAGGTGGGGATCGCGGTGAGGAGGCCGGCGATGGTGACGAGGCCGACGTTCGCCTCAAAGAAGGCCGACGCCGAGACGGGTCCCGGGTGCGGCGGCAGGAAGATGTGCATCACAGAGAAGGCACCGGCAGCGGGGAGGCCATAGCGCAGCACTCCGCCGCCCAGACGGTGGGCCACGGCGAACACGACGGGGAGCATGACCACGAGGCCGGCGTCGAAGAAGATCGGGAAGCCGAAGATGAGGGAGGCGAGGCCCAGCGCGAACGGGGCGCGCTTTTCACCGAAGATGCCGATCAGGTAGTCGGCCAGCACCTTCGCACCGCCGCTGGTTTCCACGATGCGGCCCAGCATGGCGCCCAGACCGACAAGCAGCGCAACGGTGCCGAGGGTGGTGCCGAAACCGTTCACCAGCACCGGCACCACCTGGTTGGCGGGGATGCCCGTGGCGAAGGCCGTGGCGAGGCTGACCAGGATCAGCGCAAGCAGCGCGTGCATGCGCAGCCTGATGATCAGGAACAGCAGGACGCCGATTGCGGCAGCCGCGATAAGCAGCAGCGGACCTGCGCCCAGCGTTTGTGTCCATCCTTCGATGGTCATGATTCTCCTTTGAAGCAGATTTCTTGGGGGGTGGGCGCCGTGTCCCGAAGTGCGCGGCGCCCGGTGATGCAGCTAGTTGGCGCAGGGCGCCTGATTGGTGGGAAGCTCCTCGCTGGCGGGGAGCTGCAGCGCGGCCAGGATGGCGGCGATGAGTTCCTCGGGCGAGCGGGTGATGTCAAGGCGGACGCTGCCTGCCTCAAGCTCTTCCGCGGTCAGCGGTTCCAGGGTGGCCAGCTGGCTGGGCAGGAGCGTGGGCGGCATGAAGTGGCCCTCGCGTCCCTGCATCCGCTGGCTGATCAGGGCAGCGTCGCCGTCCAGGTGGATGAAGAGCACGCGCCCTTCGGCTTCGGCCAGCAGCTTGCGGTAGCTCTGCTTGAGCGCGGAGCAGGTGAGCACGGTGCTGTGGCCGGCACGCGCCTGCCCGGTCATCCAGTTCTGGATCTGCTGCAGCCAGGGCCACCGGTCCTCGTCCTGCAGTGGAATGCCCTGGCTCATCTTGTTGATGTTGGACTGCGGGTGGAACTCGTCCGCCTCCGCGCTTGCCCAGCCGAGGTGCTTGGACAGGGCCGCGGCGATCGTGGACTTGCCCGAACCGGCAACGCCCATCACCACCAGGTGCGTGGCTGGAAACTGCATGTTTACCTCCGAAGAAGACGTCTTTGGCTTGTGGAAGAAGCTCAATCTGCAGCCCGACTCGAACTGCGCTGGAGATAAGGTATCACCAATTCATCCGAAAGATACTATCTTTGCGTGTCACAGGTCATACCTTTGCCTTCATTGTCCGGTAGTCTGGAGGAGCGCTTCAGCGCAAAGGGAAGGCAGGACGATGTCGACGGCGACAGAAGACCGCGCGGGTAACGCGTACGACGGCGGGTTGTCACCCGCCATGCACGAACGCGTCCTTGACGCTGTGGGCGTGGCTATCGCCTCCGACGCGCTGGCGCCCGGAAGCCGGCTGACCCTTGAAGGCCTGCAGCAGGAGTACTGCGTGTCCCGAACTGTGGCTCGCGACACCATGAAGGTCCTCGAGTCGATGAACCTGGTTTACTCGCGCCGCCGGGTGGGGATCGTGGTTCAGAGCCCGGAGCTCTGGAATGTCTATGACCCCAAACTGGTGCGGTGGCGCCTCGCATCGGATCGCCGGGCGCAACAGTACGCCAGCCTCACTGAGCTGCGTATCGCCGTCGAACCCATTGCAGCGGCAGGTGCCGCCCGCCGGGCAAGTGCAGCGGAGCGCAGCCAGCTGGTGGCCTTGGCCGCGGACCTGCGGCGGCTTGGCGAGGCCGGAGAGCTTCAGGCGTTCCTCGCGGCCGACATCGCCTATCACCGGCTGCTGCTGAAAAGCTGCGGGAACGAGATGTTCTCGTCCCTTGAAGGGATGGTGGCCGAGGTGCTCACCAGCCGCACCCATCAGGGCCTCATGCCATTCAAGCCGCGGCCGGAGGCCCTCGACGCCCACGAGGAAGTAGCCGCCGCCATCGCCGGCGGGGACGCCACGGCTGCGGAGAGCGCCATGCACCACATCCTGGACGAAGTGCGCGAAGCGATGGGGCTGCACTAGCCCGCCGGTTGCGCCCGCCGAAACCGGGTCCACCGCGGGTTGGGCTTGACCAGGTACGGGTTGCCGTCCGCCCGCTCCCTCATTGCCACACTGGGTTCAAGAGCGGTGGTCCTGTTCATAGACGTCGGGGATGCCGTCCTGGTCTGAGTCGATTTCCTCTTCAGCTTCTGCCAGCCGGTATTGGCGGTTTCTGGTGCTGAGGACGGCGGCTGCGAGCAGTGCAGCAATGAGGGACGCGGTTAGAATGCCGACTTTAGCGTGGTCGTCGTGGATGCTTCCGTGGCCGAAACTCAGTTCAGCCACGAGCAGGGAGACGGTGAAACCTATTCCGGCCAGGACGGAGACCCCGAAGATGTCGATCCATTTGAAGGAATCATCCAGCCTTGCCCTGGTTGCCTTTGTGAGAACCCAGGTGGTGCCCAGAATCCCCGCAGGCTTACCCAGTACGAGGGCGAGGATGATGCCCAGGGCGACCGGGTCGATCAGGGCCGAGACCAGGCCGTCCAATCCTCCGACGGCGACGCCCGCGGAGAAGAACGCGAAGATCGGTACGGCGATGCCGGCGGAGATGGGGCGGAAGCGGTGTTCGAACGTTTCCGCGAGGCCGGGGCCGGCTTTGGGGCCACCGCTTGCCTGGGAGCGGATCACGGGGACGGCGAATCCCAGCAGCACGCCGGCTACGGTGGCGTGGATGCCTGAGGCGTGCACGAGCGTCCAGGTGGCGATGCCCAGGGGCAGCAGGATGAACCAGGCTGCTGCCAGCCTGGTGCCAAAGAACCGGCGGTATTTCTGGGCGAGGAAGGTGTAGAGGCCCAGAGGGATCAGTGCCAGCAGCAGCGGCCCGGGCTGGATGTCGTGCGAGTAGAAGATGGCGATGATGCTGATCGCGATCAGGTCGTCGACCACGGCGAGGGTGAGCAGGAAGATCCGCAGGGCGCTGGGCAGGTGGGAGCCGATGATCGCCAGGACGGCCACGGCGAAGGCGATGTCGGTGGCGGTGGGGATGGCCCACCCCCGCAACGTCTCCGGACTTGAGAGGTTGATCAGGGCGTAGATTACCGCGGGGACGGCGACGCCGCCGACGGCGGCGGCGATGGGGACGATGGATTTGCTGATCTGTCGCAGGTCTCCGGCGACGAACTCCCGTTTGAGTTCGAGTCCGACGAGGAAGAAGAAGATTGCCAGCAGGCCATCGGCGGCCCAGGCTCCGAGGCTGAGGTTAAGGTGCCAGGGCTCGTAGCCGATCCTGAAGTCCCGGAGTCCGAAATAGCTCTCGGCCAGGGGGGAATTGGCCCAGATGAGCGCGATAACGGCTGCGGCGACCAGCAGGGCGCCGCCGACGGTTTCTTTCCGCAGTATCGCCGCAATGCGCAGCGCCTCGGCGTAGCTGCCGCGTCCGAAGACGGTGGATCCGCGGCGGGGCGGAGTTGAGGGTGGGTTCTGGTCCATTAGGCGTCCTGATCATTGGGTCGACAAATACTGTGCCGACCAGACTTCCCGGCTCACCTGCCTCCAGTCTAAGGGCCGGGGCCGCCCTGACACGAACGGGCCCATCTGGTTGAGCCGGTCGAAACGAAAGCCTCAGCCCTAAAGCCGCGCCTCCGAGAAGGGAACGCTCGGTAGGTGGCCTGCGTGCCATCCCTCTCTGGAATGCACACCGGGAGTGTGGCCACGGCCGTCGCTGAGGACGGCACGGACGGTGGCGCCGATAGCCCAGAGTCCAACGAGCAGGATGATGATGAGCAGTTCCATGGTATTTCCCTCGGATGAGTGGCGGTGCTGATTGGATGGCCTCAGTCTGTGCGGCATGCGTGTGAGCAAGCGTGTGAGCCGCCGCAGACAGTGAAAAGCCGCGGCGGTACCATGAGCCGTATGGCCGAGACGTGGATCCGGCTCCTCGGTCCACCGGCGATCGAGTCCACCGGCACCCCTCCCCCGCAGCCCAGAGGCCGCAAGGCATGGGCCGTGCTGGCCTACCTTGCGCTTCAGCCGGACGGCACCGGGCGGTCGCGGTTGGCAGCGCTGCTGTTTCCGGACGCCGCCGATCCCCTCGGCGCCCTGCGCTGGAACCTCTCCGAGCTGCGGCGGACGCTCACCGGTGCAACGCTCGACGGCGATCCCCTGCGGCTGGCGCTGCTGCCGTCGTGGCGCTGCGATGCCCTCGAACTGGTCGGGGCGGGAGCCATCCCCCGCCCCGACCCGCACAGTCTGAACGGCCAACTGCTGGAGGGGCTGTCCTTCGCCGATTGCCCGGTGTTCGATTCCTGGCTGGCCGACCAGCGTTACCGGCTGGAGAACTGCGCGCAGTCCCTGCTGTACGAGTCCTCCGTGTCCGCGCTGGCTTCCGGTGATCCGCGCGAGGCTGCGGAGCTGGCCACGCTGGCGCTGCAGCGGGACCCGTTCCACACCGACTGCAACGCCGTGCTGGTCCGGGCGCTGGTGGCCATCGGTGAGCACCGGCATGCCCGCGAGCACGTGGCCAAGTGCGCCAACCTTTACCGCGACGAACTGGGCCTGCCGCTACCGCCGGAAATCCGCCGAGCACTATCGGGTGCGGAGCCAGAGGCGGACCCGGGGATTCCCGCCACGGTGGCCACCGTCCGGTCCTATCTCGACGCCGGCGGCGCCTCGCTCTCGGCCGGAGCCGTGGACCGGGGCCTGGATCAGCTGCGGCTCGCCGTCGTCCTGGCCCAGCGCACCCCTGACCGGCACCTCCTCGCCGAGTCGCTGGTCACGCTCGCCGGGGCGATGATCCACCAGGCGGGCGGCCGCGGCGCGGAGGTGGCGGATTTCCTGCACCGGGCGCTGTCAGCGGAGGCGCTGTCAGCCGAGGCACCGCCGGCGGAGGCGCGGTCGGAAAAGTACGACGGCGTGTCCCCCACTACGGCGGCTGCTTACCGCGAGCTGGGGTACCTGTCCGTCCAGCGGGGCGTACCGGACCGGGCGGCGGGCTGGCTGGAGCGGGCCCGTGCGGCCGCCGCCCGATTCCCCGACGAGCAGGCCTGGGTCCTGGCGATCCAGGGCATGCTGGCGTCGGACACCGCACGTTATGGCGACGCGGTGGAGGCGCTGACCGCGTCCGCCAAACTGGCCAGGGAGGCACGGAACCGCCGGCAACTGGCGTTCAGCAGCGCGCTCCTGGGCCGCGTATGGCTGCTGCGCGGCGAACTGGAACCGGCGGCAGAGGCCCTGGACCGCGCCCTCGGATGGATCCTCGCCGAGCACTGGACAGCGTTCGAGCCGTTCGTGGCCGGAGTTCGAGGCGAAACCTACCTGGCGGCGGGAGACCTCGAGGCTGCCGCAGAAATGATCGACCGGTCCTGGGTGATGGCGGACCTGGCCGGGGACCACTGCTACATGGCCCTCGCCGCGGGCGCCGAAGCGCGTCTGTTCCTGGCGCACGGCGACCTTGCCGCGGCACAGCACTGGGTGGACCGAGGGATGAAGCCCAAGCCCTGGTACGTCTGGTACTCGGCCCGGCTGCTGGACGTTGCGGCGGAGGTGGCCATCGCCGCACGGTCTGGCCGTGCTGGAGAAGTGGTCGAGCGTCTCGGAGCCCTTGCCAGCCGGAGCGGGATGCGCGAGTTTGTGGTCCGGGCGCAATCCCACCGCGCCGTGCTCGGTGACGAGGCGGCGGCCCAGGCCGTCCCGTGGCTGGCGAAGGAGATCGACAGCCCCGCACTGACCGCGTTCCTGGCAGCCCGCGGCCAGCTGTAACCGGCCGCCTACCGCCCCTGAAGCAGCCCCTGTACCTGAAGCAGGAACTTTCGGCCGCCGTCGGTCAGCACGGGAGGGGCCGTGAAGCGGTCGCTGGGAACAGTCAGCTGCAGGCACTGCAGCGTCCCGCGGCTGCGGAGGTACATGTCTCGGCCCAGGTCCAGCGGGATGGGCGCCCCGGTCCTGGTGCGGAACCCTTCGACGTTGAGGGTGTCGGCAATGATCCGTGCCCGTTCATCCCAACGCGGCGTGGTGCCGTCGAGCAGCCATTGCACCAGGAGGCCGTTCACTGTTGCGGCTGCTTCCTCCGGAGGGTTGCCGACGGCGTTGGCGAGGTAATCCCAGAGGGGTTGGCCGCCGTCGGACATTTTGCGGCCGGCGGGCGAGAGCAGCAGCCGCCCCTTGGACTTCCGGAGCAGTTTCCAGGCCTGCAGCTGCTCCCGGAGCTGCAGGACGGGCAGGGTCTGAACCTCGCGGTTGGCCTTGCCGGGCCATCTGTCGTCGAGGCCGAGGGCGTCAAAGGTTTCCCTGACGAAGGCCGGTTTGAGGTAGCCGTCCTGGGTCAGCGGCAGCCCGTCGGCGGGAACCTGGGACAGGAACCAGTGGACGGAATGGACGACGGCGTCGATCTCGACGTCCGTGGGCGGCTCGGGCCAGAGCTGCAGGGCGAGCTCGTCCAGCCGGGCGTTGAGCGCGCCGGCGTCGAACGCGGTCGGCGCGAACGCTGTGGCGTCCTCGCCGGTGGCGAACTTGTACCAGCTAGCGGTGTCCTCGTATTCCGGGTGCCCGGGATCGCCCAGGACTTCAACGATCCGTCGGTAGCCGTGTGGACCGCCTGAATCTTCCACCGGGCCGCGGTTGGCGCCGTCTGTGCAGCGCAGAGTCTTCTCGGGAAGCTCTACGGGCCCCATCAACTCGACGGTGTGCGTCCAGGCATCGCCGAAGTCGTATTCGTATTCGAAGTCGGCGGGTCCGGTCCTCTTTGCATCCAGAAGTTCAACGAGCGCGACGCCGGACGCCGGCTCGGCGTAGCTGTCCTCGACCGCTTCGTCCGGGCCGACGATGACGCGCCCTTCTCCGCGGAGGTCAGTACAGCGGATCCCGTAGAGGTGGCGGTTTTCCCACCCGAAGGCGGCCTGAAGGGCGCGGTGGAATTCCGGGACGGTGATGGTTTCCGGGAGCTGAAGCCGCCGCCAGACCTCTGGCTCAGTGCCTGTGATGCTGATTCGCAGGTCAAAGGCAGGGACGGTGGCGGTTGGTTGCATGATGGCCATTGTTCCAGAGCGCCGAAGGTCGGGGCACCAGCGTTACAGCACAACCGGGTTAACAAAAGCAGGGCCCGTCCGAAGACGGGCCCTGCTCGAAACCTAACGGTCCCGGTTATCTAGGAAATTAGATAGCCTGGATGTTTACAGCCTGGGGACCCTTGGGGCCCTGCTCGGTTTCGAAGGAAACCTTCTGGTTCTCTTCGAGGGAGCGGAAGCCGGAGGAGTTGATCGCGGAGTAGTGCGCGAAAACGTCCTGCGAGGAGTCGTCCGGGGAGATGAAGCCGAAGCCCTTTTCAGCGTTAAACCATTTGACGGTACCAGTAGCCATTATTTTTGTCCTTCGTGAAGGTGGAGGAAAAGTCCCGACTTTCGGGTCCTCCGGTGTGGGGTGTTCAAAACCGCTACTTCAGAAGAACGCGGACTTTCGACCGCGCGTACTGCCTGAACTACACAATGCAAACACAACAACGTGAACAACTCTACAGGACATCCGGCCTGCCCAGCGACAAACTTGCAGCAACAACCATTTGAGACCCGCATCACGGGAGATGCCGGCACTACTCCTGCCCGTTTCCGTCCAGCGCCGGACTGTACGCCGTGTACCCGGGCCGCAGCCGGACGGACCGGTCGCCGAGCACCTCGATGTCCTCCCACATCACAAAAAAGGATCCGCGGTGCCGCCACCGCAGCAGCTTAGGCAGGGGCCACGGCTGCGTGAGGCTGTTCCGCTCGTAGCCCATGAACGACGACCAGCTGTGCGGGCTGACCACCAGGCCCAGCAGCCGGGCGTCGGCCATCAGCCGGTGCGGGGCGCCGTCCACCACAAACCGGGCGTCGGCCACGCGCCCCAGCCACACGCCGTCGTCGTTGTGCACCGGAGTGCCCAGCAGGTCACCGAGGATCACGGCGGCCTCCCGGAATCCGGGCGATGATCTTGTCGCGGATCCAGCGCTCCACCCAGTCGGCGTCGAGGCCCTGGCCGCTGACACCGAGCCGGACCACCACGCCGACGCTGGCCACGTCGGCCCACGGGATCCGGATCAGCCGGGACGACGGCGGCCTGCCGCCGAAGATGCGCGTCCCCAGCACGGGGCCGGTCAGCAGCGCCCTGAGCACCGGAGCCGGTGTTCCTGTAGGGATCACCGTCTCTATAGGAGTCTCAGGTTCGCCCTCGGGGGCGCCGAGTTCGAGGTCGTCCACGGTGGTGACGGGGACGCCGTCGCTGTCCAAAACCTGGCGGTCCAGCAGGTGCAGCTGCGCGTCCAGGGTCTGTCCGGCAACGGGAGGAATCGGGGCCAAGGGATCAGAGCCCGGCGGGCGGGGCGTTTTCATGCGCCGGCTCCTGTCACGATCATCAGGGGTATGGCCGCCAGCGAGGCCACGAGGATCACCACGAGGTAGACCATCGCCACCACATTCACGCCCCGGCCGTTGACGTGCTTGCCCATGTACTGCGGATCGTTGGCGACGATCAGGATGGGCAGGTACGTCAGCGGCAGCGCCACCGCGGAGAACACCACGGAGTATTCGGTGACCAGCACAGGGTCCACGCCGGTGGCCAGCACCGCGATGCCCACCAGCAGGCAGATGATCATGGACACGTGGAAACGCGCGGCCTTCGCGGGCGCCCGGAACTTGCCCCAGGACCAGCCGAAGAACTGCGCCAGCGTGTAGCCACTGGACAGCGTCGTCTCCAGCGCAGCGCCGAACGTCGCAGCCACAATGCCCAGAAGGACGACGGCGAGCCCCAGTTTTCCGGCGCCCTCCGCCACCGGGAGGATCACCTGGGAGAGGGACGTGACGGATATCCCGGCCGGGAGGAGCACGACGGCGGCGCAGCCGGCGATCGCGACGGACAGCAGCCCGCCGAGCGGGAACCCCACCAGGACGTTGATCCGCGACTGGATCAGGTCCTTGATCTTCCACCCCTCCTCCACAGCGCCGGAGGAAAAGAAGAACACCTCATACGGCGTCATGGCGGCGCCGAACAGGGCGATGGCGAAGTACCAGTAGGTGGCGCCGGTTTCCTCGGCCGGGACCGCGGGAATGGCCTGGCTGGCCAGGGTGCCCCAGTCCGGTTTGAGCAGGAACAGTGCCACCGCGAACACGATCAGGGTCAGGCCCAGGAGCCCGGTGACGTTTTCCATGATGGAGAACTTGACCCGCCAGATCACCAGCCACACAGCCACCGCCGCCAGCGGAATCCACAGCAGGTAGTTGACACTGCTGGCCAACTGCAGGGCCAGCGCGATGCCGCCGATCTCCGCGGTCACCGTCATCAGGTTGATGAGGAAGGAAGCGGACAGGTTCGCCAGCCCGGCGCGCGGCCCCAGCCGTTCACGGATGACCTCGAAGGTGGCACGGCCGGAGGCTGCCGCCACCCGACCGGACATGTTGGCGAACACGCAGATGCCGACGACACCGACGGCCACCACCCAGATGAGGGACAGCCCGAACCGGGATCCGACGACGGCGTTGGTCACCAGGTCGCCGATGTCCACGAACCCGCCAATGGCCGTCAGGATGCCGAGGGCGACGCCGAGCAGGCGCTTCATTTTCCGCCCTCGTTCGACTTCAGCCCGCTCAGGGCTTCCTCTGCCGCGGCGAGCGCCCGGGCGCCGTCCGAAAGGGACGGCCCGCCGTCGTCGGACGACACGGCGTCCCGCGCGGTGGTGAGGCCGGCGGCCGAACTGTCCAGAACCTTCAGCGCGTCCTCCCGCACTTGCCGGTCCTCCGGCGAGGCGGGCGAGAGCCGCAGGACGGTGTCCCGGCCGGCCTGCACTTCCTTGAGGGCGTCCTCGAGCGCGGTGGAAGTGGCGGCGCGGGTGAGCTTGCCGTCTGCGTCCTGCCGGATGGCGAGCCGGGCGGTGGCGATGGCGGAGGCACTGTCCTCGGCGGCGGTGGACACCGTGTCCGCGACGGCGCCTGAGCAGGAGGTGAGGACGGCGAGCGCCCCGAGGCAGGCAACGGCGCGGAGTGCCCGGCGCCCCGTCCGCGCTCCGGCTGGCCTGGTCAGCACCCTTCCTCCAGCCTCCGGGCAGGCCCGGATCGTCCGAAACGCCCCACATTTAGTTGCCTTGAGCTAGGTATAGCACTGCGGGCCGGCAAACAGCAGAGCGCCGGGTGGTGAAGTTGGCCGGGCTGCCTGGCAGTTGGGCCCGTGACGGTGGCCGGAGCCGCCGGCCGGGCGTATGATCCGGGCATGGGACGGCTCACGGCCCTTTCCACCCCTTCTGCCCGAGCCCTGCTACCCGGAGGTGCACCGATGGAAATGCCCAAAGCGACCGAGGCTGACAAGGAACACTTCCGGGCCGTGGTGCCTGACCATCCGGAGGTGGTCATCAAGCCGATGTTCGGGAACCTCGGGGCGTTCGTCAACGGCAACATGTTCGCCGGGCTGTTCGGGCCGACCATCGGCATCAAGCTCTCCGACGAGGACCGGGAGGCGCTCGAGTCCGGGGAGCGCACCGTTCCCTTCGGTCCCGCCGAGCGCCCCATGGGCGGATACACAGGTCTTCCGGAGATCTGGAACGAGGAGGGCGAGGGCGACGACGCGCGGGCCAGGGCCTGGACAGAGAAGGCGTTCGCGTACGTCGCCAGCCTGCCGCCGAAGGCCGCCAAGGAGCCCAAGCCGAAGGCCGCCAAGAAGTAGTTGCGTCCCCTCCGCTTCCTTGCGTGCACAGTCGGTGAGACGTGTCGTTTCCATGGGATCTGTCCTCCCCTGGGTGGAACTTGTTCGTCCTATGGGTGGAAGTCTTCTGGATTGGCCCAGGGAGTTGCAAAGACCCGCTTAGGGTGAAGTCATGTTGACTTCGTTCCCGCCGGTCAGGCTGCTAACCGCACCTGTTAGCGCTGCTCTGCTGCTTGGAACCCTGCTGGTTCTGGAACAGCGCAGTTTCGATCGGAACACGGCGTTGCTGCTGGCACTCGCCACCGCCATCGCGGTGGCAGAGTTACTGCCATCGGCAGGGCTGGGCTGTGTTTTGGTCGCGCTTCTCTTGCAAACCCTGAAGGTATTTCGCCGGTGCTGTTGTCCGGTGTTTTGACCTACGCTGCGGTTCCCTTGGTGGTCTTCTTCGCCACGGTTGGCTGGAGAGCACGTCCGGTCTGGATCCCACCGGCAGCAGCGGTAGTGTCCGCCGCCCTTACGACGGTGAACTGGTTCTCTGATCAGACTTGGATCAATTTCGTCTTTGGCAATCAGATTTATGGCCGGGGAACGCTTCGCACTGCGGCGTATGCCTTCCTGATCTTCGGGGCTTTCGCTGCGTTGAATCTTGCCGCATGGGCAGCTGGCCATGCCATGAACAATGCCTCAAGGAGCCGGAAAGCGCAGCTTGCGGCGGAGTCCCGATTGCGGGAGGCCGCTACTGAACTTGTCATGGAAAGGGAGCGCAACCGGATCGCGAGGGAACTTCACGATGTCCTGGCCCATTCACTGACCGTAGTCGTGGCCCAGGCTGACGGCATCCGCTTCATCCATCGCACCGAACCAGATTCAGTCGAGGACGCAGCAAGGATCATCGCCGATTCGGCCAGGTCCGCCCTTGTGGAAACTCGCCGATTAATCGAAGGCTTCGCCACAGACCTCAACCCTGAGCCAGGCCAACGCACAGAGGACGTAACCGCGCTGGCAGCCCGGCTGACCTCCAGCGGCATGCCTGTCGACATTGAGACATCCGGCTCACCGTGGGAAATGTCGCCAATGCAGCATCTGACGATCTACCGGCTGGCGCAGGAGAGCCTGACCAACGCCTTCAAACACGCAGATCGGGCGAAGGGAGCGCACCTTGCCTTCTTGTGGCGGCCGGATTCTGTTGAACTTCGGGTCCGCTCCTCGCTCCTGACACACGCCGCCCCTCAGAGCAAGAGCGGCAGCTTTACTATGGGCCGCGGGTTGGCGGGGATGAAGGCCCGCGCCGCGGCTTCGGGCGGCTGGATGGAGACAATCCGAGGCGAAGCGACCTTTGAGGTGCTGGCTTTCCTCCCCGCGGCGGAGCAACCGGGCTCCCGAGCGGTAGACGGGCAGGTTTCCGTTGGCCGTCCTATGGAGGGAGTGGGGGCATGATGAGCGGACCGATACGCGTTGTCCTGGCCGATGACCAGCCCCTGTTCAGCGCCGGGCTGCAAATGATCCTTCGCAGCCAGGCCGATATCGAATACGCAGGGGACGCCGTCAACGGGGAAGCCGCAGTTGCACTGGTCCAGGAAACGGAGCCGGATGTAGTCCTCATGGATATCCGCATGCCGGTCATGGATGGCATCACGGCCACCAGGAAGATCATGGACGCCTCGACGATGAGATCCCCCAAGGTCATTGTTCTGACCACCATTCAGCACGATGAAGCGGTGGTCAGGGCCATCCAAGCGGGCGCGGCCGGCTTCCTGACCAAAGACACGACTCCTGACTTCCTGCTGGCCGCGATCCGGACAGTGCACTCGGGCCATTCGGTCATGGCACCGGCCCTCACCAACGAACTTCTCCGCGACTACACCACGCCCGGGCCCGTGAATGACACGGTATTGGATGATCTTTCCGGTCGTGAGCGTGACGTCTTCCTGCTCGCCGCCAAAGGCTTGGGAAACGCCGACATCGCCGGTGAGCTGTTTCTCAGTGAAGCCACTGTGAAGTCCCATGTCGGCAGCATTCTCGGAAAACTCAAGCTCAAGAACCGGATCCAACTCGTGGCCTTCGCCTACCAAAACCACCTTCTGCGCTAAACAGCAGCGAAAACGCACCGTCCAGACAGGCCTCCACACCAGCAGAGGCCCGCCACAGCATTGCCCAAAATAATCTAAGGAGCATCATGAAACGAAAGATCGTCGGGGCAGCAGTCCTCGCTACGGGAGCAGCGGCAGCCCTGGCCGCGGCGTCCATCCCGGGCGCTCCCATTACCGCCTCACCCGAACCGATCTCTGGAGTAGTCCGCCAGGCCGAGGCCTATGCCCAAGCGGATCCCACAGCAGAGGCAGGAATGCGTGAGGTCATCCGTGCGTGCATGGCCGCCCACGGCATCGATTACACGCCACCGAAGAGCAACCAGACGCTGGACCTCAATGCAGCCATCGGATTCCCGCGGCTGACTGTCGTAGCAGCCAAAACCGGCGGATATGGCACCCCCGGATCGGGGGAACCGGCGCCGGATTCGGCCGAGGGCCAGCTCTTTGCCGACCCCGCCTTCGTCAAAGCCCTTAACGGACCGGCGGGCACGGCGCCCGTGACCACAGGGCAAGGCACGGGAACGCTGGCAGGAGGGTGCCGGGGGCAAGGAATGACCAAGGTCTATGGCAGCGCCGAAAATTACATGCTTTCAACGGGCATCGCCTACAACTCCTTCTTCCCCGCAACCTTGTCCGCTTCCGGAGACTCCGGACTGACCAAGGCAGTCGAGGCTTGGCACACCTGCATGAAGGAAACTGCCTACCCGTCCTTTACCAACCCGCAGCAAGCAGCAGATGCAGGAAAAGCCGCCGGCGGCCAGGAAGAGATCAGGATCGCCGTGACGGACGCGGTTTGCCGTGATCAAACGAATTTCCACTCCAGCGTTGATGGCGTTCTGGACAAATACGTCACCACCCGGATGCAGGAACTCGCCCCGCAAATCGAACAAGTCACCCGGATCCGCAAAGCCGCAGCAGCAAACGCCGCACTGGTGACCGCCTCAGCACCAAAATAACCACGACACCCAAGCCACCAGCGGCAGCCTGTCAGAATTCGGGGGTGACAGGCTGCCGCCGGCCTTCCGTGCCGACCACAGCACGGTCGGCAGGCTGACAAAAGAGCTGGCTGGTTTGTAGCGGAATCGGTCGTATTCAACCTGCCTATGGGAGCACGGCGGTCTGCTGGCGTAGCCTGCGTACGAATGCACCGACCGGGCCTTGGAAATCTTCCCGAACAAGCGGGGTGAGTGGGTGGGGTATCCGTCCGGAGCAAGGCGGGCCTATCCGCCCGCCCCCGACGTGGAGGCCGTGACCCTCGACATGCTGGCCTTCGCCACGCTACTGAGGCTCATCGGCCTGCCCGAGTTGTCCCGGAAATATGAGTCGGCATATAAAAGAGTTCCAGCCACGCCACGTCATCAAAGCAGCCGCAAGCAGTACATCTAATCGGCCCGCGGCGTAGCGGCATTGCTGATTAAGGGTCGTTGCCCGGACCGGTACGCAGATGCGATGACTGGTTCGAGTTCGTCGATCACGGTATGGTTCCCGGGGAGAACCACATGGGCGAGAAATTCCGATTCGATCGTAGCAACCCCGGCTGCCACCGCTGCGAGTTTGGCGTCTGTCGATAGGGCGAAGGCATGCCAAAACCTGCGGGCATCGAGCTCCAGGTCTTTAGCTGTAACTTCTCGGCGATGGACTTCAGCGACGTCACCCGGGACAGCAGGGATTCCGTCGAGCTGCGGCAAAGAGATGACAATGCGGAACTGCCTTCCGCAGGCACTGAACGCGATGGCGCTGAGGTGTCCGCGTTGACTGAAACGAACATCCGTCGCCCCAAAGTCAAGGAGCGCCCGCTCGACATGTTCCCGTGACGCCCCAACCGTAATTGAGTCACCACGCGTGTAAAAACTCCGAGAATCAAAAGTTGCCATCGTCCAACTATGCGCCCCCATGCCGCCCTTCGACTGCTTCAGCGCATCGGCCGTGATGAACAAAGCTACGGGAACGATTTTCTTGGGGAGCTCTAGGTGCAAAGGGGTCCGCCGGGCTCGCTTCCAGCTTTGAACGCTCCGTCGTGTCCAGGGTCTCGGCACACGCTCTTGATCGGACTTCGCGGTCGCTGCAGACACGTTGGCAGGCCCCTGACCTGCAGCGTTACTGGCTCTCACCACCATGTAGCAGAGTCACCGCGCCATCCACGAGCGCTTACTAACTCTAGCCAGTACCCCTGATAGGCAGCGGGCTGGCTATTTACGGTTAACGCGCCCATGCTGGTCAAGAGCAGAGCGATGAATCGGTCAAGCCAACGGCCCCTGAATCGTGAACCTCAGGCGCTGATTAACGACCAGTTCACAGTTCCCTGTCAGAGCCGTTACGCAGTCAGCGGCTCTGACGGACTACGTCGCAGCCGTGGCAGCGACCTTTCTCGAGAATCAACGTATTCGCGGACGGCCTGCGCACCGGAGTCGTCCCTCCTGACCTGCGCGCCGCCCTGCACAGGGCCGCTGCACTCATCCCCGGCGCCACGATGGCGGACAAGCAGGCAACAGTCGACGGCAGGACGGGCATTGTCATCGGTATTCCCACTTCTGACGGAGTAGCGAGGCGCGACATCATCATCGATCCCACCTCGGGACTGGTGATCGGGGAACAGGACATACTGCTGAAGGACTATCCCGGCTCGGGGTAGCCCCATCCGGGACGGATCAATAGTATGAGGCGTGGCCGCGCTGATTAGAGGTTCAGAGTTGAGCAGGCGCATAACGGTTGTCCTGCTCGGGTTCTCTCTCCTTGCTACAGCTTGCGCCCCAATGGGGCCTGTAGCCCCGGGTGGGGAAGCTGTCCATCCGCCCACCCGTGAGCCGACGCCGTCTGCTGACCCGCCGGTCAGCCCCGAGGCCTCGCCGGCGGACGGAGCTATCGCCCACGCGGCCAGCACACTGAGCCGGGAGCTGGCAGGGGATGCTCGGTTCGCCTCAGTTGAAGTGGTGGAGGGGAACCGGGTCATCGTTCGCTGGCATGGCCCGGTGGACTCGAAGCTACGAGACCTGCTGGCCCAGTTTCCGAACGTGGATGTTTCAGTCGAGGCAGCCACCTGCTCTCCCGGCAAACTCAGGGATTTTGCCAGTGAACTGTTGGCCTCAGACCCTGGTGTGAACATCGCTTCGGTATCGCCCGATGGATCGCACCTGACGCTCACACTCGATGAATCAGTCAGAGAAACGGCGGACGTTGCCAGCTTGGAGCGCAGGTACTCAGAGGCAGTCGGCTGCCCGGTCAAAGTGCAGTTTGGGGATATTGTCCCTGCCCAGGGTTGAACCGCCTAGGCGCAAGACGCCCCGTCAGAGATTCCGGCGGCAGCTGACCCACCGGCTTAAGGGCGTGCCGTTGGCCCCGTGCTTCGCGGATTGCGCAGGAACCAGGAGCGCGCACGGCGCAGTGCGAGATAGAGTCTCTTGACAGCCCGGGACGATGCTTCAGTGCCGACATCTTGGAACGACCCCATCCCGCCTCGGTAGAGACTGCCGAGGGCATCTGCGGCGGCCCCACGCAGAACGCGCCGGTCAGTGACGCCGAGGAACTCTCCGTCGAGCCAGTCGGCAGCGTGGTTCCGCTGCTTGTCCTGCTCCGATCGGGCGACGGCACGTAGCTCTGCAGTTGCGGCGACTATCTCGTCCCGGACAGCTTCGACGGTTCGTGGCTTGCGGCTCATAGAAGAATCCTACGTAGAGCCGCCACTGCCCGTGCACGGTGAAGCGCCGGTATCACGCCGGAACCCGGCTGTACGCTGGGAAAATGTCCACCGCGCTCATCCTGAAGCTCACCATTGCGACATTCGCGACGCTGTTGATTGCAGCCCTTGCCTGGTGGGCGCGGAAGCACCCCAACCGGTCCAAAGAGTACCCGGAACAGGTTCGCATGCCCAAGGCGGTGCCGTTTGTCGGTTGGCTTTTCCTGAGCGTGGGGCTCCTCATGGGACTGTTCGCCTTCGCCTCGGCCCGCGCCCCTCTCGGAGCCCGTATCGCTTCGGTGGCGATCGTCCTGGGCGGGATGGCATTCCTGGCGATGTACCGCAACTTTTACGTGGCGCCGCGCGCCTATGAGGTGGCCTTCCGCAACGTGCTCGGCAAGGAACATGTCCTGCCTTACAGCGAGATCTCGCAGTACCGTGTGCGGGTGATGAAAGGCCAGCCCTACTTGACGGTCAAGTCCATCCACGGTGTGAAGCTCAGCCTGAACATCAGGGCTTACGACGTGACGCCCCTACTGCAGGCCATTGACTTCCATGAGGCCACAGGCCGCTGGCCCGGCCGCGCCGAAGTCAGCGCAGAAGACGTCGGTAAATGGCGTCCGGGCTGAGGCCCTTGCCCACCGTTCAGCCCTGACTCTAAAATTAAGTAACCTAGTTTTAGAAGGTGCGTCATGAAAGCGGTACACCCGCAAACAACGCCCACGCAGCGGGACGGCGGCTGAGATGGACTGGCAAGGTTGGGCGCTGTTCGGACTGCTGGCCACCACGGCGCTGACCGCGGTGATGATTGCCTTCCAGATGGCCGGCTGGACCCGGCTCGACCTGCCCCTGGTCCTGGGCAGCCTGGTCACTGCGGATCCGGACAAGGCGCGGATCGCCGGCTTCTTCATCCACCTCGCGGCAGGGCAGGTCTTCGCTCTGGGCTACGCGGCGGTGTTTGCGCTGCTGGGCCACGCAACGTGGTGGATCGGCGCCCTGCTGGGACTCCTGCATGTCGCCGTCGCCCTGACCGTCATCCTGCCACTGCTGCCCGGCGTCCATCCCAGAATGGCCAGCACCAGGGCAGGTCCGGCCAGCCGGGCAGCACTCGAACCGCCGGGCCTGCTGGGCCTGAACTACGGAATCCAGACGCCGGCGGTGGCCGTGGCGGCCCACCTGGTCTACGGCTCCCTGCTCGGGCTGCTCCTCACGGCCGGCTGACAAGTAGAGAGAAGGTGGACGCACTATGGAAGCCGGGCACTCCCCCCTTGCGGACTACGGCCTGCTGGGGGACACCCGCACGGCCGCCCTGGTCTCTGCCGACGGCGGCGTCGACTGGCTTTGCGCGCCCACCTTCGACGGCGATCCCGTCTTCGGCGCTTTGCTCGGCGGCCCGGACGCGGGCACCTTCCGCGCCGGCCCCGCCCGGGCCGCCAAGCGAATCGCCCGCCGCTACCGGCCGCACACCGCCACGCTCGAAACGGTCTGGGCCACCAGCGGCGGCACGCTGACACTCACCGAGGCGATGGTGGCGGAAGTATCGGGCCGCCTGCTGCCCACGACCCTCCTCATCCGGCGGCTGGAGGCCGACGGCGCTCCGGCGGAGGCCGCCGTCGAACTTAACCCCCGCTTCGGCGAGCGCCACCTGCGGCCCCGCGTCCGGCAGGACCGGCACCTGGTCTGCGAATGGGGCGCCCTGGCGATGTCGCTCGGCATCAGCGGCGGGCTGCGGGTGGAACCGGGTACGACGACGACAATCACCGTTGAGCCCGGCCGTCCCGTGGTGATGGTGCTCGCCCTGACGTACACGGAACCGCTGGTCTGGGTCGATCCCGAAACCGCGTGGGACCTGGTGGAGGCCGACGAAGCCCGCTGGCGGGACTGGGCGTCAGGCATCAGCGAGGACGTCCCGTTCCGCGAAGCAGTCCTGCGGAGCCTGCTGACGCTGAAGCTGCTGACCTACTCCCCCTCGGGCGCGCCCGTCGCGGCGCCCACCACGTCCCTGCCGGAGGACCCGGGCGGCATCCGGAACTGGGATTACCGGTACGCCTGGCCGCGCGACGCCAGCATCGGCATCGCCGCCTTCCTCGGCCTGGGCAAAGACGCCGAGGCCCTGAACTTCCTGAACTGGCTGCTGCATGCGAGCAGGCTGCAGCGGCCCCGGCTGCCGGCGCTGCTGACGCTGACCGGAGGGCATGTTCCCCGCGAGCGCACTATGGAGGGCTGGCCTGGCTACGCGGGCAGCGCTCCGGTGCGGGTGGGCAACGGCGCCGCGCACCAGCATCAGCTCGACGGCTACGGCTGGGTCCTTGACGCCGCATGGAACCTCGTCCGGCAGGGGCACCGGCTCAATTCGGAGACGTGGCGGGCCATGCGCAGCTTTACCGATCTCGTGGCGCGGCGCTGGCCGGAGCCCGATGCCGGTATCTGGGAAATCCGGGCTGACGCGGCGCACCATGTGCATTCCAAGATCATGGGCTGGCTGGCCCTGGACCGGGCGCTGCGGATCGCCCGGAGCCACCGCATCAGTACCCGGCGGCGGCGCCGCTGGGAAGGCGCGCGGGAAGCGCTCGCCGCCGACATCAGGACCCACGGATTCGATGCCGCGAAGAACACCTACACCCGCTCGTACGGCTCGGGGGATCTCGATTCCGCCCTGCTGATCCTGCCTGTGACCGGCTTCGAGTCACCGGACTCGGACCGCCTGCGGGGCACGGTGGATGCGGTGTGGTCGGAGCTTTCGGCCGGCTACCCCTTCCTGTACCGCTACCCGCCGGGCCAGGACGGGCTGCCAGGTGATGAGGGAGCTTTTCTGCCCTGTTCGTTCTGGCTCGCCCAGGCCCTCGCTCTCACGGGACGGGCAGCAGAGGCTGCGGAATTGTTCGGGGCCCTTCTTGAGCACGCAAGCCCGCTGGGTTTGTTCAGCGAGGAGATCGATCCCGGCTCCGGGGACCTGCTCGGCAACTATCCGCAGGCACTGACGCACGCTGCGCTGGTCCAGGCAGCGCTGGCCCTCCGCGACGTTCTGCTGGTTGAGCCTGCTGAGGCCGAGAGGGCCGAACCCGCTGGTTGAGCGGCCGCAACCCGCCCCGCAGACAACGCCGGTCCCTCGCTCTACAATGAGCACTCACAGGCAGGTGCGCAGGCGCTCCTGCTTCGTTCATGGCGGCGTAAGGCTGCCTTGGACGGATCATGAATGGGGACGATTGATCATGAGTGACGGCGCACCTGACTCCGGATCAGAACCCCATGCCCTCCCGCCGCGAAAGCCGCCGGCTCCCCCGCGTATCGGTACACCAAAGGAAAGTTCGACGGCGGCCAACAGGCCACCTGTCCAGCCCACCATGGCGGTGGCCAGCCGGGAGGAAGGTCCGGCGCTCGACAACTACGGACAGTTCATCGCGCGGCTGGACGCAGCGGCCGGCAAGCTCACTCCCCGGCGGGATGCCCTGGCCACGGCCCTCGGCGCTGCGGAACTGCTCGTCACCCAGAACCAGACCGGGCTCGAGCTGTGGCGTCAGCGTCTCTCGCTCATCAGTCAGCTCCTCGCCCGGCACAGCGGAACGCATGAGGCGCGCAGATACAGCACCCTGAGGGAACTTCATGACGTTGCGGCCAAGATGGAGCGGATGTTCACCAGCCGCGTACAGCGCGTGCAGGGGGTGTGCCGCGCGATCCGTGCCCGCCGGGACCAGATCAACGCATCGCTGTTTGAGCTGGAGAAGAGCAGAGTCAAGCTGACGTCGTCGCGGATGCTCGCGCTGGAGCGGGAGAATCTGCGGAAGGTCGCCGACGATCTTGCCGTCTCCCCGGAGGGAACCAGCCTCGGTTTCCCGGATCCCGGCCTTCGGGAAAGCCTTCGCGAAGCGCGGGAAGCAATCATTCTGGCCGAAGCCCTGCTGGAAGTGAAAGGGAACTGATCATGCCAACTCCACGGACCGAGTCCCGGGAAGTCTGCAGCTTCACCTCCGGGCAATGGACGGGCAAGCCGGGCGAGGAAGCGGGCGCCGCGTTCGGCCGGTTTTCCGTCGTCGGGTTCGTTGTGTGCCTGATTTTGATGCTCTTTGTGCCCGGCCTTCGGGACGTCGGCGCCACCATGCTGTTTGTCGCGCTCTTCGCCACCGCCTTCACGGCGCTTGCCATCCGGGCCAAGAGTTCGAGCGAGCGGGCGTTCCTGCAGCGCCTGACCGGGACCGTCAATGACGTGATTCTGGAACTTACGGCGGACCGGACCCAACAGCTTTCGGCTGACGGGCTCCGCTCACTGCTCCTCGACGGCGGGAGCCTGCCGCTGTCCGTGAACGGGGTTTCCGGCCTGCACCTGAAAGTCATCCCGCAGCGCTCATCGAAGGCGAAGCAGGATGCCAAGCCAAAAGCTGATGCAGTCATCACGACGCGGATCGTCATCGCCGCCACCCCACCAGATTACGGCATCCGCAGCTTCGACCGGCTCCTGGAGACCGCGACCACCGATCCCGGTTTCAATTCGGCCGCCTCGTAACGCACGCGGCCCGGCAGGCCCCGACGCTTCTATGTCTGTCAAGCGGCTGGGAACGGGTGCGGGCGCGGACCAATTTGGTGCCGGGGGCGGTTCAGGTGACCGGCCAGCGTCCCCTCTCCCCCCGTTGTTTTGGCTGCTGGCGAAGCTTGCGGAGCTGTGGCCGACGGAGGCCTGTCTACCCGCAGGGCAAGGGGCGGGAAATTCCCGGAGGAAATCAGCGACGAAGGAGCGCCGCAGGGAAATGCATGCACCGCAGGCCCCGACGAAGGAGGGGCTAGACGGGCCGGAGCGGACACGTACAATCCGTCAGGACAGCAGCCAAAACTGAAAAGCGCTTCTACAGCCCGAGCGAAGCGAGGCCCTTTTCAGGGTTTAAAGGGCTGAGGCCGGCCCCTTGGGGCCGGCCTCAGTTTTCCCTCAGCAAAAGGAAAATTAGGGCTGCAGCGTCATCGCTGCAGCAACTTACAGGTCCAGCGGGGATTTCTCCCAGGAGATATCAACGATCGGGGCGCCTGGCTGCGGCATGGTCAACATCGAGAGCTCGAGAACGTCCTGGGCATGGGTGGCATCGGCAGGGGCTGCGTCATCGTCCGTCAGGATGTACTCGTGGCTCATGTGCTGCCCCTCAGGCTCTTAGTGGATCGTGTTCCTTTCCACTGTAGCCCCGCGTCCGGCCGATGCCCGCTTGTGGTGCTGCGCCCGCGGCAGCGTGATCGGCGGCCGGAGGAGATGTTCCTATAGACAAGACCAAACGCGGAATGAGTCTCGATCAAACAATTTATGGGCGAAGCCTAACTCCCGCCTTATTGATTCCGGCCAACCGATGCAGCGATTTGGATGGGGTCCGGGAGAGATCGTCCTGCTGGTCATGTTCACGGCAATGGTGCAGACGCTCGTGCTTTTATGCGCACTATGAAGCCACCGTGCACTTGACTTGTGTTTCCTGGCACGATGCGTATTGTTCGGCTTGTCAGCGAACACCATTTCCAGGGGGAAAAATGAGACTGAAATCGTCTGTACGTAAAATCGCGACCAGCATCGGTATGGCAGTTTGCTTACTGAGCGGAGGTCTACTGTCCGCCGCTCCCGCGCAAGCAAACACTTGGCTCCCGTATGAAGTTAATTGGTTCTATAGCTACGAAACCTGCGCCTCACGCGGGCAATCCCTTGTCAGGTCTCAGCCTGATGTAAACAATTGGCTTTGCCAACGCGGAACGCAGGCCGGTAAGTGGACTCTGTACCTTGAGTTCATCGACGATTTCGGTTGCCGCTTTGATCCCACAGCCACCAGCACGGGAACTAAAGCTGCAGATTCCTTAGCACCGGCAGGCTGCTAGCCCCGCATCGGATGCCGGCGTCAGCCGGCATCCGATCCGTCTACCACTATCTAAGGATGACCGTGACACAGCGTCCTCTAAGAATGAATGACTCAGTGACGACAGTGGGCCAACTGGACCTTAGCCAGAGGAGGCCAGCCTTGTTTGCCTTGCCGCCACATCCAGACGAATCTAACGGAAGCATCAACACAAATTACCCACGCGTCCTGCTCGAGGACCCCGAATCAGTCTTGACGCGATTCAGCCACGAGTCGGTGATCAGCATTGAAGGTACTTGGGCCCGAGAAAGTATTCGTATTGTCGGTGGCAACTTAGCCAGGCCGGCCACCAGCGCGGTGACGCCTCTCATAAATCTGCTTCGAATGCACGAACCCCTTACCGGTTGGTTGCCCAGTAAAGGTTCTCGGGCTGAACTTGACCGGGAACAAATGCCTAGGCTTTTTGATGACGGCACCGTTCTGTGGCGGGTGGACGTACCAGTCAATACGCAGGCAAATGAGCCGACGACTTGCACCTACGTCTTGGCATCCGACGCAGAACGAGCCAGAAAAATTCTGGGCCCTCTATACAGCCACTCCCTCGTCGTCCAGGCAAGCTCCTACTCAAGGGACCAAATAGACCGAGCCCAGGCTTCGCTCGCGCAGGCCCGCTGGTTTTTCTACGCAGCTGGACAAGGGCTCAGCTCAACAGGAGACATCGAGATTAGAGTTCATGTCCCGCATTTGACCACTGAGCTAGTGCGATGGGCGGAATCACAACCGGAGGGGCTAATTGCCTTGCGACCTTGGATACGCTTGCCGGAAGTAGCCTAGATACTTTCCGCGAGTCCACCTAGAACGACACCACGAGTGCAGGCAATGCGGACGCCTTCCACGACTGGCCCAGAGCTTAGCTAGCTCGAGACAGATCTTTTTTGAGGCTGTAGTAAATTTCCCGGGCTATGAAACGTTTGAGGCAGCGGATGGCCTCGGCTGATGAATGCCCTTGTGCCCTCTTGCGGTCTCGGTAGGCCTGGGATCTTGGGTCGTATCGCAGGCGGCAGATAGCAATGAGGTAGATGACCCTGTTGGCTTGGCGGTTACCTCCCCGGTGCAGCCGCATGCGGTGCGATTTCCCGGACGAGACGGGGATGGGTGCAACGCCGCAGAGCCGGGCGAAAGCAGCTTCGCTGCGGAAGCGCTCGAAGTTCTCGCCGGCGGTGATGAGTAGTTGGGCAACACTGACGGGACCTATCTGGGGCAATGCCATAGTGTTGGGTGCCACGGCGGAGACCAGCTGGGTCAGGTGCTTGTCTACCTCGTTGATTTCGGCCGTGAGCTCGTGAACGCGGCGGCCGAGCTCTCGGAGAGCGTATTTCACTGCTTGCTCGGGTTCATGAATCCGGCTCAGGTCCGGCCGCAGGGCGCGGGCTTGCGTCGCTTTGCCTTCAAGGGTCTTGGCGGTCAATCTGGTCCTGAGGTGGTCCGGTGCGGTGAGCAGAACGTCGCGCAGCTGGACACATGCCGCGCTGCGGGCCTTGACCGCAGAGTCTCTAACCAAGTGAAGATTGCGGATGGCTTCCACCGCTCCGGTGGTGTCTTTGGCCGGATCTGAGCACTCTCCAGAGAGAACCTTACGAGCGGCCGCCTCAGCGTCCACGGCGTCACTCTTTCCCACGCGGTGGCGAACCTGGGAGTGGCCCTTGTTGACCTCTACTACATCGATTCCTGCGGCGAGGAGATGCCTGGTCAACCCTGCGCCGTAGGATCCGGTGCATTCGACGCCGAAGGCGTTGATGATACCGAAGCTTGCGGCCCAGTCGAGCAGTTCACGGTATCCGTCCAGCCCAGCGGCGAATTTTCGGTCACCTAGCAGTCGCCCGTCCTGGTCCACTGCCGCCGCGTGGTGGACCAGTTGGTGAGTGTCCACTCCGATAGTTACGGCCCGGATTGGGTGTGTCGTTGTGAGTGTCATGCCTGCTCATTCCTGTCGAGGTTGAGAGTGGCGAGCACGATTGACCGGGCCGGGCGGACAAAGCACTGAAAAGCTAAGCTGCACGTTCCTATCAAGTCACGACTCCGTCCGGCCCGGTCGCCCTAGGTGAGTGACAGGGAAGTGGAGCCGACAGATCTCCGCGTAGACAGCATCCGCGCCTTGCTGCGAATCGTCACGAAGCGGGCAAGTCAGGAACCACTCCCCTGCCACGGTCTTATCTTGGCCAGTGCGTTCCCCTTGCTAACTGCGACGCGCTGATGCATGCCAAAAGTGGGTAGCTGGAGAGCCGGGCTGACAGATCTCCTCCTAGACAGATCACACAACATTCACATCAATCGTCACGCAGCGGGTAGGTCAAGAACGGCTCCCCTGCCGTGTCCTATTCTCCTCAGTGCGCATGCGGGGGAGGCCGCCGCCGCACCCAAGGGGCCGGACCGCCTTCCCGGTCCGGCCCCGTTGTTCTTAGCGGTGCCGCTTATAGGCGGTTGCCTGGTTCTTCGCGACCGGGGCGATGGTTCCCCGGCTCACCAGCTGGTCCATCAGTTCGGCGAGCCTGTAGCCCGGTGTATCAGCCAGAGCAAGCTTGAAGTGGTCCGCAGCTACCGACGACTGACCCTTGAGGTATGCCAGCCATCCGATCAAGGTCAGCAGGGGCGCCCGGTAGCCTTCCGGCGCGGCGTCGATGAGGTCCCGGGCTGTTTCCTGCGCCTGGTCCACGCGGTTCCAGTTCGGGGCGATACCCTCCCCCATGAGCAGATTCCCGCTGTCCTCGGCGTCCGGCAGCTCCGGGTCGATGACGTTGCAAAACAATGTGTCGCGCAGGTCCGGGCGCTGGAAGCATGCCAGCAGCTCCACCGTTGTCTGCGGATCCGTCCAGCCGTCCCGGGTCAGGGCCTCGGCCCACAGTTCCCGGCCCGGATGCAGTTCCGCGCCGAGCACTCCCGGGAGCGCGTGGCGGATCTGTTCCTCCCTGTCTGCTGGGCCTGCGAACGGCGCATAGCTGGTGCCGGGCGTCTTTTGGTAGCTGCTGCCACGGAACACCAGTTCCGCGTTCAGTTGCCCGTCGGTGATGGATTCGAGCGGTTCGGGCGGGCAGCACCCGGCGTCGCTGTCGCACAGCAGGTTTTGCCAGTGCGACGGGGTGACCAGCCACGCGTCCTGCAGCGGGGTACCCTCGCTGTCCAGCGCTTCAATGACGGCCTCGACGTGGTCGTGGAAGGGGCGGGGCTGGCCGAGGGCGGGGGTGCTGGCCGTGTAGATGGCCAGCAGCACCGCGGTGGCCTGTGTGTCCAGTGCGAGGTAGTCCACCATGGAGCGGGCGAAACCGGCGGGTTCGGCGGCCACGGGGGCGTCGACGCGGAGTGTCGCGCCCAGCGTCTTGCCCCGCATGGTCAGGAACACGAAGGATTCCCGCGGTACGAACCCGAGGGAGTGCGGGATGAAACCGAGGATGTCGGCGGGGCTGGAGATGCGGATTGCGTCGTTCATGTTGAAAGTCCTTTGCTGAGGATTCGGTGGGCGGGGCGGCTTAGGTGACCGGCCAGCGTCCCCTCTCCCCCCCGTTGTTTTGGCTGCTGGCGAAGCTTGCGGAGCTGTGGCCGACGGAGGCCTGTCTACCCGTAAGGGCAAGGGGCGGGAAATTCCCGGAGGAAATCAGCGACGAAGGAGCGCCGCAGGGACATTTCCTGCGCCGCGGGCCCCGACGAAGGAGGGGCTAGAGGGGCCGGAGCGGACACGTACAATCCGACAGGACAGCAGCCAAAACGTCGTAGACAGAACAGGGCCAGGGGCGGCGGAGCCCTGCGGAGCCGGCACTGGACCCACTGCCGGCCGCGCCAGCGGACGCCCTTTTCCTGGTGAGCCCTGCGAACCCTCCATCAGCACCCCGATTCTTCTTTCGGCGTCCCTTGGCATAGGCGGCCGCGCGCCCCCGGTCGCCGGCACTGAGTGTGCGAATGGCGGTCCGCCGCAGCCGACCCACCACGCAGGCCGGCCACGACGGCGGACCGCCACAGGTGACCGCCCCGGCAACGGGACGGTCACCTGAAGGGTTTAGCTGGCGAGGAGTTCGGCCAGTTCGGCCGAATCGGACACCAGTACGGCCGCGCCTTCTTTCAGGAGCGGTGGCATCCTGCGGAGTTGGCGCTGTGTACGCTCCCGGGGACGGCCGCGACGTGCCGGGCGATGGTCTCCGCGTGGTGGGCGGTGTTCAGCGCCCCTGAGCGCCAGCGGGCTTCCACGACACAGGTCACCCCGGCGAGGGCGGCGATGATGCGGTTTCTCTGCAGGAACCTGTACCGGGTCGGGGCGGAACCGGGCGGGAGCTCCGAGAGCGTCAGGCCGTTGCCGCGGATCGCGGCCGCGAGGTCAGCGTTACCGGATGGGTAGTCCCGGTCGAGGCCTCCGGCCAGTACCGCAAGGGTGGCCGGTCCGTCGCCTTGGCTTGCGGCCAACGCGGCCCGGTGCGCGTGCGCATCGATGCCGTAGGCCAGCCCTGAGATCACGCAAATTCCACGTTGGGCCAACCCGTATGCCATGTCCCCTGTAACGGAGGCGCCGTAGCTGGTCGAGTCCCGGGAACCGCTAAGGGCCACACAGTTCGAAGGTGCTGGGATGCCGTTGCCGATGTTGCCCCGATACCAAAGCCCGTACGGGGCGTCGGGCAGATCGTCCAAGCCTTCAGGCCAGTGTTCATCCCCCGGAATGAGGAAGCCGCCACCCAGGCGTTCGATGGTGGCTAGGTCCTTCTCCGCGTCGACCTCCGGAACCCGCGGAGCCCACCGCTTCAACGCCTCTGACAGTTCTTCGACCGTGGCCTCCGGAATGGCGTGTACGGGCTGCGCGCCGGTGGCAAGCCTCAACGCGGCGTACGCGCCGAGCCTGCCCACGAGGGCCTGACCGACACGGTCGCCGGGTTCGAAGAGTCGGGTCAGGGCCGCGCGTGCAATGCGATCATTCATGGTTTCTCTCGTCCTTTGCTGAGGATCCGGTGGGTGGGGCGGCTTTGGTGACCGGCCAGCTTTCCCTCTCCCCCGGTTGTTTTTGCCTGCTGGCGGAGCAGCGCGTAGCTGTGCCCGTCGGAGCCGGGGCAACCCGAAGGGCAAGCAGTGGATGGGTTGTGGGAGGAAATAAGCGAAGCGCCGACACAAGGCATCAGCTGCGCAGCCGTCCGCAGGACGGTTGAACCGGTGGAGCGGGCACGTACGATCCGGAGGACAGCAGCAAAAACAGAAAAACGCTTCTACAGCCCGAGCGAAGCGAGGTCCGTGCAGTAGACCTGGGCGCTAGCTAAGCGAGGCCGGAAACCGGAGTCTTCAGACAGCGCGTGGATTCCGGGCTACGTTGTGGTGCTCTCGCGTGCATCACGGGCTTGTTGGTGGCGGTAGAGCGTTGCGCGGCTCCAGCCAACGAGACGCGCGGCGTCCTCGGCGGTGCGCCCCTTGGCGCGGGCGTCCAGGGCGATCGCGAGTTTGTCGGCGATGACGGTCGGGTCCGACAGCGGCCGGCCGAAGCGTGTGCCGTTTTGTCGTGCTGCGGAGATGCCGGCATTGACCCGCTCGATGATGAGCTCGCGCTCATACTCGGCAAGGGTGGCGAGCATGTTCAACATCAGCCGGCCGGTCGAGGTTGCCGGGTCGATGCCATCAGCGATGGACCGCACGTGGACACCGCGGCCGCGCAGCAGGGCCACCGTGTTCAGCACGTCGATCAGCGACCGGCCCAAGCGGTCGACACGCCACACAACAACGGTGTCGCCTTCCTCGGCATACTCGAGGAGCCTTTTCATACCGGTCCGCTCGATCGCCGTCTTGCTACCGGAAGTCACATCGGCAAAGACGTCACGTTTCTGCACACCAGCGGCAACCAGCGCGCCCAGCCGGAGCTGGGCGTCCTGGCCTGAAGTACTCACGCGGGTATAACCCAGTAGCCTCACAAAGCAATTCTGACTCGAAAAGCCACCAACGTGCCCCCAGCGAGACGACTTGCAGTGAGACGACTTTACGAGACGCGGACAGCCCGGTGTTTCCGCCCACTCGCCTTGGCTCCAGATGAGCTCGATGGCATGTCTCGAAAAGCTGTTGGTTTCCAATGCAGATCCGTTTAGCCAACGACTAGTCGTCCAACATCTTCAGCGGGCGAAAGTGACTGATTCGTGGAAGCCATCTACCATCCGACAATCCAGCAGGCGCGCCATGAAGAACAGATGCCAGGCTCAGCAGATCGCTGAGCCTGGCATCGATTTGTGGCTGGCTACTCACCTGGCCGGCTGGGCTTGGAAGTCACTAGCCCGTAGATAAGTAAGAACAGACCGATCGGGATTAGTGCTAGGGCCCCGTAGAACAACGTTCGTTCAGGCACTGTGAAGACCGTCAGCTGTCGAAGAAGTTCTGGATCCAGAGACGGGTTCACGTCCAATCCGAGGTCTTCCAAGCGCGCGTAGCGGGAAAAAGAAGCAATCCACAAGGACGACGCAACAGCTCCTCCAACGACAGTCAGCAGAGTGCCCAAAAAGGCCAGTATTTGTTTTCGTGTAATCAATGTCCACTATCTGTTGGGGAACGGTCAGGACCAGGCACCGTCATACGGATTGCACTGATACCTGCTGAGAGACTCAGCCCAGTTAATCGTTGGTCGCCACGACTCCAAGTTGTATTCGGGGTAGGAGGCAGGCCAACCATAAATGTGGCAGTACAACTGCTCTTGAATTGAGTTCGTCCATCTCCACGACTGGCTGCCGAGCTTCGTCTTGATTTCATCCCGGTGCGCCCACCAAGTATCGATACTGCGGTAGGTCGTGCCCCACGATGTGGGCACGACGGTTATTTTATAGCCTTGGGATACAAACTGTACCCACGGCTGATTGTAGAGGTCGATGCCAAACCATGGATCAGCGACGAGTGGATAGGCGAGGTTCTTGCCTGGGCCATGGTCAACTACCTGGACGATGGAGTTGCCCCGCACCTCGTAGTTTGTCCTTATCGCTTTCCCCGTAGCGTCCTTGGCCCACGGCGCGCCGACGCCAGCGAGGAATTCGCCGTTGGCTGAGAGGATCTCGACATTACCCGAATCGAGCGTCTGCAACGTTGCCCCTGGGGCAAGATGTAGGTCGCATGCATAGGTAGTCGGGGCATCTGAGCTCAGAATCGTCGTAGCGATTTGAAGAGACCCATCGGACTTGGGAAGAATGTTGGTGAGGCTGCCGTCACGGTTGTTAAATTGGACTTGTCCATTGTCGCCTACGGTTGACTTTGCCCGCTTTGCACGTGCCGGAAGATAAATGTCGAGATTTACGTCGGCCGAACTGAGACTTACTGGTTTGCCAGTGTCCTCCGGAACCGTCACGTTTTGGCCCCGAGGGACTTCCGCGAGTTGCCATCGGCTGTCCTGCCGAGATCGCGGGCCAGAACAGTATCTCGGAGCGTTTCCGGCGCTATTCTAGACAACGAACTGGAGTCTTTAACTTCCTCTGCCTGTGCCGGCGCCAATCCCGCCAATAACAGCACTGTGGCGGCGCCTGCAGACACAGCAAAGCGCACTCGAAATCTTCCCATATATCCCCCAATATATTTTCGCGGACCTTTCCGCGTGCCCTGGCTGTAGGGTGCGTGTCGAGCCTCTCTCAGAGCACGTCGTTAGTCAAGTCAATTGAAATATTCAGTAAGCCGGACGAACCGCATTCCAAGATCCTGACGGACCCCTTCTTGGCACTTGCAGCGGGACAACTCCAGGTCCAACGCATAGAACGCCATGCCAGTCAGGATCGCCCCTCAGAGGACAGTTAGGGCGACAAATAGCGCTGCGAAAAGACCGCCACTCACCACTGCAAATCACAACTGACCCGATCCCGCACATGTGAATGTTCCATTCACAAATCCTCCGAGGCGCCGCCGATGAAGCCCGTACCAATAGCAAGCCCGTAGGCGACGTTACCCACACCAGGGGTCGGCTAAAAAGCAGCAGTGCCGGCTGTGCCGAAGGCGCCTCCAGCCGCCCTGTTCCATATGCACACCCTTTGTGGGTTCGGTGTGAGTGAAAGGACCCTGCGAAAACATGCACGATGACAAGAACCGCAACTCCCGAAAGTGGCTGCCCTTCCCCATACACTTCATGAAACGAAATGACCCCGGAATGATCCCGCGATACCGTTTTCTGGCTAAGAGTCATTGGCGTTTGTCTCGTCTCCTTTGCAGGAGTCCGTAGCCGATTCCAATCCCGCTTACTACCATGATGAGGAGGGAGGAGATAGTAAGGGCAGCGTTGGCGTTCAGCAGTACAACCACCAGCGCCAGTACAAAGAAGGTGACCCAGAGAATCATCAAATAGCCCATCCCCAAGGTGCTCCCATCTGTGTTCCGCAGCCGAGCAGCATGCCAGCCAAACCGATTACATATACAGTCCCGGCCAGCACAAGGCCAGGCAGACCACCAAAGGCAGCGAAGAGAAGTGCTATACCTCCAAGGCCAGTGCCAAAAGCGGTGACGCCGCAGCCGATGTCTTCAAGGATTGTGTCGTCCAGCCCTGATGGATCGACTGAATTGATGGGGTTGCAGCTCGCATAGGCGTAGCGGTTTGCTTCCTGCCAGGATGGGTCGGGTTGGGTGAATCGGCCGTTGCCTGGACCATAGTAGCGGGCGCCGAATTTGGTATAGCCGGTGACGTCATCTTTGTAACCGCCGGCGAACCGCCACGGGTTCACGGTAGCCATCGTGCCCGTTTGGGTGGTGGTGTTGCCCCAGGAGTCGTAGAGGTAGGTGGCGGCCTTGGCCTGGGTGCCGTCGGTGAGCAGGATAGTGGAGCCGAGCGCGTCGGTGGTGTAGTAGAAGCTCGCCCCGGCAACGTTGCGCATACTGATGAGGTTACCTTCGGGGTCGCGGATGAACGAGACCGTGCCGCTGGCGTTACTCTGCCGCGTGATGCCGAGGGAGCCGTTCAGGAACGACATCGTCCCGGAAGTGAGCCTTTCGGTATTGCCTTGCCCCGCGTAGGTGAAACTGGTTGTCGAAGAATTGGTGTGGCTGGCGAGCTGGTCGAAGGTATTCCAGGTGCTGGTCGTTGTTCCGGCCTTGGTCTGGTTGCCGTTGGCGTCGAACGTGTACGTCGATGCGCCTGCCGGCGGGGCCGCGCAGGTGCCTGTGCCGGTGGAGGTCCAGCAGAGCTGGTCGGCGGCGTTGTAGGCGTAGTTGACGGTTGTGGCCCCGGTCTTGGCTGAGGTGAGGCGGTTGCCGTTCAGGTCGTAGGTCCAGGATTCGGTGACCGTGCCAGTGACGGCGGTTTTCAGCCGCTGGACTGCGTCGTAGGTGTAGGTGGTGACGGCGCCGGTGTCGGTGGTCATGCTCTTCCGCAGGGAGCCTTCCCGGAGCGTGGTCGGGTGGGTGGTGTAGGTGTAGGCGCGCTTGGCCAGGACGGCTGCTGAGGTGTTGGTCGCGGTGATGGTTTTGATTCGTCCAGCTGGGTCGAATTCGGTGGCGTTCTTCACGCCGTTCGGATACTGCGTGCCAATTCTGCGGTCGCTGTTGTCGTAAGTGAAGCCGGTGCATCCTGTGCTGTTCGGGAACACCAGGGTGGCCGGGCAGGAACCGCCGGGTTCTGCCAGCGCGGTCAGCCGGTCGGCGTCGTCGTAGCGGTAGTCCACGGTGCCGGTCGGGTCGGTGAAGCTGGTGATGTTGGAGTTGTGGTCGTAGCTCAGGGAGGTGGTGACTCCGCCGATGGCCTTGGACGTGGGGCGATTCTGTTCGTCGTAGACGTGGGTGGTGGTGCCGGAACCGTCGACGCGGGTGGTGAGGTTGCCGTTGTCGTCGTACGCGTAGGTCACGCAGGTCGCGGGGAGGCAGGTGGCGCCGAAGCGTGTCTGCAGCAGCCGGTCGTTCTCGTCGTAGACGTAGGTCGCGGTCTGGCCCTTGCCGTCCTTGCTGGTCGCGATCCGGCCGGCGGCATCGAACGTGTTGGTGATGACCCCGAGCGGGGCCGGCCGGGTGATCGTAACCGGGTTGTGCGCGGCGTCGTAAGTGATCGAGGTGGTGTTGCCCTTGCCGTCGATTGTCTTGCACAGCTGCCCACGCAGCGCCCCGCATGTCGTTGCTGCGGCGTCGCCCTGGTACCGGTTGGTCAGGGTGCCTGACCCGCCCGTACCTCCGGGGGTGATGGTCTGGTAAGGCCGTCCGAACACGGTGTCGTAGGTGTAACTGGTGACGTTCCCTTCGCTGTCCGTGGAGGATGTGGGGTGGAACTCAAGCCAGGCTTCCCCTGCTGTGGCGGCCGGATAGGTGAAGGCGATCTGTTTGCCGGGGCCGGTCCCGCCGATCGGGGACAGGATGTTCGCCAGGGTGTTGTTCGGGTTGAACGTTGACGTCGTGGTTTGGTTCAGCGCGTTCACGTTGGTGAGCTGGTCATCGTGGCCGTTGTGCGTCTTGTTGGTGACGTGGCCGAGCGGGTCGGTGATCGAGGTGATCTGCCGGGAGGCGTTGAACTTGAAGGTCGTCACTCGGTTGTCGGTGTCGGTCAGGGTGGCGGTGGTGGCGTCCACAGCGTCGAGGGTGTGCACGGTCGGGTCATTGGTGTTGGACGTGTACCGGATCTCGGCGGCCTTGTCGTTGGCGTCATAGGACAGCTCAGTGGTGTTGCCGCGGCCGTCGGTGATCTCATCCAACAGGCCGGAGGAGTAATCGAAGCCGGTGTGCGCGCCGGTCGCGTCGGTGAGGTCCTGCATCCGGCCGTTACTGTCGTAGTCGATCGTGATGACCCGGTTCAGGGCCTGGTCCGTGATCGTGGACGGCTGGCCGGTGTTGTCCGCGTCATCGTACTCGAAAAGCACCTGCCGGCCATTGGCCATCGTGATGGTCTCCAAGCGCCCGTCCGTGTCGTACGCGAACGCGTTCCGGTCCGCGACCAGGCTGTGCCGGTCCCCGGTATAGGCGAGCCGGTAGACCCCGCCGACGTTCTCGTACCAGTTCGCGTTGCCCGTGTCGTTGAACCGGATCGCCGCCGCGGTGGAGGTCAGCTGAGTGACGGTCGCGTTCAACCCTGGCGGGGTGGTCCAGCCGCCGCCGGTCTTGGGCACGAACTTGTACGTCCCGCCATCCGGGGCCGTGTACGTGACGGAGTTGTCCGCCCCTACGGTCACCGCCGATTCGGACGTCCCTTCCGAGAGGGTAGGCCGGTCATCGTTGATGCTGTTGTACCGCCAGGACAGATCGACGTCCCGGTCGTTACCCTCAAGGTGCAGGAGCTGGCCGGTGACCAGGATGTTCTCGGTCGTGGGGTTCCATGCCAGCTTCATCCGGTCCGTCAGGTCACGGCCTACCATTCCGGCAGCCTTCCGTGACCCCGACAGGAGTCCGTCCGGGCCCGCGGCGGGCGGAAGATCATCATCGAGCGGCAGGCTCTGCGCCACCGCCAGGTTCAGCGGCGCGGTCACCGCCGGCGCGAGCGTCGCCGGCACAACCGCCGAAGGCTGCGCGGCCGGTTGCGCCGCGGTTGGTGTTTGGGCCTGGGCCGGAGCAGAGAGCCCGGTCAGAACCACAGTCGATAAAACAAGACATGACAAAAGAGACCGTTGTGCAGCCACGCTGCGCCCCCATTTCTATACGCTCCCCAGCGAGCGACTTCGTGCTCCCCCTTGAGCACAGCAGAATCATCAATGGCAGCGTTCACACAAAGCAAGAACCAGCAACCATTTATTTTTCCCGTGAACCCTCGAATTGAAGCTGGAATGTGCGCGGCTGAGCCGGCACATGACAAGGAAGCTTCCTTACCAATTCGGTAGCAACAGCTGCTTCTTCTGGCGCAGACTTGAATCCCGCTGCCTTACAACAGTGGTGCGAAAGGAGCGGCAACAAAGGGACCAGCGCTTGACCACCACGATGGGAGCGAAGTCTGACGGAAGAGTTGACAGAAAGACCGCTTTCTGTGATGCGTAAATTGTGCCGTTGTAAAGTCGGAATGGCGTGTACGGGCTGGGCGCCGGTGGCAAGCCTCAACGCGGCGTACGCGCCGAGCCTGCCCACGAGGGCCCGACCGACACGGTCGCCGGGTTCGAAGAGTCGGGTCAGGGCTGCGCGTGCAATGCGATCGTTCATGGTTTCTCTCGTCCTTTGCTGAGGATCCGGTGGGTGGGGCGGCTTTGGTGACCGGCCAGCGTCCCCTCTCCCCCCGGTTGTTTTTGCCTGCTGGCGGAGCAACGCGTAGCTGTGCCCGACGGAACCGGGGCAACCCGAAGGGCAAGCAGCGGATGGATTGTGGGAGGAAATAAGCGAAGCGCCGACACAAGGCATCGGCTGCGCAGCCGTCCGTAGGACGGTTGAGTCGGTGGAGCGGGCACGTACGATCCGGAGGACAGCAGCAAAAACAGAAAAACGCTTCTACGGCCCGAGCGAAGCGAGGTCCGTGCAGTCGAGCTGGGCGCTGGCTAAGCGAGGCCGGAAACCGGAGTGTTCAAGCAGCGCGTGGTTTCCGGGCTACGTAGTGGTGCTCTCGCCGTGCAGCACGGGCCTGCTGGTGGCGGGAGAGCGTTGCGCAGCTTCAGCCTGTGAATCGCAGCGCTAAATGGCGTTCTTTTTGCAGCGCTTAGTGGCACTCTTAGCGGGGGGCCGCATCCGTCTTCAGATGGTTCGCCTTTGAAGCTCGCGGTACACAGTCGTCCGTGACACCCCGAACAGCTCGGCCAGTTCGGCCTGCGTATGCTCGCCGGCGTCATGCAGTCCCAGCAGGTGCTTCCGCTGCGTCTTGGACAATTTTGGCTGCTTGCCTTTCAGCCGCCCCTTCGCCTTTGCGACAGCCATGCCCTCGCGGGTGCGCGCCCGGATCAGATCCGCCTCAAACTCGGCCACCATACCCAGGACGTTGAACAGCAGCCGTCCTACCGGGTCGGTCGGGTCGTGACTGTTGCCGCCGAGACTAAGCACAACACCCTTGGCCGTCAGCTCATCGGCAATGTCCCTGGCATCGGAAAGAGAGCGCGCCAGCCGGTCGAGCTTGGCCACCACGAGCGTATCGCCGGCTCGGCATGCCGCCAACGCTTCGCGGAGGCCAGGGCGCACACGGTTAGATCCCGTCAGTCCGTGATCAACGAAGATCTGCTTCTCTTCAACACCAAGGGCAAGGAGAGCGTTTCGTTGGGCGGTTAGGTCCTGGTCGTTTGTCGAGACCCTGGCATAACCGATCTTCATTCCAGTCATGAGGAACAGGGTTGCAGTAATCCCCCCGTCACCGTGCATTTGATCGTGCGGGTCTTACGTACATGGCCTGGGCCAGTAACTGCACGGGACGTGGCGGCGCGTTTCCTGGGCACGGTGATCGACCGTCTTACGGGACAGTTGAGGAAGGCTGCCTGGCATCGTTTGATTTCATTCCCACGTGGCTGGGCCGTCTCCGAGGGGAGGGTTACGCTTTGGCCATGGGGAACGTAAAAGAACGCACAGTTCAGCCGAGCCTGTTTTTTAGCCGGAGAATCTTATTCGCACTGTTTGTCGCGCTGGTGGCCTTACTTCTCTTGTCCGTCGTGGTGCAGGTGTGGGTGTGGCCGGCGGCGGTGGATCGGACGGTCGCCCTTTTCCCTGAAACGGGTCCTCTCGCTGCCCAGGCAATCCTCTGGGGTGTCTGCGCGGTCCTGTGCTGGCAAGTCATTGCCGTGATTGGGCTGGAGCTGGTCAGCCGCGCCCTCGGAAATAGAGCTGACTCATCAACTCGCAGGTGGATTGGCGCGGTAATCGGGCCCCTGCTCGTATTCGCCGCGCTCGTAACGGCCGCTTTCATCGCGCTGAACGAAAGAGGCGACACGCCGCCAGGGGTGCTGCTCGGGCTTACCACGGGAGGGCTCATCGCGCTGATCTCAGCGGGAGCTCTAGCCGTCTTTCTTGGCAGCAACCCCTCATTGAGCATGTACTCGCAGAATTAGGGGGACGACGCCGGGGCAGTAATCGGAACGCCCGTAGAAGGATCCTCCACCGGCACTCCAGGCCATGACCTTCGTCGTGCGAGAATCGCCGCATGGATGAGGACGAGCGGCAGCTCAGGCAGCAGTTGATGCTCCACGAGGCTCTGGTGCAGGCGATGGATCGGCGAGACGAGGTCTTCCATGAGATTGAGGATTCTCAGGACATGGACGAAGCGATCCGTCGGGTGGGTCAGCTGTTGGGCTTGGACGAGCACGGGAGCCGGGCAGTTTTGGACATGCAGGCTAGAACATTCACCCGAGACAGGCGTCGGGCCATCGCGTCATTCGCAGAAGAACTCAGATCACGGCTTCCTGATCGGCGCTGAGGACTCGGCGCCGTCCATCAATGCTGTCTCCCTCGTCGCGGCTCGCGTGGGGCTTCCCATAAGCCGATCCCCATTCAGACGCGGCCGCGGCCGCCAGACATGTTGATGGCACCTTCGTCAGCGTGCAAAGCAGGGAAACTGCGCGAGTCAGTGCCTAACTCATCGCCGACGTACGGCGGAAGCCGCCAGCGGCGGCGGAAGCACTACGACGAGCAGGGTGGCGAATGGTCCGATGAACATTGAGATGAAAAACCATGCGAGCCGGCTTCGGTTCTTCTGTTCAGCCAACCCGGCGTTGATCAGCGCGATGGCGAACCAGACCCCGCCCCCACTCATAAAGCTGTTATCCATGGGGCTACTAAACCACAGCCAAAAAACTTTTGAGCGTCGAACCTCCCGTCTCATCGACGCCCATTGAACCCTGCCAACGAACCTCACCCGGCGATGAAGTAAGCCGCGACTACCTCGCTTTGTCGGCTCCCCGTCCGAGTCATGGCCTTACTCGATAAGTCACGTAAGAGGATCCCCCTACGGGCACCCGAAGCTGCGTCTAGCCCGACGCAACGTCTCTCGAAACCTGGGCGCCTTGGATTCCTAGCGGTATGGGACGCTCTAGCGAGGATCGTTAGAGCGTCTCAGCGGGCTTGACCAACACTGTGATCGAAGGGTCTACATCGGCGGCCCAGGCTAGAGTTGGCAATTCTGCGTCCTCAAGACCGCCAAGTTCAAGAGCGGCTTGTGCCGAGAAATGAGACGACTGAATGGACTGCCCGTTGGCAACCGCTGCATAGAACTGTGCGGCGTACCTGATGGCGTCACCATCGTTTATCTCATCGGCCATCCCTATCGCGAATGGAGCGACATCGTCTACGAGCTGGTCAATCTGGGCTGCGGAGTTGCAGGAGTTGAGCAGGACCAGGAGCGGTGGGGTGTCGGTCGCCCTGACGGCGGACGCAAAAGCTCTTGCACTAACTATGACGCCCTGATGCTTTGCGTCCTCATCGCGTTCGAACATAATCAGGTCATCATTGCTGTGCCCGGAGAAATGCACTACGTGAGGCCGGAACTTGGTAATCCCATCGAGCAGGTCGGAAGTCGTAGCTGCAGGCCGCACATCCAATTCGACGAGATCCCGGTGAAGGGCGCTTTCTACAGCCGCTCGGATGCGTTTCTGTTCTCGCCCGACGCGGAGGTCGCCTTTGGAAGCTGCCCCGAGAATGAGGATTCTCAAACGCTCCGGCTTCGGAGAAGGCAAACTCCTCACCGCGCTGCTGGCCATGGCTTCAGCTTGAACAATCCGGCGGCTTAGCGCGGCAGAGTCAGCCGCTATGCGGCGGTCTTTCTGCTGCTGGTCGCGCTTTCTCTTGCGCTCGGCCGCGTCGGCTTCAGAGCGCTCCGCATTTGCTAATTTGCCCTGCAGGCTAGATTCCTCCCGGGCATAGGCAGCCGCCTTGTCCTGCCAGCGGTTCGCTTCCTTGCCCGCCCCGGCGGCCTCATTTTCATAGCGCTCAGATTCTCGTCGCTTGCTGGATGCGCCGGTCGGGCTTGTTGATTTCTCCGCAGCGGCCCGTGATTTGGCAGCGGCAGAACGTTTCACTGTTTCCTTATTCCGGTACTCCCCAGCTTTCTTCTCCGCCTCCATGCGCTGTTTACGCTTCCGGTCCAACTGTCCGCGGTACTGACTTGCACTCATCCAACCCCTCCGAGTTCGACAGATCGTATCTTTGTCGGTGAGCTTACGTTGACTCCCCGACAAACATCGGTCCTGAGGTCTGCACCTTCTGGGTGGGGTCGAGTCGGTTCCGCGATTGCGTACAGGGTGTTGAGTTGGCGGTAGAGGGTTCGGGCGATGTAGCGCTTGAGGGATCTGCGGATTTCGCGGTAGCTGCGGCCTTCTTCGGTGCGTTTGGTGACATAGTCCCGTGTTCCAGGGTCGTGGACCATCCGGGTCATGGTGATGGTGTGCAAGGCCCGGTTCAGGCGCCTGTCACCGCCCCGGTTGAGCCTGTGCCGGACAGTGTTACCGCTTGAGGCTGGCAAGGGATTCACTCCTGCCAGTGAGGCGAAGGCAGCTTCGCTGCGAACCCTTCCTGGGTGCGACCAAGCCGTCAGGACGGTGGCGACGGTGACGGCCCCGGCGCCGACCATCTCCAATAGCGGTGCGGCGGGGCTTTGCTGGATCAGCTCTGTCATGCGCTTCTGGTTCGCAGTCAGCTGGGTGGTTACTTCGAGAACGCGGCGCGCCAACCGGACTGCTTCCTCGCGCGCGATCGATAGTTCGATCTGCTCTTGCCGTTCCCGCCATCGGGTGATCGTGGCGATCTGGGCGGGAACCAATGGTTTACGGGCGTCGATTCCGAGATCGTGTGCCCGGAGCAGGGCGATGAGTGCGTTGACATTCATTGTTCGGTCCCGGGTCAGCTGATCTCGGGCTGTGCTGAGGATCCTGAGTCCGGCCCGGGTTCCTTCGTCCCGGCGCGGGGCTCGAAGCTGGGACTCCTCCAGGGCCAGGACTGCGGTTCCGATGGCTGCGGCGTCCAGCGGGTCGGATTTGCCGACCGCGCGGCGCCCTCGGGCGTTCATCCGTGGAGCTTCGGCGACGTCGTAGCCGGCGTCGGTTACTGCCCGGGCCAGGCGCGCCCCGTAGGAGCCGATACCCTCAACGGCCCATAGACAGGACATATCGCCGTCTGACCGTCGGCCTACCCAGGCAAGTGCCCGGGCAATCCCTGCCGGGGTGGTCGGGAACTGCTCGCACGCGACCTGTCGCTTGGTGCTGGCCTCGATGATGGCGTAAGTGTGTGTGCGGGCGTGGCAGTCCACGCCGATGACGAATGGGCGGGTCTGCGCAACGATGGTCAACGCGGCCACCCTCCTTCCTTTCGAATGGGCAAGACGGGTCGCATCGCGACCGGCACTGAGCTGGGAGGAGTCACGTCGAGGCAGTACTGTGATGAGCCACAACCGCAGGGGCTGGGCAAGCTTCTGATCAAGCCACCGTCGTGGGACAGGTCAATGCCGGTCGCTCCACCCAGCGCGGACAAGTCGGGGGAAATGCACCCTCAAGGGGCAATTGTTTTTTCGAGTCACGCGCGAGGCAGAACGACCGGCATCAACACTGCCAGCTAGTCCCAGACCAGCCACTGCAAGACTCACAGAGTTTTTTTGGTCAGATATCGCGACTTGAATCGTCCCAAACGAGGATTATCTGGACAAAAACTCGGGGTGAGGCGAATGGGAAGAGGAGGGCGCACCCGGCCAGGCCGGACGCGCCCTCCAATTTGCTCGGAATCCCCAAGCCGGGGTTCAGTCGATAAGCACCGGAGGCTCGACACGCTCCGGGGACTCGGCGCGCTCCGGTGCCTTGATGGAGCGCTTCATGGAACGGTGGTGCAGCCAGTTCCCCGCCGCCAGGACGGCCACGAGGCCGAAAGTGCTCAGGAGCTGGGGACGGGAATCCTCGCCAATAAAGCCAACCGTGAAGATGGCCGCCAGAATGAGCAGGCCGATGCCCGTCAGCCAGGGGAAGCCCGCCATCCGCAGCGGAAGGAAAGTTCCCTCACGGTCCGCACGGAGACGCAGTGCAAGTTGGGCGAGCAGGGCAGAAGCCCACACCAGCAGGGACGTCGATCCCACGATGTTCAGCAGGAGGGGAAGGACCTTCTCCGGGAAGGCCACCTCGAGCACGGCCGTGACGACGCCGAAGGAGACGCTGGCCAGGACTGCGACGACCGGGACCCGGGCCTTGGACAGGAAAGCGAGCTTGCGCGGCGCCTCACCCCGCTCGGCGAGGGAGAACGCCATCCGGGAGGCGCCGTAGAGGTTGGCGTTGAGGGCAGAGAGCAGTGCCGCGACGGCAACCAGGGTGATTGCGGTGGCTGCGCCGGGCATGCCTGCGGCCTCCAGCACGGCAGCGAACGGGCTCTTCAGGCCCGCCGACCCTACGGGAACCACAGCCGCAATGATGAAGATCGCACCGATGTAGAAGATGAGGATGCGCCAGAGGACGGTGCGGACGGCCATTCCGACGCTGCGGGCAGGATCCTGGGTTTCGGCGGCGGCCACGGAGACAATCTCGGTGCCGCCGAAGGCGAAGGCCACCACGAAGAGTGCCGTCGCGATCCCCGCGAAACCGTGCGGGGCGAAGTCGCCTCCGGTGAAGTTGGCCACCCCCGGTGACTGGACGCCCGGCAGCCAGCCGAAGAGGAGGGCGACGCCGATGAGGAGGAACCCGACGATTGCCGCCACCTTGAGCAGCGCGAACCAGAACTCGAATTCACCGAAGTTCTTCACCCGGGTGAGGTTCACGGCGGTGAGCACCGCGATGAACACGAAGGCCATCAGCCATACCGGCAGGGCGGGGAAGATCGTGGAAAGCAGGCCTGCTGCACCCAGCGCCTCAGCCGCGATGACAACCACCAGCTGCAGCCACCAGAGCCAGCCCACGGTGGCGCCGGCCACGGGCCCGAAGGCCCGGGCGGTATAGACGGAGAAGGCCCCGCTGTCCGGGTTGGCGGCGGCCATCTCACCGAGGGCCCACATCACCAGGATGATGAGGGTGCCGGCCACCAGGTAGGAGATCAGCACCGCCGGGCCGGCGGCCTGGATGCCGGCGCCCGAACCGATGAAGAGACCCGCGCCGATGGCGCTTCCGAGTCCCATCATTGTGAGCTGGCGGGGTTTCAGGGCGGCGCCGAGCGCCGGGGCAGACGTCATTGTCTGTTGTTCCATGGGGAATCCTCTGGGTTGTCTGTCGAACGGGTAAAGGTGGAACGGGTGGGGGTTTCAGGCCGCTTGGGCTGCCAGGACGGCTGTCAAAACCTGGAGCACGCGGTTGTTGGAGGCGGGGTCGGCAACGGTGATCCGGATGCCGTCGCCCTGATAGGCGCGGATCATGATGTCCGCCCGGTCGAAGGCGGCCACGAGCCTCGCCGTGAGGTCATCGTCTGCCCGGATCCACAGGAAATTGCCCTGGCTTGGCTGCAGTTTCCAGCCCTGGGCTTCCAGCCGTGCGGCCAGCCGCGAGCGCTCATTCCTGACGACGGCGACCCTCGCCTGCATCTCGTCCGCCGCGTCCAGCGAAGCGACGGCAGCCTTCTGGGCCAGAGCCGTCACGGCGAACGGAATGGCGGTCCGGCGCAGCCCCTCCGCGATGTCCGGAGCCGCCACGGCATACCCCACCCGCAGGCCGGCCAGTCCGTAGGCCTTGGAGAAGGTGCGAAGGATGCAGACGTTCGGGTACTCGCGGTAGAGAGCCAGGGAGTCCGGCCCGCTGCCGGCCTCGGCGTATTCCACGTAGGCCTCGTCGATCACCACGAGGATGTCGGAGCGGACGGAGCGGAGGAACGCCTCCATGCGCTGGTGACTGATCGGGACGCCGGTCGGGTTGTTGGGCGTGCAGAGCAGGACCACCTTGGTCCGTTCGGTGACCGCGGCGGCCATGGCGTCGAGGTCGTGGCCCTCGGCGTCGTCCAGGGGGATGCGGACGGGCCGGGCACCTCCCAGCTCCACCAGGATGGGGTAGGCCTCGAAAGACCGCCACGCGAAGATCACTTCATCCCCGGCGTCGCAGATCCCGGTGATGATCTGCTGAAGGACGCCGACGCTGCCAGGTCCCACCGCGACTTCCCCGGCGCTGACGCCGAGGTGCCCGGCGATCCGTTCACGGAGCTCGACGGCGGCCATGTCCGGGTAGCGGTTCATCCTGCCGGCCGCTTCGGCCACCGCGGCGGCGGCCGCGGGCAGGGGTTCGTAGTGGCTTTCGTTGCTGGCGAGGGCCGCGATGTCCGCGCCGGCACTGCGCCGGCCCGGGACGTAGGACGGGAGTCCGGATACCGCCGCACGCAGGATGGGGTGCGCGGTTTCGGTTGCCGTCAGGATCTGATCTGTGGTCATGAGGCTTGATCATGGAAGTGACCGGGGCCACATTGCAAGATACTCTTGGTCCCTTGGGATTTCTGCTCAACTTCTAACGTCTGTGGTGAATATATGACCATCCCGAATCCCCGCGCCTTTGATTCCTTGGACGCCAGGATCATCCTCGCCCTCGACAAGGACCCGGAGGCCAGCGCCCTGGCACTTTCCCGGACACTCGGCGTCGCACGGAACACGGTGCATGCGCGCCTGGCCAGGCTCGAGCGCGGCGGCGCCCTCAGGTCCTTCAGCCGGAGGCTGGATCCGGCAGCCTTCGGCTACGGCCTGATGGCTTTCCTTTCCCTGGCCATCAGCCAGACCCGCGCGGGCTCGGTGGAAAACGGACTCGAAGCGATTCCGGAGGTCATCGAGGTGCATGCCACCACGGGGGACGCGGATCTCATGGCCAAGGTGGTGGCCCGGGACACGGCCGATCTTTACCGCATCACCAACCAGATCCTGGAAATCGAGGGGATCCAGCGGACCAGCACCGCCATTTCGGTCCTGGAACTCATGCCGCCCCGCTTCGACGGCCTGCTGAACCGGCTGTCGCAGCAGGAATCTCGTACATCGGGCTAGCGTGGGGTGACCGCTGCCACAGTTGTGCAGATTCGCAGTACTTCTAAGTTTTACTGACAAATCTCCCAGCCGAAAGCCGGTCTCTTGCTTATTGAGCGTCTGGATCCGACGATTCCTGCATGACTTCACTTACAGTGTCCGGCCGTGTGGCGCAGGTTCTCAGCAGTTATCTCAGCGATGTGTTCGGCGTGATGGGCAACGGAAACGTCTACTTCCTGGACGCCGCCGAGAAGGAGGGCCTCCGCTTCACCGCCGTTCGCCATGAAGGCGGCGCCATCGCGGCGGCGGACGCCTACTACCGGGCATCCGGGCGCCTCGCGGCCGGGACCACCACCTACGGCCCCGGCTACACCAACGCCCTGACGGCCCTCGCGGAAGCGGTCAAGGCGCAGATCCCCACCGTGCTCGTCACCGGGGACGCCCCGAGCAACGGCCTCCGGCCCTGGGACGTGGACCAGGCGGCCATCGCCGCCGGGCTGGGAGCGGCCACCTTCACGGTCACCCGTGAAGCCGCGGGCTCCATCACCCAGGAAGCGTTGGAGTACGCACTTGCCCGGCGGACCGCCGTCGTCATCGCCATTCCGTACGACTTGGCGGCCGTTGGGGCGGCGGAGGAAGAGCTTCCCGCGCCGCGGGCGGCAGCAGTTGCGGACGTCGTCGACGGCGGACTTGGACGGGCGGCCGAACTGCTGGCCGTCGCGAAGCGGCCGCTGATCCTTGCCGGCCGCGGTGCGCACCTCGCCGGCGCCGGCCCCGAACTCCGGGAACTCGCCGACCGCCTCGGCGCGCTCACGGCCGGGACGGCACTGGCGCTGAGCCTGCTGCAGGGTGAGGGTTACCTCGGCGTCGCAGGCGGATTCGGCACGGATACCGCCGCCGGGCCCATGCGCGAGGCGGACGTGGTGCTCGTGGCGGGAGCAAGCCTGAGCCCCTTCACCATGCGCTTCGGGCACCTGATCGGCCCGGACGCCACCGTGATCCAGATTGACGCGGGCATGGAGCCGACGAACCCGCGGGTGGACCTGTTCGTCAGTGCGGACGCGAAGACCGCCGCGGGCCGGCTCCTCCGCCTGCTGGATATCGCCCTCTCCGGGGCCGAGGCATCGAAGGCCTGGCGCGCGGAGGCAGTCAAGCGCCTGGCCGAAGGACCCTGCCACCACCCCGGCGCCGCGGAGACCCCGGACGGCCGCCTTGACCCCCGGGCGCTTGCCACGGCACTGGATGCCGTCCTGCCGGAACGCCGCACCGTGGTCCAGGACGGCGGGCACTTCCTCGGCTGGGCACCCATGTACTGGCGCATCCCGCGCCCCCAGGACCTGGTCATGGTGGGAACCGCCTTCCAGTCGATCGGGCTCGGCCTCGCCAGCGCCGTCGGGGCCGCCCGGGCAGTGGACGACGGCAACACCCTGGTGCTGGCCGCCGGCGACGGCGGATTCCTGATGGGCCTGTCCGACCTGGAGTCGCTCGTGGGCGCGGCGAGCAGCGCCGTCGTCGTGATCTATAACGACGCCGCCTACGGGGCCGAGATTCATCAGTACGGTTCGCAGGGCCTGACCGAAAAGCCCATGCTGATCCCCGAGGTGGACTTCAGTGGCATCGCCCGCGCGATCGGGGCCGAGTCGGCGATCATCCGCACACTGGCGGACCTGTCCGCGCTCCAGGACTGGATCGACGCCGGCGCCAGGGGCACCTTCGTGGCCGACTGCCGCATCACCTCGAGCGTCCGGGCGCCGTGGCTGAGCGAATGGATGAAGGCGAAGGAGACGGCTGCAAAGGAGGCGGTCGCCAGTTAGGTGCCTGAATTCCCGGCGTCAGCTGCCTTTCTTCAGTTCCTCGGCGAGCATCACGAGGATTCCGCTGGGACCGCGGAGGTACGTGAGCTTGTAGAGGTCGGCGTAGGTCCCCACGCCGCGTAGCGGATAGCATCCGTGCTTTGCAGCTACCTCAAGGGCCTTATCGATGTCGTCTACCGAGAAGGCCACGCGGTGCATGCCAATGTCGTTGGGACGCGTTGGCTCCGACTCGATCGCCTCGGGATGGATGTATTCGAAGAGCTCAAGTTGGCCATGACCGTCGGGGGTCTGGAGCATCGCGATTTTGGCGTGGTTTCCGTCAAGTCCAACGGCAGTATCGGTCCACTCGCCGCTGACCGTGTCACGGCCGATGACCGTAAGACCGAGATCCGTGAAAAAAGCGATTGCTGCTTCGATGTCGCGAACAGCGATACCCACATTCTCAAGTTTGATGGCCATGCGTTGAAAGCTACCAAGGCGGAGCGATTAGCTCCAGTGGCGAGGCGCCACTGTCTGTTCGTCGAGTGGGAAATGCTGATCCTGGGGAACGCCTTAGTCATGGTGGGTCTCACGGGCGAGTTCTGCCCATGACAGGCCCTTGAGCTGGGTGAAGAGACGGTCGACGTCCCAGGCGGCGGTCGTGTTGGCCATCGCCACCATGGCGAGCCGGTCATCGGGATAGACGCGCATGGCGTTCCAGAAGCCGCCGCCGGTCCCGTAGTGCTCGACAAACGCAGGGCTTCGCGTGGCGTCTGCTGGTCTACGAAACCAGCCGATCCCGTGGTCAAACCGTTTGCCCTGGGCGTTGATGGTTCGCATATCCTCGATGTCTCCCTGTTCCAGGACCGGGTGCGGGTCCGCAGCCGCGGCGGCGTGTGCCGCGGCCAACCGGCAGGCGTCGGCGGCGGTGCCGACGAGACCCCCGTATGCGGGGCCGTTGACCAGGAACGGGTGCAGGCTGGTGTACCGCCCAACCTGCGCTCCGACGATCCCTTTAGGCAATATCCGAACCAGCACCGGTCGCAGCCCTCGTGCCATGCGCACGTAGCCAACCGCCCGGGGAGCCTCGCGGTTGTAGTAGTACCCCGTCGCGGTCATGCCCAAAGGGTTGAGCACCAGGTCGTGGACGCATTCCTCGACCGGGCGGCCAGTGGCGGCTTGCATGACCTCCCCCGCCAGGAGGTAGCCGATGTTGGAGTAGGCCGCCCGGGTGCCCACCGTTTTGTGTGGCGTGCCGTGCTTGACGACGATGCTGGTGAGCCGATTCGGGTCCTCCGGTTGATGCTCGGGGCGGACCCACCGCACGGGTAGTGGATTGCCCAGTCCGGCGGTGTGGGTGAGCAGCTGCCGCGTGGTCGGGTGGCCGTGCCCCGGGTGCGGTCGGTAGCCGGGCAGGAAGGTGCCGATGGGGACCTCAAGGTCGAGGAGCCCATCGGCGTGCAGCCGCATCGCCGCGGTCGCCGTGGCGATCTTGGTCATGGAAAACCAGAGGTACTGGTCCTCGGGCTGGGCGCGGCGCCGCCGTGCCAGATCGGCGTATCCGACGGCGCCGGCGTAGAGGACCTTGTCCGGGGTGGCCACCGCGATGGAAATCCCTGGGATGTGCGCGGCTGACGCGATCTCCCCGGCGATGGCCTCGATACGGCCGGCGGAAGCTCGGCCAGGCTGCGCGCTCGCCTCGGGAGATGGGTTGTGAGCGGCGCTCATGACATTTCCTTCCCATCAGCAGTCAAGATGCCGGTTGCGCGCAGTGAAGCACCCTTTGTGAAAGAGACCATAACTGCTTGCCCTTCGCCGGCGGAAGATGTCCAGGGTGCCGGCGACAGGCAGGGGCTACAGTCAAGGAAGGATGAGAAGGCCTGCACCGAGGTGGGGCGGGTGGCTGGAGAGAGCAGGAGGGCACATGGCGCGGAAAGATTTTGATCCGGCACAGATGTCATCGCGGGATTTTTATCAGTTGTTGACTGCGGTGGTGGTTCCCAGACCCATCGCTTGGGTGTCCACTACCTCGGCGGAGGGTGTGGACAATCTGGCACCGCATTCGTTCTATACGGTGGCGTCTGTGGATCCGCCCATTGTTCAGTTCACTTCGGTGGGCGAGAAGGATTCGTTGCGCAACATCGAGGCGCAGGGTGAGTTCGTCGTGAACCTCACCCCGGCTTCCCTGTTTGAAGAGGTCAATGCCACCGGGACGGACTTTCCGCCGAAGACGAGTGAGTTCGACGCCGTTGGTTTGTCCCGGGAACCGAGCGCTGTGGTGCGTCCTCCGCGGGTGAAGGATTCGCCGGTGGCTTTGGAATGCCGGTTGCACAGCACCTTACCGCTGGGTAATTGCACGCTGGTGTTTGGTGAGGTGGTCTACGCGGTCGTGTCCACGCGCGTGTTGGAGGGTGACCATCCGCAGATTGATCTTTTGGAGCCGTTGTCCCGGTTGGGGCGCAATGAGTGGGCGACGCTTGGGCCGATCCAGGAGATCCGCCGCATCCGGGCAAAGGACTGGCCGGGTCACTTTGGCCGGGCTGGCCAGGATGAGTGAAAGGGTACAGAGTCTGAACGCCGGTCCCCTCCAGTGCTTAGACTCCCTTCTTCCTGGCTTGGACCAAGTTGGCGAAGGGCAGCTTTCCGTAATTCCTGACGAATTCCGCGTGGTACGCGGCTTCGGCATGGTTCAGCTCCTCAGCTGCCAACTCCTTCCACGCGATGATGAGCGATTTGGAGTCGGCGAGTTGCCAAATGAGCCGGCCGTCCCAATGGCCGACAGGCTTCCCGCGGCCGAAGTCAGTGAACTCTTGGATATGCTTTCGCAGTCCGCGGTTGCCCGTGCTTCCTGGGCCGGCTTTTCCGATGTAGAGGACATCCGCGTTGTCGATCCACTCCGCCTCCAAGGCAGGTTTGGGCAGGGATGGATCCCGCTTCTTGAAGCGGGTTCCCGAGCTCTTCGCAAGGAACACCCGTTCGAAGCCCTCAGGTTTGAGCACTACATAGAGTCCGGGAGCCCGTGGGACCCGGTTGATATCCAGCTGATCAAATGATCTGAATCCGGTGAACCCGTCGTCTTTCAGCGTCTGTCCATTGATCGGCAATGCGTGTTCCTTAAGTTTTTCTGGGCTAGACGGACCAGCTTACGGGCGGGCCTGCGAGATGGATAATGATCGGATCCGACGGCGATAGTAGGGTGCGGGGCGAAGCAGACGGGCAGGCTTGAAGTCGAAAGGGGGAACCGTGATCGCAGTGCTCAACCGGCTCGTTGAATTCGTCGAGGGCCACCTGACAGACGAGATCGACGTCGCCGGCTTGGCGATGAGTCTCGGCACGACGGAGTACCACCTCCGCCGGATGTTCTCATCACTGGCCGGTATGCCGCTGTCCGAGTATGTCCGGAGGCGCCGCATGGCGGTCGCCGCAGCGGACGTTCTCGGAGAGGGCGAGCTATTGGGCATCGCGGTGAAGTACGGCTATGGCTCGACCGAGGCATTCGGCCGAGCGTTCCGATCGGTGCATGGCGTCGCCCCTGGTGACGTGCGCCGAGCCGGCGGCCCCCTCCGCACGCAACCGCAGCTCAGGTTCCGCCTGACCGTAGAAGGAAACACCACGATGGACACCCGCATTGCTGATCGACCGGCCTTCCGACTCATCGGCCATTCGGCCCGTGTGCCACTCATCCACCACGGCGCCAATCCGCACATCCAAGCGCACATCGCCTCGTTGCCGGCAGGCGAGCACATTCGGCTCAAGGAATTGAGCAACACCGAGCCGGCGGGCCTGCTCCAGGTGAGCGCGGATGTGGACCCGGACTACACGGAGGGCAGCGGACTGACCTACCTCCACGGCGTCGCCGTCGCCGACAAGACGCCGGTGCCCGAGGAGCTCGACGCGATCGAGGTTCCTGCCGGTACTTGGGCGGTGTTTAAAGCCGAAGGTGAGTACCCGGCGGTCCTGCAGTCCACGTGGGCTGCCACCGCCACCGACTGGTTCCCGTCAAGCCCGTGGCGGCTCCGGCCCGGCCCTTCAATCGTGGCAATCCTCGACCGCGCCGCCGACTTCAGCACAGCCAGCTGTGAATTGTGGCTCCCCGTAGAACGCGCCTAGCCGAGCAGCCGCGCGACCGGCGACATCTTGCTGCTTGCAATCAGTCTGCCACCCGTTAAAGCCTGACCAGTGGCTGGCTTGGTTTTGCACCCGGCCCTGACAGCCGAATCAGTGACCAAACGACGAGTGCGGCGGCAGCAATCGGTGCGATGAAAGCGGCCATTGCCACCAGGTTGAGTCCGATGATCGAACCGGCGAAGCCGAGCATCGCCGTCACGCCAATACGGAGTGAGCGCCCTCCAGGAATGAGCCGCCCGAAAGGCAGTGCAACCGCGAAGCCCATCAGTGTTGCTGCGACGAGGATAAGCGGCCACTGCGTGGGATGCCCGGCCCCGAGAAGCTGGGCGGCCGCTTCCACGATGAGACTTGCGCAACAGGTGAGGGCCGACCAGCGCATGACGCTGCCAAACCGCGGGGTCAGCATCATCCCCGCAGCCACCGTCGCAGGGATGGCTGCCAACGCGCCAGCGGCCAGGCCGAGGTTCATGGCTCGGGTGGAATCCAAAGCTGTTGCCCAGTTACTGCCGGTGAGGGCAAACACTGCGCACCCAAGTCCCACAATCAAGGTCAGCAGCGCGGCTGCGCCGGCTGCGGCGTCCCTCCTTCGGGTCCAAGCGGGTGTGGGTGTCCGCGTTCGCGCTGCTACCGGAACAGTTTCACGTCGTGCCGCCGGGTGCTGCGCACTGCCGTGTCGCAGAGTTACGACAAGCAGCACCACAGCACCGAGGGTACCGACCATTGGTGCCATCAGCATCAGTGCACCGAGGACAAGGGCCAAAGGTGCTGCCAGAAACGTACTTTGCAAGAGGCGGGGTGGAGAGCCCCGTTTGCCCAGCACCGAGGTGACCGGTGCAACGAGCGAGGCCGTTCCGGCCACCCACCCGAGGATGAAGAACAGGAGGGTCGACGATCCAAACCAGCTGCGAGCCAGACCCGCATCAGCTTCGTCGAAACCGACCGACCAACTCGCTGCGGACAGGGCCGCCAAACCGCACGCCGGTACGGCACTTGCCGCGGTGGACAGTGCCGCCGGGGCTGAGAGCCGCCCAGCCTGATGCAAAAGGACGACGGCGGAGAGGGCTGAAGCGAGCGGTCCAATGAACACCGCCAACACGAGCCGAACAAACCCTGCTCCCGGGAGCATTATCGCGTTGCTCAACAACAGCCCGGTAGCACCTATGAACGCCAGCAGGGCCGTCACAGCGAAGCCCGCGGCCCAGCGATGTGTGGTCCTCGCGCCCAGTCCATGGGCCCATCGACTAGCGCTCATCGCGATGCCCCTCTTCCGTAAGTTCGTAATAGCGGCGCGCGCGTCCTGACCATTTCTTCGCCCGCTCTACGGACACCTCCACGCCCTTAGCAAAACATGCGGCGGAACAAATGAATAGGAAGAAGGAACCGCTTGGGTGCCGATGCTTTACAGGCTAACTACTTAGACTGACAATATAGTCATGGATGTTTCCACTTCAGCGCCCGAAACTGCAGGGGGCGCGCACTGGCCAAGCGACTGGCTTAGAGCAACGCTGGGCTTCTTGGCCCTCCGCGCACTGTCCGCCGGGCCCTCCTACGGTTACGCCATCATCAGTGAACTCGAGCGCAACGGGTTCGGCACCGTCAAGGGGGGCACCCTGTATCCGCTTCTCACCCGCTACGAGGCTGCCGGCATGGTAACCACCGAATGGAGGGCCGGCGAGGGTGGCCCCGGCCGAAAGTACTTCGCACTGACCGATCACGGCCGCGCCGAACTCATCCGCCTCACCGCTGACTGGGTACGCTTCACCAACCTCAGCACCCACTACCTCGACCCCGAGGTGCACACGAAGGAGTCCTCCACATGATGCATGAGACCACCGATAAGAAATGGTTCGACGAACTCGTTCTGGAACTTCGCCTGCGCCAGGTACATGGGAGCGCCATCGGTGACACCGTAGCAAGCGCGCACGAGCTCCTCGCCGACACCGGCCAGCGGGCTGAGGAAGCATTCGGACCGGCCCGGGTCTACGCCGCTGCGCTCGAACTACCCTCTGCACCGCAACATGAGTGGGTGCGGAGGGCGCTCTGGCCGTCGCTGCTCGGACTGCTGGCCTTCCTTCTCTTCAATCAGGCAGTCGTGTCCGCGGTCCGGTCGGAGCAGATGCTGGTTTCACCTGCGCAGTTAGCTCTTGTTGCCACACCAGTCGTGCTCATAGCCCTCCTGCCGCTCTATCTCACTGCCGTCATCCGACGCATCTGGGTACTTATCGCCCTGAGTGCAATCTGCGCGCTTGCCGGACTCCTCTCCGGCGTCGTAGCGCCGACAACCCCAGCCGGAGCATGGCTAGCGATTGACCCGCTGCCATGGCTGATCGGGAGCGCCCTAACCATGGTGGTCCTGTCGACCATGAACACCATCCGATCTCTCCGCCCTAATAACGACGACATCCTGGACCCGCGCTCCACCACCACGCACAGCAACGGAACGGGCACGAAAGTAGTCGTGCTGATTACCAACTGGCTTTTCCCCATACTCGCCCTGGCCATGCTCGGTCTCGCACTGTCTTTCCGCTGAGCCCATGCCAAGGCTCAAGCCATAGGGAAGACTGGGCAAGTCTGGATCGCACCAGCACTTCAAACGGAAGCCGCAGATGGGGGCCGCATGGTCGTTGACTTCATACTCCTGCTCATCGAGGGTGCGCTGACCTTCGTCGAGCACCTGTTCCTTCGCGGAAGGGCCTCGGGCAAAGGCAGGGTCCGCAAGAGGCTGGAACGCCGAAAGGCTCAGCGCTCCATAAACCCGAAGGGCTGAGCGCAGCCAGAGGCCAAGAAAAACTGCAATGACGCCGGCAGGTCCGGTGACAGTTCGCCACCGGACCTGCCTGACACGGGGGAACTCAGGACTCCAGGCTCGTCAGCGTCTCTTTGGCGCCCCCGCGGTGCAGGCTGGCCAGGGCTTCGGAGTACGCGGTGACAAAGCGCTCGTTATCGATCAGGTCCCCGAAGACTTCACGGTTTGAGATGAACGAGAGCGGCTCCTGCTGCTGGCGTGCGGCGGCGGCCATGAGGGTGTCCTTGAGCCGGTCCACCACTTCAATCCGGTTGCCCTGCTCGTCCGCTCCTTCGGCATACCGTGCCCAGCTCGCCACGATGGCAGCCGACCGCTTGATCTCTCCCCCGTTTTCGAGGTTGATGCGGACCACGGGCAGGAGCCACTTCGGGATCCGGTCGGAGCTCTCGGCGCAGAGCCGGGCAAGGGTGTCGCGGACGTATTCGTTGGAAAAGCGTTCGATCAGCGTGCGCTTGTAGGCGTCGAGGTCGATGCCGGGTACCGGCTGCAGGGTCGGGGTTGCTTCCTTGTCCATGTAGTCCAGCAGGAACCGGGCGAACAGCCGGTCCTGCGCCACCTCGTGCGCGTAGCGGTAGCCGGCGAGGTAGCCGAAGTAGCACATGCCCTGGTGGCTGGCGTTGAGGAGCCGCAGCTTCATCAGTTCGTAGGGCTCCACGTCCTCCACCAGCTGCACGCCGGCCTTTTCGAAGGGCGGGCGGCCCAGGCTGAAGTGGTCTTCCAGAACCCACTGTTCGAAGGGTTCGCAGACCACCGGCCAACCGTCCTCCACACCGAATTCCCGGGCGATTGACTGCCGGTCGTCGTCGGTGGTGACGGGGGTGATCCGGTCCACCATGCTGTTGGGGAAGGGCACGTTCTCGGCGACCCAGGCGCCAAGTGCCGGGTCCTTAAGCGAAGCAAAGGCCGTGAACATCTTCCGGGCCACATCACCGTTGCCCTGGATGTTGTCGCAGGACATCACGGTGAAAGGTGCCAGTCCCCGTTCACGACGGCGGCGCAGGGCTTCGGTGATGAGCCCGAAGGTTGTGCGCGGCGCGGCACCCGGCTGGAGGTCGTGGACCACGTCGGGGTTCCCGGCGTCGAAGTCTCCGGTGACGTGATGGAAGTTGTAGCCGCCCTCCGTGACGGTCAGCGAAACGATCCGGACGGCGTCGGACGCCATTTTTTCAATGACGGTCTCAGGATCGTCAGGGGCGAAGAGGTACTCGATGATGGAGCCGATGACCCGGCCTTCGCGGGTGCCGTCGGGGTTCTTCACCACCAGCGTGTACAGGCAGTCCTGCTGGTCCATGACCTGCTTCATCCGGGCATCGCCGGGCAGGACGCCCACTCCGCAGATGGCCCAGTCATGTGCCAGGCCGGCGTTCATCAGCTGGTCCAGGTACATGGCCTGATGGGCGCGGTGGAAGCCGCCGACGCCGAAGTGGACGATCCCAGCTGTCAGGGCTGACCGGTCATAGGACGGTTTGGCCAGGCCGACAGTGAGTTCCGTGAGTGCTGCATCTGTGAGCATATGGTGTTTCCTTTCCGGGCCGGCTGTCAGCGGCCGGGGTAGACGACGGCTTTGAGCTGGCCGGGCTGCTTGCCGGCTTTGAGTGCTTCTTCGGATTCGGCGAGGGTGAATTTGCCGGTGACCAGGATGTCCAGGTCCACTTTGCCGTCCGCGATCAACTGGATCGCCAGGGGCCAAGTGTTGGTGTAGCGGAAGACGCCGGAGAGCCAGATCTCCCGGTTCTGGATGTACGAGACGGGGAGTTCGACGTCGTCCGCCCCGAGCCCTACCAGGATCACCCTGCCGGCGGGGCCCACGGCCTTAATGCCGGAACGGACCGCTTGGGGCGCGCCGGAGGCGTCAATGAAGGCGTCGACGTCGAGCCCTTCAACGCTGTCGGTCCTGGCATTCAGCGCATGGGTGGCGCCGTGCTCGAGCGCGAAGGCCAGGCGGTCGTCGGCGATGTCGGAAATGTAGATCTCGGTGGCACCATAGGCGCGGGCAGCCTGCGCCGCGATGAGGCCGATTGGTCCGGCGCCGGCGATCAGCACGCGGCTGCCGGGGCGGATTCCGGCCCGTTCGCAGGCCCACAGCCCCACGGACAGCGGTTCGATGAGGGCGGCGGCCTCGTCGCTGACGGTGTCCGGGATGTCGTAGGCGAAGTCGGCCTGGATGGTCACGTATTCGGCGAAGGCGCCGTCGATCGGAGGGGTGGCGTAGAACTCGATGTCGGGGCAGAGGTTGTAGCGGCCTGCCTTGCACTGTTTGCAGGTGCGGCAGGGGCGCTGGGGTTCGACGGCGACCCGCTGGCCGATGCGGTCAGGGTCAACGGCGGTTCCGACGGCGGCGATCCGGCCTGAGAGTTCGTGGCCGAGGATCAGCGGATGGTCCACCACGTAGTCGCCGATCCGGCCGTGCTCGTAGTAGTGCACGTCGCTGCCGCAGACGCCGACGGCGGCGACCTGCACCAAGACCTGGTCGGGCTCGAGGTGCGGGACGGGCAGGGTTTCCATTGCCATGTCGCCCTGGCTTTTCAGGACGGAGGCGCGCATGGTGGCGGGCAGTTCGTTGCCGGGGGCGGGAGACTGTGCGGTTGATGTAGTCATCGAAGTATTCCTCGGGAATTGATGGGTTGGCCGGTTACTTCACGGCGCCGAGCGAGAGGCCCTGGACGAGTTTGTCCTGGGCGGCGAAGCCGGCGAACAGCACGGGCAGGGAGATCACGACGGCGGCCGCGCAGACCTTGGCGAGGAAGAGGCCCTGGCCCGAGACGAAGCCGGTCAGGAAGACCGGGGCCGTGCCGGCGACGACGCCGGTGAGGACGCGGGCCAGCAGGAGTTCGTTCCAGCTGAAGATGAAGCAGATCAGGGCCGTGGCGGCAATACCGGGCATCGCGACGGGGGCGATGATCTTGCGCAGGATCAGCAGGAGGCCCGCGCCGTCGATCTGGGCGGCTTCGAGCATTTCCTCCGGCACCTCGGCGAGGAAGGAGCGCATCATCCAGACCGCGATGGGCAGGTTCATGGACGTGTACATCAGGATCAGGAACCAGATGTTGTCCAGCGCGCCGACGGTTCTGGCGAAGAGGTAGAGCGGCAGGATCGCGGCCACCACGGGCATCATCTTGGTGGAGAGGAAGAAGAACATCACGTCCGTCCACTTCTTCACCGGCCGGATGGACAGCGCGTAGGCGGCCGGAATGGCCAGCGCGAGGACCAGGATGGTGGAGAGGATCGAGGCCGTGGCGGAGTTGATCATTGGCGGCCACGGGCTGACCCCGGAGCTCGCGCCGAAGAACTCCCTGTAGGCATCCAGCGTGAGGTTGGCCGCGATGGAGGGCGGGTTGGTGGCGGCGTCGGTTTCGGAGTGGAAGGAGGTCAGGATCATCCACAGAACCGGTGTGGCGAAGAGCAGAGCCAGCAGCCAGGCGCCGATGCCGGCCGCGGTGTTGTTCCGGGTGGGGTCCATCCGGGACTTGGCCCTGAACTTTCCGAAGCCGTGGCGGGGGGCGCCGGTGTTCAGGGCCGTCGGGCCGGAGGGTGTGCTTTGGGGTGCGGTGAGGGTGCTCATCGGGCTGCTTCCTTCTTGAAGAGCGAGAAAACGGTGCGCAGGGCGAAGGTCGCCACGATGATGGTGCCGATGACCACCACGACACCGGCGGCGGAGGCCAGGCCGTATTCGTTGGCGAAGTAGAACGTCTGATAGATGGCGTAGGGCAGGTTGGCGGTGCCCAGTCCCCCTGCGGTGAGGGTGAAGACGGAGTCGAAGTTCTGCACGATGTAGATCGCACCGAGCAGTCCGCCGAGTTCGATGTACTGGCGCAGGTGCGGCAGGGTCAGGTGCCGGAAGATGCCCCATGGCGTGGCGCCGTCCATCTGCGCGGCTTCCACGGTGTCCATCGGCCGGGACTGCAGGCCGGCGAGCAGGATGAGCATCATGAAGGGGGTCCACTGCCAGACCAATGACACGATGACGGCCATCAGGGGTGCCTGGGAGAGGAGGTCCAGCTGGGGCGCTGCGGTGCTGCCGAACAGTGACCAGGCCCAGGTGAGGACGCCGTTGATCAGCCCGTACGTGGGGTTGAGCAGGGCATGCTTCCAGATCAGGGCCGCGGCCACGGGGACCACCAGGAACGGTGCGATCAGCAGGGTCCGCGCCAGTCCGCGGCCGATGAATTTCTTGTCCAGCAGCAGGGCCAGGCCCAGGCCAATAAGCAGGCTGAACAGGACCACCGAGACGGTCAGGAGGATGGTGGTGAAGATGGCCTGGCGCAGGTCCGGGTCGGTGAGGACCGTGACGTAGTTCTCCAGGCCGGCGAAGGCGGTCTTGTCGGGGCTCAGGCTGTTCCAGTTCAGGAACGAGATGATCAGCGTCACCACGAACGGAAGCTGGGTGACGATGATGAGGAAGATCAGGGCCGGAAGCAGCGGTGCACGCCGCGCCCAGGCCAGGGCGCGTTCCCGCGACCGGGTGTTCCGTGAAGGTGTGGCTGCATGGTGTCCCGGGCGGGAGATGCGCGCCGTTGCGGTAGTCATGATGTTCTCCTGCGGTTCGGTTGAGGTCACTTGTACTTGTTGCCGATTTTTTGGGCGGCTTCCTGGCCCTTGGCCAGCGCGTCGGCCACGGTCCCCTGGCCCGCGATGGCGGAACTGACGCCTTGGGAGACGCTGGTGCCCAGGGCGGCGAACTCGGGAATGCCGACGAACTGTATGCCGACGGCGGGGCGCGCCTGGGCGCCGGGATTCTTCGGGTCGGCGTTCTCGATCGCGAACCGTTCAGCCTTGAAGAACGGCGCAGCCTGCTGGAACTCGGCGTTCTCGTAGGTGGAGATGCGCTTGCCGGAGGGAACCTTCGCCCAGCCCAGCTTGGAGGCCACCAGTTCCTCGTAGTCCTTCGAGCTGGCCCAGGCGATGAACTTCCCGGCGGCATCCTGCTTCTTCGAGGCCGCCTGCATGGCCCAGGACCAGGTCCACAGCCAGCCGGAAGACTTCGTGTTCTTCACCGGGGCCTGGGCGTAGCCGATCTTGCCCTTCACCGGCGAGGCCTCGGCTTCCAGGGCCCCAGCTGCGGAGGTGGCGTCGTACCACATGGCCACTTTGCCCTGGCTCATGTTGTTCAGGCACTCGGTGAACCCGGCCTGCGCGGCGCCGGCCTCGCCGTGCTCGCGGACCAGCTTGGTGTAGAACTCGGTGGCTGCGGTGAATTCAGGGGCGTTGACCTTCGCGTTCCAGTCCTCGTCGTACCAGGTGCCGCCAAAGGTATTGATCACGGTGGTCAACGGCGCGAAGACCTGGCCCCAGCCGGGCTGGCCGCGCAGGCAGATGCCCTTCATGCCCGGGGCTGCGCCGTCGACCTTCCCCGCTATGTCGGCGACCTGGTCCCAGGTCGGCTTCTCCGGCATCGCCAGGCCTTTGGCCTCCAGAATGTCCTTGCGGTACATCAGGAACGAGGACTCACCGTAGAACGGTTCACCGTACAGCTTGCCGTCCGTGCCGGTGAGTGACGCGGTGTAGGCCGGCAGGATGTCCGTCTGGTTGAAGTTGGGATCCTTGGCCACGCTGTCCAGGGGTGCCAGCCACTTGTTGGCGGCGAAGAAGGGGATCTCGTAGTTCGACAGGGAGGCGACGTCGTACTGGCCGGCCTGGCTGGAGAACTCCTGGCTGATCTTCGCCCGGACGTCGTTCTCCGGCAGCACGGTGTAGTTGACCTTGATGCCGGTTTCCTTGGTGAAGTTATCTGCGGTGAGCCGCTGCAGATCCTCCATCTGCGGGTTGTTGACCATCAGGACACTGATGCTGTTCGGGTCGCCTGCGGAATTTCCTCCGCCGGCGCCGGCGCAGCCTGAGGCGGAAAGTGCGATGCACAGGGCACCGGCAGCCATCGAGGCTGCGCGCATGCTGGGACGCATAAGAACTCCTTTGTGCTCAAAAGTCGGGACACGAGTCCGGGCTGAAGTCGGGGACCGGATGAAAGGGCCACTCGGTCCCTGCCGGCTCTCAGTTGGGATTGCTCATATGAGCAAAACCAATTGCTCATCTGCCATGTGACTCTAGTCATATATACTCATTTGAGCAAGAGGCAATACTCAAATGATCGATCCGCGAGAGGTGACCAGAATGACGGAGCATTCCCATGAAGAACTTCTGGCGCGCGTTAGCAGCGAGTACTACCTGGAAAACCGCTCCAAGGTGGAGATCGGCGCCAGCTATGAAATTTCGCGGTTCCAGGTTGCCCGCCTGCTCGCAGAGGCCCGCGAGAAGGGCATCCTGGAAATCAAGGTGCATTTCCCCTCCCGCGTTTCCGCTGCTGATATCCGGCGCATCGAGTCCGCACTGGGGATCAGGGAGGTAATCGTCGCCGAGACCACCGGGGACGTGATCCAGGCGCGCGCCATCCTGGCCAAGGCGGCCGCCGTCGAAATCTCCCGGCAGGCACCCGCCGGCGGGACCATCGGCATCTCCTGGTCCCGCACCCTGGACGTGGCCTCGCGGCTGGTCCGGGAACTTCCCCGGTGCGACATTGTCCAGCTTGCCGGCGCCCTTCCCACCGAAGGCGAGAGCAACCCCCTGGAGCTGATCCAGCGGCTGGGACATGTGAGTGGGGGGCTCACTTGGCCGCTGTGGGCACCTCTGGTGGTGGAGGATCCGACGACGGCGGCCGGCTTGCGCCGCCAGCCAGAGATCGCCGAGGCTCTGGCAAAGGCGGATTCACTCGACCTGGCCATCGTGGCAATCGGTGCCTGGAAGCCGGGCACGTCCACCGTCTGGGACAGGGCCGACGCCGAGGTGAGGCAGGCGGCAGTGGAGGCCGGCGCCGTCGGGGAATGCTCGGGCCGCCTCCTAAACGCTACAGGCGTTGCGGTGGAATCGGGGCTGGACGAACAGATCATCGCCGTCACCATCAAGCAGCTGCAGCGGACCCCGAAGGTGATTGCCGTGGCCCAGGGGGAAGCACGGGCCGAAGCCGTGCTGGCCGTGGCCAAGGCCGGCTTTGTCACCACGCTGATCATTGATACACCGCTGGCCCAAGCCCTGACTGACCTGGTCGACGAGGAGAAGAGTTAATGAGCATTGTTGTCGGGGTGGATTCCTCCACCCAGTCCTGCAAGGTCCTTGCCGTGGACGCCGAAACCGGTGACGTGATGACGTCTGGTGCGGCGGCCCACCCTGATCTCACCGCCGTGGACCCGTCCGTGTGGACCTCCGCGCTGCGGGAAGCATGGCATTCCGCCGGCGCTGACCGGCTGGGCGGGTCCGTCTCCGCTGCCGGCATCGCCGCCCAGCAGCACGGGATGGTGGCCCTCGACAGTTCCGGGACGCCCGTGCACGACGCACTGCTGTGGAACGACACCCGCAGCGCGCCGGACGCGGCGAGGCTGCGGGATGAACTGGGGCCCGAAAAGTGGGTGGACGCCGTCAACCTTGTCCCGGTCGCTTCGTTCACCATCTCTAAGCTGGCGTGGCTGGCGCAGAACGAACCGGATGCCGCGAGCCGCGTCGACCAGGTGGTCCTCCCCCACGACTGGCTCAACGGTGCCATGGGCGGGGAGTTCATCACGGACCGGAGCGACGCCTCCGGCACCGGCTACTTCTCCCCCGTCACCAACAGCTACCGGACAGACCTGCTGGAACGCTTCTTCGGACGGGTCCCGCGCCCGCCGCGCGTGGTGGCGTCGCACGAGCAGGCCGGCACCGTGCAAAACGGCTGGGGCATTGACGGCGCTGTCCTCGCCGCCGGCGCCGGGGACAATACCGCAGCCGCATTGGGGCTCGGTCTGCGCCCGGGCGAGGTGGTCGTCTCCATCGGCACCTCCGGAACCGTCTTCACCACCACACCTTCCGCGATGCCGGATCATACCGGTGCTATCGCCGGATTCGCGGACGCCGCCGGCGGACATTTGCCGCTGCTGGCCATGCTCAACTCTGCCCGCGTCATGGCAGCGACCGCCACCATGCTCGGCGTCGACCTTGCAACACTGGATTCCCTGGCACAGGGCGCCGGCAGCGATGCCGGCGGTCTGACATTCCTTCCTTACCTGGACGGCGAGCGCAGCCCCAATCTTCCCCACGCAACAGGCAACCTGGCCGGTCTCACCAGGAGCAACATGAGCGCGGAGAACCTCGCCCGCGCCTCCGTGCTGGGCGTGCTGAACTCACTGGCTGACGGCATCGACGTCCTGAGGCAATCCGGTGGCGCCCCGGACAAAGTTCTCCTGATTGGCGGAGGCTCCAAATCGCAGGCGCTGCGCCAGGCAGCAGCAACCATTTTCAACCTGCCGGTCGAGATTCCGACAACCAGGGAGTACGTGGCCCTCGGCGCAGCCAAACAGGCCGCATGGGCAGCCACGGGAGAACTTCCCGACTGGAAACGAAGCATCGAAGCCGCCTACGAACCCGAAGGAGACTGGGGCTTCGGCGTCCGGGAACGCTATGCCGAGGTGCGCAAGGGCTTCTACGGGGTGTGAGCGCCGCTAGGTTGAGCCGTGGGCTGGTTGAGCCCCTCGAAACCGCCGCCGCCGGCTACCTTGATTCCTCCTTCGGCCTCGCCCTTCGAACGGCTGTTGCTATCCGGGAATGTCCGCCCCGCCTCAGGTCCTGTCGATTTCCAAGTCCTGCGCAGCGTCACGTCCGACGCAGGTACCGCAGAAATGCTGTCCGACCTGCGCGGCGACCGTTGATCATCTACTTAGACACCTCAGCGGCGCTCAAACTCGTCGTCGAGGAAACTGAAGTGCCGGGAGCTTGCCTCAACCCGGATGGAACACGTCCACCTGGACACCAGCATGGCGGCCGCCCGGATTGCGCCACTGGTGTCAGCCGGCGCGCAGGCGTAGCGTCGGTTTGAGCAGGCGATCGCCGGAGGATCGGCCCGGCGCTGTGCGGCGCTGGGCCGTTGACGTCGGTCCTTTGAAGGAGCAGGGATGGCTGGATGGAATGCTGACACTGCTGCAGGTTCGCCGGGGCCAGGCGCGGTCACCCTGGTGGAGGGCTCATCATTCTGCATCTCCGGGGCGAACGGCGACATCAGCCCGGAGTATCCCCATGGGGTTTTCTTTGAGGACACCCGGATCCTGTCCCGGTGGCATCTGACCGTCAACGGAGCCCCCTTGGAGTCCCTCGCTGCCAAGACCAAGGAACCGTTTAGGGCCCTGTTCGCCGGCCGCGTCCCCCGCCCGGACGGGCACGCGGACAGCCCGCTGATTGTCGAACGCCTCCGCGAGGTGGGCACCGGAATCCTGGAGCAGATCACCGTCAGGAACTACGCGACGGCACCGGCCGACTGCGTGGTCTCCCTCAGGGTCGACGCTGACTTCGCTGACCTCTTCGAGGTGAAGGAGGCGCGCGTTCAGCGGCGCTGGGACGAGTCCCGCCAGGCGGACGGTGACGCGCTGACCATCCGGGCCGTCTGGCAGGACATCCGGAAGGGCGTCGTCGTGTCAGGCGCCGGCGCAGAAGCCACACCGGAGGCCCTGACGTATCACGCCCGTGTCCCGCCGCATGGAGAATGGAGCGCCACCGTCAGCGTGGTGCCCACAGCAGACATGTCCGGTCCGGCGGCGCCCTTTGTTCGTTCGGACGAGGGTGGGCTGTCTCCGCGCGACCTCCGCCGGCAGGAGTGGGTGTCAAAGATTCCGATGCTGCGCATGGGCAACCGCTCCATCGAGCGGACGCTCCGCCGCAGCTATGACGATCTGGGCGCACTTCGCATCGAGGACCCGGACCACCCGGACCGGATCGTGGTGGCCGCCGGCGCGCCCTGGTTCATGGCGCTGTTCGGCCGGGACTCCCTGTGGGCCTCGCTGATGGCGTTGCCGGTGGATCCGTCCCTGGCCTTCGGCACCATCCAAACGCTGGCCGACCGCCAGGGCACGGTCGTGGATGTGATGAGCGAGGAGGAACCGGGGAAGATCCTGCACGAGGTCAGGCTCGATGTCTCCAGCGGCCTGGCCCTGGGTGGCAAGTCCGCCTACTACGGCAGCGTCGACGCCACGCCGCTGTTCGTGGCCCTGTTCGGGGAAGTCAGCCGCTGGGGATTCGCCGCAGAAACCACCTCGGAACTGCTGCCGCACGTGGACCGGGCCCTGGACTGGATCCGCGACTACGGCGACAAGGACGGCGACGGCTTCGTCGAGTACGAACGCCTCAACGACACCGGTTTGATCAACCAGGGCTGGAAGGACTCGTGGGACGGCATCAACTTCGCGGACGGCACCCTGGCCGAACCCCCGATCGCGCTCTGCGAGGTGCAGGCCTACGTTTACAGCGCCTACATGGCGCGGTCCTGGATAGCTTACGACGCCGGCGACATGGCTCTTGCGGCCAGGTACCGGAACCTCGGGGCACAGTTGAAGAGGCAGTTCAACGAACAGTTCTGGCTGCCGGACCGCGGCTACTACGCCGTCGCACTGGACGGCCACAAGCGGCCGGTGGACGCTTGCACTTCCAACATGGGGCAATGCCTGCTGTTTGGGATCATCGATGCCGATAAGGCTCCGCTGGTGGCGGAGCGGCTCATGTCCCCCGAGATGTTCAGCGGCTGGGGCGTGCGAACCCTGGCCAGCAACATGGGCGCCTACAACCCCGCGAGCTACCACAACGGATCGGTCTGGCCCCACGACAATGCGATCATCGCGTCAGGTCTCCTGCGCTACGGCCTCGTAGAGCAGGCGCAACGGATCTCCACAGCCCTGTTTGAAGCGGCCGAGTACTCGGAAGGACGCTTGCCGGAATTGTTCTGCGGCTTCAGCCGGGAGCACTTCGACGAACCCGTCCCCTACCCCACGGCATGCTCGCCGCAGGCGTGGGCCGCCACCACGCCGATCCAGCTCGTGAAGAGCCTGATGGGCTACTACGCCGACGTCGCCCGAGGCGGCCTCTGGATGGATCCCGTTCTCCCCGAATCCTACGGCGACCTGCACATCACCAACGCCCCCATGGCCGACAGCCGGATCACCATCGACATTTCCGGTTCCGTCGCGAACGTTCAGGGACTGCCCGAAGGCATGCTGTTCCACCACGGAGTCCGTCCCTGGGCGTCTGACCTCGCGGAAAAGGCGAACCTCGCAGGCGATCAGCATCGCCCAGTTCCGCCTCTGTGAGGAAGCCCGGCCGGGCAGGCTTAACCCTCGGATGGGCTGCCGGCATACCCCAACGCAAAACTTGCTTCCAGGCCCGCGCGGGCTACCACCGGCCCTAGCCGTTCCGCATCGGCGGGCCCGATCCGCTGGGTCGGGAATCCCAAGCCTATGGCACAGGCCAGCCGCCCGGCGTGGTCGAACACGGGTGCACTGATGGACCCCACGTCTTCGTTCCGTTCCCCGAAGGCCGCGTAGAACCCCTGCTCCTTCGCCACCGCCGCCTGCTGCCGGAGCATCTCCACCGAGGCCGGCGTGTCCGACGTAAAGCGGTCGAGGCCGTGCTCGTCCAGGGCACCCCATGCCTCCGGATCGAACGCCAGGAAAATCTTGCCCGGCGCTCCGGCGTGCAGCGGCATAACCATGCCCACCATAAAAGGCCGCATCACCACGTGGCGCGTCTCGGCCACGGCAACGATGGTCCGGAAGGCCCCATCCCGGACGTACAGGCATGCCGTTTCGCCAGTCTCATCGCGCAGCTGCTGCAGAATCGGCTTTACCAGCCGGACCACGTCCAGCCCGAATGTCCCCGGGGTAGCCCAGCGGACCAGCCCGATCCCGATCCGGTACCGGTCGCCGTCGCGGTCCAGGAAGCCCTCCCGCAGCATGTTCTGCACCAGCCGCTGGCAGGTGCTGGACGGCAGGCCCGTCTTCCGGATGATCTGCTGCAGTGTCGGCTCCGGATCCTGGACCGAAAAACAGTCGAGGATCTCCGCCACCTTGTGCAGGACCAGCAGAGGCGGGCCTCCCGCTCCCGGTTCCGTCGCCACCGCTTCGATATCCCTTCGCTACTTTTCCTCGGGCAGCCTCCAGCTTAGTCAGCTGGAAGCAGGCCACAGGAACGTGACCTGTTTGACATTTTATTCGACTGACCCACATCATGGGAACACAACCCACCAGGTGGGTTTCCCCAATCAAGCCGCAGCACAAAGACGTGGAGAAACCATGAGCATCCCCGAAACCACTTGCGAAACCGCTCCGGAACCCAAGCGCCCGGGCTCCTCCCGAGTGGGACTGATCGTCCCCAGCTCCAACACCACCATGGAGACGGAACTGCCGGAGCTGTTCCGCCGCCAGGCCGAGGCCACCGGCCACAAATACACGTTCCACTCCGCCCGCGCCGGCATGAAGAAAGTCACCCGGGAAGAGCTGCTGGCCATGGTGGGCAAGGCGGCTGGCTGCGCCGAGGCAGTGTCCGACGCCGACGTGGACGTGATCGCCTACGCGTGTCTGGTTGCCGTCATGGCTCAGGGTTCCGAAGCCCATGTCGGTTCGGAGAAAGTCATCGCAGAAGCCGCCGCCGGCAACGGGCACCCTGCCCCGGTCACCAGCAGCGCCGGTGCCCTGGTCCGCACCCTGCAGGAAATCGGCGCGCTCAAGGTCGCCATGATCACCCCCTACATGAAGCCGCTCACCAAGATGGTGGTGGACTACATCGAAGGATCCGGCATCACGGTGCTGGACGCCATCAGCCTCGAAGTGGCCGACAACCTCGAGGTCGGCTGCCTTGACCCGCAGAACCTGCCCGCGCTTGCCCGCAGCCTGCAGCGCGAAGGCGCGGACGCCGTCGTGCTTTCCGCCTGTGTCCAGATGCCGTCACTGGCTGCGGTCCAGGCAGTGGAGGACGAACTCGGCCTGCCGGTGATCACGGCGGCCACGGCCACCACCTACGAGATCCTTAAGGCACTCGGTCACCAGCCCGCCATCACCGGCGCGGGCAGCCTGCTGTCCGGCGCCGGTATCCTCTCCCCCGCGAACCGCTAGGCGGCCGGCACCATGCCCCTGTCAATCATCGCGTTCCTGGTCCTGGTGGCGGCCTTCGCCATCGGATCCTTCACCAAGATCAACGCCGGCCTGCTGGCCACCGTCGCCGCGTTCGGCGTCGGAACCCTCTTGGCCGGCATGTCCATCAAGGACGTCATCGGCCAGTTCCCCGCCGGACTGTTCTTCATCCTGGTCGGCGCCACCTTGCTCTTCGCCATTGTGCGGATCAACGGCACCATTGACCTGCTGGCCTACTGGGCTGAACGGCTCGCCGGCGACCGGAAAATTCTGGTCCCCATCCTGATGTTCCTGCTGACGGCCGCCCTGGCTTCGGCCGGCGCCTTCACCCCGGCCGCCATCGCGATCGTGGCCCCTGTGGGGCTGGCGCTGGGCATGCGGTTCGGCATCAGCACCCTGGCCATGGGCCTGGTCATCGTCCAAGGCGCGAATGCCGGCGCATTCTCCCCGGTCAACCCCTTCGGCGTGCTGGCCAACAAGATGCTGGATGGTGCCGGAGCCGCTGACGGTTCCTTCAAGCTCTACGCTTACTGCTTCGTCTTCAATGCCATCCTGGCCGTGATCGCCTACGTTCTGGTACAGGCCATTATGAAGCGCCGCGCGGCCAAGGGGGACGCAGGGCAGCAGGCCAGTGAGGCCGGCGGTGTAAAGCACGACGGCGGCGCTGGCGCTTCCGCCGGAAGCGACGCGTCAGGCCGGTCCGGCTCCGGAACGGCTGTACTCACCGCCCCGGCACACACTTCTGCGGCTACCGGAACCGCCACCAGGACTGGCCCCGAGAAGGTAGCCGCCACGCCCATGCGGATCCTCACCTTGGTGGGCATCGCCTCCCTGCTGGTGCTCACCACCGTCCTGGGCATGGACGTGGGAGTTGCGTCGCTCGTCATCGCCGCGGTGCTGATCGTCCTGGATTCCAGCGTGCAGAAGCCGGCAGTGGAAAGCATGCCGTGGTCCGCGATCATCCTGGTGACCGGCATCGTCACTTATGTGGGCATGCTGGAAGAGATGGGTGCGCTGAAGGAACTGCAGGAAGGCATCGCGGGTCTGGGCAACAGCTCCATTGCCGCCCTCATCACGAGCTATGTGGTGGCCATCGTCTCGGCCTTCGCTTCCACCACCGGCACCCTGGGCGTCATCAGCCCGGTGGTCGCACCGATCGCCATGGATCCGCTGCTCACCCCCATCGGCGTAGTGACGGCCATCGCCATCAGCTCTTCGGTGGTTGACGTGAGCCCGATGTCCACCAGCGGTGCCCTGCTGATGGCGAGCGCGCAGCCCAAGGACGAGCGGATGTTCTTCCGGGCGCTGCTGCTGTGGGCCATCGCGATGATCGGCGTGGTGCCGCTCCTCGTGTGGTTCCTGTTTGTCCAGCTCGGCCTCGGCTGATCCGCACATAACAACCCGCACATATCGAAAGGGAATGGGATGGCCCGTCGCCATCCCATTCCCTTTCTTTTGGCGGCTTGCTGACAGACTAACGGTCAGAGAAACCAGGGAAGGAGACAGGACATGGCGTTCCAGCCGTACCGCTCACCATCAACCGGGTGCCAGGTAGGCGCCGTCCTCTTCGACACGTTCGGCACGGTGGTGGACTGGCGCACAGGCATTGCCCGGCAGGCGGCCGCCTTCGCGGCGGCACGCGGGCAGGACCTCGACGCCGAGGCGTTCGCCGATGACTGGCGCGCCCTCTACCAGCCGGCGGTGGAGGCCATCCGCTCCGGATCCCGTGAATTCGCCACCCTGGATACACTCCACCGCGAGAATCTGGACCGAGTTCTCCGCCGCCACGGCTTCAATCCGGACCGGCTTGACCCACGGACCCTGGAGGAGCTGAACAAGTCCTGGCACCGCCTGCCCCCATGGCCGGACAGCGTCGAGGGCCTGGCCGCCATCCGCCGCCGATACATCGTGGGCCCCCTCTCCAACGGCAATACCTCCTTGCTACTAAATATGGCCAGGAGTGCGGGCCTGCCGTGGGATGTGATCATCGGCTCGGACCTGACCCGCACCTATAAGCCGCTGCCCCAGGCTTACCTGCGAACAGCGGAAGTCCTGGATCTCCGGCCCGGCGAAGTGATGCTCGCCGCCGCCCACAACAACGATCTGCATGCTGCCCGGGAGGTGGGTCTGGCCACGGCGTTCATCGCACGCCCCACCGAGCACGGTCCCGGCCAAGCTGCAGACCTGGCACCGGAGAGCAACTGGGACCTCGCGGCGTCAAGCATCACCGAACTCGCCCGCGGGCTTGGGGCCTGAGCAACAGGTTTGCCAGGGACCCCGGGGCCCGCCAACCTTGCTACGACCGGAATCCGGCGAACCCGTCTTCTTTCAGCGTCTGTTTGTTGATCTTCCCGAAGTACGATCTCCGGGGTTGGGCTCAGCCGGCGGGCACGCAGAGCCTGTCCAGGGTCTCGTTGAGGGTGGATTCGATCTGGCCGTTCAGGAGCTCACGCTTGCTCTGGCTGGATTCGTCCTCAAACTCGGTGGGCATCGGTGGCGTGGTGACGGTCATCGCGGCCTGGTAGCGCCCATCGCCGCTGCTGACTGCTACCGTCTGGTAGTCCCAGAAGGAGCCCACGCCCTCGTGTCGTGACTCGATCGAGCATCCGTCCGCGTGCTCCCACAGACCCAGCCCGTACGGGGCGAAGCCCGGACTGGTCTTCATCTCCCGCAGCGACGCCGCAGAGAGAGCCCGTCCCTGGAAGAGGCCCGCCATGAAGTGGTTCATGTCCGCCACTGTCGACACGGCCCCCGATGCCGGAGAGCCGACAGAGAAGATGTTGTCTGTGGTGTCGATGCGCTCACCGCGGAGGGTAACGTAGCCGTGCAAAAGCCCGGTCTCGTGCGGGTCGAGACGGTCCATGCTGGTGTTCTTCAGCCCGAGCGGGTCAAAGACCTCCTCACGCATGACCTGGACGAAGGGCTTGTGCCGCAGTGTCTGGATCAGCAGGCCGAGAGCGAGGTAATTCGTGTTCGAGTACGTGAAGGACCCGACGCTGGACGCGGCCCAGGAGAGGGTCCCTGCTAACTTAACGCCCCGCTCCATGGTCAGCGTCCGGGAAAGAAGGGGACGGAAGTCAACATCGCGTGGCAGGGCACCGTTGACCTCGGGCATCCCTGAAGTGTGGCTGAGCAGCTGCCTCACAGTGATCGGACCCGGAGGCTTTAGCGCGGCCTTGAAACCGGGAATGACCTCATTGACCGGGTCGTCGAGGCCGATGAGGCGATCGTCCACGAGCTTGAGCACAGCCACGGCCGTCATCGTTTTGGTGACGCTGGCGATCTTCACCCTGTCCGTCGGCTGCGCCGGGGTCATGGACTCCAGATCGCCCACCCCGTAGGCCTTGGACCACTCACCACCGGGCCACCGGATTTCTACGACGGCGGCCACCGCGCCTTGATCCATGAATAGCTGGACCTGCCGCTCCAAAGGACCGAGGGGATCCGGCGCGGTTGGTGACGGTGTGGTGTCGTCTGTGGTGTAGGTACATCCGGAGACAGCGAGGACGACGGCGAAGGCCGCTCGCCTCCAGACGTGATTCTTCGTGCTCATTGCGGGCCATCCGCTCGGGACGAGTTCACAGATGCTTGGCCGCCTGCGGCACCACGTCCGGCCAGACCTGCCACGGCGCCGTCGCCCCAGCACCTCAATCGTAAGGCGGGCGCTCGTCATGGGGAAGCAGTGGTCGGGTCCGGCAAGGCTAGGCGTCCAGGGGTAGCGACTGGTCCCTGTTCACCCCGAAGCTATGAAGTATATGGATCCAATGAACGCTGGCAGGGCTGCGAGCACGGCCAGCCCAAGGAGGGCTCTACCGGCCCACTTGTATCTCCTTGAAGACCAGCTATGCGGGCTCGGCACGACGGCCGACCAGAAGATCACCAGCAGTGCACCGACGGCGATCAGGATTGCTGCCGGCGGAAATACCAGGCTTGTCAGGAGCGGGAAGTGCGCCTTCGCAGTCTGGCGGGTCTGCAACGGCAGTCGCTGGCTGCACCAGCCACCCGTTGCTGCTGCGAGGGCACCCACCAGCACGGCGAGGACCTGCCAGCGGCCCGCCTAGCCTGCCTGACGGAGGCCAGCGGTGGATAAGCAGAAAAATGAGGGATGCTATGAAGCCGGCCGGCAGCCCACCGAATAGCAGCAATCCCACCGTCCCGTGCAGGCTGGGAAGACCAATAGTCGCCTGAGCTTCTGTCGTCTGGCCTTGGGCAGAGGCGGGTGAGGCATGGCCAGCACGCGCATGACCAGTCGGCCACCGGGCCAGGCAATGAGCAGCGCAGGGACGGCGGCAGCGAAACACGCGAGGTTGGCCCACCAAAGGTACCGTTGCAGCGCCTTGTTCTGTCCCTCGCTCCCGTCCGAGGACGGGTCTGGATCATCGTCGTGCCTTGGCGGCCGAACCGGGGCGCCGCCCCACAGAACGATGAGAACGGTACCTGCAAGCAGGAGCAGCGCGGAGCCCAGCACGATGAACGCAGTCATGGTAGCCCGGCGATGGTGGGGTCAGATACATCGTGCGGCATGGGCCCCTGCCGAACAGCCGGTATTACGGCGGCGAGTGTCGCCAGACACGGCGGAACGGGATACAGCGATGCGGCGGCAGCCAAAAATGTGGCCGGAAGTGCCCGTAGGAACATCCATCCGGCCCACCGGGGAAGGAGCTCGTGGGGCCGAGTCCACACTCCAAGGAGCAGGGTTCGCACGAGCACTGACAGGAACCCGAGCAGGAATATTAACCACGCCCAAATACGGGCGTTATCCGCCTCGTAGGGCAGATGGCTGGAGAACCTGAATTCGGCCACGTTGCCGGCCATCATCAGCGCAAACCCGATCACTATGGAGACTGTGGCAGTGAGTCCCAGAGAGGGCTCCGCTCCAGTCCTGAAGCGCAGGAACAGGCCGACGAAGCCGCAGGCCATGAAGAGGTCCCACGCTGAAGTGTTCGGGCCACTGAATGTTGCACTGAACAAGGTTTCCACCATTCTGCAACTACCTTGTCCAACAAACATGTAGGACTTGCTACGCTGGAATTCCCAAACAAGAGCAAGCGAGGCATAAAGTGCACGAGGACGCCGTCCGGTTCCTGTCCCAGCCGGTGGAGGCCCAGCCCGGCTCGCCGCTCCGGGTCGCCGTCTACTCACGGATCGCCGAAGCAATCCGCAACAACCTGCTTACGCCCGGCTCCATGCTCCCCACCGAAACCGACCTCGGCACCGACATGAAGGTCAGCCGCACCGTGGTCCGTGAGGCCCTGATGCTGCTCGAGGAGGACGGCCTCATCCGCGCCCGCCGCGGCGTCGGCCGGTTCGTCTCCGACACCCTCCCCCGCATCGGCATCGAACGCATCCGCCCCTTCGAGGAGGTCCTCGGCGGCCCCGGGCACCAGGTCGAGATCAAGCGCATCCAGGTCGAGAAGCAGCCGGCCTCCGAGTTCGTGGCCCCCGGCGTCGGCATCGAACCCGGCAGCAACTGCTGGCTCTGGGAATCCGTCCTCATCCGCGACGGCGAGCCCATCGCGCACCTCCAGGAGAACATCTCCGCCCTCCCCGTCAGCTTCGCCGGCGGCACCGCCGCGCCGTTGGACATAAAGGACGACGGCGGCATCACCTTGCTCACGGCGCTCAACACGGCGGCGGGTCGGGGGCTGGGGCCGGGCGAGTGCCAGATCAGCCTGAGCCAGGTCGGCCCGAGCCGCACCAAGCTGCTGGACCTGCGCGCGTCGGATCCGGTCCTCGTGCTGACCCAGTACGTGCGGCACGCCAACCGGCCCTTCTACCTGGCCAAGTGCCTCATCGCGGACAGGGCAGGCCACCTCTCGGTGATGCAGTCACTCCAGTCTTAACGCAAAGACGCCGCCAGCTGAGTGGGCGGAGTCTTTTAGCTAGGGCTCCGGCTAACGGACGGCTTTGTCTGCGTTCACGCGGCCATGCGCCCAGTAGGTGCCCGTGCCGGAAATCGGGTCTGCGGTTGATTCGACAACTGCACGGATAGAAGTGTTGGTGGCGCCAGGGTGCGAGGCCCAGGCAAGCGCGGCGGTCGCAGCGACGATGGGCGAGGACATGGAAGTGCCGTTGCCGACGTCGTAACCGAAAGAGCGCCCGTTCTGCGTTCCGAGGACGAACGGGTGGTTCGGGAACGTCGAGTAGACGTTAACTCCGGGCGCTGCGATGTCCACCCAGCTGGCTCCGTAGGTTGAGAACGATGCTTTGGCGTCATTGTTGTCGGTGGCGGCGACGGCAATGACGTTGGGGTATGCGCCAGGGTAGATCTTGGTCTGGTTAGCACCGTTGCCTGCTGCGGCCACGAGCACCACACCCTTGCTCCACGCTTTATTGACGGCAGTTTCGAGAGTGCGCGACGCCTGCACTCCTATGCTCATATTGATGACCTTCGCGCCATTGCTGACGGCCCAGTCGATGCCCTTCGCAAGGCCCGAGCTTGATCCAACCCCGCTGTCATTCAGCACCTTGCCCGCCAGGATCGTGCAGCCCGGGCACACCCCGGCGACACCTACTGTGTTGTTGGAGGTGGCGGCCACAATGCCGGCCACATGGGTGCCGTGGCCGTAGTTGTCTTCGCTGGTTGTCGCACTGCTGAAGTTGGCCCGTAGTACAACCTTCGGGTTGATGTCGGGGTTGTCGGTTGCGACACCCGAATCGAGTACAGCAACCCTGATGCCGCTGCCTGTCGTGACGTTCCATGCTTCGACGGCGTCCACATCAGCGTCCGCTTTGCCCGCGGCTACGGTCAGCGTGTTGGCGGTGTTGGTGAATGACTGGCCATTGTTTTGCAGGGCGTACTGCCGGGGGAAGTACTGGTCAGCGGTCGTGGCAGTAACCAGTTCATCCGGCTCGGCGTACTCCACGGCAGGGTTGCGGCTCAGCCCTTCGATGAGTTGGCGTTTCTTACCGGCCGGTACTTTGACAAGGTGAGCGCCGGTGCTCCCGATGCCAGTGCCCTCGCTGAGGCCGTTCTGGCGCAGTACACCCGCTGCCGCGCCCTCGTCGCGGAATTTGACGATGATTTGTCCCGCGACCTGTGAGGAATCGGTCGCGGCATTACTTATTGCGGCCGAATTAATCGCACCAAACGCCATGACTGCCGCTGCGCAGCTGGCTATAAGAAGTTTTTTCATTTGGTTATCTTGCCGGAACCTGCACTGGCTGGATAGTGTCTGCCCGTCATGGCTGATCGCAGACACCAGCCACAGCCTTGCACGCGTTCACGCGGCCATGTACCCAGTTGGTGCCAGTGCCGTCAATCTTGTCGGCGGTTGATTCGACGCTAGCGCGGACTGATGTGTTTGCGGTGCCGGCAGGCGTGCTCCAGACAAGCCCGGCAACGCCGGCGACCACAGGTGAAGCCATTGACGTACCGCTGGCGATGTCGTACCCCATGGAGCGGCCGCTCGAACTGCCAATGACGAACGGGTGCTTCGGAAAGGTCGAGTACACATTGACGCCGGGCGCTGCCACATCCACCCAGTTTCCGTAGGTTGAGAAGGAGGCTTTGGCATCGCTGTTGTCGGTCGCCGCGACCGCAATGACGTTAGGGTAAGCGGCCGGGTAGAACTGGTCCGGAGTACCGGCATTGCCGGCCGCTGCCACGATCACCACACCTTTGTTCCACGCATCATTGACGGCAGCCTCGAGTGCCTGAGATGGAGTGCGCTGCCCGAGGCTCATGTTGATGACCTTGGCGCCGTTTTCAACCGCCCAGTTGATCCCGTTCACAATGGCTGATGTGGAGCCGGATCCGCTGTCATTTATGACTTTGCCGTCAAGGATGGAGCAACCGGGACATACACCGGAGACACCAGTCGTGTCCTTGGTGGCGGCAATAATTCCGGCCACGTGGGTGCCGTGCCCGTAGTTATCCTCACCTGTCACCGCAGTACTGAAATTGGCGCGGGCAACAACCTTCGGCGAGATGTCGGCGTTGTCGCTGGCGACGCCCGTATCGAGCACGGCAACCCTAATCCCGTCACCGGTGGTGACGCCCCAAGCTTCGACCGCGTCCACATCGGCGTCGGCTTTGCCCGCGGCCACAGTCAGCGTGTTGTTGGTGTCGGTAAATGACTGGCCCTCGTTCTGCAAAGCGTATTGGCGAGGAAAATAGTCGGGGTCGGGTTCATCGGCAGCGGCGGTGACCAGCGCGTCCGGCTCGGCGTACTCAACGGCCGGGTTCCGGCTCAAAGATTCGATGAGCTGTGATTCCTTACCGGCCGGCACCTTGATGAGGTGCGCGCCGGTGCTGCCGATGCCAGCGCCCTCGCTGAGGCCCTGCTGGCGTAGCAGGCCAAGTGCCGCGCCGTTGTCCCGGAACTTGACGATGATCTGGCCCGTGACCTGCTGCGGCTCCGTTGCCGCGTTGCCGGGGACAGCTACGGTGATCGCGCCAAGACCTACGACAACTGTGGCGAGGCTGGCAAAAACAACTCTTTTCATTTGGTTATCTTGCTTCAACCTGGCCCGCCCACCTAGTGTCTGCCCGAAGATTACCCCGAGTTTTTGTCCAGATATCGTGGCTTGAATCGTGCCAAGAGGACGACAACTGGACAAAAACTCGGGGGTTGGGCTGAATTTAGGCGCCGCCGCACCCTGAAAACGGACGACGGCGGCACCACCTTGCGCATTGCCCTCACCCAACGTGGCAGGCCGTGACGCGGGCGGCACCCAGGCTGCAGTTACTGCTTCGTGTAACTGACCAGTTTCTGCTCCTGGCGGCCCAGCTTCTCGATGCTGATCTCCATGCGGTCACCTTCCCGCAAGTACGGGAACTTGCCGGAAAGCGCCACACCCTGAGGCGTCCCGGTGTTGATGATGTCACCGGGTTCCAGGACCAGGTACTGGGAAAGATGCCAGATGATGTGGGCCACCGAGAAGATCATGTCCGAGGTGTTCGAGTCCTGCCTCGTTTCCCCGTTCACGGCGGACCGCAGCCGCAACTGCTGCGGATCCCCTACTTCCGCGGCGGGGACCAGCGCCGGACCCAGCGGGTTGAACGTGGCGCAGCACTTGCCCTTGGACCACTGCCCACCAGAGTGTTCCACCTGGAACGCCCGCTCGGATACATCGTTGCTGACCGCGTACCCGGCAACATAGTCCAGTGCTTCCTCGGGAGACTCGAGGTACGAGGCGCGTTTGCCTATTACAACGGCCAGTTCCACCTCCCAGTCCACTTTCACGGCTCCGGGCGGAATCACCACGTGGTCAAAGGCACCAACCACGGTGTTGGGGTGCTTGAAGAAGAGAATCGGGACCGACGGCGGGGCGTCACCGGATTCTGCAGCATGGGCGGCGTAGTTCTGGCCAATGCAAAGAACCGCCCCCGGCCGAGCGACTGGTGCTCCGATGCGCAGTGATGCCGCGCCTTCAAGTTCCGGTAGGCCCGCCGTGAGTGCATCGCGGACCCTGGCGATGCCGTCGTTGGCGAGAAAGCCGCCGTCGATATCAGCGGTCAGGGACCGCAGATCGAAGTATTTCCCGCCTTCCCTGGCGACCGGCAGTTCCTGCCCGGGTTCGCCCAAGCGCATGAGTTCCATTATTCGTTTCCTTGCTTGTAGAGGATGGTCAGTGCGTGTACGGTCGCAGTTTTTCCAGCTCCGGGTTCAGCTCGACGCCGAAGCCCGGGGTTTCAGGGACCTTGAGTTTGCCGTTGACCGGGACGGGCTCACCGAGAAGCATCGGCGAGAACATGGGGACGATCTCCTCAGCAGTCGGATGCATCATCAGGAACTCGGCGAAGGGGCTGTTGGTCCGCGTGACCACGAAATGGTACGAGTACACGGACGATCCGTGGGGAATGACCAGCGCGCCGTTGGCGTCGGCCATCGCCGAGATCTTGGTGAGTTCGGTGATGCCGCCGCACCAGCCGACGTCGGGCTGGATGATGTCGGCGCAGTCCATGTCCAGGAGCAGTTTGAAGCCCCAGCGCGTGGCTTCGTGTTCGCCTGTAGTCACCAGCATCTTGGGCGGAACCTGCTTCTTGAGCTTCGCGTAGCCCCAGTAGTCATCCGGGGGAAGAGCTTCCTCGATCCACTTCAGGCCGTACTCCGCCGCGCCGTGCGCCAGCCGGGTGGCGTAGTCAAGATCAAGTGACATCCAGCAGTCGAGCATCAGCCAGAAGTCGTCGCCCACCTTCTCCCGCATGTCCCGGATCATTTCCAGGTTCTTGCGGAGGCCCTCCTCGCCCTCGGCCGGCCCGTGGTGCAGGGGCATTTTGCCGCCGATGAACCCCAGCTTCTTGGCGATGTCCGGGCGCGCGCCGGTGGCATACATGGTCAGTTCGTCCCGGACCGGCCCGCCAAGGAGAGCGTAAACGGGTTCCTGGCGGATCTTTCCCAGCAGGTCGTACAGCGCCAGGTCCACGGCACTGATGGCGTTGAGCACCACGCCCTTGCGGCCGTAGAAGAGCGTGGAGCGGTACATCTGGTCCCAGATCTTTTCAATGTCGGTCACCCGGGCGCCCTCGACAAAACGCGCGAGGTGCTTCTCGACGATAAAGGCACCCAGCTCCCCAGCCGTAGTGACGGCGAAACCGACCGTGCCGTCGTCGGCCTCGATCTCGACGACGAGCGTGCCGAGGACATTAAGCCCGAAGCTCTGGCGGGACTGGCGGTATTCCGGGTAGACGGACATGGGAGTGGCGATGTGGTCGTCGATCCAGTGCCCGGCGTCCTGGTCGTGGTAGTCGGCGCCGCCGCCGCGAAGGGTGTAGGCGCGGACGTGGCGGATGCGGTTTTCGATGCTCACTAATTGTTCCTTGCTGAGTCGAGGCGGACGAGGACTTTGCCGGCGGTGCCGTCGGCCGAGGCGAGCCCGGCAAAGGCAGCGTCGGCGTCGTCCATGGACACTTCACGGCTGATGAGTTCGGCCAGGACGGGCGATCCCTGGTCCACCCAGGCCGCGGCGTCACGGAAGTCCTGGTTGTTGTAGCAAAAGCTGCCCACGATCTCCCGTTCCTCCGTGGAGACGCGGTAGGCGTTGAAGGCCAGTTCGGGCGAGCCCATGCCCACCAGCGAAACGACGCCGCCGAACTTGGTGGCCTCCAGGGCACCTGCGATCGTGGGCCTGATGCCGACGGCATCCACGGTGGTATCGGCCAAAGTTCCGAAGGCGGCCCGGACCTGCTCGTCGAGCGGCCCGGCAGCAGGGTCGAGGGCTGTCGCGCCCAGGCGCTGGCACAAAGCCCGCCGGGCCGGGTCCATCTCCGAGACGAGGACCTGCCCCGCCCCTTCCTGAATCGCAGCGAGGACGACGGACTGGCCGATGGGCCCGCCCCCGATCACCAGCACCTTTTGTCCAGCGCTGATCTGGGCCCGTCGGACGGCGTGGAACGCAACGGCCAGGGGCTCGATCAACGCGCCATAGACGATCGGGGTTTCGGCGGACAGCGCCACGACGTTCGGCGCGGGCACCGCGACCTGCTCGGCGAAGGCCGACACGATGGACGGATTCACGCCGATCACGGTTCGTTCGGGGCAGTGCTGCTGCTGGCCGGCGTCGCACGCTTCACAGGCGTTGCAACTGATCAGTGGGTTGAAGGTGACCGGCTGGCCAACGGCCAGGCCGTAGGCATCCGCCCCGGCGCCGAGGGCCGCGATGCGTCCCACCGTTTCGTGCCCCATGACCTGTCCCGGGACGCGCCGCCCGTTCTCGCCCGTGTAACCGTGAATGTCCGATCCGCAGATGCCGGTGGCGACGACGTCGATCAGGACATCGCCAGGGCCAACCATCGGTTCATCCCGGTCCACGACCACCAGCTGGTGGAAGTCTTTCAGTTCAAGGGCCTTCATCAGTGCACTTTCTCTTCGGTGGGCTGCCTAAGCGGCGCGGTGTCAACGACCTTGCTGATCCGGTGGCTGTTGTAGAGCAGGACGGCACCGAGCAGTGCCGTGAAGGCGAGCAGGAAGAGTCCTGCCTTCGGGCCGAAGGAGGATTCGGCCCAGGTTTTCGCGATGGGGGCGACGAAGCCGCCCAGGCTTCCGATGGAGTTGATCAGTGCGATGCCGCCTGCAGCGGCAGCTCCAACCAGCATCGCCGTCGGCAGCGTCCAGAACACCGGCTGCACGCTGATGAACCCGGCAGCGCCCAGGGACAGCGCCGCCAGCCCCATCAGTGGGTTGTCGGTAAGCGCGGAGCCGAAAATGCCGACGGCGGCGGCCGTGAGGGAGGCAGCCGCCACGAGGCGGCGGCGTCCGGTCCGGTCGGCCAGGCGGCTGAGCAGGAACGTGGCGATCATGGCAATGCCCCAGGGCACCGCAGTCATCAGACCGACGCCGAGTCCCACCTTGCTGCCTACCAGCGCGGCGATCTGGGTGGGCAGGTAGAAGGTCACGCCGTAGACGCTCATCTGGATGGTGAAGTAGATGACGCAGAAGTACAGGACCTTCGGGTTGGTCAGGGCCCGCAGGGCGCCCTTTGGAGAGTGGTCCGACTTGCCCTGCTCCTCCGCGTTCAGGGCTGCAATCAGTGTTGACCGATCGCTCTCGTTCAGCCACTTGGCATCGGCGGGGCCGTTGTCCAGGTAGGAGAACGCCCAGATGCCGACGGCGACTGTGAGGGCGCCCGTGGCGACGAACATCAGCTGCCAGCCCTGGAGGCCGCCCAGGCCGTCGAGGTCCAGAAGCAGGCCCGAGAGCGGTCCGCCGAAGATGAAGGCGAGGGGCGCGCCGAAGTAGAAGAGGCCGTTGACGCGGCCGCGGAACTGGGTGGGGATCCAGTAGGTCAGGTACAGGATCACGCCGGGGAAGAAGCCTGCCTCCGTGATGCCGAGCAGGACCCGGAGGAGGTAGAAGGACCATTCATTCTGCGCAAACATCATGAGCGCCGAGACGATGCCCCAGCTGATCATGATCCGCGCCAACCAGATCTTGGCGCCGAGCCGGCGCATCAAAATGTTGCTGGGGACCTCGAGGGCAGCGTAGCCGAGGAAGAAGATGCCGGCGCCCAGCGCGTACGCCGCGTCCGACAGGCCCGTGTCGGCCTGATAGGCCGCCTTGGCAAACCCGAGGTTGGAGCGGTCAAGGAACGCCAGGATGTACATCAGCAGCAGGACCGGAATCAGCCGCCGGGTAACTCGTCGAATGATCGGGGCCAGCGTTTCGCTGGTGGGAGCCTGTTGAGACAAAGTAACTCCTCATTGAGTTCATGAGCATGAATTGGAGTTCAAGAATGTGAACAGGATGAGTATGGCACAGGTCACCCTAGGCAGCAACAGTTACTTGATGGCCTCTCTGAGGCAGGGCTCTAGAACCGGTTTAAGACGCCTTCACCGGTGCGGCCGGCAATGCAATCCCCGGCTCACGGACCCCCAGGAGAGCGCGGATTTCCTGCGCTGCTCCTGCCAGCGGCCGCAGGATGCTTCCCGGCCACTCCTCGTCCGTCCGTAGGGTCGGCATCGTCACCGAAAGTGCAGCGTTCATTCCTCCGCCGGCCTCGCTGGTCAGCGGAACGGCCACGCACCGGCAGCCTTCGAGATATTCCTCATCATCCAAGGCGAATCCATTGGCTTTCGCGTCGGCGACCAGTTCCGCCAAGGCTTTGACGTCCGTGACGGTCTTGGCCGTCAGCCTCGGCAGCGCCACGGAACTGAGCCGCTGCTGTGCGTCCTCGGGTTCGAGCATGCTTAGCAGCGCCTTGCCGATTCCGGTGGCGTGTGCCAGAAGGCGCATTCCTACCGAGGACCCTAGCCGCATGCCGCTGGAGGCCTGGCTGATGGCGATGTACACGTTCTCCACCCCATCAAGGAGCGCCAGTTGAACCGTCTCCCCCAAAGAACTGGAAAGCCGGTCCATGACTGGCTTCGCGACGTTAGCCAGGGTCTGGTGTCCGGTGTACAGCTGGCCAACCTGCCAGGCCCTGAGTCCCAGCGAATACTGACGGTTGGCTGTATTGTGGTCCAGCCAACCGGCCGAGCACAGGGTGTTCAGCAGTCCATGTGCGCTGGACCGTGGCAAACGGAGGCCCTCGAGGATCTCAGTGAAACTGGCCGACCCTTTCCCCGCCACGAATTCCACCACAGCCAGGGCCCGGTCCGCCGACTTCACTGTCGGGTTGGTCCGGTCTTCGTTCATGTCTGCTCCCGAGATTGATGCAGCCCGCCGTCGTTAGGCTCAGAGCGGGCTAGTTCGCATACATGAATAGTAGGCCCCGGTGCCGTGCAGGCGCGAAAGCATTCTCGCGGAGATTCCACTGACGGACGACGGCGGGGCGCTGGCCGCCGTCGAATAGCTCACCGCCGCGGCGCTCGGGACAAGACGCTGACCTACAAGGACACTGGCACGGCGGAGAGGGACATCGACACCCACGGGTTCCGGATCTTGGACCAGCTCCGCGCCGTTCATCCACACGTGGCCAGCATGCTGATGGACGAGGAGACGCTGCTCGCGCACAGCAATGCCTGGGGAAAGGACCATCGCCGTCGACGGCCGCGCTGACCAGGCTAACTCCGGAGGAAGCTGCCCTCTACGAGTCGCTTATCAACAGCAGATACGGCCCATCAGTCCGCCTCGATCAGGAGCTGATCAACTGGGACTGGGCCCTCGAGCGGCTTCGCCCCGGTGGTTGAGCCTGTTGAACCCGGTAGTTGTGCGGTAGCGCAGCTGGCTATGACAAGTTTTTTCATGGCTATGTTTGCTCGAAGCTGCACTGGCTGGATAGGGCGGAAAATGGATCTACTGCGGCTTCATCGTCCTATTGACAGTTCGACGGTCACCCGGGGGCGTATTGTCAATGAACGGGACCTGGGCGACATACTGCCGGAAATAGCTTTACTGCGTCCTCCGGGTCGAGGTAACCAAGGTCCAGCGCCACCTGCAGTGCGCCCAGCTGTGCATTGCATGTTTCTGCGGCGCTGACCTTGGCTGCAACCGAGTGAGAGGCCGCAAGGTTTGTCGTCAATGCAGCGACGCCCGACAGGAGAACCGCTGAGAGGCAGAGCATCTGCCACACTGCTGATGACTCCTGCAGGGAGAAGACGCCTTGTAGAGCTGATGTGAATCTTGTCCCGCCAAACGCCGGCCCGGCTGTCAGGATGGCGGCGAGGACGCTGCCCCAGACACTGATGTTTGTGAGCCTGTTTCGGCGTGGCCGTTCGCGGCGCAAGTAGGCGCTGATTGTCGCCTCTTGTTCTTCAATGCGGTCGGACAGTCTTTGACGGGCTTCTGTCTGCTTCATTCCCCTTTACCAGCTTTCGTAGATCGTAATGTCTGCGACGCCGTGGTTACGGTTTCTCTGATGCATGGCTAGGCGGGGCCAGGAGCAACCGGCTAGTTCCTGATGTGCTGTCGCCCCCCAGTTGCCTGTCCCGGAGTGGGCGATGATCCACTACAGGGTGCCTACGTCCACTTTCTTCCTTCCGAGGAAGGAGAGTCGTTGATGAGTCCCCATTTTTTCCCTCCTCCTGTAATGGATTCTCCGACGCCCGCCGCGTGGCCGGTTTCGTTGATATAGGCGCCCTGAAGGGCGACGACCCCGCCGTTGGATGAAACCTCCGTCGCCTGGACGGACCCGGGCGTAGTGCCAGCAAAGCTGACGGCAGAGAGGACCATTGCAAGGCTGATAACTGATTTCATGGTGACTTTCCTTGGATGGGGGCGCCCGGAATTCTGGGCGCAGTGGATGGAGCGGTGCCAGTGCCAGTGCCGGTGCCGGTGCCGGTGCCGTGGCATCGGACATGGTTCAAGTGCGGTTGGCTGCCTCAGAGTGGCAAAGGGTGCCGGAGCACGCCGTGGGGCGTTCCCCTGCCAGCGAGGAGGCGGCAACTTTCGATGGCGTCGATCTCCAAACGGTCGCTCCCCGGGCTCCCCGCGCGGGTGAACATGCCACCTGCCGGACCGGTCAGCTTCAAGGTGAACGGTTCCGTGTGGCGGGTCGCCCATTCGGCGACGATGTCTTCGACGATCCGGCCGTCGTGGTCATGGGTCGGGCCCAGGTCTCGGCCGGTCGCCCGGCAGATGTCAATACGGTGCATCCATACGTCCCGGGTGAACCCAATGTCGAAGAGGTACCCCAGCGGCTGCCATCCGAAGTCGACCCCGTCCATCTCACCCAGAGGCAGGAGCCGAAGGCCCCGGACTGCGGCTGGTATCCGTTGGCGGGCCCTGAGCGCCGCGCTGGAAGCGGACCCCCAGCGTGACGGAATGCCGGCGGCAGTCAGGTCTCTCCGGTTCTGAAGCTGGGCCTCGTTGACCCCGTCGACCCAGTGCCGGCCGCCAATTTGTGCGGTGAGCTTCCGTCCCTGCCAGACCTGGCGCAAGAACTCCACGGACGAGGACTGTGCCTCCGCGGAGGCAATGACATGGACAGCGACATCCCGCACTGTCCAGCGGGTGCAGTCGGTGGCCTTCTGCCAGTCTGCGGAGCTGAGTTGCTGCAAGAGGACAAGAAATCGCCGATTTTCCTCTGCAGTGATTTGCATGGCTTCGCCGTGTGCGATCCGGACGACCGCTGCGACGTCTGTAGGAACGATGTCCGCCGGCATGGCGATCCCTGCCTTCGCTTACGGCGGCTCAGACCTGGTCCGGTTCCGCCTGTCCAGATATTCGAAAAACATGTCAAGAACAGTGTCCAGCTGTGAGACCCAGCGGGAGCCACCTGGTTCATTCGCCAGTTGCTGGTTGGACAATCCGGCCACGAGAGCGGTGAAGATGTCGACGTCCGACGGAGCCGTGAGCCCGGCCTCGATGAGTTTCAGGGAGTATTTCTCCTGCATCTTCAAAGCTGGCGCATACGCTTCCGCGGACGGCTCGAAGCCCGGAATGGTGCGTTGAAAGATGAGCTGGCTTTGAATCGGGTGGGAGACCCCAAACTCCAATACGGTTCGTGCGAGCATCCTTGCGCCGTCCCGGGGTGATTCCGGGTAAGGCACATGATCGACCGTGTTGAGCAGTGCACCAGCGGCTTCGGCGAACATTGCGTCGATCAGTGCGTTCTTGGAAGGGAAGTAGGAATAGAGGGACGGCTGGCGCAGCCCTACCCTGCGGGCGACCTGAGTCAGCGATATGGCGGACAAACCCTGGGCCTCAGCCTCAGCCCAAGCCGCCTGGATGATTTCGCCGCGTCGGGCAGCATGGCGGCCCGGGCGCGGGTCCTGCGGTTTAGCCTTAGCCTCCACAAGACCTCTCTTTGAAAGTGTTATGGGTTAAGCCTACGACCATCTCGCCTATTGTCAATAGTTTTCCTATAGGTCATAGGGAAACTGCCCGACCTGTCCGGCCCTCCACCTGAACGCCGCGATGTAGTCCCGCCAGTCTTCACCCCACGGCCCCGCCCTGGAGTTTTTGTACAGGTATCACGGCTTGGACCGAGCCAGACGCGGGTTATCTGTACAAAAACTCCGGGCGAGGGACGTGGTCAGGCGACCGCTGGCACCTGGTCCGCGGACTGGAGTGCCGCCGTCGTACTTCCATAGAATGCCAGCAGCGTCTCCACCAGATGCGGCGCGAAGTCGCCTTCAAGCGACAGCACCACGCGGCAGCGGGCACCGGGCTGCTCTGGGTAGTCCATGTACAGCCCGCGGAGGTCGCAAACGGTCTGCCCCCGGCCCGGACCGGACGTGGTGTCAACGTCGACGTGCACCACCGGCGCAACCGCGGCGGTAACAGAGCCAACCGCGAGCGCCGCCGCGAGGGGGTCGTGCATGGCGGAGCAGGCCCGCCCGAAGATGCCCTCGTAGAACCGGAAGTAGTAGCCCAGCATCTCCCCCAGCGCCCGCGGCACGGGACCGGACGAGGCCAGCAGTTCCTGCCGGTGGTTCTCCTCCAGCACGTTGGTCATGGTCACGTCCAGCGGCACCAGAGTCACGTTCCAGCCGGCGGACAGCACCAGGGCGGCGGCCTCAGGGTCGTTGGCGATGTTCGCCTCCGCCACGGGGGTGAGGTTCCCCGGGGCCAGAGCCGCGCCGCCCATGATGGTGATCTCTGCGACCAACTCCGGCAGGGAAGGCTCCAGCCGCAGCGCCTCGGCGACGTTGGTGAGCGGGCCAATGGCCAGGACCCGCAGGGTGCCGGGGTGCTCGTGCGCGAGCCGCACCAGCATCTCCGGTGCGCTTTCGGACGCAAGTTCGGCAGCCGCCGTCGTAAGCTCAACCTCGCCGATGCCGTTGGAGCCGTGCACCCACGGCGCTCCCCCGCCGAAGGATCCAAGAAGCGGGTCGTGCGCGCCGAGGGCGACGGGGATGTGCGCGTGCCCGGCGAGCTCGAGCAGGTCCAGGGTGTTGCGGGCGCCGACGGCGGCACTGACGTTGCCGCTGACGGCGCCGATCCCCTGCACGTCCGCCTGCGGGGAGGCGAGGAGGTAGGCCAGGGCGAGGGCGTCGTCGATGCCGGTGTCGCAGTCGAGGTAGAACGGGTGGCTGGTCATGGGAGTGGTCCTTCTTTCAGTCAGGGGAAAGGTTTAGAGGGATTCGCCCTTGGGGGCGGCGACGAAGAGGCTGACGATGAACGCGGCGGTGGTGATGCCCACCGAGATCCAGAGGGCGGTGGCGTAGCCGGCTGAGGTCGCCTGGGCGGCGAACGGGGCAACAATTACGACGCCGAGGCTCGCCCCGATGCCGAAGGAGGCGCCGTTGATGCTTGGCAGGGAAGCGGGTGCTTCCTTGGGCGAGAGCAGGACGGAGAGTCCGTTGATGGCGGTGAGGAACAGGCCGTTGTAGAAGGTGCCGAGGGACGCGACGGCGATCATCACCGCCACTTGGTTGCCGGCAAACAAGGCGGCCGCCACGGCGCAGGCCAGGCTCAGGGCGGTGCCGGTGCGGAGGGTCTTGATCCAGCCGCGGCGGCCGGCGAGCCAGCCGGCCAGCGGGGCGGCGAAGACGCCGATGAGCGCGGCCGGGGTGAGGAACAGCAGGGCGGAGAGGGACGGGCTGAGCCCGAAGCCGGAGCGGGCGTCCTGGCTAAGCAGCACCACGGTGAAGTTCATGACGGCGAAGATGCCGGCGAGGGTCAGGACGGTGGTGGCGATGACGGGCCAGACCTGGCGGGAGCGGAGGTGGTGGACGGCGATGAGCGGGTGGCTGCGCCGTTTCTCGATCATCCAGAAGGCGGCGAAGGACACAATGGTGCCGGCGAGCAGGGCCAACGTGCCGGGCGCGGTCCAGCCTGCGGCCGATCCGCCGGAGACGAAGTAGGTGATGAACACCAGGAACACTGAGAGCGAGCCCGCACCCCACCAGTCCATGGCGCCGCGGACGTGCTGCGGCCGCCCCTTGGGGACGGTCTTGAGGATGCAGCCGGCGGCGACGGCGGTGAGCACCAGGACGACGGCGAAGATGGACCGGAAGCCGAGCGTCTCGGACATCAGGCCGCCGACGTAGCCGTCCACTCCCCCGATGCCGCCGTTGATGGCGGCGATGATGCCCACGGAGGTGCCGAAGACGCGCGGCTGCAGGTTTTCGCTGAGCACGATGTAGGACAGCGCGAAGACGGCGCTGGACACGCCCTGCAGGAACCGGCCGGCGATCAGCAGCGGCAGCGTGGGGGCCGCAATGCAAAGGATGGTGCCGGCGCCCATGATGGCCAGCACCAGCAGGAGGGCGGCCCGGCGGCCGATGAAATCGCTCCACCTGCCGATCACCGGGCCCGCGATGGCCCCGGCGAGGAAGAACATGGACTGCACGGGGGCGGCGGCGTCAGCGGATTGGCCGAAGCTGGCCGCGATCTTCGGCAGCGCCGGGGTGACCATGCTGGCGTTGAGCTGGAAGGACAGCACGCCGAGCAGCAGGGTGGAAATGAGCAGGGCGGCGGGACGGCCGGCAAGTCTGTTCACATCGGTTTCGCTTTCGACGGCGGTGGGCGACGAGGTGGTGGCGCTGGCTGGGGTGTTGTTCACATCAAACTCCATTGTTCTCTGCAGGTGGTCCTGCGGATGGGAAATCAGTTGTTATACAACCATGTATGACGAACAAGTACAACCATGCCGTACACTATTTCCTAATTCAGCCGCCCCTGGCTCGACCTGATAGGACTTCCTTATGAGCACTCAGCTTCCTGCCGTCACCGTCGTCGGCAGCATCAACCTGGACATCATCGCCACCACAGACCGGCTGCCCACGGCCGGGGAGACCATCGGCGGCGGAGTGCTGCAGCAGCAGCCCGGCGGCAAGGGCGCCAACCAGGCCGTGGCCGCCGCGCGGCTCTGCGGGAGCGCCCGCATGATCGGTGCGGTGGGCGACGACGCCCAGGGCCGTCTGATGCTCGAGTCTCTTTCCGCCGCTGGCGTCGACACGGCGGATGTAGCCGTCGTCGACGGCGACGTGACGGGTACCGCGCTGATCGTGGTGGACCGCGACGGCGAGAACCAGATCGTGGTGTGCCCGGGGGCTAATGAAGGGTTTTCGCTGGAGGGCGTTTCGTTTGCGCCGGACGAGACGGTGCTGTGCCAGCTCGAGGTCGGGCTGCCGGTGGTGCTGGAGGCAGCCCGACGTTCCTCCGGGTTCTTCGTCCTGAACGCCGCCCCGGCCATGGACCTGCCGGCCGAGCTGTTGGAGCGGTGCGACCTGGTGATCGTCAACGAGACCGAGTACGAACTGATCCCGGCGCTGGCCGATGCGAAGCTTGTCGCGGTGACCTACGGGAAGGACGGCTCGGCGATGTTCGAGCACGGCCGGAAGGTGGCCGAGGCGCCGGCTGCTGCAGTGACGGTGGCGAACACGATCGGGGCAGGCGACGCGTTCTGCGCGGCGCTGGTCCTGGCGCTTCGTTCTGGGCTTTCCCATGAGCGTTCCCTGGTTGTCGCCAATGCCGTGGGGGCGGATGCGGTGGGTGATCCTTCGTCGCAAGCGGCCCTAGCCCCGCTGACACATTACGTAGAGAAGTAGGGTTCGCACACGCCCTGCATTGTCGCGGACTACGAATTCCGAACTCACCGCGATAGCTCGTGGCAGGATAGTGGCGTGACCACCAAACTTCGGGGCAAGGCACGGAACGCCGAGTGGGCACTGATGTATCGTCTGTATGGTCATGGCCCGGACAGACGTCAGAAAGCGGAGCTTGTCGAAGCGGCATCGGCCACCGTCGGCTACCACTTCGGCGTGGCACGGAGGATTGATCCCGGCCTGCAGGCTGAGCATGACGCCGCAGTGGTTAGGAAGCCCTCAAGAGTCACGAGGCAGATGGCGCGCCCTGGACCCAACAGTCCGCCGAGGAGCGAAGCGGAGTGGGCGCCCGAGTGGGTGCAAGCCGAGCCCCGCGAGCACGGTAACTCTCAGAAAACGGTCAATGAACTCTCAAGGCTAAGGCCTGCAGCGCAGAGTTGTCTTATCCCCAGGGGCCGCAGTCTTGGACACGTTGTAGGCCCAAGCACCGGGGCCGGCTGCTCCGCCATGCAGCCGGCCCCGGCGGAACTGCCCCCCGCACACTCGGCTTGCGCCGCGAGTTGGTGGACGCGGCCGTTCCCAGGGGACGTCCCGGGCCGGCTGGGTGGCAGGATGGTGCCGTGACCACCAGGCGGCATATGGCGGCTCCGAACGCGGAGTGGGTGCTAATGTACCGGGGCGGCTTGACCCGCTCCCGGATCGCCGCGCTCACCCGGGCACCGCCCTCGACCGTCGGCTACCACCTGGCCATGGCACGGGCCGCGGATCCGGGGCTGCAGACCGCCCACGAGAACGCCGCCAGCACGCGGGCACGTGTCAGCGTGCAAGGGGTCGCGCGGATGCGCCAGCTCGTGGCCATGGTCCAGGAAACCGGCCGCTACCCCTCGCGCACCTCCCCTGCCACCGACGAGCGGAGCTTGGCGGCGTGGCTGGAGCGGCGCCGTCACGACGCCACTGCCGGGACACTCGCGCCTGCCTACCGGGACGGACTGGCAGTGCTTCCCGACTGGCAACGGCCGCCCCGGCCGGTGGCCGACGAAGTCCGGTGGCAGGACCGGTTCGCTGCCCTTGTCCGGTACCGGGCGGCCGGGCACGACTGGCCCCGCCACAAAACAGTTCCCTCCGGGGAAGAACACGACCTCGGCCTCTGGCTTCACTCACAGCGCCAAAAGGCCCACCGCGGCGACCTCCACCCGGCCAAAGCACAGGCCCTGGATAAACTGCTGCCGGGCTGGCGTGCGGGACGGCAACGCGGCCGCAAACCCAGGAACGGCAGCGGCAACAGCGACTGACCCACCCACACCGACAAGTGGTCGGTGCAAACGCTCCGGTTTGTCCGTGATGAATGCCTCCTGGCCGGAACCGCCGGATATCCGGCAATTTCCGCCCGGGAGGACCGCCCCCCGCCGCCATGGCCCTACTCCCCCGGACTCCGCTCCACCGCTGCTGAGCCCCTGAAATCCTCGGCGGCCAGCCACCCCGTTCGGCGCGCGGAACTCAGGTCGTGTCCACAGTTGTGGACACGACCTTCCCATCAGACAGGTGCACACCTGGTTGGCCGACCCAAGCGACGACGCCGCCCTGCCGATCCTGATGGACCACGGCTTCGTTCAGACCGGCAACGCGGTTCAGGGCGAAGTCAACCTCCACGACAAACAGCGCGGCGGCATCTACGGAACGGCCCTGCAGATGGCCTCTCCTGCCTCACCAACCGCCAGGTCTCCCGCTGGGTCACCCCGCAGGGCCCGGCAGATAACCGGCCGCAGTTCGACCCGGCTGCTTTCGTCCGATCCGAGGGGACGCTGTACAGCCTCTCGAAGGAAGGCAAGGGAACCGCCGGTCCTCTGGTGACCGCCCTGACCGTGGCGACCGTTGAAGCGGCCTAAGAACTTGCCGTCCACTCCTGCGGCGGGCGCCTCCAAACGCCCATGATCGGCGTCCTCGACGAGGCAGCCAACGTCTGCCGGTGGCGCGAGCTGCCCAACATCTACAGCCACTACGGCTCCCGCGGCATCGTCCTGATGACCATCCCCCAGTCCTGGTCACAGGGGTAGACATTGTTTACGCGTCACTACAGAAGCGCTAGATAAGTGCAACAGTCCCTCGTCGCGGATTCGGAACCAAGATCACCCAGCTCCGAGAACGCGCGCAATGAGGTCGCTATCCAGGTGGTAGGCGTTCGAAAGGACGGTCTCGATTTCGCACGCCAGCAATGCGCGACGTTCGGTCATGCTTCTAACAATCGCGCTGTCGTGCTCGCTCCGCAGTTGGGTCGCGAGACCGCGGAGCTCTGCGGCACGCGTTTCGATATAAGTCTGTTGCTGTTCAGTCAGTTCAGGCACAGGAATCTCTTTGAGAAATTCTTTGCGGTGGACAGCGTATGAGCCCCGGAACTTCTTGCCCTTCACGGCGACCATCAAATCGACTACCGGGTGCGAGACTATGGCCTGGATGACGTCGATGGAGTACGGGCAGTCAGGCCTGGGACGGAGGAAACCATAGGGACCGCCGTCGCCACCGCCAGGGGCAACGAAATCAGCTTCGTCGAGTGCATACCTGGGAATCAATGACATCACCCGTGCGATGAGTTTTGGGCCCCTCAATTGGCTCAACGACTGCGACCTGCCGTAGGCCCAGAATGCATCACCTGGATTCGGGGTTACGTTGCGCTGCTGCTGCAGTTTCATCCTGTGCCGTTGGAAGTATGCATGGGCTAGCGGGTAGTAGGTCCGCATGTCATCGGCTGATATGAGTTGGGCGCGGCCCGTCTCGTCGTTGATGTCGTATGGGAAGATGGCGAACCGGTCAGGGGTAGGTTGGCCGTCGATAAATTCGATCGTCTGGTCTTTGACTGCCGGACGGACGAGGGCCCGTTCGATCGATGTAGGAACGCCGGTCTTATCGATGAACTCCACGACATCCCCGTCAAAGCCCGTCAGCGGGCTGATGAAGTACCAGTCATCGGCACTCGTCTGGACTCCCACGAAGATGTGCACCCATCCGGGGTCGCCGAGCTTGGCGACCCTGTACGCTTCGAGCTGTTCAAATAGCTTGGTCTGATCCGCTGTCGCGAACGGCCAGGTTCCGGCCCCCAAGTCACCGCGTTCGATCTCGATCCTGGTCGCGACTCTATTTTCCCGCCAATGCTCAAGATCACTCACCATGTCGACGGTCACCGGGTCATCTGACTTGGCCCCGGCGATGATGATCGCTGTATACGTGGTTCGACGCGGAAAGACCTGCTGCTCGCCGAAATGCACCATGTACTCAAGATGTGTCCCGAGTTTGAGTCGAACCCCGCTGCCGGAGAGGTGACTGGTGAACCGATTCGGCACAATCATTCCTAATCGGCCGTTCGACGAAAGTAAGCTCAGTGCCCTCTCGATGAATACGAGGTAAAGATCGAAATTGTTCGCCTTAGGCGCCTCGTATCCGGAACCGGGATGTTGCATGTATTCCAGCTGGTCCGGGAGGTGCCTGGCCAACTCCTGAATTCGGACGTAGGGAGGATTGCCAATGACAGCATCAAAACCATGACGTGGGTAGCGTTCTCCCATCGCTGCCCGCAGGTTGAGAGGACTCGCCTGAGCCCGACGATGCGGGACGCGCGCTGCGCTGGGAACCAGCGCGTCAAAATCCTCCCGCACGACACTATTGCCCGCGACTATGTTTTTGCCGATATCGGGCAGCACGCTACGTGCGACCACCATATCAACGCGCTCGTTGCCCAACACTGCGAGCAAAAGACTGAGCTTCGCGACCTCTACGGCAGCCGCATCGATATCGATCCCGAAAAGGTGGTTACGGACAAGATCTCCTCGTTCAGCCAAGGAGCGGGTTGCCCCCGAGGATTCAGACGCCGCCAAGACCCGTTCAAAAGCGTCGAGGAGGAAGACGCCGCTTCCCACCGCGGGATCAAGAATTGTCAGATTTACAGGGACGCCCTGGGCGAGCAGCGGATCGAGGGTTTTCTCTCCGATCTCACGAACTATGTAATCCGGTGTTGCAACAACGCCGCCGGCATGAGCGAGTTCCGGCTTCAGTTCAAGTCGTACCCTCCTAAGGTCGCCGAGTACGACTCTTTCCGCCAAGTACTGCTCGTAAACGCCGGCAAGGATGGTGGGATCCAGGATGCCGAAGGCGAACTGGGTCCGCGGCCAGTACATCTCCTTCACGACGTCTGCGATTGCAGTTTCGCTCACTCTGGTTTCGTTAAGCACGGTGAACAGCCCAGCGTTGAACGCTCGGTCCGCCTCCCGGAAAGACGCGACGATCCGGCTGGACGTTGCCGACTCGAGAAGGTCCTGGTAGCGCCCGATGTCCCGGTCTTCGCAGACGCGAAGGAATAGCAACGCGTTCAGGACGCTCTGCGTTCGGCGACCAATCTCAGCGGCACCCCAGTCAGGCTCTCCGTCGGCGATGGCTTGCGCGAGCGTCTGCCGCCACTTCCTGAACTCGCCCAGGAAACGTACATCGAACGGCGACTCGCCGCGTGGTGGACGTTTGTAGTCGTAGACACCTTCTAATCCTTCTTCGGTGAGCGACTCGTAGGAAGCCAGCCGCCAGAGGTCATCGAACCGCGTGACGTATTCCTCAAAAGTAAATCGTCCGCCAGGTATTACGGCGATATCTGCGCTGTCCACCTCCTGAGGTTCGATTCTGGTGTCGAATAGAACCAGTTCATCGAAGTTCGTAAGCATGGCGGCGGGAAGCGACAGTGACCAGCCGTAGGAACGCGCCTGCCTGGCTGAGGAAGCATCAGTGGAGATGTGCACGGACGGCTTCTTGGCCTCGACCGGCATCGTATCATTGCCGTCGAGACGGAGCCGATAGTCCGGTCGGCCGAGACCGCCCTCCGCATCGGCTCCTGTGCGTTCCATCACAACTTCAGCGGCCCGCTGGGGCAAACCGCCGTCGTTTGAGACATCCCACCCTAGGGCCCGGAGCAGTGGGTCGATGTAGCCGACGCGAGCATCTGTCTCAGTGTAGGAAGAGCCGGGCCTTGTAAGCTCTGGGGCGAGGTGTCGGTAGCGCTCCACGAGCTCCCTCACCAACGCAAGCCCCTCAGGCTTGGAAACTCGTGTAAAAACCATACTAAGTAGGGTACGGGCTCGCCACGCAGGGAGCGGATGTCACACGCAGGGCCATAACAAGGCAAAATTGAGGGATGTCCACTGTCTTCGCCGCCAAAGCTGCCCCTTCCGATGAGAAACTACGCGGTGGCTACTACACCCCTGAACCCATTGCTCGATTCGTGGCGGACTGGGTCGCAGACGCCGGCCCAAGGCTCCTCGAACCTTCATGCGGTGACGGCTCGATTTTGCAGTTCCTTGCGCCCCGCGGTGACGCCACCGGTATCGAATTGTTCCCGGAAGAAGCCGAAGCCGCCCGCGCACGAACGGGTGCGCCGGTAGAAGATGGTGACTTCTTCACCTGGTTCACTCCTGACCGCCATGGTCAATACGATGGTGTCGCCGGGAACCCTCCTTACATTCGGTTCGGGTCATGGGAAGAGCGCTACCGCGAGCCCGCGTTCGACCTGATGCGTGGCCAAGGTCTAGCACCCACTCGCCTGACAAACGCCTGGCTTCCCTTCGTCGTCGCCTCACTGGTCGCCGTCCGTGAAGGTGGACGAGTAGGACTTGTTATCCCCGCCGAACTCCTTCAAGTCGGCTACGCGGCGCAGCTCCGCGCATACCTGGTAGACAGCTGTAGCGAAATCACAGTGGTCGCCTTCAAGGAGCTCCTATTCCCCGGAATCCTCCAGGAAGTGGTCCTTCTCCTCGCGGTCAAGGGGCCCGGACCTGCTGCCATCCGTACGGTCGAAGTGCAGAACGGCGCTCATCTTGACGAAGTGACGCTCGACGGCGCGAGGACGCGCGCACCGTTGCACGAGACCGAGAAGTGGACCAAGTATTTCCTCACGAGCCTTCAGATCTCGGCACTGAGGGACCTGCGACAGGACAGCCGGCTCGCCCGCCTCGGCACCTTTGCGAAGATCAATGTCGGGGTAGTCACCGGTCGCAACTCGTTCTTCTGCATGACTGAGGCGGAAGCTAAGGAACGCGAGATCGAAGAGCACACGGTTAATCTTCTTTCGCGGTCTGCTCAGTTCACTGGCGTTGGCCTTACCGGGAACGACATGGCATTCCAGGCGATGACGGGGTCTAAGACTCGCCTTCTCGTGCTTGCAGCCGACCACGACGTCGAACAGGACCCTGCGCTCGAGCGCTATCTCAGGCTTGGGGAACTCGACGGCGTGCATGAGGGCTACAAGTGTCGCATCCGATCTTCTTGGTGGTCTGTTCCCTCCGTTTCCCAGCCCGCCGGATTCATGCTGAGGCAGGTGTCGACATATCTACGTCTGATAAGCAACGATGCCAACGCCACGAGTACAGACACCGTGCATAGGGTCTTCGTCCAGCCCGGCGTGGATATGCGAAAGCTCGCAGTTGCCGCGCTCAACTCAGCGACTCTTGCCATGTCTGAGGTCACGGGGCGTAGCTACGGAGGGGGGCTGCTAGAGGTTGAACCCACAGAAGCCGTTTCTCTTCCCGTTCCCGACCCCAGCATCGTGGATGACGCCTTAGTGAACGATGTCGACAAGCTGCTGAGGGCCGGCAAGATCAATAACGCCATCTCGATGGTTGACATGCGACTAATGGTTGAGACTGTCGGGTTTACAGAAGCGGAGATCTCCCTAGTGCGCGCCGCAGGTGATCGTCTTCGGGCACGCCGGCTCGGACGAGGACGAGGGGCAGCAAGTAATGCAGGGCAGCTACGGACGGCTTGATCTGTCGTGAGACGGTGGAAAGTATCTGACGCGCCGGACCGCCCGGGCTTGGAAGGCCGCAATCCTGCATGTCCCTCATCTCAAACAGAGGTGTTGGTTCGCTGCTAATCACGATCGACTGATCATGGCGTTTTGATACTGCTGCTGTAGGTCAAAAGAGACTCGTCCAACGGACGAATGTGGTCTTGCAGCTCGCGGCTGAAGAGCATGACGTCTGAATCATCGATAGGGACGAGGGCCCTACGGAGCAACTGACCCCAATTCTTTTGTCCGCGCAGCGCGTGGATCTGCGGAGCCAGCAGTCCTATATCCGGGCCGGTCCGGCAGGGCGCCAGTGTTTGAAGCTTGATCCGACAACCGCTCGCGAACGTACGACCCGCAATCTCCACTTGCGGGTCCAGCTGGCTAACCTCGCTCTGCACACTTGCTGTGCCGATGACTCTGGTTCGGTCCCGATTGGGACTGTGATAGGCGCCCCGCGTCGTCAGTAGGAAGAGTTCGTCCCCCGGTCTCAGTGCGGAGACCTCTCGTCGCGGTGTGGCTGGAAACGCCATCTGCTCATTCAGGAGCACCCAGAGGATTGCTTCACGCTCGTCCAAGACGAGCAAGTACGCCGTTCTCTTTCCCATGCCTCAATATTTCATACTGGTAGGCCGGAATGCATGGGGAAGCGGATGAACCAATGCCTCAATTGGGTCATCCCAACCGCAAGGATCCGTGCGTGCGTTGAGACGCAATCACCATGCCAAGGCCAGATGAGCTGTTATCCGTGGAAGTTGCCCTACGTGTGGGCGCCATCGTTTCCCGAAATTTCTCTTGTACTTTGAAACATGACCTTCGAGCAATGGCTACTCCTCGGTGTTCCTTTCCTAACGGGTGGACTGGCTTTGCTAGGAAGCTGGTACGGGTCGTGGCTGGGCAGAAAAACGGAGCATCAGCAATGGCTGAGGAATCAGAAGCAGACGGCCTACTCCGAGTTCCTCGGGGCATTTGACGCGCTGTACCTGGAGACAGGACTCCCAAAAGTTGATGACATATCTGTAAAATACATGGTGTTCGATCTGGTGTCGAAGCACGGGCGATTGTCGGTGGTCAGTCCAGATGACGTAACGCAGCTCAGTGCTCGTTTGACCGATGAGTCGTGGGAGATGGGGCAAGCAGCTCGTGGCGTTGGCCCCGATGCCGGGGAACGGTATCCTCTGCGGGAACGGGCGAAGGCTACGAAAAGGGAACTCGTTTTTGCGGTGCGGCGAGATTTGAGCGTGCGTTCTAGGCCTGGCCTTCGGGGACAGGGGGCGGCTGATCAATCGAATCGCATAGCGTCTCAGCAATGCTCCGGTATGAATGAATCCATGAAGAGATCCTGGGCGGACTTGGAGCCGAGAAGCATCGAGATGGCCATTCAGCTGTGGCACCAGCTTGGGAGTCAAGAGTTCATCGGCCGAACGAGGTTCGAGGAGTCTCACCGGTACGTGGTGATCGATCAAGGACAGCAGATTGCCAGCAAGCCGCTGCTAGCCATGGCATTCCAACTGCAATTTGCCTGCGGCAAAGACGGACCTCCCCGGCTTCGTGGCGGAGAACAAACACGCACCATACTCGATGGGCTGGGCTACGACTTGGTGGATACCCTCGGTGAAATAGCCCAAGACAAAGCCAGTCCCGTTAGGATCGCCATCAGTCCTAGCACGAAGTTCTGGTGGGCCAACCAATCTACGAACTTTGAGCCCGTGTACGACGACGGGACACTCTGGGCGCCTCTAAAGGACCGCCGCGGCCAGCAGGTTGACCATTGGCGTACGCTGGACAGCGTCCTTCCCGGCGACCTCGTATTTCACTATGACAGCCCGGAGATCCGGGGTCTGAGTCGGGTAGCAACCAAGCCGCAGCGTGCCTATCCTCCCGCGGTTATGACGATGTGCTGACGACACGAAGGGCACCCTCGTGCTCACCGAAACGGTGCAGAAGATACGGATTCCACGGAGCCAGGCCCTGGGCGTGCTCGACGGTGGCCAAGGTCCGGTGACGTCGAGCGGGACTCTGAGGAATGGCTATTTCTTTCCCTTGGATAGTGGCCACGCCCTACAGCTGTTGCGTATGGCAGGCATGCAAACGACCGACGCAGTGAGCGAAAACGAGGAACATGCGGAGCGGTTGGACGGGTATAGCGGCAGTGTAAGCGACAGACTAACCATCGCGTCGGTACGGGCCGAGCAGCGATTCTTACGAGGCCAGCAGCTTCTGTACAGGGGAAATACCTGCTCGCTCTGCGGGCTGTCCCTTCCGGACGAATTGTTCGTCGCGGCGCACATCAAGCCCCGTTGGGCTTGTTCAGAGAACGAACGCATGGATGCGCGAAATGTTGCCATGCTCGCATGTCTATTGGGTTGCGATGCTCTCTTTGAACTAGGCTACGTTGTCGTCAGCGAGCAGGGAATCATCGAACCCGGCAAACGCCGTTCCGAGCAGGTTGCGGACCGAATTCAACACGTCGTCGACCGGAAATGCCTGGCCCATGGCGAGGAGTCTCGCCAATATTTTGCATGGCACCGGGACTACCTCTACTCCACCGCCGACAGACAGTGACAGCGCGCGGGAACGCGCCATACCGCAGGGTCCGCGCGGCCTGCGGCATAACTTACGCCACCCCGGCTATGGTATTACGAGCAACAAACAGGAAGGCCGTGATGCACACAGATGCCGAACACCAGCCGCTCACTCCATTGGACGGTCAAACGTCTATCAATGATCACCTCAGCCCAACCCCGGCGACAATTCCGGTGGAACTTCGAGAACCAACTGACGCCGAGCTCGCCTCCTTTTTGGCAGCAGAGCGTCCCTAGCCTCGAGCACCTGCTTCTGCCCAGTTCCGGACGAATCCTCCGGATTACCGAGAATCCGCGCGAGTGAAGGGGGTGTTCGCCTGTTACGGAGACCGCGAAGGATATTGGCAACCAAAAAACGAATTGCCACTCATTTCAAGCCCCACAACCCCGTCATCGTTAGGATAGAGCAGCAGCGCACCCCGGGCTGCGTTCTGCTGACGTGAAGGTAAAACGATGGACCCGCGGCTCCTTATCGCAATCAGTGACGTACTTATCGACTCCGGCATCGAGGTTGCGATCCCAAGCGGCATCGCGGGTGCCAGGGCTGGATCTGCGGTCCGACAGTCGATACTTGACGGTGCGGCCATGAAGAACGCCAGCACTGGCACACCCATCCCTTTGCTCCGAGGTGTCGCAGCGGAGCACGCCACAATGGCTGCGGTTGCCGGCGGCTCGAAGGCGTCCGGTGGCGGCGGCATCGATGGCGGCATGCGGCTTCTGGATCAGAAATCGATGCAAGCTCAACTTCTGGTCTATGGGATCACGGCGGCCGCGATCGGCGCACAAATCGGCATACGGTATGCGGTTCTGGTTCGCCGCGATCGGAAGGCTGCACGCGAGGCCGCCTCCGGCAATGATGACAACTAGTCCTCTTGCCCTAACCACCCAATCGCTGTACCTCCGCCTCATGGCTGTGATGATCGTAGAAGTGTGAGGATCAAGGCCGCGGTCTTGTCAGCTTCACGGGCAGATGCCAGGACAGTTAGCGCAGAGCCTCCTCCCATAGGATATATGGGTGAAAGTGATCCTGACCGTAGGAGCCGACGATGGCCAGCTCAACTATGTCGACGCGGAAGGCGAGACATACGAGGAGGCAAAAGCGGTCGCCAAAGCAATGATTCCTGTGGGCGCCAAAGCGATCGCGATCCGCACCGTCTGAGGACCTGGGAGAACGCGCCAGAAATACTTCCGCCCGAATGTTCCGCCGCAGGCGCGACTCGGACGTCGTCCCACATCCGGCTTGGGTTCCTTGAAAGGGTGTCGGCATGAGCACTAGAAATAACTCCCATAAGCGCACTGACAGAACCATCCCCACCGAGAAGGATCCCGGGTACGCGATCTATCGCAACCTGGCACGCATGGTCAACCAGGCGCCCAAGCCGCAACCGCTGTGGATCGACAATGAGTGCGACGTGGAGCAGCGCCGGGCAGCCGCACCTGGGCTGGCCTGGGGCTGGCTCCAGCGCACGCTACGCAACGGCGAGGCTGCGATCAAACTTGAGAAGAGTGGCTACGGCAGCGAATGCGCACCCCTCCTTCGCTCTGCCCTCGAACACGCGATGCGCCTTGTCTGGGCGGACGCAGGAGGAGGGAAGTTTGTCGAGGTCGCCATGCTGGCCAAGAAGCACACCAGCAATAGGATGCTCGCGGCCCAGCATGACGGTTGGCGATTCGAGCGGGCTATCGCTGACCAGTTGCAGCAGTACGCGGATGCTCCTACCGATGCATTCAAAGGTCTGAATGACTTCACCCACCTGAAACATGCGATAGACAAGAGTCCAGAGGAGATAAAGGACCGGCTCAAGAGCATGTATCTCGCATGGCTCGCCTACACTGCAGCCAGCCACCCATCGATCGACTCCGCCGAGCCTTACATCGATAAGAAACCGGGCAGCAACTATATGGCCCTGCTCTCGGTAGCCCGGTCCCGACCGGCTGCCGACTGCGCGGCGGTGTCAATTCTGGCGCTCATTGGGGCCGCCTATGGATATTCGCGTGTGACCGGCTTGGAGGCACATTTCGCTCCGGCCCTACAGGGCATCTTGGAACACCACGCTGGATACTTCGCAGATCTGCCTCAGGGGTGAAAGATTCCCGGTTGGGAAGATTCGACACGTGGCCTTGGGGAGCGGAGGTCAAGCCGTTTGGACAGCTACAGAGGTTCGCCACAGCTCATGCAAGTGTCCTCCCCCTCTTCGTAAATGGCGCCGCAGCAGTACGTGGGGCCAGAGTAGTCGTTATAGCACTCTTCGCACTGGCCCTCCTGCATATCGTTCTCGTCAACGTCGCCACCACACGAATCACACGTCAGGGTCGTCTCCTCGTCTCCTGCATCTCCATCGCTGCTGACGGCGGATCCGCCAAATAAGCTAGTGAAAAAACCCACATTTCTCCTTCAAGGTTGTAGCGGCGCTCGCCCCGTTGGGGTTCTCGTTGCTCAGCAGAGCTTCCTTCCAGCCTTTTGGTGGCGGCCATGGCACGCCCCACGCAGCCAACTGTTCACGGCTATAACCGCCCTTGGCAGTCGTGCCGGCCTCGATGTCGTCTGCGGTGAGCATGTAATCACTTTAGTGAGCCACCGAGGGCTTCGGGTGCTATGACGTCGGCGGGCGCCGCCAAGCGCTACGGCGCTGTACTCACTACTTCGACGGGCTCTCGTGCAGCCATATTGCTCGGTCGAAGTCCCGGGGCTCAACCGTGAGCTTAGCGGCCGCCAGCTGGAGGATCTGCCGCGTTCGTGCGGGAGTAAGTCTTTCTTCATCGCCAAGAACTCGTACAAGGTAGCGTTGCACCATTACGTCCGGTTTTGTTTCTGTGCTGACTCCTGCATTCATGATCAGGTATGACCAGGCAAGCGGGCCGAAGCCTTTGACTGAAATCCATGCCGCCTTTGCGGAGGTACTTCCCTTGGCCGCGGCGGTTCGGAGGTGCTCGGTGCTCGTTACTGCGGTGTCCAGGGCTGCGAGCCGGGACAGCCCCTCGTAAATGCCCTCAGGTCGCAAACGGTTTGTACCGGGGAGCTTGCTTTCGTTGCCCAGGATCTCACGGGCAAAATCTGCAGGGCCGCCTGCGCTATCCATGGCCTCCATCAGGTCTAGGCCATTGTCTGTGTCTGCCGTTGGTCGAAGCGCACGGTACCGGGCAAGTGCTTTCGTCGCTGCGGCTGAGCTGGCCCGCAGGGAGTAGGCCGAGTTCAGGGCGCAAAGGGCAAGAGAGTCCCGAAACTCCACAGGTGGGCGCCATTCGGAAGGATCGCCGAGATCTGCAGCGATGGCCTTCACGAGCAGTTCCAATTCAGTCATGCCCGGATCATATCTGCCCCAGGATCCGCCACGTACACGGGTCCCGGTTTTCGCCCTTCCGCGCAGTATATTTACGGCCAAGCAAAATGCGGAGCTAAAAATGGGGGCTTTTGTGCAGCTGGTTGCGTACTTGAAGGGTGAGCGGATAGACGCCACGGAGATGGCCCATGATCCTTGGCGGGCCTTGGTACATCATCCGCTGTACGAAACCCTTGCTTTGCAGGAGTGCGGACTACGGGCAAGCAGGGTCACACGCCGAGGACGTCAGTTCTTCAAGCACTATCCCGACGTCGAATGCCCCGTGAACCACAAGTCTGAATCAGAGCAGCACCTGGTGATGAAGCGCGCGCTAAAAGACCGGATTAACCCGACCCCCGGTTGGCGCGCTGAAGTCGAGCATGCACGTCCCGACCGGGCCTGGATTGCCGATGTAATGGCCTTCCACACGAGCGGCCGGAAACTCGCGTTCGAGGTGCAACTGTCGGCGCAGAGCGAAGAAGAGTACGTCCTCCGATCACAGCGCTACCTGGACGACGGCATCGCACCGGTGTGGATTGTCCCCGGAGGCCTGGACTGGTTTCGTGTGAAGCTACCGATGATCGTGACAGGTTTCGGTAAGCGTAGCGACCTGCCCGAAGACCCGGCGGTGCTCATGCAAGCGGTGAAATATCAACCCGTCGTGCGGAATGTGGAGCGCGTCGGTCTAGTCGTGGACCAGATTCTGCACCCGTCGTTCCGCTGGGCACCTGGCACACCAAAACAGCAGGAAGAAAAACTCACTCAGGAGGAAGCCAAACGATCGAAGAATGCAGCGGCTGCGCAATTGCAGGCGGCCGCTGCTTTAGAAGCTAAACGGGCAGCCGACGAAGAGGCCGTCCGCAAGAACGCGGAGCGGGATGCGTTGTTCTTGGAGCGGGCCGAAGCGCCCGATATCTATGAAACCCCTGCCGTCGCTGCCGGAATGAACATCTGGGCGAGCGTTGTCCATTGCGTTGGCTTTGGTCATCCAATGCTCATTTGGCGGCTGGTTGAACCGCCGGCCCGAATCAACATCCGCCCCTACAGGCCAGGGCCAGAGAATTTCCAACACGTACGCGTACATGTGACCGCGTGGCTGGAGGCGCATAACAGTGGTCTGGCGGAGGCAAAGATAGTTCCCCTCCAGGGCACCCAAAAACGACAAGGGTTCTCTTGCCCAGAATGCAAGGAAGTCATCCAAGGCCGGTGGGTGGCGGCGCTTCCGCACACCAAATGGTCACTCATAGCGGCAGGCACTCCCAGCCGTTCGGGCCGGACGCTCCCTCCTTGGGAGGTGCTTCGCCGCAAGCAGGCAGAGCAGCTACGCGCGGGCAGGAAAAAGTCTCCTGCTGCGCACCATCAGCGGACATACCAAGAGGCGGACCCGGGCTTTATTGGCCCGAAACCTAAACCATTCTGGATATCGGAAGCCCGTAACGCGGAAGAGATCGCAGAGCGACAGGCCGCTAAGGACGCACGCGCAGCGCGCATGCACGCGATTAGGGACAACCCGCGATACCTCGCAAGCCCCAACGGGTTCCGTTTCCAATGCACCGACTGCGGAGGAATGTTCGAAGACGATAACGAAGGCATCCATGCAGACGGGGGCTGCCTCAATTCTGGCGTAAGGGGCGCCGGCTGGCGGTAGAGATTGAAGCGCTCCGCTGCTCACCCCGCAGGATTGTCCTGCCGGCCGTATTTCCGAGCCGGACCAGCCATCGCTCTATCGGTGTTTGGTCCTTCTTCCAGTCTGTTCCATTCCGTGTCCAGCCCCTGACTGCTGCTTCCAGGTCGCGCCAAGCTTCCCTGAGTTTCGCCAAGGCCTCCGGATACCTCTCACATTGCCATTACCGGCTCAAGCCGGTTGAGCGGCACGGCATTCCACAACGTTCGGGTGTTCCGGTTCCTAGGACCGGGACAGCATATGAACGCCCCCTCTTCTTTCAGTCCGAGGTAGGCAGAGACCGTGCCCAGGAGAAGCGAGGCCGCAATCAAAAGGGCAAGGAGCCATTGGAGACGCGGCAAGTGCTAACCACGCGCAGGCAAGACGGCGCAACTCTCCAACGTTGAAGGTGGGGCCACGAATAACCGTCCCTACTGCCCCGCGAGTCATGGGCGGTCCTGGTTCAAACCGTCACACCGATCCTGAATCACACTGCCATAGTCGCCACGGCCTCTGTACCCCACGGCAGTGAGGATTGGACGTATCGTCACCCTGTCCAGTGGTCGTTAGTAGAAGGAATATGACAATGAGTTCAGGAGATGTCCGCGTGGATAGGATGCTCGCGCGGGTAAGGAAGCTTGAGGGTTGGCCCATCGAGAACATTCTGGCTGCGGCCAGGGAAGAACAGAGGCGATTAGGTTCCCGCTGGGAGAGCAAACTCTAAGGATGTGGGCTCAAGCCGTTCACCACGGTGAGAGATTTTCGTTCACTGTGCGGTGCAAGATGCACAACGCACCATTTGGTCGCCGGGCGTGCGGTGCTAAACGGCTCCCTGTTGGTCAGTAAGGACTCGTGATCGTCTGTAGAAGGTCGCCCGGGACATTCCCAGGTCCCTAGCAACCTGGGCCGCCGGCTCTCCACTTTTAACCAGCCGGACAGCATTCTGAATCTGGCTGTCAGTGACCCGGCGGGGCCGACCTCCAAGGCCCAGGCCAGCCTCTCGCCGCTTGTTGATGGAGTCGGTGACGCGTTCGCGCTTGATCTCGTGTTCCACCTGCGCAAGGGCGGCCATGATCGTGAACAACATAGAGCCCACCGGGGTTGCTGTGTCGACGTCGCCCCGCCTAAGTTCAGGCCGCGCAGGCCGGCGCCGCTGCTGCGGAGCTCGTCGGAGAAGGCAAGCATGTTTTGACTGGATCGCCCGAGCCGATCCAAAGTCGTGATGACGAGGGTGTCACCCTCCATGAGTGCGTCGAATGCTTGATCGAATTGTGGTCGCGACGCACGCGCTCCGGAGACACCTTGGTCGACGTAGAGGTCATCACGTCGAACGCCGGCGGCGAGTAGACCCGCCCGCTGCCGGTCCGTGGACTGCTGCCGCGTCGAATCCCGTGCATAGTCAATAAGTTTCGACATGACTGCCTCCGATGTGTCTAGTCCGAAAATGAGGTGAGGTGCGTTCTTCGGTGCGCAGGGGTATGCGGGAGGCGTGGGAAGGCCCCCGGTAGAACAGGGTATTGGGGGTTACGCGGCGGGGGTTAGTGTGACGGTGTAGCCGAGGGCTTCGAGTTGGCGGATGTGAGTGCGTTTCCTGGCGTTGGGGTTGGTGCGCCGTTGGTAGTAGTCGGCTCCGAGGTCATGGAACCGGGCTTCGGGATCCTGCAGGAGGTGCCAGATGATGACGAGGATGGAACGCCCGACGGCGACGATGGCCCGTGCTTTTCCCCTCCGCCTGGCCAGCCGCCGCTAGCGTTCGCCTAGGAAAGTCTGGGTCCTTCCAACGATGACGGCAGCCTCGCCCAGGACCCGGGCGAGATACCGGTTGCCGTGCCCGCTCGAGCCGTTGCCCTTGGTCTTACCCGCTGAGGAGCTGATGCCCGGGGAGAACTTTGCCCAGGAACACAGATGCCCCGCGGCCAGGAACCGTGACATGTCGACCCCGATTTCGGCGATGACGATGGCGGCGGCGACGGGGCCGATGCCCGGGATCTCATCCAGGCGTTCCGCCGCCGACGCGAAAGGGGCCAGTTGCGCCTCGATCTGTTCATCAACCGCGGCGATATCGACGTCGATCCCGTCGATCCTTGCCAGCATCCGTGCCAGCAGGAATCTGTGATGATCATCAAAACGGCCTGTGAAGGCTTCCTCGAGTTGGGTGATCTTGTTCCGCATCACCGACCGTGCCAGCTGGGCGAGCACTTTGGGGTCATGTTCGCCGGCTACCAGTGCCGCCATCATCTCCCGTCCGGAGACCCCGAAGATGTCGGAGGCGACAACAGAAAGCTTGATGCAGGCATCCTCCAAGAGCTTTTCGACCCGGTTCTTCTCTGCTGTCCGTGTCCCGACCAGATCAATCCGGTAGCGGGTCAAATCCCGCACCCGGCGGACGGGGGCCGGCGGGACGAAGCTGGGACGGAGCATCTGACGTTCGGCGACCTTGCACAACCATACGGAATCGAGCACATCCGTCTTCGGTCTCCCGGGCAGATGCCTGACGTCGCGGGCGTTGACCAGCCACGGCTCCAGCCCATGGGCCTCCAGGAGGTAAAACACCGGCTTCCAGTAATCACTGGTCGCCTCCATCACCACCCGCTCAATGCCCAGATCGACCAGACGGTTCGCGAGGTCCCCCAACGAACGGGTCATGGTCGAATGCGTGGACACCTCCTGCAACCGTTTCTTCCGGTTCCCCTCCGCGGGGAGCCGCACGCAGCACACGAGTTCGGCCTTGCCGATGTCCAGTGCCGCGACCCTGGCGATAATTTCTTCCTCATCCTGGGATTCGGCCAGCATGCTTCACGTCATCTCCTCACCAAAACGCACCGCTGACTACATGCGCGGCCGCCCGAGGGAATCACCAGGGAGAACAGAATCTAGTCCTCGTCCTATGCAACAGAAACAGTGAAGGGCCCACAGCGTGACCCCCTGCGCCCGGCTACTAGACGGCCTCAACGAACCATAGAAACACGGCGTTGGCAGGCGACCACACGGGCATTTTCAGCCCGGAACGGGCGCCCCACAAGGGGCATAAAGGCTACTAAGAAAACGAAGGTGAGCTCCCTGCGGAAAGCGGGATGAGGTTGGGCTCGAATCCGAGCACGACCATTCGGCGTTGGAGGCGTTTCCTGGCGCGTTCGGGGTTCGTTTTGGCGTAATGAGCGATGCCGAGTTCGTCGTAGGCGACTCCGTCGTGGAGCATGTTCCAGACAATGACGAGCAGCGTGTATTGGAGTGCGACTACAGCACGCAGGGCGCCGGCATGGGACTGAATGCGACGGTATTTTTTCACGGCGAGGTAGGTCATTTTTGATCGGGACACGGCCAGGGTCGCGATTCCCAGTGCGGCTTTGAGGTAGTGGTCGCCGGGTCGGGTTTGGGTGGACTTGATCCGTCCAGCGACTCGTTTTGGCTCGGACATACTCCCGCCCACGAGGCCAGATGGCCCGCAGTGTCAAAGACGTTCATGTCCACGCCGGCTTCGGCGATGATGACGTTAGCGACATTCTTCGAAATCCCAGGGACGGTCATCAGCAGCTCCCGGGCTAAAGAAAAAGGTTCCATCACCATGTCGATGCGGCTGTCGAGGGCCGCAAGGGTCGCCTCGATCTAATCGATGCGGTTCAGATGCAGCTGCACCACGAATGCGTGGTGGCGGTAGGGGTCCACTTTGTCAGTGCCTCCTGTCTCGACGGCCTCCTCACCAGGTCAATTGACTGGCTCCGCGGATACAGCGAAAGCAGCGCAGATCTGACAGAAAACACGAAGAAGACCGCATTACTTCGCTCGACATTCGCCCTGTCCCCGGCCGCCCGCTTCAGCCTCACGAGATTCCCGTCATCACTGTTCAGGCCGCCGGCACTGGGCCCACTTGTCAATCTCACAAAGGGCAAGCGGGTAGATCGATTGCTCGGCATTGCATAGAGTCCTGAACCGGCAACGCTTCCTGAGGAAGCATTGCCTCCAATTACCCTGTGACGACCTCAGTCTCCTCACTCACCAAGATTGCCGAGGGCCAAGTCAAGTCGTTATTGTTCAGGTGGGTTCCAACGCGAGGAGCTCTTACCACAACCTGGTCTGCCAGCCTTGCGATTCAAGAAGTTCTACCGTCGCCTTTTTCGGGTCCGGGTTTTCACTCTTTTTTCTGATGATAATTCTGAAGAACGGACACTTACCACCTACCGATAAATCTTTCCCATCGTCGCCCTTTCTGAATTTGATTATTTCAAACTGATCAGGGTTATGCTTGTGAAGAAAAGTGATCGGAACACCCATATATCCGGTGTAATCGGCGGGGATGTCCTTTGTCTTGTTGACATTAATTCCGTCGAAATTATCATATCGAGGGTATGCTGCTTCATTTCCGTGATACGATTTGGTGAGCTCTAATTCATTATGCCTTTTCTGGTAGTCTAGGTTCGTTAGCCACAAACAATTATTCGGCGACACGATTCGGTTGCCATTGCTATCAATTCGCGCCTCGGTCCCATACAGCTCATAATTCTCTGGAACGATGAACCCGGAAATTCCCCTTCCGAGATGGACGCCCAGCCATGCTTTTTCGGCTTGGACGAGGTTGAAGACTTCTTTATAGGTGATTGCGTTGACGTTTCCAATTACCAGGAACTGTTTGTCAAACTCAACCATCTGAGCAATAAATTCTCGGAACAAGGAGAAAGGAGGGTTGGTGACGACGATGTCTGCTTCCATGAGGAGTTCTATACTTTCCGGGCCACGAAAGTCGCCATCCCCCTCAAGACTGTGAATGTCGTTCGCTTCAAAACGAATTCTCTCTGCAGGTTTACCCGTGTACTCAAAAAAACTGCCAGACCCTCGTTCATCGTTAGCGTACCCAGTTGCTATTAACTTTTTGAGACCGAGTCTCTCAAAGTTCTCATAAAAGTATGCAAAGAAGTTACTAATAGTAGGATCATCGCAATTGCAGTAAACGACTTTGTCGATAAATTGAGAGGTATAGTGCTGTAACTCTTTCTCAATGTCCACCCGTTGCGTATAAAACTCATCGTTCTTGCTCTTCTTAGCTTTGTGTAGCAATGAATGCTGAACTACGCGCGCCACAATTAGATACCCTTTTCCGTCATCTGAGTAAATAGATCACTCGCAAGCACCTTGAGGGATGTTTTTGCTACATCTAACATGATGCTCATCATCTCGATGCTATCCCACGCCTCGCCATCTCCTTGAGAATAGATGGATGCAGCCTGAAGCGAGATCGCCTTCTCTTGGTATGTCACAAGCTTGTTCTCACACAGATTTGTGTTGATTGGCATTCCATAGTTCGCAGATGTCAACCTATCTAATCTATTGAGCATCCCTGAATTGTATTGCAAAACAACGTTCCGTCCATCAGGACGTGTTACGGTTACCGATTCGGTGAGAAAATTTGATCCTGCAAGGAAGAGCACATAGGGAAAATGCGACTCGGAGAGCATTAGATTGGCGATTTCAGAAATATTTTTATGTGATCGCTCAATGGCATTTCCAGCAGCCATAAGGTCTTGATTACTTTTCGTACCAACCAGCTTACCGGCACGAATGTTTTCAATATCCTTACCTTGATGCTTTGCTTCTGAGACAACAACAATCCGCCATGCACCATGGTCATCCTTGACCTCAATCAGCCCACCGTCAGGTCTGATGCTGGAGTTTGGTACAAAAAGGGTTTGGCCTAGCATGGCGTCGATTTTCTGCAACGCGGCATTGATTTCAGATTTTGTTACACTTACCCGATATCGGAATTGCAACATCGGGTACTCCACTTTCAACTGCTTAACAAGCAGCTGAGAAACTTCAGACACATTGAGATCGTGATTCTTTGCATATTCGCCAAAGATTCCTATAACACCCTTAGATAAGATGTGCTGATCTGTCAGTCTACTTGACTGATTCTTGTTTGCCATGGCCGTCCTATTTATGTTGCGTTGAATATGTGCTTCGTGCCACGGTGTTCGACAGGCATAGCGCTCCGAGCGCAACACGACTCCAGAGCACCCTGCGTAGTTTAGCCGTTTACCACCGCACATCTGGCCGCCTCGCCTCGCTGCCAGCATCCTCGCTCTCGGCCCTCACGGCCTGCGTTCGTGGACGACCTTCTGGTCATGGCCTGATACAAAATAGCCACGCGTGGTCAGCTCCCTCGTACGGCAGCATCTGCAATGGCAACCCTGAAACAGCTGACGTGATCGCAACGCTAGAACGGACCGGTGAGGGGCACTGTTCTATCGCTGACGTAACCCTTACTAGAAGGCATGAGTCAGTGGCATAAGGTGTTCCAGTGTCTGATCTGCGAGCCTCTGCCCTCTACGTGCCTGCGGAGACCATGGTCTCTGCAGAGCTGGATTCCCGCGCGTCCCTTACCCTGGGTCATGTGCTTAGCGGCATAGGTTCGGACTGTGATCCAGCGGTCCCCCTGGAGAACATACACGTCATCCGCCACACCTTTAAGCCGAGTGATCCCGATGCGCTGCGTGGGCCGGAGGATCTGACTCAGGAGAGAGTCCTCGCCTACACCAGCGAGCAAGACGTTCCGCCCCGATTCCCCGCAAATCCTCCCCGGTACTGTTTTCGACCATCGCTGACACGTGTCGAAACCGAACCCTGCGAGAGTATCTTCGGGTACTCGAAGAGGTGTCTTCCGACTGGGAGAATCACTTAATCTTCCAGCGCCCTGACACAATCGAGGGTAACTACAGGGACCGCACCCGGGAGGCTCGCAAGTCTGCCCACCACTATTTCCACCTCTTTTCTGAGTCGGAGAAGTGGCGATTGATGGACCCCTTGGACTACGACGGACCGCACGAACAACTAAAGCTTAACCATATCCACGAAGCCGTCCTGATTCTTCGGAGATATCTTGCTGCCCATCCGAACGACTGACCGGGTCCTGTCAAGAAGCATGCCCACGTCTCATTTTCGGCGTCCGGCCTCGCACAAATCCTGGAACCGCGGTCTGACCGGCGACCAGAGCTGGAGTGCCGCTTCAGATTCCCTCTCCTGCAGCCTTCATTGAGCCACCGCAGCCGCGGACGCGAACACGTCCCCCGGCATCGGCCGGTGCAGCTTCCAGGTGATAGCAATCGGCTTCTCCCCCGAGTGCTGGACATAATCCATTTGGCCCAGGGAGGTGTAGGGAACCGTTAAGCCGGTCTCGTCCTCGGCGGTGTCCCGGGTGAAAAGCAGGATGTGCGACTCGTGCTTCAGCCTGTCCAAGTACCGCTTACCTGTCGGGCTGCTGGGCGAGGTTGCGTTCTGCGACTCCCAGTGGAACAGCTCGGGGCTGATGGCGTAGTCCTTGTACATCGTCGTGGCGGAATGGTTCCTATCGTCCTTGCTGAGGGTCACAAAGAACGCATCTGTAGCCGTTGCCGGGCACCAGGCCACACCCTCCCGGTGCTGCACATTCTTGCCCAGCTCCAGGGAACCGTACTGAAGGGCTGCCAGTACCTCTTCCCGCCGGTACGTCGCGTGGGTGAGCAGCGGGATGTGCTGCAAGCCTGCGCCCAGGCTCTTGCCGGTATGCTTGGATGCTGCCACTCCCAGCTTCACCAGCTGGCGGATTTCGCTGCAAACAAACGGGTATCCGCGCAGATGGTCCAGGCCGGCGTCGTAGGCCTGAAAACCGCCGCCGTCATCCCACAGCGTGTAAAAGAGCATGCGGGCGAAGGTTTGCTCTCGCGGGCCAAGCTGCGCATAACTGGGCGCACCTGGGCTAACAAGCATGGAGTACGCCTCCGCGCGCTCTGGGTCGTCTACGTGAATCAGCCGCACCATGCGCGCAAGCAGCTTTTTCTCGGCGTCGTCCGAAAGAGCGTAGATTTTTCCGCTGAGGACTGTTTCGAGCGGTGAATATCCCTCGATCAGCCCGGCCTGGCGGAGGTAACCGGTCCAGGAGTCCTTCGTGGAACGATAGATGGACTTCAGCTCGCTGCCGGACTTCTCCAGGTAAGCTTCTAGCTCTGTTTCCCCGTACGAGGCAATGTCCCGCACCAGCTGAGCCCTGTTGAACCTGAGCTGCGCCTTAATGTTCTCGAGCACCACATCCTGCGCCACCCGGTCAAGCACGATCTGCGAGCCAGACGGTAGGAAGGGAAATTCGTCCTCAATGGCCTTCTCCAGCTCCTTGCGGCCGTAGCCGGTTAGGGCGCGAAACCTGAGGTCGAAACGGAACTCACGGCGCTGCTGTCCAATGAAGTCCAGCACCGTGAGCACGGCCTTGTCTCCGGCGCGACGAAGCCCCCGGCCCAGCTGTTGGAGGAAAATCGTGGCGCTTTGCGTGGGCCGGAGCAGCAGTATGGTGTCTACCTCGGGCAAATCCAGGCCCTCATTGAACAGGTCGACGGCGAAGATGCAGTTGATTTCGCGGGACCGCAGCCGTTGCAGCGCGAGGGCGCGTTCGGCGTCGTCGGTCTGCCCCGAAACCGCAACTGAGGATATACCGGCCCGGTTGAAGACCTCGGCCATATAGGCGGCGTGCTGCACGGAGACGCAGAAGCCGATAGCCCTCATATCACTCGTGCTGGTGACCTTGTCCCGGAGATCGCGAATCACCTTGCCGGCACGGGCCTCGTTGCCGGTGTAGAGGGCATCGAGCTGGCCGATGTCGTAGCTGCCGCGCTTCCACTCCAAGCGGCTGAGGTCAACGTCGTCCGAGACTCCGAAGTAGTGAAACGGGACCAGCAGATCGGCGTCGAGCGCGTCCCACAACCGGAGTTCGCTGGCCCGCCGACCCTCGAAAAACTGCTTGGCGACGTCCACCCCGTCGCCGCGTTCCGGTGTTGCCGTCAGGCCGAGGAGTTCCTTGGGCTTGAGGTGGTCTATGAGCCTCCGGTAGGTAGGCGCTTCGGCGTGGTGGAACTCGTCGATCACGACGACGTCAAAGTCGTCCGGCCTGATCTTGTCCATTCCCAGTGCAGCAAGGGACTGAACGCTTGCGAAGACGTGTCTCCAGTCCTTTGGCTTGTGCTCACCGACGAACAGCTCGCCAAAGGAACCCTTCTGCAGCACGTCGCGATAGGTCCGTAGGGACTGCTTGAGAATCTCCTGGCGGTGTGCCACGAAGAGCAGGTTCAGCTCTCGGCCGGCCGCTTCGCAGAGGCGTTTGTAGTCCAGGGCAGCGATGACTGTCTTACCGGTACCCGTGGCGGCCACGAGCAGATTGCGGTGGTATCCCTTGTCCCGCTCTGCTTCGAGATCCTCGAGCATCTCGACCTGGTGGAGGAAGGGCTCGACTTCCAAACCTGTTGCAGCGTCCGGAGGCCCGGTGAGTTTGCCGCCGTTACGGGCAAGGGCGGCGTCCAGCTTGCCCGCGTCCCGTTGGGGGTCGTAACTGTGGAATGCGCGCTGTTCCCAGTAGCTGTCGAAGGTGACCTCGAACTTCTTTAGCAGGTCCGGTGTGGCTACCGAGCTGAGGCGGACGTTCCACTCAAGGCCGTCGAGGAGCGCAGCGCTGCTGAGGTTGGAGCTGCCGACGTAAGCCGTGTGGAAGCCGGAGTTGCGTCGGAACAGCCAGGCCTTGGCGTGGAGACGCGTTGAATGTATCTCGTAGCTGATCTTCACCTCGGCGCCGTAGCGCTGTACCAGGTGGTCAATGGCCCGGCGCTCCGTTGCTCCCATATATGTTGTGGTGATGACTCGCAGCCTGACGCCGCGATCCCTTAGCTGCTCGAGGGCGGGTTCGAGAAGCCGAAGGCCGGTCCAGCGGATGAAGGCACAGAGGAGGTCGACGGTGTCGGCTGACTCGATCTCGGTGCGGAGTTCGGCGGCAAGGTTGGGGTCATCCTTGCTGTTGGTGAGGAGGGCGGAGTCGGACAGCTTAGTGGTGGGCCGGCGAAGCTGCCTGCGCTTTAGCGTGTCAGGGCGGTGGAGAGCGTGGAGTTGGGTGGGACCTGGACTGATGCGGTTAGTGGTCTTCAGTTCCTGCAGGAGGCGGTTAGCTAGACCGACTCTATCTGCCGGTTTGGCTGCGGTGAGAGCGTCGCGGACGGCATTGGCGACGTGGCGGGAGAGCATGTCGGGGGCGTCGTGTTCGGCTATCTCTGCGAAGATTGGCTGCAAATGTTGTTCGTCGTGTAGCAAATTGCCGAGAGCTTCCGTGCTGAGAAGTTCGTACAAGCCCTCGCGCAGCTTCTCCGCGGACTCTCCCCCAATGAACCTAGCCATTGCGCCAGGTTATTTTGTCCAGGCAAGAAAGGCCAGCCGGCTTCGTGTTGAACGGGAGTTACTGGACAAAAGCAGAGTGTTATCACGCAGTAACCTCCGGGACTTGAGCATCGATGGTTCACTGGCCGCCATGAGTACGTCCAAGGTCCTTCGATGTCCCCAGAAAGTGCCCACACCTTGGGACCCTGCACAGCCTCGGTCGACCTCGGTTCATTGAAGTCGCGGGCACCACTGCTCGTCTCAAATTGCAGAAAGGAACACTCACAGGGTCTCCGTACCTGGGCGATCAGTTTGACGGACCTTTTAGGGTAACCGCAGAAGTTCGGGAGAAATTGGCCCCGGGGAATGACGCGATCGCGCTTTTACGTATTAGTGTCCTTCATCGGTGACAGGCCGTCAGTGGGGGTTACGCGGGACTCCAAGATCTCCACAACTTCAGCGGGTATCCCGAAATGTGAAGACTTCACACCTGTTTCGTAGACGGCTCGCAGCAATGAGGCAACCCCCTCTGGGACCAGCCCCAAAGCTTGGAGCTCATTAGTAACACGCCGAACCGGCCGCGTAAAACCTCTAAGCATCTGTTCGTCGCTGCGCCCATCTATTTCGTAAACACGCTCGCGGGTGATTTTCCCGCCGTGATCCGCGGCCTCGCGGATGACGAAGGCTTGAACGTGTCCTTGTCTTTCGAGCTCGTCAAGGACGGCATGGACGGACTCAGGCGTCCACGGGGTCGCTTCTGTGGGCTCATTCTTGACTCGTTCGATGTCCTGCACAGATTCGCTTCGGGTATCAATACCGAGTGAGTCTGAGAGGCTAAGAAGGTCAGCTGGTTCAAGGAGAAACACTTGATGGCCACTGGCAGCCGAGTATTCCTCCACTAGCTCCCTTCGTGGTCCGAGAGGCCGAGAGCCATTTGGCTGATTCCACCAGTCCTCTTTGGTATCGGACGTAACCAAAATCAATGGCTTTTTCTGAGCCTCCCCTTCACGTAGAAGTTCAAACCACACTAGGTAGTCGCCTGATGCGCCTTCAGGAAGGTCCGATTCGAGTTTGTCTACGTCCATGTACCCTGGGGGAACCATCTTCTCGACCCGGCGTTCACCTTCAGCAACGCATTTTTCCCAGTCATCGGGAGTGAGAGGGGTGCCAACACGGCCCTCGAGAAGTTCGGCGATTCGTACGAGAAGTCGATCATCGTCTGTCGGTGTCGCAACACTTACTCGAGTCGGCTTGCCGTCACCAATCCGGTCCTTGATGTCGACAAAGAACTGGTCGACGAGACTCAGTATTTCGTTTCTGACGGCCGGATCGGCAGCGACGTTTTTCGCCCAGCGTCTTATCGCATCAGCTGTTGATGTGTGATTCTTAGTCAATGCAGATTGGGTGTCCTTGATGGCACTAGTCGGATTTCCCAATACGCCCTGCCTGTTGCGCCAAAATTCTCGAACAACTTGGTGAGGCACAAAAAGCCTGTCGTCGGTTGTACCTAGTACACGCAGAAGGTCTTCGACGGTAGTTTCAGCGTAGCGATAAAGATTCAAGAGAACGTTGGTGTCAACGGCTACGATGCCATTCTTGAGTGCCTCACGAAGGTCTCTCTCGGCTGGCACACGGTAGGCTTCAAACCCGTCAAAAAGACCATTTCTGAGCATTTTCCCCCCAATTGAACAAACGCCGATACGGCTTGCAACTTACCACGGCGAGGCACCGCACCGCTTCGGGTCTACTCGAGGTGCCCCTTCCGCCTTTGAAGCCGCGCGTGATCGGGGCGCCACGACCGGCAAGCCCAGGATCACAACAGTCCTGGGCAACGAGGGGGAGCCGTTGAGGAACTGGTGGCCGTCTGATCGTCACCGGTACATCAGACTGATTGCGGTCTCGGGTCTGGAGCCTGGCGCTCGGCCGACACCGTGGAGGCGTTGATTGCCGGCCAGCCCACTGCGACCCCTGGAAGACCTGCGCCGGGTCCTGCCTGGGGCGCGGCCGAACCCTCTGTTCATGGAGTTCCTCAGCAAAGCTGAAGCATGTACGCACCGTTCACGCTTGTTGTCCGCCAATGAGTGATCTGCACCATAAGATGATCAAAATATTCCGCGGCGCGGTAGCCGCCATAGGGCATGGGGGCAGCGGTGAGATGCATTCCGGAGAAGCCGGAGTTCGGTGACGGCCAATCGGCCGAACGGGTTGCGTGGGAAGCTCTCCGGAGAAGCCTGCCGGACGACTGTGTCCTGGCCCATTCCGTCCAGGTCCGGGATGGGCGGGCTGAGCACGAGATCGACCTGCTGGTGCTGTGGCCCGGCGTCGGCGTGGCCGCCATCGAAGTCAAGGGCGGAAAGGTCGGCGTCGAAAATGGGCAGTGGTACCAGTCCGATAGGGTCGGCAGGCACAAGATCCAGAGCCCGGTAGCGCAGTCCCAGAATTCGCAGCATGCGTTCAAGACCTGGCTCGAAGGCCGGCTCGGTTCCAAGCTCAGCAGCCGCTTCGCATACCTCGTGAGCCTTCCCTACACGGACGTCCCGAGGGACTGGGAGATGGCCGGATGCCCCCGTTCGCTGATCCTGGACCAAACCGACATGAAGTCACCGGCGGACCTGATACGGCATGCCATCGAAAACGAAGGCGGCGGCGCCTGCGCGCTGGCGCCCGCCTTCGTGGAGCGTATCTGCCGGCACCTCAGCGGGGACCTGAACAAGGACTCCGACGGGCTGCCGGATCCGCAGGAAGCCGAGGACGCGCAGGACCACCTTACGGAGCGGCAGGCCGTGCTGTTGCAGGCCACCCGGTCGCTCAGGCGCGTGCGGTTCACTGGCGGTGCGGGCAGCGGCAAGACCTGGCTCGCCCTGGAAAAGTCCAGGCTGCTCTGCCGGCAGGGCAAACGCGTGGGACTTTTCTGCTACAACAAGGGCCTCGGCCAGTACCTCCAGCGGCAGGTATCCGGCTGGCGGCAGAACCAGCCCGTCTTCACCGGCGAATTTCACGAATACGTCCGCGGGCTGGGCGTGGAGGACGGTTCCGGACAGGACTACTTCGACGTCGAGATGCCGCGCATGCTCAAGGAGCTGGGAGCCGGGCTTGGGCCGCACGAGCGGCTGGACGCCGTCGTCATCGATGAGGCCCAGGACTTTGCCCCACTGTGGTGGGAAGCCCTGCTCGCCTGCACCACAGACCCCGGGAACAGTGAAGTCTACGCCTTCATGGATGACCGCCAGGACGTCTACAAGAGGTGGGGCGGCACGACGGCGGACCTCACCTCAGGCCCGACGGCCACCTTTGTTCCCATTCACATCGATGAGAATCTGCGCAACACCCGGAAGATCGCCGAGACGTTCAAGTCGTTCGCCGGCGAGCATTTCACGCCCCGCGGCGGGACCGGCCTGCCCGTCCGGAGGGTCGAATGCCTTACCGATGACGCCCTCGGTGCCGCCGACGGCTGCATCGACGCGCTGATGGACGAGGGCTGGGCCAACAGCCAGATCGCCCTCCTGACCACCAAGTCGAGGCATCCCGTGCACCAGGAGCGCTTCGACAACGGCTCCATCGCCGAATACTGGCTCGACTTCCATGCAAACAACGATGTGTTCTACGGCCACGTGCTGGGATTCAAGGGGCTGGAGCGCTCTGTTGTGGTGCTGTGCGTCAATGGCTTCAAGGACCCGGAACGCGCGGCGGAGCAGCTGTACGTCGGCCTGTCCCGGGCGCGGAGTTTGTTGGTAGTGGTCGGCGAGAGCGCACTGCTGGAAGAAGCCGGCGGCCGGGAGCTGAAGTTGGCGCTGTCGAAGGCGGAGGCGTGGGTGCCATCGACTTGAACACGAGTGGCCCACAAGGTCCGTGGGCGGTGATCTAATAATCCTTGGCCTCGGTTTGGGGCATATGTGACCACAGGAGTTCAGCGGATATGTCATCAGAAGAGGTCGTCCTCCCGACGCAATACTGGTTCGTCGGGGCCTTTTACGCGGATAAGGAACCCCAGGACCAAACCCAAAGATTCTTCACCGAAGGTATCTGGGAGAATGGGTTCGAGGACCGTCACCTGGAGACCGTGAAATCCATGCGGCCCGGTGATCGAATTGCGATCAAATCGAGCTACGTACGAAAGCACGGCGTCCCCTTCGATACCCGGGGACACATGGTTTCGACCATGGTCATCAAGGCGACGGGACGGATCACTCGGAACCACGGAGATGGCCGAAGGGTCGACGTTGACTGGAACCCTGTTCGGGAGCCTCGAGAGTGGTACTTTTACACCGGACGGGCGACTATTTGGAAGGTGCTCCCCGGCGACTGGATGCCTGACGCCCTAATTCAGTTTGCTTTCGACGGCGAGCAGCAGGACATCGACAGATTCCGCAATGTCGCGGCGTGGGCCAAACGATTCGGTGACGAGGACCCGGCGCCCCAAGAGAACTTTGCTTGGACAACCTTTTATGAGGAACTGGCTACAGCACTTCTTTCATATAGGGATCGACGCGATGAGCTTTTATCAGCTCTGAATGACCTCCAGGCAAGCCACGACGTTCTCGGGTATCTAACCGATAAGGACGAGAACGGTGAGTACCTGCCATTGGACGACATCTGTCCGTTCACTATCTTCGGCACCTTTAACCGCGGCATCACTAACGCGAAGCGCACTGCTTTGGCCGCTGACTGGGCCAAGGTCCTCGGCGTGACGACGCCGGCGCCAACGGGTTTTCAATCGATTCCGCTGCTGAACAATCAGAACTCATGGTTCTTCTCTTACAAACCCGAACGGAGCGAAGGCGACATTGATGCTCTGTGGGATGTCTTCGAAGCGGCACTGGCTCTTGCCGACTCAAACGAGGATGTTTCGAGAATGAGGTTCGCGAAAGCCTATGACCCGGCAAGGCGCATCCATGGCGTAGGCGGGAAACTCAGCATGGGCCTCTTCTGGGCCCGCCCTTGGAACTTTCTGCCGCTCGACGGGCAGTCTCGGAGCTATTTGAAAACAGTCCTCATGCTGGACGGCAACCTGTTCCAGGCCAACGGCAGCCAGTACTTGAGCATTCTCGACACTTTGATTTCCAAGTTCGATGATCCTGAGTATCCCGTGCATTCTTTTCCGGAGCTCTCTTGGAATGCGTTCCTTGATCCCGCCGCACCCATCGAGCCAACGGACAACGCTGATGAGACAACGACTGAACTTGCCCCGGCATTTTCGTTAAAGCCGTACTCGATTGCGGATATTGTCGCCGACGGCTGCTTCGTCCCTCATTCCGAGCTCAACGACATCATCAACCGCTGGCGGTCGAAGAAGAACATTATCCTCCAAGGTCCTCCGGGTACAGGAAAGACTTGGCTCGCTAGACGCCTCGCCTACGCGCTGATTGGCAGCAACGACCTCAAATCAGCCATCCGTGCGGTTCAATTCCACCCGAACATGTCATACGAAGACTTTGTACGCGGATGGCGGCCCGGATCTGACGGCAAACTGAGACTCGTCGATGGACCCTTCCTGGAAATGGTCGACCGTGCGAACGCGGCACCAGACGTGCCACATGTAGTTCTCGTGGAAGAGATTAACCGAGGAAACCCCGTCCAAGTTTTCGGCGAACTACTGACGCTCATCGAGGCAGGCAAGCGGTCACCACGGGAAGCCCTTCATCTCGCATATACGCGCGATTCTGACGATACGGTTCACGTTCCCAGTAACCTGTACATAATCGGCACCATGAACCTGGCCGACCGTTCTCTGGCCATTATGGATTTGGCGTTCCGCCGCCGGTTCGGGTTTATTCCGCTCTCTCCGTCCCTCAACCAACATTGGATTGATTGGATGAGCAGCAAGCACGACGTCGACATTGCTCAACTCGAAGCGGTTCGGGATCGTTTCGAGGCTTTGAATGCCTCTATCGAGAACGACTCGACGCTGGGGCCCGAATTCATGCTTGGGCACAGCTTTGTTACGCCACCCGCAGACGAGCGTGTGGATTCCTACTTTGATTGGTTCCAAGTTGTTGTGGAAACAGAGATAGCGCCGACACTTAAAGAGTATTGGTTTGATGCACCGACCAAGGTCGATGAAGAAGTGCAGCGGCTTGTGGACGGCTTGATCTGACGTGGGATCAGACGACTTTGTTTTCGTCTCCGGAAAAGCGCACATACCGATTCGAAACCTGTGGCTGCTCATGCTCTATGCCTCGGAGTTCTACAAGGCGGGGGCGGAGTCGTTTGATGGCATCGAGAACTGTCCTGACCAGTTGCCGGATCTCCTCGCTAAAATCCTTGTGGCCAGCGTCGGGGACCGACTGAAGCAGCCATTGACAACCGAGTTCACCGCCACCAAGGGCGACTTACGGCGGGTCCGCGGCCGGATTGACGTCCTTCGGACAGAATCTCATCAACTACTCAACCGCGGTCAAGTTGCCTGCAGGTACGAGGAACTCACGGTGGATACGCCAAGAAATCGTTTGGTTCGGTCTGCCCTATCGGCTTTAGCACCGCTCGTGTCTTCCAAAGAACTAGGTCACGGCTGCCGGGCCCAAGCTCACCGCCTGGCGAGCCTCGGAGTTTCCTCAGTTTTTTCGCGAAAGCCACAAACCCCCCCCTTCCGGTTCAGTCGGAATGATTCGCATGACAGGGCAGTCATACTCGCGGCGCAGCTTGCGCTGCAGTTCAGACTGCCCAGCCACGAGCGCGGCGGGGGGATCAGGCGCTCTGGTCTCACGGACCACGAATTCCGGTCCCTATTCGAACGCGCTGTCGGAGGCTTCTATTTGGCAACCATTAGGCAACTGGGCTGGCAGGTTCATCCGGGGCGGCAGATTTCGTGGAACGCCAGCGCATCAACTCCCGGCCTGGGTGCGCTGCTCCCCAAGATGAAGACAGACATCTATCTTGAGAATTGCTCGTCGAACAGGCGAATAATCCTGGATACGAAATTCACAGCTTCATTGGCTCATCGCCAATACGGCGGGGAATCCTTGAAAAGTGGTCATCTGTATCAGATTTACACATACGTACGCACCCAAGAGGCGCCTTCCGATCCGCTCTCGTGGTCTGCCGAGGGCCTGCTGCTGTACCCAGCAGTCGACCGTATGCTCCGCGAGAGCTTTCATACGGGAGGCCACCGTTTCACCGTGGCAACCGTGGACCTGCGAAGAACCGCGAGCGAAATTCGGCAGCAGTTACTCGACGTCATTGAGCTCTAGGAACGTCACCGCCGGCGCGATGCAGGCACCTGGCCTCTTTCGCCGCTTGCGCAGTGGGCGAGACCGCTGATGAACCAATCCGGCCTGCGTCGACGACCCTGCAACCATCGGTGAGACAGATTGTCAGTGGCTGCCGCTAGCGTGATAAAAACGACCACCAGTCAATGCATGGGGGATTAATGAAGATCGAGTTCGCGTGGCACCTGGACCGTGCGCCGTGGGCGTACACCCAGCCAGGCCTCAACCGCATCCGCGTGGGACGCAAGAACTTTACGGCGCTGCTGCAGACCCGGCTGGGCATCACTCGCCCAGATACTGGCCATGCTGAGCGCGTCAGCCAGTATCTGGAAGGCCTTCGGAAGGTCGACTCCACCGATGCGTGGTTCCACAAGTCATTCGAGGTGGATCCCTGGTCGACAGCTCAGGAGCTGCTCGCCGCCCGCGATGACGCAGTCGCCAACGGCTGGGACGGCACGCTCCCCGAGTGGCAGCCGGGCGTGCCAGAACCGTCGCCGCTGCTGCAGACGCTGGCGGCAGCGGAAAAGGCACCCGGGCGGTTGGCGCCCTCCTTGGCCGATGACATTGCCGAACTGGTGACGGCGCTCGACTCGCCCCTGCCGCTTGGCATCGACCATCTGGTACTACAGCATCCCGAAGGCAGCTTCCCGCAGATCTGGCGGGTCATCATCGGAAAGCTCCGGAACCGCGGAGTCCAAGTCAGCGAAGCGGTGCCCACAGGCCGTGCGCCACGTCTGACAGTTCTCACCGCGGAAACAGAGTGGGAAGCCGCCGAAAACAGCGCCCGCTGGCTCGCTGCGGGAGACAATCGAAGCACCGCCGTGGTCGCCTCAGACAGCACTGCCCTCCTGGACCACTACCTGGCTGGACACGGCCTGCCTGCCATCGGCACCGGTACCCCGTCCATCTGGCGTCCCCAGGACCAGCTAATTCCGCTCTTCTTCGAGGTCATCTGGTCGCCGCCGAACGTACAGCTCCTCGCGGAGCTCCTCACCCTGCCCGGCTCGCCCGTGCGGCGTGACGCGGCACGCCACCTCCTTAATGCGCTGAAGCAAGAGCCTGGCACCGGGGGCGATGCGTGGACGGCGGCAATCTCCGCCATCGCCGCGGACCCCCAGCTCGGTTCCGAACTCGCCGCCACACTGAGCAGGCTCTTTTGCACCGATGTGCTCGTCGAAGACGAGAACGTAAGCGGCACTCAGCTTGCTGAACGAGCAGAATGGCTCGCCGGGCGACTGCGTGCCCGCGCCTCAAAAGACGACGCCGCCAAGGCCACCGCGTCCCTGCTGCAGCGGATCCTGGCATTGGTGACGCCGCTTCCTCGCGTTTCACGCCGGGATCTTCGCCGCATCATCGCATCGGTGATCACCCCATCCTCGGGCGCGCTCGTGACCGCAGAAGCCGGGCCCTGGCTGCGCCTCGGGCACTTGGCCGAGCTGGCCGACGATGTTGACCAGGTGTTGTGGTGGGGTTTCCAGAGCAGCCGCACACCCTCTGTGCGCCGCTGGGACACCCACGACGTCGAGGCCTTGTCCCGGGTGGGTGTTCACCTGCCAACGCCAGAAGAACTCAGCGCCCTCGAGGTCAGCCAGACCCTAGCTGCAACCAGCCGGACCAGGAACCTGCTCCTCGTCCAGATCGAGCAGCGCGACGGTGAGCGGGTGGAAGGCGATCCACTGCTGGAGGCTCTCACCGCTGCGCAGCCGAGCCGAGCGGATGAGTCGCTATCCGACCGTCTCTCTGCGCTCACGTGCAGGCCCGACTCGCTGGCTGATGACACCGGCCGCTGGTCCCTCGCAGGCCGCCAAATGCAGCTCGCTGCTGTCCCCCAGCACCGCCCGGTTGCTCCGCGCCCCGTCCACCAGGTGGGCCCGAACGCCGCCCTCGTCCCGGAACGCCTCTCCTTCACTCAGCTGTCCACGCTTCTCGGTTGCTCTCTGGCATGGGTGCTCAAGCACAAATCGCACCTCACTGTTCCCGCTGCTGCCAGCGTCCCGTCGGACAACCAGATGCTCGGGCTCTTTGCCCACAAAGTAGTGGAGGTGCTCCAGCAGCAACTTCGGGCGGAACACCGGGCGGTTCCCGAACGGGAAGAAGTAAGGGCCGCCGTCGAACGTCTACTCCCTCAACTCGCCTCGGAGCTGCTCCTGCCCGGCCAGAAGAGCCGCCTTGCAGGCGTGCGGGCCACGATCGAAACAACCGTCATGACCTTCTTTGAGCAGCTGCAGCACGGCGGCGTCGTGCTGCAGGAGATGGAGAAGGAGTTCGTGAAGGACCTGCACTTCACGGCCGGCGGAAACAGCTACACGGTCGAAGTGAAGGGCCGCGCCGATGCGGTGGGCATCGACGCGGCCGGCCGCACCGCCGTCGTCGACCTCAAGTGGACCAACAGCGACAAGTACCGCCGCGAGGAAGTCCAACGTGGCGAGGCCCTGCAGCTGGCGCTGTACCAGTGGGCACTCAGCCCCAGTGAACTCCCGCCGGATGCTCCGACTGCCTACTACATGCTCAAGCAGGGCAGCTTCGCCTCAACCCACCCGGAATTCGGTTCAGCAATCCAGACCAGCCAGGATCCGTCACAGTTGTGGCAGCAGGCCGTTCGGGCGGTTGAGTTCACCGTCGAGGAGGTGCTCGCCGGACGGATAACGGCAACAGAGCCGGCAGCCAACGCCGTGGCCAAGGGCGAACCCGGCGCTGACGCAATCGCGGAAGCCAGCGGCCGCCTGCACATGAAGCCGAACTGCAAGTACTGCGACTTCGGCACGCTCTGTGGACTCAAGGGGGACTACTCATGAACCTGCTGGACAACGTCACCATGGTGTCGGCGAGCGCCGGCACCGGAAAGACCTTCACCCTTACGGGCAAGATTGTGGATCAAATTTCCGCGGGGCTGCCGGCGGGAGCCGTCATGGCCACCACCTTCACCAAGAAGGCCGCCGGCGAACTGCGCGAACGGATCGCAGCCCGTCTCCTTGAGCAGGCGGACCAGACCGACGACGCCGATTCCTCCGCCGCGCTGCGGCTCGCCTCCCAGCAGCTGCCAGCGAGCCTCATCGGCACGGTCAACAGCGTGTGCGGCCAGCTGCTGCAGGAGCACGCCATCGACGCCGGCCTGTCTCCTGCCCTAGAGGTGATTGGCGAGGAGCAACTCGCCAGCATCTTCCACCTCGCCACGGATGAAGTGCTGGCCGAACACGCTCCAGGGATCCTTCCCATCGCACGGCGCATGGGAACCGACGGCAACGGAGCCCTGGACGCGAAAACCTGGCAGGAAACTGTGCGAGCCATCGTGGGCGCCGCCCGCACGAACCTGCTGGGAGCGGAGCAGCTGGCCGTCTGCGCCGACCGGTCCTGGTCCGGTTTGCGTGAGCTACTCGACGCGGAGGGTACGGATGACCGGGCTCAGTGGCTGTCTGCTCTTCGCGACACCGTGACCGAACTCGAGGCCATGGCCCGGGACGGCAAGACTCAGGCCGGCAAAAAGGTGGATACCGGCTCTGCCACCTTTACCGAGCACGTGCCGAAGATCCTCCACAAGATTGGCACTATGGGCGCAGTGGAAGACATCCCGTGGGAGACGTGGCGCGGAGTGGTGGGCTCCGCAGCCCCAGCCGCCGTCAAGAGCCTTTTCGCTCCGGTTACGGGCGCCATCAAGGGAGGCCTGCTCTCGAACCCTGCCTTCCATGACGACCTCGAGCAGTACATCCGGCTCCTGTTCACCTGCGCCGAGCAGTGTCTGACTGCCTATTCAGAGTTCAAGCGCCTACACGGCCTCATGGACTTCGTGGACCAGGAGACCCTGGTCCTGGACCTCGCCCGGAATAACGAGGCCTTCCGCCGTTCCTTCCCGGGGCGGATCCGCTTTCTCGTCGTGGACGAGTTCCAGGACACCAGCCCTCTTCAGCTTGAACTCTTCCTGCAGCTCAGCCGACTGGCGAAGGAGGCTGTGTGGGTGGGCGACCCCAAGCAGGCCATCTACGAGTTCCGGGGCACCGACCCCGAGCTCATGGAGGCTGTGGTGAACAAGGTGAGCCGCCGGGAGCAGCTCTCCCATACTTGGCGTTCACATCAGGCGGTCGTTGACCTGAGCAACGCCGTATTCGAGTCCGTCTTCGAGCAGCACGGGATGCCGGCCGATACCGTCCACCTCAAGCTTCCGGATGCGCATTCTGATTGGTCCCCCGGCACGCTCGAAGCCTGGACCCGGCCGCAATCCAACGACGGTGAGCGGCTGAAGGCAACTGCGGCCGGTGTGGCCGCCCTGTTGGCCCGACGGCCAGAGCTCAGTCCCGGCGACGTGGCGGTGCTGGCCCGGTCAAACGCCGACGTCGAATCGCTGTCCGCTGCCCTCCATGCCCTGGGCATCCGTGCGAGCCGCAATCCACGCAAGCTCTCGGACGCCCGGGAGGTGCAACTGGCGCGCGCCGGAATGGCGTTCGTCGCGGATGGATACGACACTGTCGCACTGGCCGAGATCGTCGCCATGCGCCCCGGCCACTCCTCTCACTCAACTTGGCAGCAGGAGCTGCTGTCAGCCGCCGACCCTGCCCCGGTACTCGAAAAGTGGAATTCGGACCCAGTATTCAAAGCCCTAGATGCTCTTCGTGCCCGGACGGCAGCGGCTACGCCCACGGAGGTCTTCGAAGCCGTGGTCGGTGCGCTCGGGCTGCCCCTGCTGATTGCTGGCTGGTCCTCCCCCGCCACCCGGCTGAGGAACCTAGACGCCGTCCGCGGTGTCATCAAGACGTACTACGAGCGCTGCCTCGCGTTGCGCTCACCCGCAACCCTGCGCGGCTTCCTCACATTCTTCGGTTCGGAGGAGCAACGATCCGCGGACAACGCCGGTACTGACGTAGTTAACGTCCTGACGTACCACCAAGCAAAGGGACTCGAATGGCCGGCGGTGGTGCTGGAGGGGCTCGACAAGGACCTGCGCTTCGCCGCATTCGGCGCGGCAGTGGAACAGGACGGCAGCTTCGACCTGGCGCAACCTTTGGCCGGCCGCTGGATCCGATTCTGGCCTAGTCCCTTCCCCTATGGCGGGTCCCAGCTGGATGTCCGGGGAACGACGAGCGACGTGGCACTCCGGGCCGAGGAACGCGAGCGCCGCAACATGGCCCGGCTCATGTACGTCGGCATGACCCGCGCCGTCGAAACAACCGTCCTGACAGGTAAGAAGCCTGCGCCGGAGCTGCTTAACAACCTTGGCATTCCCTCCCTGCTGGGATGGAAGCCGGGCGCCGACGACACCTCAGACGGTGCCATCCGTGTCGCCGACGGATTGCAACTGCCAGCGCGAGTGGAAGAGTTGGAACCCGCAGACGCGGAACACGCGCCGGCGGACTGGACGCCCAGGTTCTCCGACGTGCCGGCCGAACCGTCGGGCGTTGTGTTCGCTCCGGCGCGGTTTGCTGCTTCGTCGCTGGAGTCTGCCGGACACGAAGCCTCTGTCAGGGCAGTGGCCGAGCTCGGTTCCCGGCTTGCAGAGCACGGATCCGACGATTGGGGTGCAGTCGGCAGTGCCGTGCACGCTTACCTCGGGACCGAGTTCTCGGTGCTCGACGCCGCCCAACAGCGGGACCTTGCAGAGCGGATAGTTGCACGATGGCAGGTGGAAAGCACGATCGATTCTTCCCTGCTGCTCACCGCCGGGGAAAGATTCGAGTCCTATCTGGACGTGGAGTTCCCTGGCTGGGCGCGGCACCGGGAAGCAGCCATCGGCTGGCGACCGAACAACCAGGTCATGGAAGGCTGGATCGACCTTTTGCTGGAGGGGCCCGACGGATTCGTACTCGTCGACCACAAGACCTACCCCGGCAATGATCCCGAAGGCCATGTGAAAGAGAAGTACCTAGGCCAGATGTCCGCGTACGGGGATGCTGTCCTTGCTGCTACGGGCAAGCCGGTACTGCGCACTCTGATCCACTTTCCCGCCCTAGGACAGGTCTATGAGATTGAGCCTGTAGTAGCCGGGACCTCTAGGTAGGAGAAGATCACTCGGCGCCGGCTTCCTTCGTGGGCTTGACGGCCGCGGACCGGGGGAACAGCGGCGTGTCATCAGGCTGCCCCCGGTCCACGAAGGCCCCGGTCGCGATCCAGTCAAGGGTCGATAGGTAAGGCTTATCCTTCGTCTCCTCGTGGAACTTCCGGAGGTCGCCCACCGTAACGTCACGACTCCACATTCTCGCCCACCGGCTCAGCCGTAAACGTGGAGTGCCGCCCCGTAGCCTAGCGGGAGCCCGTGGCCGTTCAGCCAGGACACCATCACTTCGCAAGCCCCGGCCAGGCTCAGGTTCTGTGACGGAGCGACTCCTGTATGTGGCTCGTTCCCCGCCTCATCTGCCAAAGGTCCCAGTCCGATGCGCCAGTTATTGGTGACCCCACCGCTGACTATTGCAACCTCTACGTGGTAACCGCTTCCCGTGCTCATGGCCTGGGCGTACCTCCCGTAGTGCGTCACATCGACGTGCCTGGTCTGCACCACCAGCCAGTCGCCGTCATGGGAGACCCCTTGGATGAGGCCAACCAGATGGGAGGATGACTCCACGTCGTGCCAGCCCGTGTCCCACTTACCCACCTGAGCTTTCCATTCCAACAGTTCGTGGTATTCAAGTTCGAGCCTTAGTTTCAGTGAGGATTCGGGAAGTGTGATCGTATCTAGCATGTCGGCGCCTTTCATCTGTAACCGATGCCCTCATTGTCAGAGGCACCACTGACATTTTTCATCCGGTTGTGCGGAGACCTCTGAATGTCAGGCCCCGTTGATAGCCTGCCGTTGTTGACCGAGAAGAGCCGAAGAGCCCGGAAAGGACGGTTCCGTTGGTGAATCACGACAACGATCCCGAAGTAGCGGCAGCGAAAGCAATCGCGACCATCGCGCACAGGTTCCAAACCGACAAGATCGGCGTGCCGTACATCGAGCATCCTCGCCGGGTCGCGGCCAGGCTGGACGACCCGCAGCACATTGCGGCGGCCTGGCTGCACGACGTTATTGAGGACTGCGGCATCACAGCGGAGAATCTTGCAGCTGCCGGGATCAGCAAGGAGGTGATTGACGCCGTCGTCCTGCTCACCCGCAGCGAGGACAACACGGGAAACGGGTACTACGAGGCCATTCGCGAGAATCCCATTGCCTTGGCTGTGAAACTGGCTGACATCGCAGACAATACCGATCCGGAGCGGACGGCGTGTCTGGAACCCGAAGTTCGACACCGGCTTGCGGCTAAGTACGAAAACGCGAAGAGGCTGCTCGGCAAGGAATAGCTTGACCGATGTTGTTGCTTACCGTTGTGCACCTTCAGCGTCGGACTCCCTCCGGCAAGGCGAATCCGTCGTCCGTGCCGATAGGGTTGGCGCATGACAACACATGGGGGAAATCGCTGGTCTCGAGCTACTGCGCTCTCGCTGGTTTTGGCCAGTTGCGGAATCGCACTAAGTGCCTGCGAGTACCAAGACGACAGCCGGGCTCACTCGGACGCCTCAGCTGTAGCCGCCCCGTCATCTCGCCCACCCGTGCCGATAGCAAGCCCGGCTCCTATTGACACTCCGGCCGTGTTCTCCCCGGCTCTGCCAAAGGAGGACCCCACTCTTGCCCGAGTCAGAGTAAGAAACCAGGCGCAACTGGAAAAGCGTTTGGGCCTCCCGCCCGACGGTCTTGTCTTGGGCGGCTCAGGCGGACTGGGCGATGGCGGACTTCGGGCGTCGGCGACTGAAGTACCAAAGGGAAGCTACACAGTCACTGCTGAATGCGTGGGCATGCACAAAGCATCGCTAACCATCTCGCAGCCCGACCAACGAGGAGCAACAACACGTGAAGCGGCTCTGGCCTGCGGAACTACACAGCGCGTGAAACTGGGGCTTGGACCAGGTCCAGTATCCGTCCGAATCACTCCAACGGCCACTGACCCGGACCACACTGCCATGGCGGGATTCTGGATGGTCCCGGCTACCTGATCGAGATTCGCGCTGTCTACCGTCACCACCAGCGGTGCCGGCACTCCGGGTTCTGACACGCCCACCTCGGTATCCCAGATTCAACCTTGCCGGTGGCTGGATAAATCCGTACTTCCTCGGTCAGGCAGCAACCGGCAAACTCCGTCTTCGAGCTCTCAGCCATGGCATCGGGCCCCACCATGCCGTAGGCAATCCGCCACGCTTCCTGGCCGCACACAGGGCATCTGCGAAAAGTCTCCCGCTTCTTTGCGGGCTTCACGTAGTTAGTCATGGATGCAATGTATCCCTGGGTGGTGACACCTGCGGCAGTTACAAAAGACGGTTAGCCCTATGCATTTTTTGTAACTGCCGCAGGCCGGTGGCACTCACGACCGCGGCTGGGCAGTCAGAACAGCTCGACGGACCGCCCGCGCAGAGGCTGCATCGTAAACCGAGCGGTCACCGCTTACGTGGCATCACTCTGGGGGTCGTCCTCCGGGTCAGTCGTCAATGCGGCCGGCAGCGGAAGCCCATACTTGTCGCAGAGGAATCTGGTCTGGCAGTACCGCTGAGCGTCGGCGGCCACATTGCCGAGGATCGCGGAATTCATGCCGGCACCGATGAGGATACCCACGAACGGCACGACCTTGGCGACGTTCTGAACTGGGACCCTGGCCCCTGCCGGTCCTAGGTGTTGCAGCAACTTTTCGAGGGCAGCGAGAAGACGGTGATCCGCACGGAGCCTGTCCGACCACCTGACGCGTCCCCTGATCGCGTGTGCCGCACGGGCGGCCTCGCGCAACGGCTCAGCTTTGGCCGCCTGCGCCATGAAGGATCGGCGTACTAGGCGTTGGATGAAGATCTGCTCATCGGGGTCTTTCGCGTCATAGCCGTAGGAGTAGGCGATGCGCGATGCGATTGACGTGCTCAGGACCTGTATGACGAGGATGTCCGCTGTCATCGCGGCGAAAGTACCAGCGACGGGGACCGTCGCCAACAGTCCCATGGCGCCACCTTCGAGCGCCCCAGCGGTCCGCCACGTAAGCGTGTTGAACTTCAACAATCGGTCGCACACCTTAAGGTCCTGCTGCCGCAAATCGGTGAAACTGTTGAATTCCAAACCCTGCTTGCGGGCAAGCTTCTCGACGGTCTTCGGGTCGTTAAGCTCCATGGCCCAGTCGTTGACCAGCTCGAGCAGCGCTGCCGCGCCTTCCAGGGCCGGTCGCGCGGCTTTGTTGGCGACCACGTCGCCTGCGCGGCGGATCGGTTTCATGACCACCTCTGGAACGGCGTCCGCAACCCGGCTGACGGCGTTTCCCGCAGCCTCACCGGTACGATTGAGCGCGGTGCTCGCCCAGTTCGGCAGACCACGGCGATTGTTGCGGCGCTCCCAATGCTCGTTGAGCGTGTCCCACACCTGCTCCTCGTACGCGCTCATCGAGATCGCCCCGTCGACGAGAGTGCCGGTATAAGTGCTCATTGAGGTTCTCCATTTCGAGTGTGATCGCTTGGTCTATGATGCATGTCTTCAAGGCATTCGCCTGCAATTAGCGCCTAGATGTCCGTGTCGTTTCTCCGGAACGTGACGGCAGACGATCACAGCCCGGCCGCCCGCCTGCTGGCCAGGATTCGGCTTGTCGATAGCCTGGACCCGACGTTCGATTCGTCTCTGTCGCTCTCCTAGACCGCGGGTTTGCAGCACCTGGATCCCGGGATGAAAGACCCAGACAGCCACAACACCTCTCCTAGCCGTGGCAACGGAAATACTCTTCATGACTTTCTTCCAAGCCTGCTGAAAATGCCCGCCCTGGAAAACAACCGCCTCTGCCAGAATGCCGGGAATGACTCCCCCACCCGCTGCACGGTCTCCAGCGAAACCTCCGCCACCTGCACGCTAGGCCTCCTTGCGGTGCGTCACTCTTGATCTAACGCTCTTCGGTCGCGTTCAGTCAGCCAAATGGCGTGGTCCATATGTGTGACAGTCTCTCCCAGTTTCGTTATGACATGCGCCTCAGTGACTACAGTCCTCGCCAGCATTGAGTTGACTACAATTCCTAGGTTCTCAGCATCTGCAACCCGCTGAACCGCGCGGATGATCCATGTATCCGGCTTCGTGTCGGGATAGCCGAGCAACATCCCGAATTAATTGTGGGTGACAGGGCCCAATCCGTGAACTTCAAGGTAAGTACTTCTGTGGGAAGGGTTCAGATGCTCGTACTGTTCGTGGGTTATAGACAGTCGCGGAGGTCCGAACGTGCCCGCTCATACTTGCCATGGAAGGCCAGCAACCGTGGGAGGAGACCCTTGCCCCGTTTTGTCCTATATTGCGTTTGCTTGGAATAGACGGCATCGAGTAGGGCCATACCGATTTGCCCTTCCCAGCCATTTCGGTAAGTTTCGAGCCGCTCTTCAGGGATCTGTCTGACATCGCGCACGAACGCGTCGACGAGTGCATCCATGATCAGACGGAGACAGGAACATTCACCGAGGCTGGGGCAACCTTCCGGTTAAACTCGTGCTGGACAATAGCTGAGCCGATGGTTCCAAGAAGGAGCATCAGCCAAAAAGCTGCGTGACGTCCCATGCCTCGACGCGTGAAAACCTCGACGCCCACGGAGTATTTCCACAACCAAACGATGTTGGCAATAGGAACGATGAGCAACCAAGCAGTGGGTATGCCCGTGCCATACTTATTCATTTCGTTCTTCGTTTTCACACTCCAAACCAAAGAGTAGATTCCGAACGTGACGAGGGGCAGAAGTAGGGGCGCTGCGATGCTGCGGTATTTCATAATTCTCCTTAGTACGTTTCATGAAACTGTCGGAGTAACACCTCTGACGCAACACAGCGTCGTAGATTTCCCCCGAATGACCGTATCCGCCGGCCGTCCTTCGGGCAGTGAATCTGCGCCATTCTTGAGGTGATCCTGCGGGAAATGTCATATTCGACAGTCGTAGTGACTTTTTCCTAAGCGGCTATTTGGCGCTCCATCTACCCGTCATCCCCTGGAGCATGGCCACGTTCGCATTCAACCGGGCGGCGCCGTCGCACGTCTTTCGTACTTGTCGTTGTGTCAGCCGTATTTTCGACCCCGAGGCGCCGGGCGATCCCTTCACGGAGTTCAACGGCGGCCATGTCCGCCTTGCCCTGAGCGGAGGGCCTTTAAACAGGCACTGGCAGACCCTGCCTCGCGCAGAATAAATCCGCTAACTTTATGGTTGGAACTTCCGGGCCAGCGATGCCCCTTTCCGCTCCTCCCCTTTGAATGGATCCGCTCCCCCATGTCTTCCGCACTGCCGCTGCCTGCGCCCAAACGCTTCCCGCTTGCCGCGATGCTGGTTCTTGCCACCATCACGTTCACGGCTATCACCACCGAACTCATGCCGTCCGGCCTGCTGCCCCAGATCAGCGAAGGCCTGAACGTCTCCGAGCCGGTGGCCGGCTACCTTGCCGCAGCCTATGCCGCCGTCATCGTGGTCACCGTGATCCCGGCCGCCCGGCTGCTGGCCAGGATCCCGCGGAAGACGCTGCTCATCTCCCTCGTCCTCACCTTCGCGCTCAGCAACGTCCTCGTCGGGCTCGCACCCAGCTTCGCAGCGGCCATGGGCGCACGGCTTGTCGGCGGCCTGGCGCACGGCCTGCTCTGGACCACCGTGGCGCCGTTCGTTTCGCGGGTGGTCCCGGTGGACAAAGTGGGCAAAGCCCTGGCCATCGTCTTCAGCGGCAACAGCCTGGGCATGGCCATCGGCGCCCCCGTTGGCACCGCGCTGGGCGGACTCCTCGGCTGGCGCGCCTCCTTCCTCTTCCTGGCCGGCTTCAGCCTGCTCCTCACCGGCCTGGCCGTCTGGCTACTTCCGCAGGTCCGCCGGGTCCCCGACGCCGTCCGCCCCTCGATGCGCAAAGCCATCGCCCAGCCCGGAGTGAAGTCCGTGGCCATCGCGTGGCCGCTGCTGGTGCTGGCCCACTTCGCGCTCTTCACCTACATCGCGCCATTCATCCGCGAAGCCGGCCTGCCCGACTACGCCACCAGCCTCTCCCTCACCGTCCTCGGCACCGCCGGCCTCATCGGCATCTGGATCGCGGGCATCACCGTTGACTCCCGGCCCCGCCGTTCGCTGCTGATCACGACGGCGGCCATCGCCGCCGCGATGCTCCTCCTCCCGCTCGGCAGCGGAACCATTCCCGGCGCCATGACTCTCATGACCGTCTGGGGCGCAGGCCTTGGCGCGATCGGCATCTACAACCAGGCCGCCATCCTCCGCGCCGGACGCGAGGACCGGGACGCCGCCAACGGCCTCACCGTCCTGACCATCCAGCTCGGCATCACCATCGGCGCGCTCTACGGCTCCGCCGCCCTGATGGTGGCCGGCCCGCTCATGGTGCCGGTCGCCGCTGCGCTCCCGGTCGTCGTCGCACTTTTCATCACGCTGGCGGGCCGGAGGCACGCCTACCCGCCGGGACGCAAGGAGCGTGGAGGGTCTGAGCCGGAGGTCAAGGAAGCAGTGCCACAGCGCTAGCAATGGGCGGTCCCTGACATTTTTCGGGTCTTCTCCCGAGTCTCATACGGCGGGTCATGTCTATCTCCCTGATTTCCGCGCACCATTGGCGTCCGAACGTGAATGTGATGGGCCAACCGGTCTCCGTCGTAAATCACTAGACGACGGGGTCGAAGCAAGCGCTTATGGGATCCAGTGTCTAGTTGAAAACCCTCAGTGAAACAACAAGGGCATACGCGCCGCGCAGAGTATTAACTGAGAGTTGGCCAAGCCCAGGCCAATCCGCCCGGCGAATTGAATGTCGTTTCCGGGCTGCCAAGGCTCCCCAGCTCGGCGAACATTCCTTGGGGCAAGGCCTCTACCAATGCGCGTCACCGATTAGGGTTGAGCATGGCTATTTCAGTAGGCGCCCTTTTTGAGCAGTGTGGCTTGCAATGGGCAGGAGCGGCTCAGTGGAGACAGCGGATTCCCCTTGACGAGCCCGGAGTTTACGCGCTTTCGATGACATCCGAGCCTTATGCTTCACATGGCACAGTCGCAGAGCTACCGCTGAGCACTGGAGCATTTTATGAACTGATGAGTGTCTGCCCGTTCCTCGCCGTTGACGGTGGGCCCGCAACGCTAGGTTCGTTCAGGAACCGGCTACAGCACTTTTGGTTGCCCGAGGAGCCGATTCTATATATCGGCAAAGCGGAAACGTCGCTGACAGCGAGGACGAGTGCCTACTACTCGACCAAGCTTGGTGCTACGGGACCGCACGCCGGCGGCTGGTGGCTCAAGGTGTTATCTATCCTTCCCGAGCTGACTCTTCATTACGCACGAAACACTGACGCCGACGCCGCCGAGAGGGCCCTCATCAGCCAGTTCGCGAGCCAGCTGTCACCGACATCACGGGCCAAGCTCCTGGACAGGAACCGCATCGGTCCATTCGCAAACGTGCTAATTCCGGGACACGGCAATAAAGCGCATGGTTTGGACCACTACAAGGTGTCAAGAAGTACGAAAACTGAACCGTCTTCCGTTTCTCCTGATCCAACGCTGGCCAAACCTCTTGGCAGGTCATTGAAATCGATCAGAGCTGGCCTCAAGGCGCCTGTAAGCAACGTGATCGTTCCGTCGCAGGCGCTTACGCCAAAAGACCGAAACCGCGCCTACCTCCGCATTCCGGCAGCCTCGAAGTACGCCTTCCCGTCCGAGCCGGGAGCGGTAACAGTCATCGTCAGGGGCGCAACGCAGACGGCGACCTGGCACCCTGGTAACGGTAAGTCCGGTCGGCTGGGTCTCGGCATTGCCCTGATGTCCGAGCTGGTAGTCCCTGGCCAACCAGTGCATATTGAGGCTACTGGCGACGGCTACCGCATTATCGAATGACGGCGGATTCGCACGACAGCCCTCTCGATTACCCGCGAAATTGTCACATCACCGGCGGACGCTCGGGGCCTCCCGTATGGGACGCCCGCGCGGCCTCATAGCTGCTGTCGAACGGCAGCGTGTCCATCTCCAGCAGCGGGTTGTGGTCCTGCGTCGCCACCAGCTCGCGGGCGGCTTCATCCGAGTCCACGCTGGGCATGGAACCGGGCAGGTGCCGCTGGGCGGACTCCGGCAGGAAGTAGATGGCGACCGCCGCGATGGCCGACGTCGCCATGAGGTAGAACGCCGGCATCAGGTCGTTGCCGGTCGCCTGGATGAGCGCGGCGATGATGAACGGGGCGGTGCCGCCGAAGATCGCCACGGCGAAGTTGTAGGCGATGCCCATCGCGGAGTAGCGGTGGGCCGTGGGGAAGAGGGCCGGTAGCGCGGACGCGAGAATGGCCACGAAGAACGCCACCGGAAACGCGACCAGGGCCAGGCCGGCGAGCGTGGCCGGCACGGTTCCGATCGAGATCAGCAGGAACGCGGGAAGTGAAAACACCACTGTGCTGATGGCCCCGATCCAGAGCACCGGCCGCCGCCCGATCCTGTCCGAGAGGCGCCCTGTCAGCGGGATGCACAGCGACATGACCACCAACACCGGAACGGTCAGCAGCGTTCCGTGGATCTCGTCGTAGCCCTTGTTGGTGGTCAGGTACGTGGGCATGTAGGACGTGAGGGCATAGCCGACGGTGTTGCCGGCGGCCACCAGGATCATGGCCAGCACAATGCTGCGCCAGTGGTCCTTGAAGATCCCCACTGGGCCCACCGGGCGGAGCTCGTCGCCGGTCTCGTGGTGGGCGGCGGCCACGGCTTCGGCCTCCTGGGTGGCCTTGAAGGCGGGCGACTCTTCGATTTTCATGCGGAAGTAGATGGCGACGATGCCCAGCGGACCCGCGACGAGGAACGGGATGCGCCAGCCCCAGGCCTCCATCTGTCCCTGCCCGAGGATCAGCTGGAGGGCGGACACCATCCCGGCCCCCAGCGCGAAGCCGAGGTAGCTGCCCATGTCCAGGAAGCTGACGAAGAAGCCGCGGCGGTGGTCCGGGGAGTGCTCGCACACGAACGTGGTGGCGCCGGAGTACTCGCCGCCGGTGGAGAAGCCCTGGATCAGCTTGGTGACCACCAGCAGCACAGCGGCCCAGATGCCCAGCACCGCGTACCCGGGGAGGAGGCCGACGACAAACGTCGCCCCGGCCATCAGCATCAGGGTCATGGCCAGGACCTTCTGGCGGCCGATCTTGTCGCCGAGCCAGCCGAAAAAGACGCCTCCCAAAGGGCGGGCGATGAACGTGGCGCCGAAGGTCCCCAGCAGGAACAGGTTCTGGACTGCCCGGTCCGCCTCGGGCAGGAACACCGGGCCCATGGTGGTGATCAGGTAGCCGAACACGCCGACGTCGTACCATTCCATCGTGTTGCCCACGATGGTGCCGCCCAGCGCTTTCCGCAGGGTGCGGTGGTTGACGACGTTGACGTCGGACACACGCAATCGCCGCTGCTGCAGGGGTCGCTCTGCCATGGCTCCGTCACCGCCTGTTTTCAGGCTGGGCACGTGCCGCCAGTTTGCCGGCATCCCCGATCGGTGGAGGCCCAACTCTCCGACCATCTTCCCACTGCCCAATTGGCACAACAATGGGAACCGCAGCCGATTCACACGACTCGGGCAGCGCCGTCGTCCGCTTCCTCGGGTTGCTATCTTCTGATCATTTCTGGGCACCCAAGCCGGAGAATCGAAAGACTAGGAACATAGAGCTTGCCGGCCGGACCTACTGATAACTGCACTTCACCGGGTGGTAGGGCAGAGTTGGAGTACTGCGGTCAGTGACATCGAAAAGGTGGACGTATGGGGATGAGTGACGACGTGATGGTAGAGCTGCCCGCGGCTCAGCTGTGGTTGGCAGTGGCGAACGTGCTGGAGGACACGAGTCCTTTGGCGCGGGAGGCCCGGTTCGTGGCCGATGAGGTCATTCGTCTGCGCGATGTCGGGCACCTGTCGAAGAAGATCGCGGGTGAGATCGGATCGTTGATCTATCAGCGCAGAATGCACTCGGGACATTTCGGTGACTTCCGGCTGACGGAGCCGATCAGGCTTTTAGAGGCCGAGATTGACCAGAGCAAACATAAAGGCTTCGCTGAGTTCCAGGTCGATCCGGTCCAGGTGCCTGCGAGGATTGCGGACATCGTTGCTGGCGCACCCTGCGGATAGGTGAATCGGAGGACATGCCGCTGGTGCCTTTGCCGAGATTAGCCATCTCCTGCGCCCTCGGGGACACTCCCCTGCGCGCCTCCCGGAACATGGGGCAGCCGCCCAGGGACGCGGGATAATGGAAGTATGACCGATCGGGATCACGACGAGGATCTGTGGCAGGAGTTCGACCGGCTCCCTCCCGCAGGGCCCGACCGCGTCCGGGGACTGCCTGGCGGACAGCCGCAGGGCTTTGGTTTCCGCACCGGTGTGCGCAGTGCAAGGGTGGCCCTCGGGTTCGCCGTCTACGCCCTGGCGCTTGGAACAGTACTGGTCCTCACCGGCGCGGCCGTGTTCATCAGCCAGGGCCGGTGGCTGCTGCTCGGACTGATGGTGCTGATCGAGGCCGTCTTCGTCTTTGCCTTCAGCTGGCTGGCGCGGCAGGCACACAACCGGCGCTCCACCCAGTAGCGGTGGCCAGAGGACGACGGCGGGATGTACCGCCGTCGTCCTCTGTTTCGGTTTTGTTCTTACTGGTCCGACGCCGGGTCCGTACCGCCTGTTGACACAAGCGGTCCGAGCATCAAACTTCCTGGCTTGAACTCCTCACCGCATTCCGCACACAACACCAGCGGTTTCAGGTCGGCCCCGCAAGTGTGTTTGTAAGAGGCACGGGGCGTCTCGTCCCGCATCCACGTACTGCTCCAAGCCGCGAGGGAAATGAGAATGGGCGCGACTTCGGCTCCAGAACGTGTGAGGTGGTACTCGTAGCGCGCGGGGCGTTCGGAGTACTGGACGCGCTCGATCACGCCACGGCTTTCCAGCGTGCGGAGCCGGCCCGTCAGGATGTCGCGGGACGCGCCGGTATTGCGCGCGATCTGATCGAACCGGTGAACGCCCAACGACATCTCGCGAAGCGCCAGCAGCGCCCAGCGCTCCCCCAAAACGTCGAGGCCTGCCGCGATGAAGCACGCCCTGGGCGCATCTGCTGGCGTTTCGGTCGGCCGATTCATCGTTCACCCGCTTTCAGTACTTTCTCCAATTGTACAGTCAGTTGGAAAATCCAACCGACTCGGCTAACCTGAGATCTTGAGGCCGTGACAACCGCGTCGCCGCCCGACCTGAGACCAGGAGAACCCATGCCACTGCTATCTGGCGCCGTCGTTCTTGTCACCGGTGCGAACGGAGGACTGGGCCGCGAGCTCGTGGCGCAGGCCCTCGCCCGAGGCGCTGCGAAGGTGTACGCGACAGCCCGCCGCCCGCAAGAGTGGAACGATTCCCGGGTCGTCCCTCTCGCCCTCGATATCACCAACGCTGACTCGATCCGGGCCGCCGTTGCCCAGGCCCGGGACGTCACGGTCCTGATCAACAACGCCGGCATGAGCGTCGAATCGGACACCTTGTTGGCACTCTCCGACGAGGAGATCCGTGAAGTCATGGAGACCAACTTCTTCGGACCAGTCGCCCTGACCAGGGCATTCGCGCCGGTGCTCGCCGCCAGCGAGACAACAGCGGTCCTCAACATCCACTCGGTGCTCAGCTGGATCGCACTCACCGGCGCCTACAGCGCATCCAAGGCCGCACTCTGGTCGGCGACCAACTCCTTCCGTGTGGAACTGGCCCCGCAAGGCACGCAGGTCACGGGCGTTCACGTCGGCTACATGGACACAGCCATGGCCAAAGGCGTGGATGCCCCGAAGACCTCCCCCGAGGACGTCGCGCGGAAGTCGTTCGATGGGCTCGAGCAGGGTGATTACGAGGTCATCGTGGACGACATCAGCGCCGGCGTGAAGCTCGGCCTGTCGGGCTCGATCTCGGATCTGTACCCTGCCCTGGCAGCCGACGCCACGGCATGACCGCGACAAAGCCTGAAGACCTGCAGAGAACCTAAGGAGAAAATCCCCGTGTCAACCAACGCTTCAGCGGAACGCTCGGAAACCTTCACCTGGACTGATCCGGCCATCGCGCTCGAACAGCTGCCACGGCTGTCGGGTCTGGACTACTTTTCCGGCCTCCGCGACGGCAGCATTCCGCCGCCGCCGATCGCTTCGCTGATGAATTTCGATCTCGTCGAGGCGAAATACGGACACGTCGAGTTCCAGTGCTGGCCCGGTGAAGCGCACTACAACCCCCTCGGGATGGTGCACGGCGGCATGGCATGCACGCTCCTCGACACGGTCCTCGGATGCGCCGCACACAGCACTTTGGAAGCCGGGATCGGCTACACCTCCATCGATCTGGCGGTCAAATACCTGCGGCCCATCACGCTTCAGAAGGGTGCTCTTCGCGCCGAGGGGTCAGTCGTGAAATCCGGCCCGCGGGTGATATTCACCGAAGGCCGCCTCAGCACCGCCAGCGGAGAACTCCTCGCCACCGCGACCAGCACGCTGCTCATCTTCCCCCACCAACCGGGCGGACTGACGAGATGACTTTTACCGGCACCTCTGTTGCCCTGACGCCGGCCCCTCAGGGCCGCGCCTTGCCCCCGGCCACCCATCCGGGAATGGCCGCTTTGAGCCGCTTCGGCATTCCTCTGGGGCTTGCCGGCCTCGGCGGCGGCTGGTCCGCGGCGAGGAGCTCTCTGGGGTCCCCGACGTGGCCGGAGGAAATCCTTTACGGAGCGGCCGGCTCCCTGTGGCTGATCCTGACCGCCGTCTACGTGTTTCGGGGCCTTCGCCGAAAAGGAACATTCAGGGACGACCTGAGACACGAGGTGGCAGGGCCCTTTGCGTCCTTCATCCCGCTGGTGGGGATCTTGCTTTCGTCCCACTACAGCCAGTATCTGCCGCCATGGGGCGCCTGGCTGTGTACGGCTTTCATTGCCGCCCTTGCCATCGTCGCCGCGCAGCTCCTGGCGCACTGGGTCACCGGCGGGGTATCCATGCAATCCATCCATCCCGGCTACCTGCTGCCCGTCGTGGCCGGATCCTTCGTTGCCAGCATCGGATTCTCAAGCATCCGCGCCCATGATGCGGCCATGGCCGCGTTTGGCGTTGGCGCGTTCTTCTGGCTGGTCGTAGGAACCGTCGTCACCGTGCGCCTGATGACCGGCGGCGCGCTGCCACCAGCCGCTACGACCGGACTGTCCGCATATCTGGCTGCGCCTGCAACGGCCAATATCGCCTGGATGGTGTCACATCCAGGACCCGAGGGGGCAGTGCAGCTCGGTTTAACGGGCGTGCTGGTCATGATGGCGCTGATGCAGGTCATGCTCCTCCCCGAGTACTGCAAGCTTCCCTTCACGCAAATGTTCTGGGTATTCACCTTTCCAGTTGGTGCAACCGCGAACTATTCCATCCGCTGGCTTGCAACAACGGACCTCCCCGCCCGGGAAATTTACGGCTGGACGATTCTCGGCCTCGCAACAGCCTTTACGTTGGTCATTGCCGCGCGCACCGCGCCGACAGGAAATCCACGCCCAAGGTAGCGCGACGAGCCGGACGCCATGAAACACAGAAGTACGCTGATGAGGCTCTCGGCCGGGACACAGGCAAACGTGAAAGCCGTGGATACCTTCGAAAACGAGGGTATCCACGGCTCTGAAGTCAGCGACTACTACTCGCAGGCCACGCCGTCGCGATCGCGGTCAAGACTGGTGCTGTAGCCAGCCTGCCCCGAATACAGCGGTGCGGCACCTGCAGCTCGGGCGGCAGCGCAATTGGCGTAGTAAGCGGCCGCCGGCGGCGCGGCAGGTGCGACAGGAGCCGCAGGCGCCTGCTGCGCAGCTGCCTGCTGTGCGGCTGCTTGTTCGGCCGCCAGTTTCGCAGCAGCCGCATCTGCTACGCGCTTAGCTGCCGCAGCTTTGTCAGCCGCCGCTTTGTCCGCCGCAGCCTTCACCGCCGCTGCCTTCATCGCTGCTGCTTTGTCCGCCGCAACCTTCACCGCCGCAGCTTTGTCAGCCGCAGCCTTGTCGGCGGCCGCCTTTTCCGCCGCCAGCGCTTCCAGGGACTTGACGCCGAGGTGCACGGTGGCGCCCTTTGCCTCCTGAGTACCTTCCGCAGCGTCCTGGGACATCACCTGCCAGTTCTTCTTGATGATGATCGTTTTGCCGTCGAGAATGTCCACGGAATCGACCTCGAACCCGAGATTTTCCAGTTGCTCCGTGGCTTCATCCAAGGTCAGGCTCAGCACGCCCGGAACCGCGACAGTATCTACAACCTCAGCTACAGCGGTTGTAGATGCTGTCGGCTCCGGGGCCTGCGTTGCCGCCTCTTTGCCACCGCATCCCGTCAGCATGAGGCCGGTTAGCACAATTAGTGTCAGTGTCTTTTTCATTTTTCCCCCTCGGAAAGTTTGAAACTGCGGAGTGATGGAAGCGGTCTAGCTTTCGCAGGCGACGCCGTCGGAATCCCGGTCCAGTGCCGGCCGGTAGCCCGCCGATCCGGCGTACAGCGGCGCGGCACCTGCGGCCTTGGCGGCCGCGCAGTTGGCGTAGTACGCAGCCGCCGGCGCCGGCGCGGCGGGAACCGGCACTACAGGTGCAGGAGCAGCAGGAACCGGGGCTGGCGCAACGACAGCCGGAGCGGGCGCTGCCGGGGCCGGCGCCGCCACAACAGGGGCCGGCTCGACGACGGCGGGTACAGGCTCAGGTGCAGGTGCCGCAACGACTGGCGCCAACTCGTTCGTTGGAGCGAGCTGTCCCGAGCAGTCCCCCAGGATCCGGGCCATCGCGTCGTGCTCGGCTTGGGTGACCCACAGGCTGTACGTGGCCTTCACGGAGATCTGCCGGGCAACGTATTCGCACCGGAAGCTCTTGTTCGGCGGCAGCCAGGTGGCGGCGTCGCCGTCGCCCTTTCTCATATTGGTCGGACCGTCTGTCGACTGAAGGTTCAGCGGATCATTGGCGAAGGCGGTCCGCTGTTCGGTGGTCAACTGCTGCGCGCCCTTTTGCCACGCGTCGCTGAGGGCAACAACATGGTCGATCTGCACGGCGCTGCTTGTCGCAGCGCCACGCAGGAAGCTAATGGAAGTGCCTGTGTACGGGTCCGCCAGCGTTCCGGACCGCACCTTGCAGGGGACGCTGTTGGTGTATTTGATACCGGTGAGGTCGCGCTTGAGCATGTCATTTCGGGTATCGCAGCCGTTGCGGTCAACGTCCGCCCACGCCTGGCCGAACAGCGCCCGGTCATAGCCCGTCTTGGGTGCCCGGCCCTTGATGGGAAGGGTGGCCAGCAGGTCGACTGCCTTGGTGGCGAAGGCAGGCTGCGACTCCGGAGCCGTAACACTGGCCCCCTGCGCCAGAAGGTAGGGACTGTCAGGATCCAGCGGAGCGCCCGTCTCCTGCACCGTTGGGACGGACGACGGCGTCGGTGTCGCTTGGGCAGTTGCGGTCGCTTCGGCGGTCTCGCTCGCTTCGGCGGAGGCCGGCGAGGCGGCACGCTCCGATGAACCGGCCTGAGGGTTCCCTGTGGTGGTCCGCGGCAATGTGACGGCACCGCCGATAAAGAGGGCGAAGGAGACAGCAAGGGCGATGGCCCCCGCCTTCCGCTTGGCCGGGAGCCAGGCCCAGGAACGGCGGCCGGTCGCCAGGACGTAGAGGCCGGTAAGGGCGACCGTGACGGCAAGGAAGACCAGTGCGCCCCCAATGCCGCCACTGAACGCCCCCATCATCATGAAGAGCGCAGTGATGCCTCCAACAACGAAGGTAGAAGCCCGTGGCTTACGCGGCGGCCTCGGGGCCGGCCCCGCGCCCGATGGTCCAGGCCCGAAAAGGCTCTCGTAACTCGACATGGTCATCCCCATTAATAAGGGCCCGGCGATTCGCCGGGCCCTTTGCCAAAGCCAAAATCTTGCTAATGAGAAGCCTATTTCTCGAGGTGCTGGGAAAACGAAAAGTGCGTTGATCTTTGGACAACATTGATGCGGCCTTGAGCCAATCTTGAGGGTTCTCGTCGCAATGGGATGTCGCTGCTTAACGCTGGGAACGGAAGAGCGATATCCTGACCACGCGAAGCACGGCCACGACGAACGCAGTGCGGCTCAAAGACTTCGCCTGACACCAGTCAGCCCGGCACGGGCTCCCGCTGGGAAGCTATGACTGCACTGAGCGGTTGCCTGGTGCGCCAGGGGTACGGAACTGGCGCCGGGCCCAATAGCGGCACGCGCGCCTCAGCCCAGCTCCGCGCACCCACGGCAATTGCCGGCGTCGTTCGTCTACGTATGCCTTCCGCCCCCGCCACAAAGCGAAACCACGAACACTAAAGTGCTGAGCGCCAGCATGACCAGCATCGCCCGGCCCCGGTTCTCCTGGTACACCCATTGCCGTGGAAAATGTCCCAATCATTATCATGGCCCCACTCGGACCGCATGCGCTTGATCAGCGAAACCAGCGTGACTTGGGCCGCCGACCGCCAGCCTTCCGGCGCAGGGAGGTCACCGCCAGGATACGCTTATTGCTGCACCTCCAGGTCCGTGACTTTCCACTCGGATCCCTTGAAGGTCAAAACGATCTTGCCAAGCTTGCCATCGCTTCCGCCCTGCCCTGATTTTTCAATGCCCTTGATTTTTACATCGCTACCTTTGATGAACGCCGTCTGCCCTTCAATTTTGATCCCAGACTCATTGGCGGTCATCTCGGTGTCGGGGGTGAGCATCGCGGTCACGGCGAATATCCCGATAAGGGCGGCGGCCTTCTTGTCTTCCATTTCCAAGTATTCGTAGGATTTCGGATAGGCCTTCCTGAAATTTGCCGCCCTCTCCTCATCGGGCGCATTCGAGGCTCCCTTCGCCATGGCGTCCTTCAAGTACGCATCTGATTCGTCAGACACATTTACAAGGAAGGCGTCCAGAACCTTCTTTACCTCAGCGGGCTTGTGCACAACCGCCTCGATGGAGGGAGTGGGGGCCGAGGACAGTGGTCCTCCCGACCCTGCCGTGCCGGATCCACACGCCCCCACTCCGACGCCGATAGATATTGCGAGAAAGGGCGCTACCAGCCCGCGCATAACTTTGTTCATGTTTACCCCAATAATTACTTACAAAATGAGCATCGATAGGCGAAAGTCTCAACTCCGCGCTGCCAAGCATGCCGCATCCGCCTGTCTGGACGAAATGCAGTTAGCACCACTCATCATCATGTCAGGGGAAGATGGAGGACTGCCTCAACTTGGGCATTCTTGTGGGAAAGCTGCGAGAACGCGGCGAGTGATTCAGCCTCCACAGCCTCCCCCTCACTTGAAGCTGACGAGCCGCCCGCCAAGTTTCTCCTGCATGTCAGGGGCGTCCGGGCTATTGATCACCCAGTTCTGCCCAGTAAGCCAGACACCGTCGCTGTGAAAGTCGAGTTCCTCATTGAGCGCCTTGTTATTCTGAATTAGTTGGCTCACATCGGCGGTTGATATGTAGGTCGAAATTACAGTCTGGTCATTGCACGTGCCTGATTCGGCCGCCAACTTAACGTTGTTGGTTTGATTCAGATTTGCGCAATCACCGCCGGCCGCTACATAGGCGTCGTGCAACGCCGCAAGGGATGAAAAGCTTCCTCCATCCGCGGGAGGCGTCGGAGTCGGCGTTACGGTTTCGGCTGCCGGCGTTGACGGAGCGGCTGAAGCGCAACCACATAAAACAGCTAGAGAAACAGCCGCAAGGGTCAAGAACCCAGTCTTCAATTTTCAAGTCTCCTTCTGGGCCGCCAGAGCGTCCCCCATGTTCCATGATCGCCACTCAGAACGCGACCGTCGACCATTATCTGGTTGACGAGATCATTTGGCTAATGGCCACACCTAGCCCGCCGGCTTCCTTGTTCATCGGCAGTTCGCACACGCTGAGGCGCCTCAATGCCGCCCAAGCGCTTCACAAAGCGGGCTTGGAGATCTTTTTTTGACTACCTACCGGGTGCGTGTACCCTGAGCGAGCACCACTAAATTTAACATCTCAAATATGGGGAAACATGTTCAAGAAAATCGCCCTCGCCGCCGTCGTAGTCGTTGCGATGGGCTCCCTCACTGCCTGCGGATCATCCGAAAACACGGTGTCCTCTGCGGGTGGTTCTTCTGCAGCAGCTGTCGAGACAACCGCGGCGCCGGCCGCGAAGACCTCTGGCACGTTTGCCGACACGATTACCTTTCCGAGCGGTGTCTCCGTAAAGGTCAAGCCCGCCGTCGTGACGGCTGGGCAGTACGCCAGCGGCGCAGTGGAAGGCAAGATTGTAACCTTTGACATCACTGTCAAGAATGGCAGCAAGGAAGATCTCAACGCTGCGCTGATGAGCGTTCCCAAGGTCACCTATGGTGCCGATGGAACTGCCGCCCAGATCGCTAGCGATTTTGAAGCCAAGATCGGTGGCTCGGTTCTCTCCACCGTTCTTCCCGGCGAGACGCAGACGGCCAAGGTGGGCTACGGCATCCCGGCCGCGAGCTTCAAGGACGTTCGGGTCGAGATCATGGCTCCGTCGTTCTCTGACAAGCCCGCAATTTTCAAGGGCGCTGTCAAGTAGCCTTCTCCTGCCCGTCAGGCCCCTCCTGCCCAGGAACAATTCCTGACGCGAGAGGGGCCTCCCGCCTTACTCGAGAAGCAGCGGACGACAACCTGTTGCCCCCCCGACCTACTAGGCCTACCTCCGGCATTCAGGGTCCTAGCCGCAGCGGACGCTGGCAATTGCTATCCATGGCGAGAGCTCCCAGGACGCTCATGCACGGCCGTTCGGACGGCGCGGGCCCAAACGCCGGGCATAAGACCGCCCCTTCCTGTGCAGCAGCAGTTAACACCGGGCTCCGTTGCCTCACTCCTTTCTGCACTACGCGGCGGCCGACTCATGGCGCCGTCTGCTGGCATAAGACTCCGCACGATTTATTGAAATATGAGGGAAACCTTGAAAAGAATACGAAGCATCTCGGCTGCCGCCGTTCTGGTGGCCGCAATGGCCGGATGCGGCAGCGCGGGCACACCTGCAGGCAACACCACGAACGTGGCCTCCCCAGCGTCCGATGCAAAAAAGACCGTCCCGGATCTCACCGGAAAATCGTTTCCGGTCGCAAACAACCTGCTCAATAACGATGGCCTAAGCGGCGTCGCCTTCGGCAAGGACGGCAAAGAATGGAAGAGCCGGTATCCGGAGGACGCAAACGTGCTGTCCTCCGTCCCGGCCGCCGGATCCAGCACTGATGAAGAGCTCATCCGGCTGAATATCGACATGAACGAAGCTGATGTGATCGCAGCCGCGAAAGCACAAGAGGCTGCCGCCAAGAAAACGGCAGCCCATAAGGCAGCCGCCGAAAAGAAGGCCGCGGAAAAGGCTGCAGCTGCTAAAAGGGCTGCAGAGGAAGCAAAAGTTAAGCCGAAGGTCTATTCGGGCTTTGGCGACGACGTGCTGGCTATAAGCAAGCACGACACAGGTGCGGAAGCACTGACCATCCAGCACACGGGGCCCAGCAACTTCGCCGTCCACTCTCTGGATTCGTCTCTTGATTCCACAGACCTGCTGGTGAACGAGATCGGCAACTACAGTGGCACGGTTCTCCTGGATGGCGGCTGGTCAAGCACGGAGACATCCAAGCTGAAGATTACGGCCGGAGGAGCGTGGACAATCACGCTGGTGCCGCTCCAGAAAGTGAAGTCCTTCAACGGCAAGTCACCAATCACTGGTTTTGGGGATGACGTCTTCTATTACACGGGCGAGATCGCTTCAGCGACTTTCACCCACGACGGTTCGCACAACATTGCAGTGAAGACTCATGGGCTGGACAGTGACCTACTTGTCAATGAAATCGGACCGTACACGGGAACACTCGTGTGGCGGCCGGGCCTTTATTCGGTCACCGCGGACGGCAACTGGTCCGCCACGATCAAATAGGAAGACCGTTAGGGGGTGAAACCACCCCCACGGACTCAGGTACTTGTCGACAGACGAAGCCCATTCGCCCAGACCGGGACGGCTTCTTCTGTCGACAGGTGGGTTGACCTGCCTGCTTTAGCAAGGCTGGCGCCTGGCCGCTGCTACCCCTGACCTACTTCGTGCTCTTCGCCGGTCCTCAACAGCTGCCCGCCCGGGCGATCATCGACTTTCACTTCACCATGGCCGCATCACCTTCGGCCGGCAACAACGCCAAAACTTCACGAACGCGCGCTTCGAGCTCAAAGCGATGTGCCTCTGCAATCGGCAGTGAGCCATCCTCCTTGCGGGGCGCCAGCGCAGTGCTAACCTAGCTTCGTCGCAGCCGCGGCCCTTACTTTTCCGGGGGAAATCAATGACTCATGACCCGAACATGCCCCCTGTCCAACGCCCAGATCAGCAGTACGGGCAGACGCCGCAGTTTGGCCAGTATCCACAGCAAGGCGCTTTCGGTTCCAACCAGACACCTCCGCCGCAGCATGCTCAGCATCCTCACTTCGCCCCTCCCGCACCACCTCCCCCGCCCGCTGGGCTGTCGCATCGCCGAAAGGGCCCGTTCGGAGCTGCGTTCTGGATCGTCTCGACGCTGCTTGCGGTGTTGGTTTTGATCAACACTGCGCTAGGCCGAGGCGAAGCGATCCTGATCATCCTGGGCATAGCAGCCGCGCTGACCGGGTTGATTTCAATGGGCGCTGAGCGACGGACGTGGGCAAACCTACCCAACCGGAAATTCGCGATGGGCGTGTGCCTCGCCGGCGTCGCATCAGTACTGGTCGGCAGCGTGGCTGCAGGCGCAGACGCGTCCCACGACGCACGGATAGTCAGCGGGGCTCAGCCCGCGACGGGCGCTGAACTGGAAGCCGCAGCAACTGCCAAATTGAAGGCCCGCGAGGATGCTCTTGCCAAAGCGGAGGCGGACTCTGCCGCGAAATTGAAAGCCCGCGAAGACGCCGTGGCTGTCCGCGAGGCTGCTGCCCAAACGGTCGAATCCAAAGCCGCAGTCAAGACCTTCGGCCAGGGAGTGTGGACCGTGGGCAAGGACATCGAGCCTGGTGACTACAAGACAACGAAAACCGTCGTAGGCGACTGCTCGTGGAAGATCACGCGCACAGGGAGCAACGGCGGCGACTACATCGACTACGACTTTTCAGTCTCCGGCGGCCGCCCCATGGTCTCGCTAGTCGAAGGCCAGACGTTTGACTCCGACGGCTGTGGCGACTGGGCCAAACAGTAGCCATGAGGGTCGCGGATCGTCATACCTTGCGCTCCCGCCACAGCAGCGACACCACGAACGTCACGGCACTCAGCGCCAGCATCACCAGCACGATCCGGCCCCAGTTCTCCTGGTTGACCCCGGTGCCGTAGAAGATGCCGATCATTACGGTCGCGCTGATGGCGCCGACGTACCGGCAGGTCTGGAAGATCCCCGCCGCCACTCCCCTGTCCTCCGGCGCGGCGGAGATGTACAGCCCCTGGTTGGAGGCGATGCTGACGGACCCGTACGGCACCCCCATCAGGGCGGTCAGCACCAGCACCAGCGGGACGAAGAACGACGCGGTCAGGAGCCAGAGTGCCGCTGCCGCCACCGCAAGGAGTACGACGCCGGCAATCAGCACCCGCCGCACACCAAATTTGTCGATCGCCTTCACGGCGAGCGGGGTGATGACCACCGACATGGCCGCCAGCGGCAGCATCAGCGCACCCACCAGCCCGGGGTTGTAGCCCGCGGCTTCCTGCAGCAGCTGGGGCAGCCCGAAGAACGCGAAGTAGTAGACGCCGCTGAACACCGTGAAGCCGAGGTACACCAGCAGCAGCGGCCGGTTCCTGCCGAGCAGCCGCAGATCAAGGAACGGTCGGTTGAAGCTCAGCTCGCGCCAGGCGAACAGCACGGCGAACACCATGGCTCCGCCGAGCAGCCACCAGCGGTAACCGGGCAGCGCATTCAGGAGTCCCATGAGCAGCAGCACCATGCTGCCCACGAAAGCGAGGATGCCGGGAATGTCCGAGTCGCGCAGCAGCGTCGCGATACTGCCGTGCTCGCGCCGTTCGTCCGCGGGAGCGTATCTGCGGACGATGAGCAGGGCGGCCAGCGCCAGCGGCACGTTGATCAGGAACAGCGCCTGCCAGCCCACCAAACTCACCAGCAGCCCGCCGATCACCGGGCCCACGGCCGCCCCGGAGGTGTTGGCCATCTGGATCCGGCCCAGAGGCCGGGTGGACGGCACGTCAGCCTGCCTGGCCAGCTCCCCGACCATGACGACGGCGCTCGGGTAGGCCGTCGCGGTCCCCAGCGCCATGAGCGCGCGGGCGACGCAGACCCACACGAAGTTGGGCGAGAAGGGCGCCAGCGCGCAGGCCACCGCCACCAGCGCCATGCCCAGCATGAAGAGACGTCGAGGGCCGAAGCGGTCGGCGAGCCGCCCCATCAGCGGCTGCCCGGCGGCCGAGGTGATGTAGAAGGCTGTAATCACCCAGGTGACCGTGGCGACGTCGAGCCGAAAGTCCTCGCGCAGCACCACGAGGGCGACGGCAATCATCGATGAGTTCAGCGGGTTCAACGACGTGCCTAAGCTGAGGCCGGCCACGGCGAGGCCGGTGCGCTGGCGGGTTTGGTTGCCGGTGCGGGGAGAGTTGCTCACAGCAACAGTCTTCCGCACCGTTCCGTTCCTCGACGAACTTTATGTACGGCCGCGCCGTGTACGCCTCTAACCCAGCTGAAGTTCATAATGGCCAGGTGATCAAATTCATCAGGGTCGTGCACGGCGTTCTATTCGCCGCTGGTTACCTCGCCATCGCTGTGCTTGCCTCCGTTATCAGCTACTACGGCAAGCCCGAATTGGGGCTGGGCATCATCCTGACCGCCACCGCAATGTGGGTGACACTCGTGGTCGCGTCTGCCGTAATCAATCGCAGACATAAGCGGGCAGTGCGTTCCGCCGAAATCGCGAAGTCAGCCGCTGCGGCCGGACACACCAAAACGTATAGTGCCCACGCCACCGAAGACTACGAGCACGATGCTCACACAGTCTGGTCACTAATCCGGCCTGCCGAAAGTGCCGTGCTGCTCAACGATGCACAACGCGCGTTCACAGTGCCCGGAACACCAGCTGGCGTCGGCGAACAGCAATGTTTCATCCGCCGCGACGGCTCCGTATCCATCATGGAAATTGTTGGCGAGGAAAGCCCGTGGTGGGCGACAGCGCGGCCCGTTACGCCGGAGGGCGCCCTTAAACGCTCGACGTATCGACTCGAGCCGACAGCGGCTGGGTGCGCGCTCACCGTCGGAATTGTCATGGAAATTCCCGTCAACGCCGAGCTCGCCGAAGATCCGAACGAGCGGTGGGAAGCCCAAATGCGGCCCTACCTGAACAGAGTCAAGGAAGTACTGTCCGCCCGAGACTGTTGAGGCCATCTTGTAACCCTAGTTATTCCCATTCGCCATCAGCGGCAGGCCTTCGCCACGCCATGAGGTCGGTCGGCCTAGGACGCGACGGCATCCGCACCTGCGGCGCTGGGCCTGAATTCCTCGGCGGACAGCTCTTGAATTCGACATGTTGGGCGTGGTGTTCAGTCAATAGCCGTCATCACACTGTGGTTATATGGACGCAGTTCATAATCCTGCAAAGAAGGGGTAGTCCCTGCAATGGAAGTAGTTCTGGGCCAGGTCAGCGTGGATACATTTAAGATCCTCGTATGGATCGGGGCCTCTATCATTGGCGGCCTATTTGTCTTTGGCCGTCGCGTATCCTCTGGGTGGGAGATTGCCTCAAGGATGGTCAGTGTCTTACTGGCCGCAACAATATCGTTCGTCGGCCTTAACATGGCAATAGTGTTTTATATCCTTGCGCACCTTGCGGACCCGCGCTGGTCTGTCGGGAAAGACCCAATGGTCGATATCCCAGAACTGTCCGCTGGATCATTTTTCGAACCGGTCACCAACACTCTGAATGATGTACTCAATAAGGTAAGTGGCAGTCTGAACGATGCAATTTCGATCAAGAATGCGTTCCTGATAATTCCCGACTTCGTTGTTCCCGCGGGACAGGCTTTATGGCTACTGTTAGCGTTGATGATTGCGGCCCGCCTCATCAGCTGGAAAATCGGAAAAATGCGGGCTCAAGAGATAGAACGCAATACCCGAGATCTGGCGGATATACGCTCCCAGCTAGGCCTTTCTCCCTTCAAGGAAAAAATGCTCCTCTGATATAAATGCAAGTGCTGTCATTCCTGGGGCACCGCATTCTGCCTTGAGCAAGGGCTAAAGCACGGATCGCCCTACCCCAGCGGCCGTTGCCGGAACATAGGGAACTGCTCCTTCACGCGTCACAGTAGGCAGGCTGCGCCCCACGGACACCGGCGGTGCCTGGTAGACACCGCCACGTAGACGCTGTTTTCGATGCTGCGGGCCGGCCGTCCCGAACCTCGACCTTGGCCAACTGACCGAGCGGCTGGTCAAAGCTGAGATTAGCGCCATTTTGCCTTAGTGACCAGGCAGTGCAGTGTGGAAGTCTGCTTCAACCCGGACATTTCCTATTCCGCAGGGCTCACCGACGGCCGTTGCCGGTGCAGGGTTTCCTGATAGTCCTCGTCCGACCTCTCATCCCGGGGTTCGTCATAGGGATAGCCACCGGGAAGCGACCCCTTGGCAAGACCGCGCAGGACCAAGTGATGCAGCGAGGTTTGGCCGTCAGCTGTGACAGCGGACAGAGTGGCCGACGTCGGACTGTGAATTTTGGCGTTTGCCATCTGCTCAATGCCGGACGCGCTGGCCCCGCTCAGGAAAATGACTGCCAGAGCTGCTATTCCGGGCACAAAGGCCCTTCTCCAAAGCCCCACTGATTGATCATTTCCCATGAACATGAGGGCAGCGACAGGAGGCCCTTTGAAGAGGCTGTGAGAGGCCACGCGGCCAGCAGTGGCGTCAGCCCTCCTGGGCGCCCGCCTCACGAGCTCGCTATCGTCCGGCAGATACACTCAAGGGCCTCTTTTGCACCCTTTGCATGGGAAAATAGAGCAAGGACGACTGTCACGGCGCCGGACCCGGCTCCGGCACGTCCGGCTCAAAAAGACCAGGAGGGGATCCTGATGGACCCCACCACCATTGTCGTTGTCATCGTCCTCGTCGTACTGCTGCTCATCGTTGCGAAAATGTCGATCCGGATCGTGCGCCAATATGAGAAGGGCGTGCTCTTCCGGCTCGGCAGGGTCATCGGAGTCAGGGATCCCGGCCTGCGGCTGATCATCCCTGTCATCGACCGGCTGCCGCTGGTGAGCCTGCGGATCGTGACCATGCCCATCCAGTCCCAGGGCATCATCACCCAGGACAACGTGAGCGTCGACGTCTCAGCGGTCGCATACTACCGGGTGGTCGACGCGGTGAAGTCCGTCGTCGCGATCGAAAACGTGGCCGCGGCCATCGACCAGATCGCCCAGACGACCCTGCGGAAAGTCGTCGGCCGGCACACCCTTGACCAGACCCTGTCCGAGACCGAACGGATCAACGTCGACATCCGTGAAATCCTCGACGTGCTCACCGTCGAATGGGGCGTCGAAGTCACCTTGGTGGAGCTCAAGGACATCCAGCTGCCCGAAAGCATGAAGCGCGCCATGGCCCGCCAAGCTGAAGCCGAACGCGAAAAGAGGGCGAAGATCATCGCGGCCGAAGGCGAAGCCATCGCCGCAGCGGCCCTCGGAGACGCCTCCGACACCATGATGGCCCACCCGCTGGCCCTGCAGCTAAGGAACCTGCAGTCCCTGGTCGAAATCGGCGTCGACAAGAACACCACAGTCGTCTTCCCCGCCCCGCTGATGAGCACCATCGGTGAACTCTGGGCGTTCCTGGCCCGCGAAAACCTGGCCGCGGCATCATCCGGCGGCAAGACACCCATCAAAGCGGCATAGCCTCCCGGCAGGGGCACCCACCTGCCAGCCAGCGTTAGTCTGCTGCTCCAGTTCCTTGCCTTGGCCGATCTGGGTGCGTGCGGCCTTAGCCCCGGGTGCGGGTGGGAGGAGGCAGGGTGGCATTCCGGCCGCCCTGCCTCCAGCGCGATAGCTCTGTCCTGCGCCCGTCTTTCGGGTTGCCTGTTGCGATGGAATGCAGGGCAGCGCTGTCGCATGCCGAAACTGGATCCGGCGGTCAGTGAAGTCCCGCGGTGGTGCCGGTTGAGTTCTCGGGCGGCCTCGCTGCGCTAATCCCGGTCGACGAAAGGCACGGTGTCGGAGTAGGGGGCGAGGCGACTGCGGTACCGAGGTACTAGCGGCGGGAACTGTTGGTGGTCAGCGGATGTTGGAGTGCTGTTTCCCGGAGGAGTTGCAGGCGTAGGGTCCGCGCTGTTTCCATGTGTTGCCGGGCGATTTTTCCGGCCTTATCGCTGTCCTGCTTTTCGATCGCAAGCACGATGGCCTCGTGCTCGTCCAGGGACTCTGCCCAGCGGTTTCCTGTTGAGAGGGTGGACCGGGGTGCGTGAATCAGGTGTGTTGACAGGCGGTCCAGCAGGTCCTGAAGAACAGTATTGTGAGCGCAGCTCCAAATGGCGGCATGGAATTCCAGGTTCGTGGTGATCCTGGTGTGGTCATCCGGGTCCTGAAGTTGCCTGTCGCGCTGCAACAACGCTTCAAGACGCATAAGGTCCGGGAATTGGCGGGATTTGGCTGCTTGCCGGGCGGCCTCTTCCTCAAGGAGGATCCGCATGTCATAGATCTGGATGACTTGTTGGGGGTCTACCTGAGGGACCTGGAGCCCTCTCGCCACCCTCTCAAGGAGACCCTCATGCTGGAGGCGGGACAGCGCCTCCCGGACTGGGGTCCGGGAGACGCCAAAGCGTTCAGCAAGTGAAGTTTCACGGATAGCTGTTCCGGGCTGATGGACTCCGGACAGGATTTCGCCCCGCAATGTCAGGAAGATGCTTTCGCCATCCGCTCGTCGGGTTGATGCTGTATCCGTCACTTGACTTGTCCTTGAAAAATCGGGGCTGAGCATTGTTTCGTACCGCCGGGGCGGCAGGTTCGAAGCAAACTTTACGCCAGGGTTCCTGCCCGTCGTCCGAAGACGCATCCGGCAGCAAGCCCGCTACCGCCCGGGTAGTTGGCGCTGAACAGGCCGCCAAGCATTTCACCCGCCACATACAGGCCCTGGATGTGCTTTCCTTCGCCGTCGAGAACCCTGCCGTGCGTGTCCGATTTGATGCCCCCGAACGTGAAGGTGATCCCGCAAGTGACACCGTAGGCGTAGAACGGCCCGGTTTCGATTGGTGCTGCCCAGTTGCTCTTCACTGGCTCCGTGGCGGCGACGCGGCCGTCTTTGACATTGGGATCGAAGGTGATGCTGCGGTCGATCGAGTTGTTGAAGTCACTGACAGTCTTTGACAGTCTTTCGGGGTCGATGCCGATCTTGACTGCCAGTTCTTCGAGAGTGTCCGCCACTTCCACAGATATGCCTGGCATGTCGTACTCTTCGGTGCGCAGCATGGGGCGGAGGGTTGCATCAAAGATTTGGTAGGCCACTGATCCCGGCTGTTTCAGGATCTCCTTGCCGTACTTGGCGTAGGTGTAGTTCCGGAAGTCCGCTCCTTCATCCAGGAACCGCTCACCGTTGGTATTGACGATGATTCCGAACGGGTAGCTCTGGCGGGTCAAGCGGTTCGTGAGTTCACGGTTGCTCTCATTAGTGGCGGTGAATGCGTCCCACTGAACACTGTGGCACGTTCCCCAGTCGCCTCCTCGTGCTGCCCCGATTTCGAGGGCAGCGGCGATCATGTCGCCGGTGTTGTTCGGCGTTCCCCTGACCTTGGCGTTTTCCCAGCCTTCGCCCAGATGTTCCCTGCGCAGGTGCGGATCGGCTTCGAAACCTCCTGCGGTGAGGATGACGGATTCGGCGCGCAATGACAGTTCACCCAACGGTGAGTCCGTGACGACGCCAACGACGCGGCCGTCCTCGACGATGAGGCCTTTCGCCGCGTGGCTGTACCGGACATCTATGCCAAGCTCTGCGGCTACCCGGGTGTGGTCCTCGATCAGACCTTCGCCTCCGCCGACGTTCCCGACATGGAGTCCTCCCCAGAACAGGTATGAGCCGTCGGGGCGTTCGAAGGCTTGGCGTTCGTACATCAGGCGGTACTTCAGGCCCAGGCCGTTGAGCCAGCGCAGCGTGGGCTGGGATTCCTCAACCAGCACCTTCGTCAGTTCCGGGTCATTCCGGCCTTCCGTGACCTTGGCAAGGTCAGCGGCATACTCAGCCTCGGAGTAGGGCGGGACCTCTGTGCGCCCGTGCCGCTCGTCCGGTTCCACCCAATCCACTAGATCAGCGAGTCCACTGTGCGCGATGCGTGTGGCGCCGGCCGTGTAGAAGCTGTTCCCGCCGGCCGTGTCCTCGCTGCCCTTTTCAAGCAGAATGACTTTCCGCCCACGGACGGCCGCTGCGTGCGCTGCGGTGAATCCCGCATTTCCGCCGCCCACCACAATCACGTCGGCGCTGTCCGCGCTCCTGGGCCTGGCTTCGTTACCAATAGACATCCGTAAGTCCTTTCACTGGATTGATGAATGCAACTGTATACAAGCGTATGCAACTCCGCAAGAAGGTTCCGGAGCAAGTGAGACTTGCTGGTGACTGCCATCACCTGTATAACTGTATTTCATTGTGTACAACGGTATGCTGTCAGATACCGGAAGCAGGTATCACGGCTGCTACGACTGAGGCTTTGGCCCAGCAGCGTACTTTCGCACCGCCCAACAATGTCGTTACGGAACGAGAACCATGAAAAAACCCCTACGCAATGCCGTATTCGGCCTGGTCGTGGCCGTCGTCGCCGCACTGGCACTCGTCAATGCCGGCACCGCCGGTGGAACGAGTACGGCCAGGAACAAGCTCACCCTGATCGCCCCGGCCGCTCCGGGTGGTGGCTGGGATGGATTTGCCCGCGAAGGACAGCAGGCGCTCAAAAGCGGCGGCGTCGTCAACAACCCGCAGGTGGTCAACGTGCCCGGAGCCGGCGGAACGATCGGTCTGAGCCAGTTCGTACAGACCCCCGGACGGGAAGATGCTCTCCTGGTCACCGGTGGCGTGATGGTGGGGGCCATCGAACTCGGCGACAACCCGGAGTCCATGGCTGACGTTGTTCCCATCGCCCGGCTGGCCGACGACTATGCAGCTCTTGTGGTCCCTGCCGACTCCAAATTCAAAACACTTGCTGACTTCCTGGAAGCCTGGAAGAAGGACCCCGGCGCAACGTCGATCGGCGGGGGCTCTCTGGGCTCCATTGACCATCTGCTCAGCGCGAAAGTGGCAAAGACCGTCGGGATCGATCCCAAGGACGTGAACTACATCGCCTACTCCGGCGGCGGCGAGGCACTGACCTCCCTGCTGTCCCACACCACGGCCGCCGGCATGTCCGGTTACAACGAGGTCAGCGACCAGATCGAAGCGGGAACCTTGCGTGCCCTGGCCATCTCTTCGGAGAAGCGACTGGACGGGGTGGACGTTCCTACCTTCAAAGAACAGGGTGTTGACGCGGCCATGTCCAACTGGCGGGGGTTTGTTGCGGCGCCCGGCACTACGAACGAAACGAAAGCGGAGTTCATTAAGATCGTCACCGAGATGCGCGACAGTGCCCACTGGCAGGAGGCCCTGAAGCGCAACAGCTGGACGGACACCTTCTCCACCGGCGAGGACTTCGAGCAGTTCATCACCCACGAAGTCACAACGGCCCAAGAAATCGTAAAGGACCTCGGCCTATGAGCCTCACCCAGCATCAAGCAGACGCAGGAGCCGCTACGGGGCCGCAAGGCAAACGGAAGCCCCACTTCGGAACAGGCCGCAGCGAATTCGTTGTCGTCGCCGTGCTCTATGCAGCAGCCGTCTTCCTCACTATCGGCACCGTGACCATGAACGTGCAGGGCAAATCAGCTCCCGGGCCGCAGTTCTTCCCCATCCTCGTGTGCATCGTCCTGTACCTCGTGGCCACCTTGCTGGCCATCCAGATCATTCGCTCACCGAAGGTCCCTGACAACTCCATCCACCCCGGACACGGGCAATTCTCGGCAGACATGCTGCACGACCTCGGCCACTTGGGGCAGGAAGAAGACGAGGCGTATGACAATGCGCCATCCCAAACTCCGACCAAGACGTGGAAGACGTACTCGGACTGGCGGACAGTTGGCGTGCTGCTGGGGGGCGTCGTCGCCTTCGTCGCGCTGCTGGAACCATTGGGCTGGATCATCAGCGCAGCATCGCTGTTCTGGCTCGTCGCCTATGCCCTCGGCAGTCGCCGCCCGATCTTCAACATCGGAGTTGGCTTGCTCTTCTCCTCAGTCATTCAACTGGCCTTTGGCGCCGCACTGGGTCTCAGTCTGCCCTCCGGCTTCGTAGGAGTGATCTTCTAATGGAACAGCTCGAACTCCTCATGGGTGGCTTCACCAGCGCCCTGACCCCCATCAACCTCCTCTGGGTGCTGATCGGCGCCCTCCTGGGTACTGCCGTGGGCGTCGTCCCAGGGCTGGGCTCCGCCATGGCGGTGGCGCTGTTGCTGCCCGTGACGTTTTCACTGGAGCCGACGGCCGCGTTCATCATGTTCGCCGGGATCTACTTCGGCGGCCTCTTCGGTGACTCCACCTCCGGAATCCTGCTCAACACCCCAGGCCACTCATCCGCCATCGCATCCACATTCGAGGGCCACCGCATGGCCAAAAGCGGCCAGGCCGCCAAGGCCCTGGCCACTTGCGCCATCGGCGCATTCATCGGCGGCTTGATTGCCACTACTCTCGTGGTCTTCTTCGCCCCCACACTTGTCAAGATGGCCACCGTCTTCGGCCCGGCGGAGTACTTCGCACTGGCAGTTTTCGCGTTCCTCGCCATCTCCGCCGTCGTATCCGAATCCGTGATCCGCGGCATCGCGGCCCTCGGAATCGGTCTCGCCCTGGCCCTCGTCGGCATTGACGGCCCCAGCGGCACCGCCCGTTTCACCCTGGGCATGCCCCAGCTCTTCGACGGGATCTCCGTCATCGTCATCACGGTCGGGCTCCTGGCACTCGGTGAGGTTTTTCACATCGCCTCCCGCATCCATCGTGACCCGATAGTCAGCCGTATTGAAACCAAGGGCCGCGCCCGTCTGAACCTCGCAGACTTCAGAAAAGCCCTGCCCGCATGGCTCCGCGGCACCGCCTTCGGCGCCCCGTTCGGACTCATCCCCGCCGGCGGCGCGGAAGTACCCACTTTCCTGGCCTACGGCACCGAAAAGCAGCTGGCCAAGCGGCGGAACGATCCGGAGTTCGGCACCACAGGTTCCATCCGCGGTCTCGCCGCTCCCGAAGCGGCCGCCAATGCCACCGCCGGCACCGCAATGGGCGCCCTGCTCGCACTGGGACTGCCGACGTCGGCCACGGCCGCGATCATGCTCGCCGCGTTCCAGCAGTACGGCATGCAGCCGGGCCCCCTGCTCTTCGAACGAAGCGGGAATCTGGTCTGGGCGCTGCTGGCCTCACTGTTCATCGGCCTGGTGATCCTGGTGATGATCAACATTCCGTTTGCCTCCGTCTGGGCGAAGCTGTTGAGCATCCCCAAGCATTACCTTTATGCGGGGATCACGGTCTTCTCGATGCTCGGCGTCTACGCGGTGAGCTCCTCGGTGCTTGACCTGTGGCTGCTAATCGGCATCGGCCTCATCGGTTTCCTGATGCGCCGCTACAACATCCCGTTGGCACCGGTACTGATAGCAGTGATCCTGGGGCCGATGGCGGAAACCGAACTCCGCCGCGCCCTGGCGGTCTCCGAAGGGGACTTGGGCACCCTGGTTGGCAGCCCCATCACCGCCACCCTCTACGCGGTCCTGGCCGCGGCCCTAGTTCTCAGCGCCGTCCAGCACCTCCGCCACCGATCCGGGCGGAAGGTCTAGTTCCCTCCCCAGGTGTCAATTAAAGGGCCCTGTCTTCCACAGTCTGTCAGGAGCAGTCGGGAAGGCAGGGGTCCTTTTCAAGACCGGTTTCTAGGTGCCGGTTCACCGAGGAATCATGCGTCCGCTCTACCCAAGCCGCCGCTGCCGGAACATGGGGAACTGCTCCCGCACCCGCGCCACCGTATTAAGCGAAACATCCACCGCCCGCACGCCAGGCTCAAGCCCGAGATCCGCCTCGACATACCCCATCGGATCCACCAGCAAGCTGCGCCCGACCGACACCGGCGGGGCCTGGCAGACGCCGGCCACGTACACGCTGTTCTCGATGGCGCGGGCGGCGTTCAGCGCCAGCCACTGCTCCGTCTTATGCGTGCCGGGCACCCAGGACGAACAGACCAGCAGCACCTGGGCGCCGGCGTCGGCCAGGGACCGGGCCAGCTCCGGGAAGCGCAGATCGTAGCAGGTCATCAGGCCGAACACCGTTCCCCCGGATTCGAACACCACGGGACGGGTGGACGGGCCGGGCTTGATGTACGTCGACTCCCCGAAGCCCTGCGCGTCGAACAGGTGGAGCTTCCGGTACACGGCCAGCCGTGCACCGGAAGGGCCAAAGGCCACCAGCGTGTTGTACGCCTTGCCCGGCTCCTCCGACGTTTCCACCACGCCCGCCACGAGCGTGATGCCGTGGCGGGCCGCAGTGACCGCGAGTTCCCGGCAGACGGGGCCGTCCAGCGGCTCGGCCACCGCCGGGAACGACGCGTCCACGATCTTCTTCTCGTACGTGGCGTACTCCGGGAAGGCCACCAGCGTGGCGCCGTCGCCTGCCGCCGCCGCGGCGAACCGGTCGATGGCGGCCAGGTTCGCCGCGATGTCCGTGCCGGACTCCAGCTGCCCGAGCGCTATCCTCACTCCCGTTCCTTCCGTCCCGTAATCCAGCAGAGAACCTAGGCGGCGGCCTCCACGGTGGCCTTCTCCGTCGTCGTCATTTCCGGCGGCGCGGCGCGGAAGCCGCGCGTGATCAGCGCCAGGACCACGATGCCGAGCGCCAGCCAGGACAATCCCAGCGTAATGGCGTTGCTGTCCAGCTGGGAGAGCAGGTAGGCGCAGACGATGGCGCCCACCGCCGGGACCACCACATACGAGATCGCGTTCAGCTGCTCCCCCGCACGGCGCCGGCGCACGTAGTGGAACACCACGGAGGCATTGACCAGCGTGAAGGCGGTGAACGCACCGAAGTTGATGAACGACGTCGAGGTGGCCACGTCCAGGAAGATCGCAATCAGGCCGACGATGCCGGTGACCACCAGGTTCACCACGGGCGTGTGGAACTTCGCGCTGAGCCGGCCGAACACCGCCTTGGGCAGCACCGAGTCGCGGCCCATGGCGTAGATCAGCCGGGAGGCGCTGGCCTGCGCGGCGAGCCCGGAGGCGAACTGCGCCACCACCAGCCCGGCGAGGAACACCGCCCCGAAGACCTGCCCGCCGATCTGCAGCGCGATGGCGCTGGCCGCGGAGGCCGAGTCCTCGAACACGCCGCCCGGGTGCACCAGCTGGGTGACGTAGGAGACGGCCACGAAGATGCCGCCGCCGATCAGTGCGATGAGCATGATGGCGCGGGGCACGTTCCGGCGCGGGTCCACGGTCTCCTCGGTGAGGGTGGTGACGGCGTCGAACCCGAGGAACGAGTACGCCGCGATGGCCGCGCCCGCGGAGATGGTGGCGAAGCTGGACGTGCCGTTGAAGAACGGCTCCGTGCTGGCGAGGCCGCCGGCGCCGGAAGCGGACACCACGTTGCCGACGGCCAGCACCACGAAGAACACGATCACCAGCAGCTGGAACGCCATCAGCACATAGTTCGCCTTGTCCGCCACCTTGATGCCCAGGATGTTCAGGACCGTGGTGATGAGGATGAACCCCACAATCCACAGCCACATCGGGACGCTCGGGAACTGCGCGCTCAGGTAGGAGGAGCCGATCAGCCAGATGACCATAGGCAGGAACAGGTAGTCCAGCAGGATCGCCCAGCCCACCAGGAAGCCCACCCGGGGATCGATGGACCGGCGCACGTACGTGTACGCGGAGCCGGCCACCGGATAGGCGACCGCCATCCGCCCGTAGCTGTGCGCCGTGAACAGCATGGCCACCATCGCCACGAGGTAGGCCGACGGCGCCGCCCCGCCCGTGGTCTCGGCGATGAGGCCGAAGATGGCCAGGACGATCAGCGGGGTCAGGTACGCCAGGCCGAACAGCACCAGCGAGGGCAGCTTCAGCGTGCGGGTCAGGGTTGGTGTGGTCATGTGGTTTTCCTTAGGCATTGAAGGACGGGGGCGTCCAGGTCAGCGGATTGATCCGGCCCTGGTAGACGGGCAGTTCGACGGCGGCCTCGCCGTCCCGGAACTGGGACCAGGGACGGTTGAGGTTCTCCGTGCCGTGGGTCCGGACGTGCCCGACGGCGGCCAGGTCCAGGTCCGCTGCCAGCAGCACCGGGGCGTCGTCCCCGGCTTCTGCGATGGTGTTGCCCTCGGGGTCGACGATGATGCTCTTTCCCTGACCGGCGGGGCCGGCGCAGTTGACGCTGACCACGAACACCTGGTTCACGATGGCATTCGCCTTGGCCAGCACCAATTCCTGCCGGCGGTCCGGTGTGGTGGTCTTGACGACGTTGAGGATCACCTCGGCGCCCATCCAGGCCAGCTGGCGGGAGACCTCGGGGTACCAGGCGTCGTAGCAGATGTTCAGGCCCACCCGGCCGATGCCGGCCAGGTCCACGGTGGTGAACCGGTCGCCGGGGTCGTATGGCTCGAACGGCCGCCAGGGGAAGATCTTCCGGTAGTAGCCGGCCAGCTCCCCCTCCGGGGACAGCACCAGCTGCGTGTTGAACAGCTGGCCTTCCGGGCCGCGCTCGCAGACGCTGCCCGGCACCAGCCAGATGCCCAGGTCCGCGGCGAGCTGCTTCAGTTCCTTGACGCGGGACCCGTCCAGCGGCTCGGCGGAGTCCTGCAGGGCCTCGGTGCGCTGCCGGTCCGGGCTCCCATCGCCGAAGAGGTGGAGCTCCGGGAAGACCACGAGTTTGCTGTCCGGTTTGGTTTCGAGGGCGGCTTTGACCTCGTCCGCGAAGGCCGAAACGGGGTCGCCGATGAGCCGGGGCGCGGCCTGGGCGGCAATGAGGGGAAGGATGCGTTGCATGGGTTTGTCTCCGCGTTGGGGTGTGATCTGCACTATATTAGATCAGAATGATCCAATAATGGGAAGGGGCTGCGGATGGGCCGTAAAGTAGCGGATATGACCCGTCAGTTGGAGGACACCGCCTCTCCCGCCGGCGCCTCGAGTACCGGCGCCTCGCGCATCGGTGCCGGAGCGCTGGCCGGCATCGACCGCCGCAGCGCCATCGACGCCGTGCGGCTGCGCATCGGCATGGCCATTTCACTGGGGCTGCTGAAGCCCGGCGAGCGCCTGCCGGACCAGGAGGACGTGGCGCTTGGCCTGTCCGTCAGCCCAATCACTGCCCGCCGGGCGCTGGCGAGCCTTGCGGACCAGGGTGTGGTGGTCCGCCGTCGCGGCCGGGCCGGCGGGACCTTCGTGGCGGACGAGCCGCCCCGTCAGGTTCTGGCCGAATTGACTGCATCACCGGCAGAGTCCCAGGCCGTGAACCGGCTGGTGGACCGGCGGCTGCTCTTTGAATGCGCGGTGACACACTACGCGGCCGTCAACGCCACGGCCGAACAGCTCGACGAGCTCGAGCGGCTGACCCGGAACATGGCCGCCTCCACGGACTGGTCTGCGTACCACCAGGCAGACGAGCAGTTCCACCAGCTGGTGGGCACAGCGTCAGGCCTGGGGAGCGCCGTCGGGATTTATCACGAGACACTGGCCGAGCTCTACGCCTACTTCATCCCGTACCCCATCGAGTTGTTGCACAAGTCGAACTGCGACCACGTCGCCCTGGTGGCGGCCCTGCGGGCGGGCGACGTTCAGGACGCCGTCGAGATCTCCCGCAAGCACGTGGATGTCCTGCACCGGACCATGTTCATGGGCCTGGCCGACGGCGGTGCTGCCGCCGGCTGATCCTGCCGGCTTACGGGGTCTTCGGCCGAAGCGCAACCAGCCAGCCGGCCCACTCGCGGGCGGAGCTGAAGGTCCACCTCTTCGCCCCGCTTGGTCCCGCGGCCGCCTGGATTCCGTCGGCAAGCTCGAAGCGGCGTGCGCCGGTCTCGACTGCCTGCGCCATCCCGGCCGGCGAAGTAAGGGTGGCCGAGCTGGAGTTGACGCTCATGCAGCCGATGAGCATCGCGTTCGCGGTGGTGGTGGTCACCGCGGGTACGGTACCCGCGGAGGCTGCCGCGCCCGTCGCGGATGTGGCGGCGGCGTCCAGCCCCGAAGCTCCGGAGTACCTGCCGATGCCGCCTCCGCTCGTCGTCGAGGTTGTCGTCCAGGCATAGCTCGCCGGTTCGGACGCGGTGGCCACCTTGTAGAAGCCGTAGACTTTCGGGTTTGCGATGGTAGTCACTGCCGCCAGCCGCGTCCAACCGGCCGGGGCACCTGTCGTGCCGATGGTGCCGCCGTTCAGGGCAACGCAGCTGACCAGCAGGTCGCCTTGGACCACATTGGCCGGTTTGGGGATCGTGAGCGTGGTGCCCGCCGTCGTGTTCGTGGCTTGGCTTACCGACTCCCGGACGATGGTGCTGCCTGTGCCGCCGGTGCTGATACTCCAGGTCCGCGTCGCCGCTGTCGCATCCGTGTTGCCGGCCGCGTCGGTGGCCCAGACGGAAAATGTGTGGGATCCGGCCGCCAGCCCGGTGTAGGTCTGAGGCGAGGTGCAGGCGGCGCGCGCCGCACCGTCCAGGCTGCACTGGAACGTCGAATTGGCTTCGTTTGAGGTGAATGCGAACGAGGCTGTGGTCGACGTCGTCGTCGGTGCCGGTCCCGACGTGATGGTCGTGTCCGGAGGCGTGGTGTCCCCGCCCGGGGGCGTCGTGTCCACGGTCCATGTGAAGCTGGCGGGGGTCGGGTCAACGCCGTTCTGGTCGGAGGCACGAACTTGGAAGGTGTGCGCGCCGGCGGACAGTCCCGTGTACGACGCCGGACTCGTGCAGCTGACGAATGCTGCCGAGTCGAGCGAGCACGCGAAGGTCGCACTGGCTGACGTCGAGGTGAAGGTGAACTGGGCCGATGTCGAGGTCGTCGGGTTGGCCGGCTGGCTTGTGATCGTGGTTTCAGGCGGAGCCGGGGTACCGGGCCCCGCCCCGATCTTGCGCGGGTCATAGGCCGCATCGACGAGCAAAGCCGGTGCGTAGGCGCCAGCGATGGACTGCCACGGCACCGCCTTGAAGTTTTGCCTCCCGGTGTCGTTGGCGGTGTCCTGCGTGACGAAGAAGCCCTGGGGGAAGGGCCCGCCGACGCCGAAGTTGGTCACATCTATCCCGTCCATGCCGGTGACAGCATCGATCCCGTTCCCGGCCGGGATGTTGAAAGCTCCCAGCGGCCGGTTGTCGTCGCGGGTATAGACGTGGAAGCGGTTGGAGCCCTGGCTTGCGGCCAGCAGGTAACCGGCTCCACCGCTGCCGTAGTAGATGCTGATGCCCTTGATGTCCTGGACGATGTCGCCGCCAACCTCGGTTGTGCTGACGACTTTCGTCCCGACGGTCGAGTCCCCGGGCTCGGCGCCGTAGCGCCAGATTCCGCCGATATCCTCCTGCGCAATGTAGAGCCGCTTCATCTCGTCGTCGGCCACCAGGCCCTCGGTGTGGGCCGGGCCGCTCACCGTCCAGCTGCGCACGAGCCGGCCGGTCACTGATCCGGTGGAGCCGTCAAGTTCCCACTGTTCGACCTTGCCGATGTCGGTGACATAGGCGAAGTACTTGCCGGTGTCCGGGGAGTGGTAGAAGGAGAACCCGCGCGGCGTGGCGATGTTGGCAGTGGGGGCGAAGCTGCCGACCTTCGTCAGCGAGCGGTCCGACTCGTTGACTTTGTAGAAGTCGAGGCTGCGGACCCGGTTCGTGACACCGACCAGGCCGACGCGGCTGCTGCCGAGGGGGAAGTTGTAGCGGACATCGACATTGTTCATCCGTCCGTCGGGGTAATAGAACAGCTCCCGTCCCGACAGGTCGTAGACAACAAGACCGCGCCCGTCCGTGCTCTTGTCCGTGCCGATGATGGTGCTCCTCGACGGGTCGGTGGGGTGGATCCAGATGGCGGGGTCGTCCGCGGCATCCCCAGATCCGTGTATGGGGGCAGTCTCGACCGTTGCGCTCACCGGCACTACCGCCGCATTCGCCACCGGAGCGGCGAGCCCCACAAGTAGCCCGGCAAGCAGTCCGGCCGCCGTCAGCACGGCAGCAAACCTCGATTTCAGTGTCATGTCTGGCCCCAATTTTCTTGATGCCGCATTCCGGCGGCGACGACGGTGTGGTGTGGAACTGTGCAGCGCGGTCAGCAAACCAGAGTGGCGGCGAGGATGGCGCGAGAGTCGCATGAGGTGCAGACGGATGCGAATGCACCTGGCGGAGAACAAGGCACCGCCACAGTTCAAGGAGTGCGATGACCGCGGGGCCACCGGGAGATAAAGGATTCTTCCATGCGCCCTTGGAAAAACCTTGAAGTACCTGCGTGGCTCACCCCAAGGATGGGGGTGAGGGAAGCCTGCCCACGCGCGGTTTCAGGAGTAGGCTGTGGACGTCGGCAGGTTTCCTGCGACTCCTGCCGCGAGGCCGGTTCTCCACCTGAAGAGCCGGTACCCAGCGTGAAAGGGAGACTAATGACTACCGCTTCACACCCCACCCACCACCACGCTATGGGGTTGTCCCTTCACAACACCGCCATGGCTCTGGGTGCGGTATTTCTGCTGGTTGGCGTCCTCGGGTTCATCCCGGGCATCACCACAAACTACGGCGCCATGAGTTTTGCCGGGCATGACTCCGGTGCCATGCTGCTTGGCGTGTTCCAGGTGTCGGTGCTGCACAACATCGTCCATCTGCTGTTCGGCGTGGCGGGCATTGCAATGGCCCGCTCGGACCGGATGGCCCGGAACTTCCTGCTTGGCGGCGGCATCGTGTACGTGCTGCTGTGGATCTACGGCCTGGTCATCGACATGCAAGGGGCAGCAAACTTTGTCCCGTTCAACACCGCCGATAACTGGCTGCACCTGATCCTCGGCGTCGCCATGATCGGCTTGGGCTTGTGGCTCGGCCGGGATGTGATGGATAGGACTACGAGGCGAAGCGCCACTCCGTAGCGCCACTTACGGTTAGAAAACTAACGACGGCGGCCGTCCCCTTAGGCAGGAAACCTGCCCTTGGGGGCGGTCTCCTCTTTTTCTGTGGGCATCAACGGCGGCACCGCGGCATGCCGGAGGTTGAGATAGGCTCGCTTGCGACCTGAACAAGCATGGCCCAACTGTAAGAGGCGGCGATTCCCCTGGATCTACTGGGCAGCATGAGCCGCGACGACCTCCGCACCTTTTCCTGGGTTGCCGGCGGCATCTTCGCGCTTGTAGCCGGCCTCTGGCGTCCCCGCCGTCTTCACTGGACTGCGCTTGGTTCCGTCTTGCTATTCGCCACCATCAATGCGGGTTTCGGGATCTACGTCCTCAGTCACTTCTCTGATCCGCGCTGGTCCACCGGGGGCCAGCCACCGCTCACCGCTCCGTCCTTCTCCGGCACGCCCATGGTGGGCCAGTTTCTGGGCCCGCTGGATTCCGCCCTAAACGGAGTGGTCGGCGGGGTCAACGACTTCCTCGCCTTCAAGCAGGCACTTCCCGTAGCGCTGGACTTCCTTGCCACATCCGGGTGGGCGCTGTTGGTGGCGTTCCCGCTCGCCATTCTCGCCGCCGGCATCAGTTACGCCACGGCCAGGCGCCGGAGGGCTGAGTTCGAGAGATACACCGCCACCGTGGACCAGCTTAGGGATGAGCTTGAGCAACTCAAGCGGCAGCTGAGCTGACCGCCGTCGCCGCTACAGATAGTCCCCGGCATGTTCGCGCGCGATTTCGAGCAGAGTGGAGTGGAAAGCAACCTCGGCCGGGGCGTAGACCTTGTCCTGGCGCTGGGCCAGCAGTACCCGCCGCAGGGGTGCCGCCGAGCCCAAACTGATGACCCGGACGTCAGGGTGCTGCAGGGCCACAGCGGTCTTGGGCACCATGGCCACGCCCATCCCGACGCTCACCATCGCCTGGGCCTCCTGGTAGTCGTTGGCCAGGAAGCCAATGGTTGGCTCGAACCCCGCGGCATGGGCTGAGCGCTGCAGCACCTCTACCACGGGATGGGCCTCGGCCCGCACGATCCACGATTCCTTCCGGAGCTCTTCCATGCGGATCTCTTCCCGGTCGGCGAGAGGGTGCCCGCGGGACACCAGAAGCACGGTGCTTTCCTGGAAGACCTCCGTGATCCGGATGGAATCATCATGAAAGCGGTTCCAGGGGTAGTCCCAAAGCAGGCACAGCCCGGTGACTCCCGACTGCAGGTCAGCAACAAGCTCCTCGAAGCGCGCGCTTCGCAGGGAGAGGCCAATCGCCGGGTACCTCTTCTTGAAGGCCCGGATGACAACCGGCATGAATGAGCCGGCGAGAGTCGGAAACGTTCCCACGGTCAGGGAACCGCGTTTGAGTCCGGCGATTTGGTCCAGGTCGGACTGGGCGGCCCGCATCTGCCCGACGATCTTGCGGGCGTGGCCGGCGAGCACCTGGCCCGCCTCCGTGGGGACCACCCCACGGGAACGGCGGTTAAGCAGAGGCTGCCCCACTTCCTGCTCAAGCTTCCGCAGCTGCTGGGAGACCGCTGAGGGCGTGTACAGCATCAGCTCGGCCGCAGCAGTGATCGATCCCTGCTCGACGACCTCCACCAGCAGGGCCAGCCGCCGGATGTCGAATAAATCTTGGGCTTCATCGTTAACCACTTCTTCACCCTTCTCCTCCAATGGTTCATTCTATGCAGCCCGCCCTTGTTTCGCCGGAACTGGGGGCTCAGTCAGGCCACCAAAGGGCGTTTTCACTGAGTCTCCAGCCTCGGGAACTCAATGAATGAAGGAACAGTACATGGACCAACAGAAATCCAACATTGTCTTCATTTGTGATCTGGCTCAATCTCAAATCAAGGCTCCGAACACTTCGGGGCGGTAGAGAAGCAAGGAACGGGATCATGAAGATCGAAGCGGAGTGGATGCGCGGAGGCACCAGCAAGTGCTGGGTCTTCGAAACCGGACAGCTGGGCGAGACGGGAACCAGCCCGGATGTGCTGCTTCCCCGGCTGTTCGGCAGCCCGGACCACCGGCAGATCGACGGCGTTGGAGGGGCGACCTCCACCACCAGCAAAGCGATGATCCTTCACCGCCCCGCAGACGATGACGTTGATGTCGAGTTCACCTTCGCCCAGGTGGGCATCGAAGAGGCCGCCGTTGACTGGGGCAGCAACTGCGGCAACTGCTCAGCAGTGGTCGGCCTTTACGCCATCGAAAAGGGCTGGGTCGTGCCCACCGGCGACGTCACGCGGATCGTCACCCGCAACACCAACACCGGCCAGATCATCATCCAGCGGGTTTCCACGCCGTCCGGTGCCCTGCCAATCGTCCCGCAGGCGCAGATGCCGGGTGTACCGTTCCCCGGATACCGGGTGGGCCTCGGCTTCCAGGACCCTGCCGGCAAGACCACCGGAAGTCTCCTGCCCACCGGTGCAGCGACCGACACGATCACCGCCGGCGGAACCCGCTGGACGGTCTCCATGGTCGACGCCGGAGCACCGGTAGTCATTCTCCGCGCCGAGGACCTGGGCCTTGACCCGGAGCGCTACGACAGCTGGTCCGCCGGGGTAGAGCTGCAGCTGGAGACGCTGGAACACATCCGTCGTCAGGCAGCAGTGCGCATGGGGCTCGCAGCGACCACCAGCGAAGCGGCCCGGGCCGTCCCCAAGGTGGCAATCGCAGCTTCACCGGCCCAGGCAGACTCGGAAAGCGACGTCAGCGTCATGATGCTCTCGATGGGCAAGCCCCACCCGGCGCTCGCCATCACCGGCAGCATCGCACTGACCCTCGCCGCCCGCACCCCGGGCACCGTGCTTAACGACATCACGGGCAGCACCGTTCGCCCCACGCTCCGGCTGCGGACGCCTGCCGGCGTGATCGAAACCTGGAGCGAGGAACGGGACGGATCGCTGCTCGTCGGCGTCGACCGGACCGCCCGCACCATTGCGACCACCACCATCCACCTCCCCGAGGCCCTCGGCAGCGCCGTCGACGCCTCCTTCGCCAGCGCCACCAACTGACCAGCGCCACTCAACGAGGAGAGAGCATCATGATTAAGACTGAAGAACAAACAGCACTCCTGGACACCGACACCCGCGAGGACCGCTCCCAGCGTCCCAACCGTCGCCGCCGTATCCTGCTGATGACGGTAGTCGCCACCGCTATTCTGGGTCTGGCCGCCCTCCTGTTCGGGGGTGTCATGTTCAACCCCGCGGCCGCCTCGGAATCGGAGCCGACCATGACAGCCACCCAGATCATCCCGCTCGTCATCCTCGTCGTGATGTTCGTCGTCGCCACCAAATGGCCGCTGAACATCGGTGTGATGGGGCTGGTTGCCTCCTTCGGCGTCGGGTATTTCATACTCGGCATGAGCGATAAGGAGATCCTTGAGGACTTCCCGGCCAGCATCGTCCTGACGATCATCGGCGTCACCTACTTCTTCAGCATGGCCCAGCGGAACGGGTCCATCGACATCATCGTCCAGACCTGCGTCCGCCTGGTCAGGGGCAAGACAATGCTCCTGCCGTGGGTGTTCTTCCTCCTGGCTGCCGCACTGACGGCACTGGGCACCTTCTCCCCCGCCGCCGTCGCACTGCTGGCACCGGCAGCCCTCGGACTCGCCTACGAGTCACGCATCCACCCGGTCCTCATGGGCGCATTCGTCATCAACGGAGCCCACGCCGGCGGCTTCTCCCCGCTGTCCGTCGCCGGCGTGCTGGTGCACGACATCTCCGTGAAAAACGGCTTCCCCATCGAGCAGGGCGCGCTGTTCACGGCAAGCTTCGCCCTCAACCTCATCCTTTCGGCCCTGACCATCGTGCTGTTCGCCCTCCTCGGCAAGCTGCGCGACAAGCACGCCAACGAATACGCAGGCCTCGATACGCCCCGCACCGGACGTCCGCACGGCCAGCAGATCTTCACGCTGGCACTGATCGCCGCGATTCTCGTCTGCACCCTCGGCTTCCACATGCCCATCGGGTTCGTCGCCCTCTCCGCCGGACTCCTCCTGGCCTTCGTGAACATCAAGGAACACAAAACCTTCATCAGCGGCATCTCCTGGTCCACCGTCCTGCTGGTGGCAGGCATGATCACCTACGTCTCCCTGCTCCAGCACGTCGGCGTCATCGACACCCTCGCCGAGCAGGCCCTCGCACTTGGCGCCCCGCTCCTGATCGCCCTCGTCCTTTGCTACGTCATCGGCGTCGGATCCGCCTTCGCCTCCTCTACCGCTCTGCTCACAGCGTTCATCCCCATGGCCGGTCCGCTGCTGGCCACCAGTTCGCTGAGCGCCTCCGGAACCGTCGCGGCACTCGCCATCGCGGCCACCGTCGTGGACGTCTCGCCGTTCTCCACCGACGGCGCGCTGGTCGTCGCCAACGCCCGCGACAACGACCGCCAGCGCGTGTACAAGCAGCTCATGATGTACGCCGGCGGCGTGGTCCTGGCAGCTCCGGCCCTGGCCTGGGCCCTGCTGGTACCCACCGGCATCATGTGATCCACCCCCGGTTGGAACACCCAAGGGTTGCTGCCCGTCGGTGACCACCGGCAGGCAGGACTGCCGGATGCACATCCGGCAAGCGGACGGGACGGCCCTGCACTCCATCGCAACAGGTAGCCCGAAAGCCGGGCGCAGGAATGAACCCGTACGCACCAAAGGCAGGGCGGCTCAGCCGCCCTGTCTTTGGCGTGCCAGAAAGCGACGCCCCAGGCCCAGCTGCCGCCGTCGTCAACTCAAGAGCACAGCTAAAAAGCACGGCTGCGGGTTAAAAGCACGACGGCGGACCGGCCCCGAGCGCACGGCCAGGCCTTCCGCCTGACGTCGCCTCCGCCGTCGCGCACTGAGTCGCGATGGAGGTCGCGGTCCAGCCCGTGGCCGTCGGCGAGCTGCGCGAGGCGGCGTGAGGCTGCGCGCGGTCATTGTCCGCGCGCCGTCGTTGCTCCCGCACTTCGCCCTTGGAATACTGCCTGCATGCCTTCCCTCCCCGCAACGTTCGTCCCGGACGTCTTCAGCCAGCCGCTCCGAGCCCAGTTCGACGCCTTCCTCGACGAGCACCGCGCCCTGCTCAACGCCTGCCTCGACGGGCTGACCGAGGAGCAGGCACGCCGCTCCTTGGTGCCGTCCCGGACAACGCTGCTGGGCCTGGTCAAGCATGCAACCTTCGTGGAAAAGGTCTGGTTCGATGAAGCGATCACGTGCCGTTCGCGCGCGGAGATCGGCATCCCGGCCACACCGGATGAGTCGTTCATCCTCGAGGACCGGGACACGATCGCCAGCATTCAGGAAGCCCACCGCGACGCCTGCGAGGCATCGCGCCGGGCGGCGTCGCGGCTGGAGCTCGACGACGTGGTCAGCGGCAACCGCCGCGGCCCGCTCCCGCTGCGCTGGGTGTACCTGCACATGCTGCGGGAACTCTCCCAGCACTGCGGGCACGCAGACATCCTGCGCGAGCAGATCCTCAACCGCTGACAGCGGGTCCAGGACCTGCCCACGCCGCCGGCCTTCCGCCGTCGTGCTTTCCACCTAATAGGGCGGGCCGGCCGCAGGCCCTACTGGCCTGGCCTTACTGACCAGGCGCCCGGTATGACGGCGTCTTCTTAGCCGCTTCGTCGATCTCTTCCGGCGTCAGGAGCGGCTTCAGCCGCACGTTCACGTTGCCCGACGAATTGATCATCAGTGACAGGGCTGCGGCGCCGGCAGTGTCCGGAACATCGAAGACGCCCAAGACGTCAGTGTCCCCGAAGGCGTAGTAGAAACTCTCGAGTGAGCCGCCCACGGAATTGAGCGCGTCGGTCAGCGCGGCACGCCGCGCCGTGCCGCCCTCGCGCATGAGGCCCTTGATTCCCTCACCCACGTAATTGGCTTCAAACAAATACTTGGTCATTGTCTTTTCCTGTTCCGCGATGTCCAGGACACGGGCACCCGCGGGCGCGCCTGGCACCCTCGCCTGCAGGTCCTGGAACGGTCCCCCCGAACGGGGGCCGTGCGCACAGCGTAGGCCCACTTCCATGCACTGACAACGGCCCGCGGAAAGTCAGCAGATGGCCGGGATTGACGGCCGTGAAAATTCCGTGAAATTCGTGCCATGCGTCCATAATTGCGGTCTGTTGCAGCCTGCTGTGGCGGAGTAGGATCCGGGCACAACCATGACGTGCAAAGGGTCGGGCACTGCGATGAAGCAAGCTGTGAAGCACTGCACAACAGTGGTAGCCGCCAGTCTTCTGGCGCTCTGCGGCAGCGGGGCTTCCAATCCAGCCGGGCAGTTCCCGGTTGCGGCCGGCAGTCAAAGCGTGGTCCTGCCGAACCGGTACCCTTTCGAAGGCCAGACCACGGGCAAGGCGCTGCTGAATAGCCTGGTCCGGCAGGCACCGGCAGGTCCCGAATTCGATGAGTCCGCCTTCGAATACCCGATGGTCGGGCCTGACGGGTGCACCACCCGCGAAAGGGTAATAATCGGCGGCGCAAGCGAGCATACTCTCGGCTCGCCCTGCACCGTGCTCTATCCGCAGTGGGTGTCCGTCTGGGATGTCACCGTTTTGGTGGACCCGGCCGAGGTGGATGTTGCCCACATGGTCCCGCTGGAAGAGGCCTGGTACTCCGGAGCGTGGGCATGGACCGCGAAGCAGCGCCGCGACTTCGCCAATGACCTGTCCAACAGCATTTCTTTGAGAGTCCTGACAGCCGCTACGAACGCGGAGCGTGGATCGTCGGACCCGGGCCACTGGTGGCCGCCATACTCCGGAGCCCACTGCGGCTACGCCGCGGAATGGGTGTGGGTTAAGACGCGCTGGAACCTGAGCGTCGATCCTGCCGAATACGCGGCACTCATGACCCAGCTCGACGAAATGGAAACAATCAACTGCCGCGACAAGCCCGTCTACGTTCCACCCCTCGGCCTGAGCCCTGGCCGGGGTCCGGCATCCATTATCGGAGGCATCTTCACGCCATCCGGCACGCCGTACAGCCTGGTAAGTGTGCAGGCCTACGACGCAAACCATGCACTGGTCCGGGAAACCCGCGTTCGAGTCGAGGGGAATTACGAACTGACAGGGCTGCCGCCGGGCAAGTACACGGTGAAGTTCCTCGGCGGCAGCAGCGGCACATCGGACCAGTGGTACAGCGACCTGCCGGGCGGCCCGCCCGAAGTGATCACGCTGAAGGCCGGGAGCATCGCCAGCGGCATAACGGTGGCAATGGTCGCCGCGCCCGGTTCGGCACCTTCAGCACCACCGGCGCCGGCGGTAACCGGATAGATTCCGTGGAGGTGGACAACGATGCTCGAAACTGCGCGCAACACTCGAACTGACGCACGACGCGACCTGGTCACCGAACTCCTCGGCCTGTGGCTGGTGCTGGCCGTCTTCCTCGACGGGTGGGCGCACATCAACCTGCCCAGCCTGGAAACGTTCTTCACCCCCTGGCACGCGGCCCTCTACTCCGGCATGCTGGCGACGGCGGCGTGGACCGCCGTCGTGATCTGGCGTAACCGGACGCCCGGACAGCCGCTGCTGCGGACCGTTCCGCCCGGCTACCGCGGGACCGCGGTGGGTGTGGTTCTGTTCGCCACCGCCGGCGGCCTGGACCTGCTGTGGCACGAACTGCTGGGCATCGAAGTCTCGCTGGACGCCCTGGTCAGCCCCACGCACCTGCTGCTCGGCTTCAGCCTCTTCCTCATCCTGGGCACCGCGGTCCGCAGCGCCCGCGCGGGCAGCCGCTCACCCGGCCACGCCGGAAACTTTGCGTGGACGCCGGCGGCGCTGTTCGCCGTCGTCCTCATGACCGGGCTGGGAGCGTTCTTCCTCATTTACGTCTCCGCCTTCGTGCGGCCGGGACCGACGGCCCTGTTCACCCCGACGCCGTTCGGCAGCCCCGGACGCAACCAATCGGAGATGCCGGTAGTCGTCACCCTGGCGAGCTACCTGCTGACCACAGCGCTGATCATCGCCCCGTTCCTCTTCACGCTCTCCGCCGCCCGGCGCCCGGCCCGCGGGATCGTCACCCTGCTGGTGGTGGCCGCAGCCTGGCTGCCCGTGGTGATGATCGGCCTGGCTGGGCGCGGTGGTACTCAGCGCGGCGATGGCCGCGGGCCTGGCCCTCCTCAGCTCGTGGGGTCCGGCGCGCTCGGGGCCGGACGCCCGGGCTCCCGGTGCTCTACCCCGTCAGCTTTGACGGCAGCTCCGCTTCCGGGCCAGCTTCGCCACCCATGGTGGCGACCAGCCGTTCCCGGGCCCGTCCGAGGTGTTCGTCCAGGAGCTGCGCCGCGGCGTCGCCTTTCCCCGCCGCAATCAGTTCGAGGAGCTTCTGGTGCTCCGCCTGGATGAGGGTTGTGTCGAGCAGGTGCAGTGACTGCACCCGGGACATGCAGAGGCGGACTTCCCCCACCAGCGACAGGTACATCTTGCTGATGCGCTGGTTGCCCAGGGCGTCCACCAGGCTGGTGTGGAACCGCATGTCCGGTTCCACCACGTCCAGGGGCGCGCCTGTCTTCAGGGCAGCGATGTCGTTGTTGGCCCGCACGGCTTCGTCCGGCACGGTCCGGCTGGATGCCAGCCGCCGGAGCACTTCGCTCTCCAGATAAGCCCGGGCAAGGTAGATGTCGCGCACGGACTCCGGACCGAGGTCGGCCACGCGGGCGGTCTTGTGCACTCCCCTGACCAGCAGCCCTTCCGCCACAAGCTTCTCGATCGCGGCCTTGGCCGTGGGCCGGGCAACGTCGTAGGAGGATGCGACCTCGGTCTCCGTCAGCGCATGCAGTGCCGGCAGCTCGCCCGAAAAGACCCGGGCCCGGATGTCCGAGGCGATCGCCTCGACGATCGATACAGCTGAAACACGGCTCACGGCTCTCCGCTTCTCCACGTCTTCTACACGTCGCTTGAGGGGCTGGTCCCTTCATTTTGCCAGACAAGCCATCAAAGTAGTCTTGACCGACGTGTGTACTTGTTAGACAATCGTAGGGCGCCACGAAGCTGTGACGCCTCACACATCCTGGAGATCTCATGTTTCAGCAGATCCTTGACCCCATCGCCGGGTCACTCATGCTCTCGGCCCTCTGCGCCGCACTTCCGCTCGTCCTGCTCTTTGTTCTCCTGGGCGTCTTCCGGGTCAAGGCACCCAAGGCCGCCATCGCCAGCCTCGCAGTGTCACTGATCCTGGCAGTCGCGGGCTGGCAGATGCCCCTCAACCAGGCCCTCAGCGCCACGGCGGCCGGCATCTTCTACGGCCTCTTCCCCATCCTCTGGATCCTGGTCAACGCCCTGTGGATCTACAAGCTCACCGTCGCCACCCCATGGTTCGAGGCCCTGGGCCGCACCATCCGCTCCATCTCGGACGACCTGCGTATCCTGTCGATCCTGATCGCCTTCTGCTTCGGGGCCCTGCTGGAATCCCTGGCCGGCTTCGGCGCCCCAGTCGCAATTTCGGCGGCCATGCTGATGGCCGCCGGGATGAAACCGCTGAAGTCCGCGATCGTCTCCCTGCTGGCCAACACGGCGCCCGTCGCCTTCGGCGCCATGGCGGCCCCGATCATTGCGCTCAACGGTGTCACCGGCTTGCCGCTCCACGACCTGTCATCGATGGCCGGGCGGCAAACCCCCTTCATCGCGCTGATCGTGCCGCTCCTGCTCGTGTTCATCGTGGACGGGCGCCGGGGCGTGAAGCAGGCCTGGCCCGTGGCACTGGTGGCCGGCGTTGCCTTCGCCATGTCCCAGTTCGTCACCTCCAACTACTTCGCCGTGGAACTGACCGACGTCGTTGCCGCCGTCGTCACTGTCGCCGCGGTCTTGGTGATGCTGCGGTTCTGGAAGCCGAAGGAAACCATCGGCATGGCAGGCGGGGTGGCGTCCGACGCCGTGCAGTCTGTTGCGGCCGGGGCCGCACCCATCGGGGCGAACGCCTCCCGCGGCGCTGTTGGCTCCCAAGAAGGGACGACGGCGGTCTCCCGCCGTTCCGCAGGCCCTGCCGGAAGCACCGCGCCCGCGGACAGCACCCGGCCGGAACCGCGCCACATCTGGATGGCCATTGCCCCCTACCTGATCATCATCACGGTGTTCTCCATTGCACAGATCCCGGCCATCAAGTCCTGGCTGAACCAGGTGGGAACGGTGACGTTCCACTGGCCGGGCCTGGACGTCGCCGACTCCGCCGGCAAGCCGGTGGCGGCCACCAAGTTCAAGCTCGACCACCTCAAGGCCACCGGCACGCTGCTGCTGTTCTCCGGCCTGATCACCATGGCCCTCTACAAGATCACGGCCGGCCAGGCCTGGCGGATCTACCGCGAGACGCTCGTTCAGCTTCGCTGGACCATCGTCACCGTGACCTCCGTCCTGGCCCTGTCCTTCGTGATGAACCTGTCCGGCCAGACCACCACGCTGGGGTTTGCCCTGGCCTCCGCCGGCGGATTCTTCGCCGTGCTCTCCCCGCTGATCGGCTGGATCGGCGTCGCCCTGACCGGTTCCGACACCTCTTCCAACTCGCTGTTCGGGCAGATGCAGGCCACCGCCGCCCAGCAGACCGGGCTGTCCCCGGTCCTCATGGCGGCATCCAACTCCTCCGCCGGCGTCATGGGCAAGATGCTCTCACTGCAGAACCTCGCGGTGGCCTCCGCCGCCGTCGGGCTGGACGGCTCCGAAGGGACCCTGTTCCGTAAACTGATCGGATGGAGCGTTGGGCTGCTGGCCCTCATCACCATCCTGATCCTCCTGCAGTCCACCCCCGTACTTGGCTGGATGGTTCCCTGATGACAACACTGCAACTTGCCGGGCTCCGCGAGGCCGTGGCCGATCCCGCCCAGGTGAAAACCCGGCCCATCGACCTCCACGCCAACGCGCATGACGCCTCCCACTTCCTGCTCATCCCGCAGGCAGTGGTGATGGCCGGGAACGCGGAAGAGGTGGGCCGCCTACTCCGCGCCAGCGCCGCCCAGGGCGTTCCGCTGACCTTCCGCTCCGGCGGTACCAGCCTCAGCGGACAGGCAGTCAGCGACGGCGTCCTGGTGGACGTGCGCCGCAACTTCCGGAACGTTGAGGTGCTCGACGGCGGCGCCCGGGTCCGCGTCCAGCCCGGCGTCACGGTCCGTGCGCTGAACGCCCGGCTGGCACCCTACGGGCGCAAGTTCGGCCCGGATCCCGCCAGCGAATCGGCCTGCACCGTGGGCGGGGTGGTGGCCAACAACTCCTCGGGCATGAACTGCGGCACAGTGGACAACGCCTACCGCACGCTCGAGTCCCTCACCGTGGTGCTGCCCTCCGGCACCGTGATCGATACAGGCGCGCCGGATGCGGACCACAAGCTGCGCACGCTGGAACCGGAACTGTACGCGGGCCTGGCGGAGCTGGCCCGGCGGGTGCGCGGCAACAGCGATTCCGCGGGCAGGATCCGGCAGCAGTTCTCCATGAAGAACACCATGGGCTACGGCCTGAACTCCCTGCTGGACTACGACAGCCCGGTGGAGATGATGGCCCACCTGATTGTGGGCAGCGAAGGCACGCTCGGTTTCGTGGCCGAAGCCGTCTTCCGGACCATTCCGCGGCTGACGCACGCGGCTACCGGGCTGTTGGTGTTCCCCGACCTGCAGACAGCCAACGAAGCACTTCCCGCCCTGGTGGAAACCGGGGCGGCGACGGTGGAGCTGATGGATGCGCTGTCGCTCAAGGTGGGCCAGACGCTCAAGGGGACTCCCGCCGTCGTCCAGGATCTGGCGGTCCGGGACCACGCCGCACTGCTGGTGGAATACTCGGCCGAACAGCCCGACCAGCTGGCTGAGCTGCAGCGGCGGGGCGAGGGCATGCTCGAGAATCTGGGGCTTTCCGCCCCGGCGCAGTTCACCGGGGACGCCTCGGCCCGGGCCGGGCTGTGGCACCTGCGCAAGGGCCTGTACGCGTCGGTGGCCGGAGCCCGTCCGACGGGAACAACGGCCCTGCTGGAGGACATCGTGGTTCCGGTTCCCGTGCTGGGCCGCACCTGCCGGGAACTGGTGGGGCTGTTCGACAAATACAGCTACAGCAACAGCGTCATCTTCGGCCATGCGAAGGACGGCAACGTCCACTTCATGCTCACCGACGGCTTCACCACCCAGCAGGAGCTGGACCGCTACAGCTCGTTCACGGAGGACATGGTGGACCTGGTCCTGGCTGAAGGCGGCTCACTCAAGGCCGAACACGGCACCGGCCGGGTCATGGCGCCCTATGTGCGGAGGCAGTACGGCGACGAGCTGTACGCGGTGATGCGCAGGATCAAGCAGCTGTTCGACCCGTCGGGGATGCTCAACCCGGGCGTCCTGATGGACGACGACCCGCAGGCGCACCTGCGGCACATCAAGACGGCGCCGCCGGTGGCCGAGGAGGTGGACCGCTGCGTCTCCTGCGGCTACTGCGAGCCGGTGTGCCCCAGCAAGGACCTGACCCTGACACCGCGCCAGCGCATTGTCACGCTGCGGGCCATCGAGTCGGCACGGCTGGCGGGAGACGACGCGCTGGTTAAGCAGCTCGAGAAGGACTACGACTACGAATCGGTGCAGACCTGCGCGGTGGACGGCATGTGCCAGACGGCGTGTCCCGTGGAGATCAACACCGGCCTGCTGGTGAAGCGGATCCGGCGGTCCGAGGCCGGTCAGGCGGAAAACGGTGTGTGGAACGCCGCGGCGAAGCACTGGGGCGGAGTCACGCGCGGGGCATCCCTGGCGCTGACGGTGGTGAACAAGCTTCCGGCCGCGGCGGTGGTTCCGCCCAACAAGGCAGCCCGCGCGGTCCTCGGGACGGACACCGTTCCGCTGTACTCGGCGGAACTGCCGGGCGGCGGTTCCGCCCGAAAGCGGCCAACGCCGGATGGCGCACCGGACGCTGTCTACTTCCCGGCGTGTGTGGGGACGATGTTCGGCCCGGCCGGTTCGAGCGGCACCTCGGATGGCAATGGCGGCGGTTCCGGTGGCGACGGCGCGGGCCGGGGCGTCCAGTACAGCTTTGAGCAGCTCTGCGAGCGGGCCGGAGTGACGCTGCTGGTGCCGGACGGCATCGACGGGCTGTGCTGCGGAACGCCCTGGTCCTCCAAGGGCATGGCGGCCGGGCAGGCCACCATGCGGGAGAAAACACTGGAGGCACTGCGGCAGGCCACCCGCGACGGGGAACTCCCGATCATCTGCGACGCATCCTCGTGCACCGAAGGGTTGCGGCAGGCGGTGGAAACCGACGCTCCGCTGCCCGGGCAGCGCGAGCTGAGGATCGTGGACGCCGTGGACTTCGCCGCCGAGCACATCCTTCCCAAGCTGCCGGAGCACGAGAAGCTCGATTCGCTGGCGCTGCACCCCACCTGCTCCTCCACCCGCATGGGCATCAACGGTTCGCTGACTGCCGTTGCCCAGGCTGTGGCCGAGCGGGTGGAAGTTCCGGACAGCTGGGGCTGCTGCGCCTTCGCCGGGGACCGCGGCATGCTGCATCCCGAGCTCACCGCCTCCGCCACCGAGAAGCAGGGCAGGGAGATTGATGAGATGGGGGCGTCGGCGCATGCGTCCTGCAACCGCACCTGCGAACTGGGCATGACCCGGGCCACCGGCAGGGACTACCGGCACGTGTTGGAACTGCTGGAGGAAATGACGCGGAGCTGACGTTCGAGCACTATTCCAGGCACCACAGGCATCGCCGGCCCAGCGGGACGGGCACCGATTAGTTCCTGGGCGCTAAGCATTGGGTCCGGCCGTTAGGGGTTTTCTGTCAGCCTGGCCGCGGCGGCTATATCCTCCGGGGTGGTTCGGCAGCACCCGCCGATGAGCCGGGCGCCAAGTTCACGCCAGATGGCGGTTCCTTCCGCAAGGCTTGCGGCGTGCTCACTTCCCGGTCCCGCAATGGCCGTGGCTGGCCGCCATGTTTTACTGACGGCGTCATAGCTTTCGCCGGAATTTGGATACGCGATCAGGGGCGTGTCCGTGGCTTTGCCCAGAGCGCCCAGGGATGGGGCAACCAGCTCCAGCGGCACACAGTTGACGCCAATGGCCACAACGGACGGCTGCGCCCTGCTGAGCTTTGCCACCTGAGCCAGCGGCGTGCCGTCGCTGATGTGCCCTCCGTCCCGTAGCGTAAAGGAGAGCCAGCCTTCGACGTCGAACTCTTCCATGAGCGCCACCAGGGCCTCGGCTTCCGGCAGGGACGGCAGCGTCTCGCAGGCAAGCAAGTCCACGCCAGCCTCCACCAGCGCCGCGATTCGCGGCCGGTGGAACTCCAAAAACTCGTTTCGGCTGAGGACGTAGTCTCCACGGTATTCGGACCCATCAGCCAGGTATGCGCCGTACGGACCGACCGATCCGGCAATCAGCAGGGGGCCTGCATCCGGATTTTCGGCCAGGTGCTCGCGGCGGGCCTCGTCGGCCAGGCGCACACTCAATGCCACCAGTTCCAGGGCCTCCTCTTCGCCAATGCCGCGCCGCGCAAATCCCAGGGGTGTCGCCTGATAGCTCGCGGTGATGGCGACTGTTGCCCCGGCGCGGAAGTAATCGAGGTGCACACGTTTGACGAGCTCCGGCTCTTCCAGGAGGACCTTAGCCGACCACAAAGGGTCGTCCAGATTGCAGCCGTGCGCTTCCAGCTCGGTGGCCAGCGCGCCGTCCACGGTCGGGTTCGCTCCGGCATCAAGCATGCGGGAGAGATTGGTGTTACTGGGCATCGTTTGGGCTCCAAGCGGTTCGTTCATCCATGCCTGTCCGGCACGAGGCACCGGGTCCACGCGGTATGCAATGGCTGTGATCATAATAAGCATTTTTCAATGCTTGTAATGATCACCACACCGTGCCACGATGGCATGCAAACACGTTACGAACCATCAGGAGGCATCCCTTGAAGATTGAAATGAAAGCAGTACGCAAGCTGCGTGTGCATTGGCCCGTAGCTGCGGAAACTTTCTCGCGCCTCGCCAGCGGCGACGCCGAAGCATTCAAAGACGAAGCGGGCATTGCGGCCCTGCTCGACGCTGTCGCGGGATCTCCTGACCTCGGGGACTTTGGCAACTACCGGCATGTCTTCGAATCCGGTTTGGGTTTTGAGGGGTTCACCTGCGCTGAAGGCGCCAATCCCACGTTGGGGCAGGTTGGTCAGCAGACAATTTCGCCGACCCTGGTCCTGACGACGTATTTCGATGCCGCGCTCGACGACGACGCCGTGGAACGCTTCCTGCAGCACATTGTGGATATCCACCCCTGGGAGGTACCCGTCATTGAGCTAACAGGGCCAATCAGCGTTTCCAACACTGCCCTTCCGGCGTTGGTTGAAAGCCAGGCCACGTCATGACTCCAGTCACTACAACCGCACTCTGGGACGGCCTGCAGACGCTGTTGGCCGGCAGATCATTCACTGACCTGACCCACGCCTTCCACCCCGGCCAGCCACACTTCCCGGCATTCCCCGACGAAATCAGGGAGCCCGTCTTCGATCTGGAGAAAGGTGACGGTTTCACCGCTCACCGCTACTCGATCATCGGACAATGGGGAACACACGTTGATCCTCCCTCGCATTTCATCTCAGGAGGAAGGACCCTGGACCAGATTCCCGTGGAGGAGATGGTCCTTCCGCTGGTCGTCCTGGACATCACCGAGCGCGTCATCGCCAACGCGGACGCCACTCCCCAGATGGAGGACGTCCAGGCCTGGGAACACCGCAATGGCACCATCCCACCCGGGGCCTTCGTGGCATTGCGGACAGGCTGGAGTGACCGTTGGCCTGACGCTGCCGCCATGGCAAACAGGGACGATCACGGTGCCAGCCACACACCAGGCTGGTCGCAGGAAGTCCTCTCCTTCCTGATTGAGGAGCGGTCCGTTACCGCCGTCGGTCATGAGCAGACCGACACCGACCCGGGACTGGCCACATCCCGCCAGGATTTCACCCTGGAGACCTACGTCCTGGCGCAGAACCGGTGGCAGATCGAGCTGATGGCGAACCTGGACGGACTTCCGGAAGCGGGCGCTGCCCTCATTGCCACTTGGCCCAAGCCTTTGCGGGGCAGCGGTTTTCCTGCCCGGGTCTTCGCCATCCACTAGGAGGCGTTCCTCCAGTGACTAGAATCGGACCCATGTCTAAGACATCCAGCATGGGCCGGGGAATTATGGCTGTCCTAGCGGTGGGCTCCCGCAACGCAGAAGGCCTGCCCGGCGGAACGGTCGCTGATATAGCAACCGACCTGGGCAAGGACCGCAGCCAGGTAGCGCGCAGCCTGCGGACGGCGCAGCAGGAGGGGTTTCTGGTCCGCAAAGACCACCGGACCTACGCCGTCGACTGGTCGCTCCTGACGGACGCGCAACTGCTGACCGAACAACGCCTGCAGACTGACGGCGCCACCGCCTTGGCAGGCTTGGCCCGTGAAACTGACGAAGGATGCTTCCTCAGCATTCTGAGCGGAGACAGCACCGTCACCATCGGCGAGCATGTTCCGGCAAGCAGCAACATGATCGGCTCATGGCTGGGCCGGCCCTACCCAGCGTACTGCAGCGATGCCGGCCAGGCAGTGCTGTGGGAAGCGTCCGACGACGAGGTCCGGACCCTTTTCTCCGGCGTCGCTTTCGTGCGTCATGGCCCCAATACACCCCTTGACGCAGAGGACTTCCTGTCACGACTACGCGCGGCCCGGGCGCGCGGATACTCCATCGTCGACGAGGAAGCCGAACCCGGGCTGTATTCCCTGGCCGTCCCGATTCGGGACTTCAAGGGCGACGTGGTGGCAGCGCTTCAGGTCGTAGGCGCCAAGACTCGCCTGCAACCGAGGCTGGAGGCCTGCGCCACGGCCCTCGTGTCCTGGGGAACGTGGCTTGAGTCAACGCTGGGTCATGCCCTGCCGCAGAACGTGCCTTAGCTGGCAAGACCCTTCCGGCCAGCGTTGTTCCGCGTGCCGCCCTGGCAGGACCCCAGCCGCTGGGCTGCTTCCCACAGGGCCTGTGCAACGTCTTCTGCGCCGGACGTGATCTCGGCCCGACTGCCCAGGACGCTGAGCGCCGCAAGAACGGAACCGTCGGCGGTGCGGACGGGAACCGCCAGTTCGTAGACTCCATGCTCGAACTCTTCCTCCGCGACAATAAAGCCCCGCGCCCGGTCCCGGTCCATCAATTCGACGACTTCCTGCGGCGAATGGGCCGCCCCCGGGCCGCCTACGCCAATGAAGTTGACGTCCGCAAGGAGGGCCTCAACGGCTGGCTGCTCCTCGTCCCACAGGAGGGCCCGGCCGGACCCGGTGCACCACACGGGTGTCACCATGCCGGGTTTTACGAAGCCGCCGGGAACCGCGTCATTGCTGGAGGTCCGCAGGAGAATGACGCGGAAGCCCTCCCGGACGGAAAGTCTGGATCTCAGGCCGAACGAGGCCACCAAAGCCTCAAGTTCGGTTCTTGATTCGCGTACCCAACCCGTGTTCAAGGCGGCAGCCAGGCTGAAAAAACGTGGACCGGTCCGGAATGGCCCGCGTTCGACGCGTTCCAGCAGTCCCAGCTCGCACAATTCCTGAGTCAACCGGGAGACCCGGCTTTGGTCCATCTCCAGCTCAGATGCGATCTGGGAAACGCCGAGTAGCCGCCTTCCCCGCTTCTCCCGGTCCGCGACCAGCCGGACTATCCGAAGGCCTTGGGCCATGGATGACGCTTCCGAGGAAGAATCCATGCTCCGTGCTCCTTCCGCCTGACAACTACGCCTATTCTCACACGTCCCCACAGAACGCCGGGCCTGGTGGCGGGGGACGAAAGTCCCCCGCCACCAAGCCACGTGGACGATAGATGGTGACGGCGTCAGGAGGGCTGGTTTGGGCGCGCCTTGCGTCCGTACTTGAAGTAGAAGAAGGCGTAGCAGGCGCCAACGAAAGTGACTCCGAAATAGAGCGCTGCTACCTGGTTCGGGTCATAGGCGATGCCGATGAGCGAGATGAGGCAGAGGGAGAAGGCCAGGATCGGCACCAGCGGGAACAGCGGGGCCGCGTAGGGAAGCGCAGCGACATCACCGCCGTTTTTGACGAAGGATCTCCTGTGGAAGAAATGCGAGGCGGTGATGGACATCCAGACCCCGACGACGGCGAAACCCGCCACCGATACGAGAGCCAGATATACGGTTTCAGGTGCAACGACGCTGCTGATGAGGGATGCCAGGCCGCCGAGCATGCTGACGGAGAGTGCAGTCATGGGGATACCGCGTCGGGTCAGCTTCTTCAGCGCCCGGGGCGCGTGCCCCTCGTCGGCAAGGGAGTAGAGCATCCGTGCGCAGGAGAAGAGACCGCTGTTACCGGCTGAAAGGAGTGCGGTGATGATGACGAAGTTCATGATGTCGGCGGCGTAAGGAATGCCGATGGATGAGAAGACCGTCACGAACGGGCTTTCATCCAGCCCGACCTGCTCGAAGGGGATGGTGGCGGCGATGACAGCGATTGCCCCGACGAAGAAGATCAGGAGACGGATGACGGTGCTGCGCATCGCTTTGGGGATGCTGGTGGCCGGGTCAGTGGTTTCGCCCGCCGCCACACCGATGAGCTCTGAACCGGAGAAGGCGTAGAACACAGCAAGCGCAGTGACCAGGACACCGGTGAAGCCGTTGGGGAAGAGGCCGCCGGAAGTGTTGAAGTTTTCAAACATAGCGGCATGGTTGGCCGCCTCGCTGAGCGGGTGGAAGCCGAACAGCGCCGCGCCGCCGAAAACGATGAGAACCACGATGGCGCCGACCTTGACGATGGCAAACCAGAACTCGGACTCGCCGAAGAATTTCGAAGAAACCGCATTGAAGCCGAAGAGGACCGAGGCGAAGATAACGCACCAGACCCAGACGTCAACACCCGGGAACCAGCGCTGCATCAGGAGACCGGAAGCCGTGAACTCCGATCCGATGGCCACCGCCCAGCAGAGCCAGTAGAGCCAGGCGGTGGTGAACCCTGTGGCCGGCCCGATCGACCTCGCCGCGTAGATATGGAAGGCCCCTGAGACCGGATAAGCGATGGCGAGTTCACCGAGGCAGGCCATCACGAGGTACACAACAAAGGCGCCGATGAGATACGCGATGACTGCCCCGAGCGGCCCGGCCTGGGAAATGGTGTACCCCGAGCTCAGGAAAAGCCCGGAGCCGATCACCCCGCCCATGGCGATCATGACCAGATGCCGTGCCCCCATGGACCGCCGGAGCCCCGAATCGGTCGACGGCGGAATGGTGGGCTGAGGCTCCAGCTGGACAGGTGATGACGGTTCCATGGTTTCTCCCAGGTGAGTGGCGGGTCTGCTGCGGAGGATGCGCATGTGGCCCGGCGTGGGTCAAGCCGACTCGAGCTGCGCAGTAGCGACAGTGATGAAAGTAACACGAAAAGGCCATTTTGGTCATTAAGAACATCTCTACATGTCTATGTTGAACGCAGGTTACGTTGCGGGGTACATGGCGAATCGGCAGGCGGATGGTCAGTTCGACCTGCTTTTCGGTCACAATCACATGCGCCGACGGACAGGGAATGCGGCCAGCATTGGAGGACCGATGTAACTGATTGAAGGAGCACCATGACCACCTACGACATTGCGCTGATCGGCTTCGGCGGCGTCAACAGGACGCTGGCCGAACTGATCAATACCCGTGGTGAGAGACTTCGTTCCGACCTGGGCTTCGGCCTGCGGGTGGTGGCCATCACCGACCTGCGGCTCGGATCCCTGGTCCAGCCTGAAGGCGTGGACCTCTCCGTTGCCCTCAAACTGGGCGGCGACAATGAAACCTTCGCAGCGTACGGCGGATCCGCCGACACCAACAACGAATCCGTGATCCGCAACTGCACAGCGGACATTGTCTGCGAGGCCACCTTCACTAATCCCGAAGACGGCGAGCCGGCAGTTTCACATGTGCGCTGGGCACTCGAATCCGCCAAGAGCGTCTGCACCACAAACAAGGGCCCGGTTGCCCTCCGCGGCGCCGAGCTGAGCTCCCTTGCCGAACAGAACGGCGTGCACTTCGAGTTCGAGGGCGCCGTCATGAGCGGCACTCCCGTCATCCGCCTGGCCAAGAAGATGTTCGCCGGGCTGAAACTGGATGGCTTCGAAGGCATTCTCAACGGCACCAGTAACTACGTGCTCGGGCGGATGGAAGCCGGTCTGGACTTCGACGCGGCCATCAGGGAGGCGCAGGAACTCGGCTACGCCGAAGCAAACCCCGCAGCCGACATCGAGGGCCACGACGTTCAGCTCAAGGTCCTCATCCTCGCCAACGAACTGCTGGGCGCCGGCATAGAGCTCAAGGACGTTCATCGGCAGGGGATTTCGACCGTGGCCCCGGAAGATATTCGGAAGGCAGCCCGCGAGGGGCACCGCTGGAAGCTCGTCGGCGCGGCACGGCGGAATCCAGACGGGTCCGTGACTGCAGGCGTATCCCCTGTAGCGCTCCCCCTTGATCATGGGCTGGCCGGGGTTTCCGGCGCAACCAATGCCGTATCCTTCGAGACCGATCTTCTGGGCGCTGTAACCATCTCCGGACCTGGAGCCGGGCGCGTGGAGACCGCCTACGCGCTGCTCTCTGACATCATCGCGATGCACGCAGCCAGGACGGAGGTATCCGCAAATGCCTGAATCCATGCTGTGTTCGACAAAAACCGCGCTGCCACAGTTCCGTGACGTGACGAGCCCCTACGACGGCAGGGTGGTCGGCGCGGTTTCGCTGACCGAAGCCACCGCCGCCAAGTCCGTGATCGAAACGGCCCGCGTCGGCGCCCGGAAGGCACGGGTCCTGTCCCGCGCCGCGCGCGGGAAGATCCTGGACGGCGCCGCAACGGAGATCGAGCAGCGCTGCGAGGAGTTCGCACTAACGATAGTGTCCGAGGCCGGGAAAACGATCCGCCAGGCACGGAAGGAAGTGCTGCGAGCGGTCAACACACTCCGCCTGTCCGCCGCCGAAGCGCGCCGGAACGCAGGCGAAGTCATCCCCTTCGACTCCTACGAAGGCTCAGAGGACCGCACCGGGTGGTACTCGCGCGAACCACTGGGCATCATTGCCGCGATCACCCCGTTCAACGACCCCCTCAACCTGGTGGCGCACAAGATCGGCCCGGCAATCGCCGGAGGAAACGCCGTGATTCTCAAACCCTCTGCGCTGACGCCGCTGTCAGCCCAGCTGCTCGCGGACGCCCTCGTGAGCTCCGGGCTCCCGCCGGAGGCCCTCACGGTTGTCCACGGCGGCCGGGAAGTGGCCGAAACAATTATCAGGTCCCGGGACATACGAATGGTGTCCTTCACCGGGGGCTTCTCCACGGGTGAAAGCATCGCCCGCGCGGCGGGCTTGAAGAAGCTGTCCATGGATCTCGGCGGAAACGCACCTGTGATCGTCCTGGACGATGCCGACATCGAAAAAGCAGTGGAATCCTGCGTCTCCGGAGCATTTTGGGCGGCCGGCCAGAACTGCGTGGGGGTGCAACGGATTCTCATAGCCGCCCCGGTGTACGGCGCGTTCCGCCGGCGCTTCCTGGAGGCGACGGCCAGGTTGGTTTCCGGAGATCCATCAGATGAACGGACGGACGTCGGGCCCATGATCAGCCCGGCTGCGCTGCACGAGCTCCAGACCAAGCTGGACGAGGCCCTCGGCGCCGGCGCTGTCCTTCTTTCAGGCAATGTCACGGACGGCAATGTGCTTCACCCGACCGTCCTGGAAGCAGTCCCGACGGACAGCCGGCTGTGGAAGCAGGAGGTTTTCGGGCCCGTGGTCATGTTCCGCCAGTTCAGTACGTTCGAAGAGGCCATCGAAGTCGCCAACGCCATCGAGTTCAGTCTTCATGCGGGCATCTTCACCGACTCCCTGGCCAGGGCCATGGACGCAGCCCAACTGCTCGAAGCAGGCGGCGTCATGATCAACGACTCCTCTGATTACCGCTTCGACGGCATGCCGTTCGGCGGGGCCAAGTACGGAAGCATGGGCAGGGAGGGCGTCCATTTCGCGTATGAGGAGATGACCCAGCCAAAGGTCATCTGCATCAGGAACTGACGGCTTCACTCGGTGGCGCGGGCACCTCCGGGGCCCCGCCTGATGTAACTGGACAGCGTCATGGCCGTCACCGTGTCCGTGACGCCGGGAATGGCCGCAATCTGCTCCCAGATCTCTTGAACCCTCTCCAGCGACCGGGCCTCGACCCTCACCAACAGATCAAAGTCACCGCTCACGACATCACACAAAACCACTTCCGGAATCGACCGCAGTACGGTGATGACGTCCGACCCCCGCACCCGGTCCTTCCTGTAAACCATCAGGAAGGCGGACACCGGCCCCTGCCCCGGCGGGCCGGCAACAATGGTGTACCCCTGGATATACCCTTGCCGTTCCATCCGTTCAATCCGTTGGCGCACGGCATTCCTCGACAGCAGGACTTTGGTCGCCAGCTCCGCGTGGCTCATCCGAGCGTTCTTCGTTAGCTCCGCAAGAATCCTCTGGTCAATCTGATCAAGACTCACTCGATCCATGCCTACCCTTCACACCAAAATTTCCCCGGCACACCCGGAACCGAACCAATTCCACGACCGAAAGCACCCGAAAAAATGACATTTCTGCAGCAAGACCGTCCGCCTCTCACCGGCATTAGCTGCGTCCTGTTCGACATGGACGGAACGCTGCTGGATTCAGCACCCGGCGTCACGGCAAGTGCTGCCCGAGCCCTGGCAGCCGTAGGCGCGCCGGTCCCCGCGATGGACAAACTGCGCCAATTCGTCGGCCCGCCGATGATCGAGTCCTTCAGAACAGTCTCACAGTTGGACGACGTAACCGCCCAAAGGGCCCTCCAACACTACCGCAAGGCATACGCCGACCACGGCGCTGAACAGTCCAGCCCGTACGACGGGATCATCGAACTGCTTGACCACCTGCACTCGGCCGGCATGCCGATGGCTGTCGCCACATCCAAGGTGGAAGATCAAGCGGTAAGACTCGCACGAAGGTTTGGAATCGAAGGCCATTTCATCAACATCTGCGGGGCGTCCGACCGCGACGGAAGAGCGAGCAAGGCAGAGGTCGTCGCCGAATTGCTGCTCCGCCTTCAATCCGAAGGCGTAGACATCTCCAGTCCCGTAATGATCGGAGACCGGAGCTACGACGTCGCCGGAGCCGCCCAACACGGAATCCCGACAATATTCGCGCTCTGGGGCTACGGGGACGCCGGGGAAGCGTCGCAGGCGGCCGCCGTTGTCACGTCCCCCGGAGACCTGCTGCCACTGATCGTGGCCAACCGCCGCCCGTCGGACAGTTCCGCGAAGAGGTCCTGCGCCGCTAGGTGAGCACACGGATACAAGAACGAAACGTTGAATCGATGCGCTGAAACATACCGTGGCTACGCTAATTCCTACCTGAAAGAGGGTCGTCCGCACCCTCGATTGAAAGGAAATAGCCATGCTTTGGAATACCTTGAATCTGTTCTTCACCACGCGCGCTGACGGGAACTCCCAATTCGGAGAGGCCGTGTCGAATACCGATTTTCCCCAGGGCCAGCTCACGTCCGCGGCTTGGGAAGGCTGGTGGGACAGCGCCGCGCAGCTCTGACAGGCATCACCGGGAGTAGGCTCACCGAAAGGGAAGCAGCGAACGGGAGGGTAAGGCGTGACAGAGCAAGGACGCAGTCCCGAACTTGAGGACCAGGGGCTACCGCAGACGGCCCTGGCCGTGGCGGCGGGCCGTGCCGTCGAGACGTCGCGGGCCGACGCGCTCGTGGCGGATCCTTTCGCCTCCGCTCTGGTGGTGGCTGCCCGCTCCCACCTGGACCTGCCGACGGTGTGGCCGGCTGAACCGGCGGAGGCTCCTCCCCTGCAGCAGCCGCTCCTGCTTGCGTCCATTTACATCGGTATGCGGACCAGGTTCATCGACGACTTCCTGCAGTCCGGCCCTCCCGCCACGCAGACAGTGGTTCTCGGCGCGGGGCTCGACACCCGTGCCTTCCGGCTGCCGTGGCCGGCCGGCGCCAAGGTCTTTGAAATCGACAGCGCCAACGTCCTGGAGTTCAAGGCCCATGTGCTGAGCCGGCTCTCGGCGGAGCCTCGGTGCGAACTAATTCCCCTGCCTGCAGACCTGTCCCTGCCGTGGCGGGAGGGGCTCCTGGCCGCCGGTTTTGACCCGGCGCGGCCTACGACCTGGGTCCTCGAAGGCCTGCTGCCATACCTCGATGCCGCCGCCCAGGGTGCGGTGCTGGAGGAAGTCGCGGCACTGTCGGCGCAGGGATCCCGTGCGGTGATTGAGCGGGCAGTTGCCCTGCCCAAGACTGACGACATCGAGGCCAAGCTGCGTGAGTTCAGCGAGCAGACGGGCCTGCCCATGAGCGAGCTGCTGGCGCGGGCCGATCCGCCGGACCCGGCGGAACTGCTCGACGCAGCAGGCTGGCGCTGCACAGGACACACCGTTGAGGAGCTGTGTTCGATGTATGGCCGCGTCCTGTCGCTGGCCGCACCCGACGCGGCAGGACCCGGCGGGCCAGCACCCGGCGGGCCGGCTCTGGAGCAGCAGCCGACCCCCGACCAGTCCCGGGGCGGCTTCGTCACCGCCTTGCGGCCGTAGGCGGCTCCGGCGCCCACCCCAAGCGATACTATGCCGGGCCTAGAGAAACTATGCCGGGTCCGTGTCGGACGATGCCGACGAAGCAGGCTTCGCGAGTTCGGCTGTTATCTGATCCGTCCAGGCGTCGACGGCCGCCCAGTCGCGCAAATCTCCGAAGCGGCCGCCGGCGATGCGGAACAATGCCCGGAGCGGAGCCGACAACTGGGTGGCCTGGTAAACGCCGGAGAAGGCAGCGTGGCCGCGAAGCTGGACTTCCTGGAACTGCGTTTCCTCCAGTCGTTGCTGTTGCAGTGCCGCACCGCGCTCGCGGAACAGCTTTGGCAGGCCGTCGGACATCCCCACGCTGAAGGCCCAGACAGGCCGTCCGGCCAGCTCGGGGCCATACTGTGTGAGGAACGCTAAAGCCGGGGGCAGCCACGCCTGATTGTGGATGGCGCTGCCGGTCACCACAGCCTCGTAGCCGGCGACAGATTCGACCTCCTCCACGGACCGGCACTCGACCTCGCCCAGGGCCACCGCCATTCGTGAGGCCACGTGTTGAGCTATTTCCCGGGTGGAACCCAGCGCGCTCGCATAGGCAACGAGGACAGTCATGGTTGAGCCTCCTGTCTTTTCCTTTCTACATTCTGATGGAAGATGTGCCGGCTGGAACCTGCCATCACGTCCCGGCACTGCCGTTAACCTCACCGCCACCTGCCCGCATGCCGTTCGCCACCTGGCCTCCCTAGGGTGAACGGGTCGGCGGCTCAGCGCCGGCCACCGTCATCCGGGAGGAACAAAACCATGCGCAAAGTCCTGACCGCAGCGGCCGCCGTCGCGCTTTTCACCGCTGCCATTGGCTCGACGGCGGGACCCGCCGTCGCTGCCCCGGCGGCGGACGCCGTGACGCCGTCGTCGAACGCTTCCGGCACCTCGCCAACGGCGAAATCAACGGCCATCACGACGAACGAGCGCAACGGCTCCTTCGACCTTCAGTCGCACCGCGGCGGCCGCGGCGAGTGGACCGAGGAATCGCTGGCCGCGTTCACGAACTCGCTCAAGCTGGGCGTGAGCACGCTCGAGCTGGACACCCACCTGACCGAGGACGGCAAGGTGGTCGTCTGGCACGACGACACGATGCAGGCCAACAAGTGCGCCGACACCGCGCCGGTTACGCCGAACGACCCCGAGTTCCCCTATGCGGGCGACCGCGTGGCGGATCTTTCCCTCGCGCAGATTAAGACGCTCAACTGCGGCTACAAGCAGCTGGCCGGCTACCCGGAGCAGCAGGTGATCGAGGGCAACCGCATCGCCGAGCTGAAAGATGTGTTCCAGCTGGTGCGTGACTTCGGCGCCAAGAAGGTCCGCTTCAACGTGGAGACCAAGGTGGAGGACGGCCAGGCCGGCGGCGGAGGCTCCGTGGCGCTCACCAAGGCGGTGGTCACCGAGATCTACATGGCGGGCATGTCCGGCCGCACCACCGTGCAGTCGTTCGACTGGTCCACGCTGAACTACACCCGGAAGATCGCCCCGCAGCTGCCCGTCGTGGCGCTCTCCAGCGGCGACGCGTGGCTGCAGGTGGGCAAGCCCGGCGCCGCACCGGAGCTGGGCGGCATCGACATTGACGACTACGACGGCTCCCTCGCCAAGGCCGCCAAGGCCCTGGGCTACGACGTCATCTCCCCCGCCTTCGCGTCCGTCACCCCGCAGATGATCGCCGACGCCCACGAGTTCGGCCTGCCCGTCATCCCGTGGACCGTGAACACCACCGCCGACATGGCCCGCCTGATGGACCTCGGCGTGGACGGCATCATCACCGACTACCCCACCCGCCTGCGCACCCTCATGGACCAGCGCGGACTGAAGCTGCCGAAGGCGTACGGACTGAGTTAAAGCCTCAGGCTAAGACGTACGACGGCGGGCCGTCCCCTTTTCGGGGACGGCCGCCCCTTTGGGCGGCGGGGCCACGTCAGTGTTGGTCGGCGCTGACAGGTCCTCCCGTTGAGATCCAGGCACCAAGAGGCTGCCCGGCGACGTCCTGTTCTTCGTCTTCCGCGCCGACGACAACGAAGCCCCTGGCCTGGTAGTTGGCCAGAGCCGCGGGTCCGTCGAGCGTGCAGGTGTGGACCCAGACGCGGGTGACCGGTGGAAGCCCGAACCGCTCCGGCAGTGACCAGGCTGCCAGGATGCCTCGTTCGAGGAGGCGTCCGCCGAGGCCGCGGCCGATGGCTTGTTCCGTCAGCCCGAAGTAGCGGATCTCGACGTCCGTGCCGGTGTCGGCGGGCGTGGGGTGCAGGTGCACGTAGCCCAGGGGAACGCCTTCGCCGTAGAGGATCCAGAACTCAGCGCCGGGGACGGTGAGCTCGTCGGCCCATTGCTCCCTGGACCAGCCGAGGCGGTCGGTCCAATGCCAGGGACCCCCGACCAGTCCGTAGAGGAACCGCGCATACTCGGGTGAAACGGCAGTCGCGCGGTCCAACCGGACCCCCTCGGGAAAGGCTGGCGCCTCCTGTGCGGGCGCGGCAAGCATCTCAAGGGTGGTGGTGGTGACTCTCATCGGGTCTTCTCTCTCCTGAAGGCTCGAGGGTGGCGGGTTCAGCTGGCAGCGGGTTTCGGCCAGCTCGACCGACGGGTTTGGACGGGCTTAGCCAGCGGTGCCCGACCCGGGATCGAGAAGCTGGGCGAGGTGGCGTCCGGGCCGCTCGGCGTCCAGCTGCCTGACCTGCATGGCGCAGGAGAAGCCGTCTGTCAGTATCACGGACTCCGGGCCGGCGCTCCGCAGCGCCGGTGCGAGTGCCTGTTCGGCCACCTGCATGCTCACCTCGTAGTGCTCCTTCTCAAAGCCGAAGTTGCCCGCCACACCGCAGCACCCGGCGGCATCCACCACGTCGGTGATGCCGACGGCGGCCAGCGCGGCACGCTGCGTTCCGGCACCAAACACCGAGTACTCGTGGCAGTGCGTCTGCAGCACCACACGCTCCGGCAGCGGTGCGGCCGGGGCCGGCGACCAGCCTGCACGCGCCAGCTGATCCACATGTGAGGCGAAGCTACGCACCCGTGCCGCCACCCGCTTCGCCTGGTCCGTGTGGACCAGCTCCGGCAGGTCCTTCCGCAGCGCGGCCGCGCAGCTGGGCTCCACCACCACGATGGGGCGGTCTGTGCCGTCGTCCAGAACTTCGGCCGCGTTGGCCAGCAGCTTCTTCGCGGTGTCCAGCTGGCCGGTCGAAATCCAGGTCAGCCCGCAGCAGGCATCGGCCGCGCATTCGGTCCGCTCCCCCGACCCTGCAAGGACGCGGGCGGCGGCGCCGGCCACCTCGGGTCGGAAGCCCCTGGTGAACGTGTCCACGAACAGCACTACGCCGTCGTTTGAAGCTACGGCACCCGCACTTTCAGTACCCAAGGCAGCGGTACCACCGGCACTCAGCCGAGTCCCGCCGTCGTGCTTCCTGCCGTTCCTCCCCGGCATCGCCACGCCGGCCGCGGCAACCTCCTTGCACCATTCGCTGCCGCCCGCGAACCGGGGCATCGAGCGCTCGGTCGTGAGCCCGCCCAGCATGGCCGCTACTTTGGCCAGCGGCGTGGCCAGCACAGCGTTGACCAGCGGCGCCACGCGGCCGGTCACCTTCAGCCAGCGCGGCAGCCAGCCCAGGGAGAAGTGCGAAAGCGGACGCCTCCGGCCCCGGTAGTAGTGGTCGAAGAACTCCGACTTGTAGCTGGCCATGTCCACGCCCGTGGGGCAGTCGCTGGAGCACGCCTTGCAGGACAGGCAGAGGTCCAGCACCTCCCGGACCTCCTCGGACTTCCAGCCCTCCTCCACCGTGCGCGCGCCTCGGACCATGTCCTGCAGCACGCGGGCACGGCCTCGGGTGGAATCCTTCTCGTCGCGGGTTGCCCGGTAGCTGGGGCACATCACGCCTCCGGCATCGGTGCGACAGCGGCCCACGCCTATGCAGCCCTGGACCGCGTGGACCCACGGGTCTATCCCGCTTCCGCCCGCGTGTGCCGGATTGTCCGTCTCCGCCGTGGATCCCCCGCCGGAGTGCAGCGGGCGGAGGTCGAAGCTGGTGCGCCACTCGCGCTGCGGCACCCCGTCCAGCGCCAGGTTCTCATCCATCGGGTCCGGATTCGTGAGCGAGCCCGGGTTCAGGATGCCGGCCGGGTCCCACAGCCTGCGGAAGGCGGCGAAGGCCTCCAGCATGCGCGGCGAATACATCAGCGGCAGCAGCTGCGACCTGGCCCGGCCGTCGCCGTGCTCGCCGGAGAGCGAGCCGCCGTGCCGCACGACCAGCCGCGCGGCGTCGGCCGAGAACCGGCGGAACACGTCCCGGCCCTCCTCCGTGCGAAGGTCGTAGGTAATGCGGATGTGCATGCAGCCGGCACCGAAGTGCCCGTACATGACACCCTGCAGGCCGTAGCTGTCCAGCAACCCGCGGAAGTCCGCCAGGTAATCGGCCAGGTTCTCCGGTGCGACGGCGGAATCCTCCCACCCCGGCCAGGACTCGCCGCCCGTGGACAGGCGCGACGAAAGCCCGGCCCCGTCCTCGCGTACCCGCCACAGCGAGGCCCGCTCCACCGGGTCGGGCACCGGCCGGCCCGCGACGAGGCGCCCGTTCTCTTGGAGGCGAACCAGCAACCGGTTGGCCTCGGACTCGACTTCGGCGGGATCGTCACCGTCGAGATCCACATACAGCCAGGCCTTGCCCTCCGGAAGACCAACTACGGCGCCCTCGCCGCGGCGGAAGCGCATCGTATCCACGATCGCCTCGTCGATGCCTTCCACCGCAGCCGGGGAGAACTCGAGGATGGTTTCGATGTCCCGCGCCGCGTCCACCACGTCCGCGTAGCCGAGGCACACGAGCAAAGCGCTCGCCGGTTTGGGCACCAGCTTCATCCGGGCTCCGGTGACGATCGCGCACGTACCCTCGGACCCCACCAGGGCCCGGGCCACGTTGAAACCCTTCTCCGGCAGCAGGTTGTCCAGGTGGTACCCCGAGACCTGCCGCTGGATCCGGCCCAGCTCCACGCGGAAGTCGGCCAGGTTGTTGTGGGCCAGTTCCTTGAGCTCATCTGTCAGGGCTGCGGCACGCGCCTCCGCCTGTTTGTCCTCCGGGTGCGTGGCGCGCAGCCCCGTGGCCGTGGCGGTGAGCCGGGCACCATCGGAGGTGACGACGTCGAGCTCCACCACGTGGTCAGACGTGCGGCCGTAGCGGACAGAATGGTTGCCGCACGCGTCGTTGCCCAGCGAGCCGCCCACGGTGGCGCGGTTCTTCGACGACGGGTCCGGGGCGAAGGTGAAGCGGTTTCCGGTTGCCTGCTCCACCTCGCGCGAGAGCACGGCGAGCACCACGCCCGGGTCCACCGCCACGGTGCCCGCCGCCTCGTCGATCCCGTGGATCCGGTTCATGTGCCGGGAGAAGTCCAGCACCACGCCAGGCCCGATGGCGTTGCCCGCCATTGACGTGCCGCCGCCGCGGCTGATCAGCGGCGTTCCGGTCGCCCGGCACACCGCGAGCGCTGCCACCACGTCATCCGCGGACCGCGGAAACACCACGGCCAGCGGCGGCACCCGGTAGTTGGAGGCGTCGTACGCGTATTCGGCCAGCCGGCGCGGCGAGCTGTCGGCGCTAATTCCGGCCGCGGTCAGTTTCTCCAGCACCTTCTGCTGTGCGGCGTTGCGCGCTTTGCCGGACTCTTCAGCGGAAGGTTCGACGGCGGCGGCCTCCGTAGCGGAGGCAAGGTCAGTCTGCTTCATGTTGGCCAGCGTAGTCCGCGGTCGCCGCCGCGGCCGATCACCGGACACGGCGGGAGGCCCGTCGGCTGGAGTTTCGTGGTCCACCCTGTGCGCCGCAGGCCACGCCAGGAGTGCGCATCACCGTCCGCCCGTAGGATAAGACATGCGCTTCGAGGACACGCTCTTGACGGTACTGGGAGCCGGGCTGATTCTTCTGATGCTCGCGGACGTCTTCCATACACTCCTTTACCCGCACGGTTCCGGACCTGTGTGCAGAACAATAATGCGCGTCTTCTGGTTCCTCTCGCGAAAGTTGAAAGGGCGCCCCGGCACACTGGCCGCTCCTGTGGCGATGGCCGCCGTCATTGCCGCATGGGCAGGGCTGGCGATTGCGGGGTGGGCGCTGCTTTACCTGCCGCACCTCCCGGAAGGTTTCGTGTACGGGGACGGCGTGCCACAGCAGGGGGATTTCGCCGAAGCAGCCTACATATCGATGGTGAGCCTCTCAACAGTGGGGTTCGGAGAAGTGGTCGCCGGCTCGCCGATCATCCGGCTGCTGACAGGACTCCAGGCGATCACGGGGTTCGGGCTGCTCACAGCCACAGTCTCGTGGTTTCTCCAGCTGTTCCCGGCGCTCAACCGCCGCCGCGCCCTTGCCCACCATCTGAACCTGATCAGGGAATCAGTGGAACCAAGCGGCATTGCAGGACTGGAACCCTTGCACGCCGCTGCGCTGCTGGAATCCGTAGCCATAGACGTTGCTACGGTCAGCATCGATTTGCTGTCCTTCCGCGAGAGCTACTATTTTCGCGAGGTTGAACAACGGGGTTCCCTGCCGGACACCATCTCCTATGCGCAGCAGTTGGCTGCCGAGGCTCAACAAAGCCCGAACACCGAGCTCCTATTTGCCGGACGAATGCTCGATGCATCGTTGGAGGAGCTGGCGGCAGTCCTCCGCGGCAAGTTCGGCCACCCGGGCGACACCACTTCAGCGGTCTTTGACAGCTACGCCCTGCACCACAAACACCGCCAGCAGTAGAAACAAGAACAATTTCTCATTTGAGCGGAAATTCTTATCTGATTTGGCACGCGAAGCACCCCGGCAAGCTCAACCTACGGACGCAAAAGGCCCCGCAGACCAGACACAAGTGCCGGGGTCCTGCGGGGCCTTTGGGTGGGAACGGCGCTGCTACTTCGCCGCGATGGTCCAGTCGCCGTCGGAGTTGACCTGGACGAAGCCGGGGGTGAGCTTCACGGTGCCGTTGTAATCGCCGATCTTGTTGACGGCCAGCTCGGGAACCTCGCTGCCGAAGCCCTGCACCACGAAGTTGCCTTCGCCCTTGTTGGTGACCGCAGCCTTATCGCTAAACGCGTCCCAGTAGAGAACCATGTCGCCGTGGCCGCTCGCCTTGTCCGTTGAGGTGGGAACGCTGTCGATGTCCTCGATCTTCAGCGTCCAGGCGGAATCGGCGCTGATAGCCAGCTCGGTGGTGGCCGCGGTGCTGGTGTCCACGAGGTGCGAGCCTGCGTACGCCCCAACGGCGTTGACCAGGAGCATCTCATGTCCGTTGGTTTCCAGGACCGTGTTGCCGCTGCAGGCCTTGCACGTGAACGTCACCACGGCGGGGACGCCCTTGAGGTCCACCGTCTTGACGGCGTCGCCGGTGCCCGTCAGCGTCTGCGCCGCCAGGTGCGGACGGTCTTCCCCTGTAGCTGCTTCGCCGGTGGCCGCCGGATCCGCCGAGGGATCCGAGGCGGCGCTCTCAGACGTCACAGGAGCGGCGGTGACAATTGGCGGAGTGGAGGCCTGCCGGACAATAGCGGCGGCAGCAATCCCGCTGAACACACCAATCACCAGGTTGACCACCAAAAAGACAACCGTGACCACAACAGCCACCTTCTTGTGCTGTGCATACCCTGCCAGCGGCCGGCCGGTCTTGTCCGTCTGCTTCCCGGCCAGCGTGATGACCAGGTCCACGAGCGCCCACCAGCCCAGTCCGCCCAGCGTCAGCAGCTTGGCGATGCCCGTGCCGATCTTGCCGAGATAGAACCGGTCCACGCCCAGTACACCGAGGAGCAGCGAGAAAAGCCACGTGACCAGGAAGGACTTCTGCGGTTCCGCCCCGTACTGCCCCGCGAAGGCCCCGTACTGCCCCGGATAAGCCTGCCCAGCGTTCTGCCCGTCCAACAACTGCCCGTTCGCATACTGCGGCGCACCGTAGGTGGTGTAGTCGGAAGGCGGCGGTGGCAGGGTTGGGCCGGGGTGGCTCATTGCGGTCCTTTCAGGGCAGGCGACGGCAGGGGTCGCCGAGGTGGCGGAGTGAGGAAGAAGGGTGGGCGGTGCGAAAGGGGGGTGGTGCAGTAGGGTGGGCCGAGCAGGAAACCACCTGTGACAGGAACACCGCGTAAGCGGGGCCCTGTCGTGGATAATACGTGGCTGGACGGCGGGCACATGGCTTCAAAAAGCCCGTTTTCTTAAGGCTTTATGGCTTGCACATCTGCTGCTGTCCCCCAGGTTGACACTTCGGCGTCACCGCCCCCTGAAGGGATGATACAGGGCATCGGGTTGGCACTCGGGGAGGCCACGGCGCGTCCCGGACGACGCGCCGTAAGAGACGCACGACGACGACGGCGCGCGTCGCTCGCCGTCGTCGTACTTCTTGTTCTGTATGGGTAGCTAATCCGGCCCTACTTTGGCACGGCTCCAATCTGCTGCATCAGGCTCATGGTGTCCGTCGATCCCCAGTGTTCGGCAACTTTGCCGTCCTGCACCCGGATGATGTCGATGCCCGAGAATTCCACCGACTTGCCGGTGGCCGGCACGCCCGCGAAGTCGCCCTGGTGCGTTCCCGTGAGGACGGTGTGGACGGCCTCCAGGTTCCCGTCGGCGAGCGCCGGCTCGGATGTCTTCACCGCGAGGTCCGGAAACGCGGTCCGGATGGCGTTCACATAGAACTTCACCCCTTCCTTGCCCGGGGGCTGGCCGGGGAAGCCCTCCTCGTGGTCGACGACGTCGTCCGTCACCATCTCGTCGATAAGCGACAGATTGCCGCCCGTCAGCACCTCGTTGTAAAACCGCTTGATCAATCCTTGTCCGCCAGCCATCTCGTGCTCCTTAGTGCTCGTGGCTGTGTATGGCAGTTGCATTGTCCTCCCGCCCGGATGCCGCTTCAACGGTCAAATGCATTCCCCGAATCCGACGGTCGTGAATCGCGGCGGTAAATGGGCTCTTTTGTTCAGACGTTTCGTTGTGAAGCTGGGGAGCCTACGGCAGCCTCGACTGCAGCCAGGAGAGATTGGACGTCGGTTTCGGTGGTGTCCCAGGAGCACATCCACCGGACTTCCCCGCGTGCCTGATCCCAGTCATAGAAGCGGAAGGATTCCCGGACTTTGGCGGCTGCCCCGGGTGGGAGCACAGCAAAGACGCCATTGGACTGTGTTGCCTGCGTCAGCGAGACGCCGCTAATGGCCGCGATTCCTTCGCTGAGACGTTGAGCCATCTCGTTGGCGTGTCCGGCGGACCGCAGCCACAACCCATCCGTTAACAGGGCGACCAGTTGCGCGGAGACGAAACGCATCTTTGAGGCAAGCTGCATGTTCATCTTGCGCAGGTAGCTCATGCCTGGGTCGGACTGTGGGTTGAGCCAGATAACGGCTTCACCGAACAGCAGCCCGTTTTTGGTGCCGCCAAAAGACAGGACGTCGACACCGACGTCGGTGGTGAATGCCTGAAAAGGAAGCCCGAGATGTGCTGCAGCGTTGGCCAGCCGTGCTCCGTCCAGGTGCAGTTTCATTCCCTTCGCATGGACGTGTTCAGCGATCCGTTGGATTTCTTCCGGCGTGTAGCAGGTGCCGAGTTCCGTGGGCTGGGTGATCGATACGGCCAGTGGTTGCGCCCGGTGCTCGTCTCCCCACCCCCAGGCTTCGGCGTCGATCAATTCCGGGGTGAGTTTGCCATCCGGTGTGGGGATCGGGAGGAGCTTTATGCCGCCAATCCGTTCCGGGGCGCCGTTTTCGTCGGTATTGATATGCGCTGTTGCTGCGCAGATGACAGCGCCCCAGCGCGGGAGCAGGGCCTGCAGGGCAAGGACGTTGGCCCCTGTTCCGTTGAAGACCGGATATGCGGTAGCAGTCGTCCCGAAGTGGGACTGGATGACCTCTTGAAGCGCTGCTGAGTAGACATCTTCGCCGTACGCGGTGACGTGGCCTTCGTTGGCCGCCTGAACTGCTTCGATGATTTCGGGGTGAGCCCCGGCGTAGTTATCCGAGGCGAAGCCCCGGTATGCCGGGTCGTGCAGGCGCCCCGTCAGTACCTGCGGGGCGCCTGCTTTGGTATCAACGCTGACGCTCATGCCGGTGCTCCCACGAGGTGGCCGGCCGTGAGGGGCAAGCGCTGCCCGTTGATCTGTTCTGCGTCCAGGCCGAAGATCCGCTGTACAGCGTCGGCGAGGACACTGACATCGGTGAAGCCCGGAAATTTCCGTTCCGGCTGGGCTGCGTGCATCCGGTCATCGACCAGAGCCTTGACGACGAAGACCAGGGCGGCTGAGTGCTGAGCGGAGAGGGGGCTTTCGTTTCCTCCCTGCAGGTGCCGGAATCCGTCGGCCACGGCAAGGGTCCATGCCTCGGCGGCGGACTTGACGGCGGCATATGCGGCGGCGTCCGCTGTCGGCGAGGAAGCGGACTGTGCGGAAACGATGGCCAAGCGACCCACCGGGGAGGTAGCCAAGTCATCGTAAAACGCGCGGCTGGTGTTCCTCAGGGTGGTGAGAACACTTGTGTGCAGGAAGTCCCAGTCTTCATCCGTCTGGCCTTTAATGCCGGTACCGCCCCGCCACCCTCCTACAAGATGGATAAGGCCGTCCACGGGACCCAGATCTTTCCGGACAGACGCCGCCAAGTCCTCAACGGCTTGCAGGTCCGCGAGGTTGCAGACATAGCCCGTGACGTTGTCATGCGCTATCGAGAGCTCCTGCACTCGGTCCTCAAGAATGTCCACGGCGGCCACGCGTGCCCCTGCTTGCGAGAGGGTGCGGACTACCGCGATGCCGGCAGCGCTTGTCGAACCGGCGACGACGACCGTACGCCCCAAGAGGTCCTGGCTCATGCGCCCGCCTCGCCCTCAGTCTTCACAGGGCTCTTACCGGTGATCCCGGCTGTTGATTCAATGACCGAGGACATCTTCTTCTCCAGTGCCTCGTAGAACATCGACAGGGGGAATTCGTCATCAAGGATCTGGTCCGTCAGACCGCGGGGAGGGCCATCGAGCGGAAGGGCCTCCGGTCCCTTGGCCCATACGGAGGCCGGGTGGGGGGTGAGGGTTTCCGAGACGAGCTCGTAGGCAGCCAGCCAGTGCGCGGTCTTGGGCCGGTCGATTGACCGCCAGTAGAGTTCCTCGATGCGGAGACCCAGCTCAACGACCACGCCGGCGACGTCCTTCCAGTCGATGCTCAACTTTCCATCGGTCCAGTGCAGGACCCGGTGCTGGTGCATCCAGGCGAACAGCAACTGGCCGCCCACGGCGTCGTAGTTACGGACCCGGTTCCCGGTAATCGCGAAGCGGAAAATGCGGTCGAAGATCACGGCGTACTGGACCAGCTTGGCGTGCTTGCGGGCGTCCTCGGAAGCCGTTTCGTCCCGCTCGATGAGGACTGATTCGCGGAAGGCGGTCAGGTCACAGCGGAGCTCCTCCAGGGAGTACAGGAAATACGGCATCCGCTGCTTGATCATGAACGGGTCAAAGGGCAGGTCACCGCGCATGTGCGTCCGGTCATGGATCAGATCCCACATCACGAAGGTCTTCTCCGTGAGGTGCTGGTCGTCAATGAATTCCGCGGCGTCAGCCGGCAGGTCCAGGGAAGTGATGTCGGCAGCAGCTTTTAGGACGCGGCGGAACCGGGCAGCTTCGCGGTCCGCGAAAATGCCTCCCCACGTGAAGGACGGGGTGCTCCGGACCGCCACGCTCTCGGGGAAGAGAACTGCGGAGTTCGTGTCATAGCCGGGCGTGAAATCGACGAAGCTGATGGGGACGAACAGCTTGTTGGAGTAGTTTGCCGCCTCGAGTTCAGCGACGAAAGAAGGCCAAATAACCTCGATGAGGACGGCCTCGAAGTAGCGGTTGGTGCTCCCGTTCTGCGTGTACATGGGGAACACAACCAGGTGCGGCAGCCCATCGATGCGCCACTGCTCGGGGTGGAAGGCTACCAAAGAGTCGAGGAAATCCGGTACGACGAAGCCCGCGGACGCCCACCGCCTGAAGTCCTTCACGAGCAGTTCAAGGTAGTCCGTGTCGTGGGGGAGGTAGGGGCGCAGTTCGTTGATTGAGTCAGTAATGATGCCGACATTCTGGCGGGCCTGGTCATGGTCAGCGGGTTCCGGGACGGAACCGTCCTGCACTTGAAGCTGCTGCAGCCCGATGACGGCTGCCTTCAGGGCCTGCCATGCCGGGAGTTCCTTGAGGTCTTCCGCCCGGGTGATTGTCACTTCCGGGTTTGCGATTACAGACATGCTCGTTCCTTCCGTTGAGGGGATTCCTGAAGAAGCTAGCAGTGCGTAAGCATGCGTGAAGCATTCTTGCTCAATTCATAAGAAATGCTTTTGCTAAAGTCCGCCTTCTGACGGCGATGCCTGCGCCCGACCTTAATGTGGGCGGCTTTAAGACATCCCATAAGGGGCACACCACGATTGAGTAAGCCGCAGTATCGGGACGGCCCATCTCTCCCCTCGACACCATTCGCTCAACGCGGGCCTCCCGCCATAGCAGATGCTCAGATCTGCTTACTCACCGGACGACCTCAAATCAGCAAATCTTAGGCTCAGATCGGGTAACCCATGCCTACTCGTAAGGACTTGACCCGTCGGACCTGCAACATTCACCGCGCCAAAGGTCACTTCCTTCACGTGTGTTAGCTTGATCACCATCCTTCCCGGACCGGGGGCTCCGGAAGGCTCAAATCCACCGCAGCTACCTTTTCGGAGGCACCATGGGACTTGGCTCCCACACGCAAATAAGTGACCGGGCTATTGCTCCCGGCACCCCTGAAACCGGCCTTTGCTCCGGTTCAGGACTGTTTCTTAGCTCGGGGTCCACCACCGCGCAGGCAGGACCGCACGGGAACGTTATGGCCTACCCGCTCGACACAGCAGTCGCAGAAGCCTGCACATGTCGAGCCGCTGGTGGCACCGGGAACCCGACCCGGCTCGCATTGATACCCCTTGGTGGTGTTGCATGACACCAACGAGCGCAACTTCCACAGACATCAAACCCGATGAAACAGCACAACAGGCGTCCGCCCTCGCGATACGGGCAGATCGCGCTTCCGGCGAAACCACCAACGACCTCAAGCGCGGGCTGAACAACCGCCACCTGCAGATGATCGCTATCGGCGGTGCGATCGGCACCGGGCTGTTCGTGGCCTCGGGCAGCACCATTGCCCAGGCGGGTCCCGGCGGTGCGTTGGCCGCCTACGCGCTGGTCGGGCTGATGGTATTTCTGCTGATGCAGTCACTGGGCGAGATGTCGGCCAAAATTCCGGTCGCCGGTTCTTTCCAGTCCTTTGCCACCCGTTTCGTCTCCCCGTCCTTTGGTTTCGCGATCGGCTGGAACTATTGGTTTAATTGGGCCATCACGGTGGCCGCTGAGCTGGTCGCGGCCGGAATCATCATGGACTTCTGGTTCCCGGGAGTCCCAGGTTGGGTGTGGGCCGGGATCTTCCTGCTGGTGTTGACCGGCCTCAATGCCCTCTCGGCGAAGTCCTTTGGTGAGTCGGAGTTCTGGCTCTCCCTGATCAAGGTCAGCGCAGTGGTGCTCTTCCTGGTCGCCGGCGTGCTGATGATTTTCGGCATCCTCGGGGATGACTCTCCGGGGCTGAGCAACTGGGAAAACCGCGATGACGTTTTCCACGGGGGTTGGGTCTCGATCATCTCGGTCTTCATGGTTGCCGGGTTCTCGTTCCAGGGCACCGAGCTCGTGGGAGTCGCCGCAGGCGAAGCCAAGAACCCGCGTCGCGAAGTGCCGAAGGCTATCCGCACTGTCTTCTGGCGCATCATGCTTTTCTACATTGGTGCCATCTTTATCATCGGCTGCCTGATCCCGTTCACCGATCCGAGCCTGCTGGCCTCCGGCGAGTCCGATGTCGCAGCATCGCCGTTTGCCCTGGTCTTCTCGCGCGCCGGAATCGCCTTCGCAGCGGCCTTGATGAACGCCGTGATCCTGACCGCAATCCTGTCCGCGGGCAACTCCGGACTATATGCCTCCACCCGGATGCTTTACGCCATGGCCCACGACGGCATGGCCCCGAAGATCTTCGGCCGAACCAATGCGCGTGGTGTGCCGATCGCGGCGCTGCTGGCAACCGCGTCCGTGGGACTCTTCGGGTTCCTCTCCGCGATCGTCGGCCAGGGCGCAGCCTACTCCTGGCTGCTCAACATGTCAGGCCTCTGCGGCTTCATCGTGTGGGCGGGCATCGCGGTCTCCCACTACCGTTTCAGGCGCGGCTTCCTCGCCCAGGGAAACAACGTCAGCGACCTGCCGTACAAAGCATCCCTGTTCCCCATTGGCCCACTGCTGGCATTTGCCCTGCTGATACTGGTGATCGCGGGACAGAACTACGAGGCTGTGCTTGCCGGACGGACCATGGAGGTGCTTTCCTCCTACATCGGGTTGCCAGTCTTCATCGTTCTATGGCTGGCTCACCGCTTCATCACCAAGTCCAAAGTGGTGCCGTTGCTCGAGATGGATCTCACGGCACCTAAGGACCTCGAAGACGCACCTAGGGGCAGCACCCAGTAACCATGCTGCTCTGCTACCCCACGCATTGCGGGGGCCCGCGGTAGCCGAGGGACAGAAGGGCTAGAACGCGGGATCTAGACCAGAAAAGAGGGAAGCCGGGTGAAAATCGCGCCCGGCTTCGCTCTTCTCCCGGGCCATTCGCCTTCCTTCCGGGCAGGAAAGGTCCAAAATGTACCTAGGGGACATGCCAGGAAACGCAGCACGAACGGAGGGAATTATCATGGCCGGACACTTTGAAATCATCGACGCTCCGGACGGCGGCTTCCGCGTCAGGCTGCTGGATGGCACAGGAACCCTGGTGGCGACCTCAGTCCCGTACCCCACCAAGCAGGCTGCCGTTGCCGGGATTTCCTATACCAGGGAAATCGCAGGAACAGGCCTCATCCGCGACATGAGCCGTGGCGGCCACGGGGAAATCATCATCCCCAAGTCCAGGCACGGCCACGCAACCGTAAGAATCCACTCGCACACACGGTTTCCGGCCGCGGATCGACAGGCCCATTCCCGCTGACCTGTCGAGCGTGACCCGGGCTGACCCAGCGAGCTGGGCCGACTGACCCGTCGAGCAGCATGACGTCGGGGCGGGCCTGGGACTAGGGTGGATTCACGGCTGAAGACACCCGGCCCCTGGAACGCCCCCTATGGAGCTGCCACCATGACCGACGCCGCCGCAGACACAGCCGCCACCGATAAAGCCGACGAGTCCACACTCCGCCGCATCGCCGCCGACAGGCTCGGCCTCCCCCACCTCCGCGACGGCCAGCTCGCCGGGATGAGCGCCCTCGTCCAGGGCCGCGACGTCCTCGCCGTCATGCCCACAGGCTACGGCAAGTCGGCCATCTACCAGGTGGCCGCCCTGTTCATCCACGGTGGCCACGAAGCCAAGCACCCCGACGACACCGCCGCCCACAGCGCACGGCGCGGTCCCGCCGTCGTCGTTTCCCCGTTGATTGCCCTCCAGGAGGACCAGCTGGACGGCCTGCTGGAGGACCTGGGCGGGGAGTCCGCCGTCGCCATCAACTCCGGCCGGAAGGATTCGGAGGTGCAGGACGCGTGGGAGGCCGCCGAGCGGGGCGAGGCGGCATTCCTCTTCCTGGCCCCCGAGCAGCTGGCCAAGACCGAGACGGTGAAGCGGCTCGCCGCCCTGAACGTTTCGCTGTTCGTGGTGGACGAGGCCCACTGCGTCTCCTCCTGGGGGCACGATTTCCGCCCCGATTACCTGCGCCTCGGCGAGGTCCGCGCCCAGCTCGGCAACCCACCGGTCGCCGCGCTCACCGCCACCGCCTCTCCCCCGGTGCGTGACGAGATCCAGCAGCGCCTGCACATGTTGGACCCGCTGGTGCTGGTCCACGGCTTCGACCGGCCCAACATCCGGCTCGACGTCGTCCGCCACCTTGAGGACCGGGACAAGCGGCGCGCCGTCGTCGAGCAGGTGGCCGACCTCAAGGGTCCCGGCCTGCTGTACGCCGCCACCCGCAAGGACACTGAAACCTACGCGGCGGAACTCACGGAGCGCGGGCTGCGTGCCGAGGCGTATCACGCCGGCCGGAAGCAGAGCGAGCGCGACCAGGTCCACGAGCAGTTCCTCGACGACGAACTCGACGTCGTCGTGGCGACCACCGCGTTCGGCATGGGCATCGACAAGCCCAACGTCCGCTTTGTGATCCACGCCGACATCCCCGAGTCCCTCGACGCCTATTACCAGGAGATCGGGCGCTCCGGACGTGACGGAGACCCTGCCTCCGCCGTCCTGCACTACCGGTCCGAGGATCTCGGCCTGCGCAAGTTCTTCGGCACCCACAAGCCGGACGAGGACGCGCTGCTCGGTGTCCTCACCGCCCTCCGCGCCGCCGACGGCCCGGTCACCCAGAAGGCGCTCGCGGAGCAGACCGGGATTCCAACCCGCCGGCTGACCGGCCTGCTCAACGAGCTGCAGGAGACCCGCTCCGTTAAGGCCCTCAAACGGGGCATCCGGCTGGAAACCGACGCCAAGCTGCCCAAGGTGGTGGAACACGCCGTCGAACTCGCCGAAGCACGCCAGCGCGTGGACCGCTCGCGCATCGAGATGGCGCGCGGCTATGCGGAGACGGACGCCTGCCGGCGCCAGTTCCTGCTGGGCTATTTCGGCGAGGACCTGCCCGAACCCTGCGGCAACTGCGACAACTGCGCCGACGGCTCTGCCTACGAGGAGGATTACGACGACGGCGCCGCGGCCGCCGCCGGCGGGGAAGCCTTCCCGCTCCAGGCCGCAGTGGTGCACAAGGAGTGGGGCTCGGGCATCGTGATGCGGCACGAGGAGGACGTGATCACCGTGCTCTTCGAACAGGAGGGCTACAAGACCCTCTCCCGCCAGGCCGTGACCAAGGGGAAGCTCCTGACGCTGGCGGGCTGACGCCGTCGTTCCCGCAACTGCACTGCCCCCTACTGTGAGTTAGTTGCGGAAACCAGAGACCCTTGGGACCGTTGACATGTGACCAAATGGTCACCTATTCTGGCCGTGTGGACGCCGTATTCAAGGCCCTCGCCGACCCCATCCGCAGGGACCTGCTGGACGCGCTCTTCCGCGAGGACGGCCAGACCCTCAGCGCGCTGGAGGCCCGGTTCGAGATCACCCGCTTCGGCGTCATGAAGCACCTGAAAATCCTGGAAGAGGCGGGCCTCGTGGTGACTCGGCGCCGCGGCCGCGAGAAACTGCACTTCCTTAATCCGGTGCCCATCAGGCTCGTCCATGACCGCTGGGTGAGCAAATACGCAGAACCATGGGCCGCTGCGCTCAGCGACCTCAAATCCCGATTGGAAAGTCCCATGGAAAAGATCTTCGAAATCTATATCAAGACCACTCCGGAACGGCTCTGGGAAGCCATCACGGACAGCGACATCCGCAGCAAGTACCAGTTCGGGAACACACTGAAGTCGGACTGGACGCCGGGCTCCCGTTTCGAAATGGGCAACCCCAAAGCCGGGGCAGTGCTGGGCGAGGGCGAGAACCTCGAGGTCGATCCCCCGCGCCGGCTGGTGCAGACCATGCGCGCGCTCTGGGGCGAGGACGTCAAGGCCGAGGGCACCTCCCGCGTCACCTGGGAAATCGAGCCGGTCGGTGACGACTCCTGCCACCTCACCGTCACGCACGACCAGCTCCGCGAAGGCGCCAACGATCAGCTCTATGGCGGCTGGCCGATGATCCTCTCCGGCCTGAAGACCTGGCTCGAGACCGGGGAAAAGCTCACCACGCCGGGCTCGCTGATGTACGGCTGAGCGCGGCGGCGCCTTGCGGGCGGGCAGAGCGCTCTGGGTAGGGTTATCTTGCACGCCCCGCCCGAAACGCTCAGGAAAGAGGCAGCATGGAAGTTCCCTCTATCGTCTGGACCCTCACGATTGCCGGGATCGTTGCGCTCCTGGTTTTCGACTTCTTCTTCCACGTCCGCAAGGCCCACACCCCAACGCTGAAGGAATCCGGCACGTGGTCCGCCATCTACGTGGGCTTGGCCCTGGTGTTCGGCCTCGGCGTCTTGTTCTTCGGCGGCTCGAAGATGGGAACCGAGTATTTCGCCGGCTACGTGACCGAGAAGGCACTGTCCGTGGACAACCTCTTCGTCTTCCTGATCATCATGTCCAGCTTCAAGGTGCCGCGCGCCGACCAGCAGAAGGTGCTCCTGTTCGGCATCGTCTTCTCGCTGCTCGCCCGGACCGGCTTCATCTTCCTCGGCGCCGCGCTGATCAATAGCTTCGCGTGGGTGTTCTACATCTTCGGGCTGATCCTGCTGGTCACCGCCGGCAACCTGCTCAAGCCGGACAACCACGACGACGACGACAGCGAAACCCTCGTGGTCCGGCTCGCCAAGAAATTCCTGCCGGCCTCTGAACATTTCGACGGCGACAAACTCTTCACCCAGGTTGACGGCAAGAAGGTCCTCACGCCGATGCTCCTGGTGATGGTGGCCATCGGCGCCACGGACATTCTCTTCGCGCTGGACTCCATCCCGGCCATCTTCGGCCTGACGCAGAATGTGTTCATCGTGTTCACCGCCACGGCGTTCTCGCTCATGGGCCTGCGGCAGCTGTTCTTCCTCATCGACGAGCTCCTCGACCGGCTCATCTACCTCTCCTACGGCCTCGCCGCCATCCTCGGCTTCATCGGCGTGAAGCTGATCCTGCACGCCCTGCACGAGAACAACCTGCCGTTCATCAACGACGGCGAACACGTGAACGTCGTCGAAATCAGCACCGGCACCTCGCTCAGCGTGATCCTCGGCGTACTCGCCGTCACCATCGTGGGCTCGGTCCTCAGCCCCAAGGGCAAGGCCAAGGCCATGGTCTCCGGCGCCAAGCGGCACGCCACCACGTACGTGGACCTCAACTACGAGACGGACATGGCCGAACGCGAGCGGATCTTCGACAAGCTGGTCCATGAGGAGCAGGAACTGAAGAAGCTCCCGGAGAAGTACAAGCGCCTCATCCGGAACGAAACCCAGTTCATGAACCTGATCCGCCAGGCCCATGCCGAGCACGACCAGGCACTGGAGCGCGCAAGCGAGAGATAGCGCTCCAACAGCAACGCGGGGTCACTTACCGCCCAATTCGGTCGATTTATTGGGCGGTAAGTGACCCCGCGTTGCTGTTTCCCGTCAGGTTCCCGAGGTTCCCGCTGCCAGTTCCGCCAGGAGCCGGAAGCCGCGCCGGTCCACGGGCGCCGCCGTCGCGGTCAGAAGTACGACGGCGGTCCCCGCCTTCCGGTCCAGCCCCACCCAGGAGCGGAAACCGCCGGTGCCGCCGTTGTGCCACGTGATTGCGCGGCCTTTCACCTCCAGGGCCATCCAGCCTGCACCGATGCGGGCCGCCGATCCGGCGAAGTTCGCCACGGGATCCAGCGCGGCCAGGCCCGGGGCTGACCCGTCCAGCAGGGCCTGCACCAGCCGGGCCATGTCGCCGATCGAGGCACGGATCCCGCCGGCCGGGGCAAGCGCCTCGCCCGTCCACGGCCGCATCACCCGGCCAGAGCGACTCCGGCCGGTGACCGCCGTCGGACGCACCTCAGCGGGAGTGGCTGGCGCGCAAACAGAACCTAGCCCGAGCGGAACGGCGAGCCGCTCGCGGAGCAGGTCCTGGAAGCTCAGGCCTATGCCCGCGGCGACGGCATGGCCTAAAAGTTCGAAGCCGAAGTTGGAGTAGCGCGGGCGCGGGGCGGAATGTCCGGCGGGCAGGCGCGCGGCGCGGGCCTGGTCCAGCAGCTGCGCCAGGGTTTCGCCGTAGGGGTTGGTGCCTTGCAAAAGAAGGGCAAGGGTGCGCCGCAGGGTACCCGCCTGCCGCGGCAGCCGCGGCAGGCCCGAAGCATGCCGGCTTAATGAAACCAGTGTCACCCCGGCCGCGGGGCAGCTGCCGAGCGGCAGCCGCTCCCCCAGAGTGGTGCCCGGGCTGAGCTCGCCCCGGCTTAGGGCGTCGGCATAGAGCAGCCCGGTGAGGCCCTTGGAGACCGACCCAATCTCGAAATCAGCAGCAAGGGAGGCACCGCGGCTCGCCACGGCAACCTCCCCTGCGGAAACAGTGGCCGCAGCCACCACTTGATGGCTGCGGCCAAACGCCTCCTGTAAGCGTTGTGCCAGTCCCGGGTCGCCATGGACCTCAGGGTCCGGACTGGTGTGCCTCAGCGTCAGTGCCTGTGGAGCATGTGGCGAATCTTGTCGCCGATTCCTCCGGCGGTGCGGCCGCGGCCCATGGAAGGGGTCCGTCCCGTGGTGGAGGGCCTGGTGCCCCGCGTGTATCCGCCGGTGGTTCCGTGCGTGGTCCGTCCGGAGATACGTCCTGCGGCATTCCTGATCATGTTGCCCAAGTTCATGATGAACTCCTTAGGTTGTGCGTCTGTTCAGGCTCCGACCGGTTTAGGACCGGTCTTTCCCGACTTTACGCGCGTCCCGGAGGCAGATCTACGGTCTAGTAGATCTGGGACAACTTTCGTCAGCTTCCGCCCTCAGCCCAGCGCTGCCGCTTCCCGTGCCAGTTCGGTGATCTGCTGCCAGTCCCCGCTTTCGACGGCGGCGCGCGGCGTCAGCCAGCTGCCTCCGACGCAGCTGACGTTGGCCAGCTTCAGGTAGTCCGACGCGGTGGCCAGGCTGATGCCGCCGGTCGGGCAGAACGTCACCTGCGGGAGGGGCGCCCCGATGGCCGCCAGGTACGACGGGCCGCCGGCAGGGCCGGCCGGGAAGAACTTCATGGTGTCCAGCCCGCGCTCCAGCACGGCCAACACCTCGCCCACCGTGGCCACGCCCGGAAGCACCGGCACCTCGAGGGAGAGCATGTGGTCCAGCAGAGACGGCGTCACGCCGGGGCTGACCAGGAACTGCGCGCCCGCGGCCACGGCGGCGTCCGCCTGCGCGGGCGTGAGGATGGTGCCGGCTCCCACCAGAATGTCCGGCACTTCGTTGGCGATGGCCTTCAGCGAAGTGAGCGCCGTGTCCGTCCGGAGGGTGAGCTCGATAATCCGGACGCCGCCGTCGGCCAGGGCACGGGCAACCGGAACCGCATGCTGCGGGTCCTCGATGGTCACCACGGGGATGACCGGGGAGACGTTCAGAACGCTGGTGGCGTCAGCCATGGGTGATCTCTTTTCTCAGGCCGTCCAGCCCGTGCGTGTCGATGATGCTGTACCAGTGGATGAGGAGGTCGGCGAACCCTGGATGCGCCGCAAGTTCGCTATCGAAGATGCTGCGGCAGCCCAGCAGCGCAGTGACCACATCGGCCGCGGACCGTGAAACCGGCAGCACGGCTTGGAGTTCGGCGGCCAGCGGATCGTCCAGCTTCTCCGCCGGCGTGGCGGCCACGTGCCTCATCCACGCAGCGACGGCGAGCGCAGCCCACCGGGGTTCGCGGCCGGCGTCGAGGTTTCCCCGCACGGTGCTGAGCAGGCGGAGGCCGATCTTCTGCGAACCGTCGCTGCCCACCTTCGCCGTGGTGTGGCCGAGTGCGGGGTTGGCGAAGCGGGTCAGCACCTGGGCGCAGTACTCGTCCGCGTCGAGCCCCTCCGGAAGCGTGATGGTGGGCAGGACGTCCTCTGTCATCATGCGCCGCGCCGCGGTGAAGAACGCCTCCTCGGCCACGGCGTCGCTGATGGTTGTCTTTCCCGCGGCGAGGCCGAGATAGGCCAGCAGCGAGTGGCTCGCATTCAGCAGCCGCAGCTTCGCCGCTTCCCAGGCCGGGACGTCGCTGCTGAACAGGGCTCCGGCCCCCTCCCACCGCGGACGTGCCGCGGCGAAGTTGTCCTCGATGATCCATTGCATGAACGGCTCGGCCACCACGGCGGCCTCGTCCCGCAGCCCAAGTTCGCGTTCGACGGCGTCCAGGTCACCCGCCGTCGTGGCCGGCACCATCCGGTCCACCATGGTGCTGGGGAACGTGACGTGCATGTCCAGCCAGGCGGTGACCGGTTCTGCCTCACCGGCCGGAAGGGCGGCGACGAAGGCGCGGACCAGCTTCTCAGTCAGTTCGCCGTTCCCGGGCAGGTTGTCACACGAGACCACGGTGAGCGCCCCGGCTCCGGTACGGGAACGCTGCTGCAGGCCACGGGCGATCTGGCCGATAGCCATGAGCGGTGCACGCCCGCCGAGGTCCGCCCGGACCTCCTCATCCTCCAGGTTAAGCGAGCCGGTCTGCGGGTCGATCCGGTAGCCCTTCTCCGTGATGGTCAGCGTGACCACCAGGGTCTCCGGCGCTGCGATCAGGTCCACCACGGCGGCCGGGTTGTCCCGCCCCGAGATGGCGTCAACGATGCTGGACACCACGCGGAGCGGCGCGGCTCCCTCACCCCGTTCGGCCACGGTGAAGAGCCCGTCCTGCGGCGCGAGCTGCCGGGCCACTGTGTCCGAGCGCTGGGTGACGCCTGTGATCCCCCAGCCGGATTCCCCGGTGGCCAGCATGGCGTTCTCGGTGAAGACCGCGGTGTGGGCGCGGGCGAACGCGCCCAGGCCCAGGTGCACGATGCCGGGCTTCAGGCCGTTGGCCCGGAGCGCGGCGCCGGGGAACCCGGGCACCGTTCCCGGGTTAGTGCCCAGGTTGGCATTGCTGACGGTGGCACTGTTCAAGCGTGCGATGACAGCTCTCCTTCTGGTGTCTCCACGGTCAGCGCCGCCGGGGTCGCCGCCCCCAGGGCGTGCGCTCGGGTCTGCTCGAAGCTCGGGATGAGGCCCGTGCCGCCCTTGCCGCCCACCACCAGCGAGGCCGCAGCAGCCCCGTACCGTGCGGCGTCGGGAAGGCTGTCGCCGAGCACCAACCGCGCGGTCAGCGTCCCCACGAAGGCGTCGCCCGCTCCGGTCTGGTCCACCACGGCAGGTGCGGGAATGGCTTCGATCCAGGCCGACTCGGTGTCGCTCTCCAGCTGGATGCCCTCGGCGCCGCAGGTGACCGCGACGTTGGCGGTGCCCAGCGAGCGCAGCTTGGCTGCCGCTTCGGCAGGCGAGGACGTGCCCAGCAGCGCCGACGTCTCACCCGGGAAGGACGGCGTCACCAGGAAGGCCTTCGGCGAAAGCTCGGTAACTGCCGCCGTCGCGTCCTCCACGGAGGTGAGCCGCGGCCGGTAGTTGGGGTCAAAGACAAAGCGGCGCGACACCTCGGCGGCACGGTAAACGGCGGCGCGGGACGTGGCCGAGATCGCGCAGGCGATGCCGCCGGCGATCACGGCGCCGGCCGCGGCCAACACGTCCGGGTCAACGTCGTCCGGCCCTAGCGTGGAGCCGACGCTGCCGCTGCGCGCGTAGGAGAACTCGCGCTGCCCGTCGGGGTCGCAGTGCACCAGGTAGACGCCCTGCTGGCCCGGACGGAACTTAAGCAGGTCTGTGGAAATGCCGAGTTCAGCGATTCTGGCGGCGACCGCCTGGCCTAGATCGTCGTCGGGCAGTACTGCCAGCAGCGCGGTCCGGGCACCGGCCGCCGCGGCAGCCGCCGCGACGTTCAGCGCGTCGCCGGAGATGCCCAGCTGCGCCGGAACACCGTGCCCGAACGGGACGTCGGTGGCCACTTCGAGGAGGATCTCCCCCATGGCGACGACGTCGAACGGCTGTACTTCAGTCGGGTTACTCACCAGTCATGCACCGACCCGTCGAGGCGGCGGTTGATGGGCAGGTACTTCGGGTCGAACGCGAACTTGGCGGCGGCCTCCTCGTCGAACTCCACGCCGATGCCGGGAGCGTCGCCCGGGTGCATGTAGCCGTCGGTGAAGGTGTAGGAGGTCTTGAACACCTCGTTGGCGGGGTCGCGGTGGCCCATGTATTCCTGGACGCCGAAGTTGGGGATGCTCATGTCCACGTGCAGCGCCGCGGCGAAGGACACCGGCGAAAGGTCGCCCGCGCCGTGTGAGCCCGAGCGGACGCCGTACAGGTCCGCCAGCGAGAAGATGCGGCGCAGGTGCGTGATGCCGCCGGCGTGTGAAACGGACGTGCGGATGTAGTCGATCAGGCGTTCGGTGATTAGCTGCTGGCAGTCCCAGATCGAGTTGAACACCTCGCCGACGGCGATCGGCGTCGTGGTGTGCTGGCGGATGAGGCGGAATGCCGACTGGTCCTCCGCCGGCGTCGGGTCCTCGATCCAGAACGGGCGGAACGGCTCCAGCGAGGCACCCAGCCGGCCGGCCTCGATCGGCGTCAGCCGGTGGTGGACGTCGTGCAGGACGTGCACGCCGTAGCCGAACTGTTCCCGCACGTGCGCCATCATCTTCGGCGCAAAGTCCAGGTATGCCGTCGTCTCCCACAGGTCCTCCTGCGGGATGTTGCCGCTGGCGGGCTCGTAGGTCTTGCCGTCCACCGGCGCGATCCCGTAGGTCTTCTCCAGCCCCGGCGCGGCGGCCTGCGCGCGGATCGCCTTGTAGCCGAGGTCCAGGTGGTGCTGGAAGTCGGCGCTGAGGTCCTCCAGCGAGGAGCCGCTGGCGTGGCCGTAGACCATGACGCCCTCGCGGGCCGCGCCGCCCAGCAGCTCGTAGACCGGCATGCCGGCGGCCTTGCCCTTGATGTCCCAGAGTGCGACGTCGATCGCGGCGATCGCGGTCATGGTCACCGGCCCGCGACGCCAGTAGGCGCCCTTGTAGAAGTACTGCCAGGCGTCCTCGATGCGGCGGGCGTCGCGGCCGATCAGCAGCGGGCAGAGGTGCTCGGACAGGTAGGACGCCACGGCCAGTTCACGTCCGTTGAGGGTGGCGTCGCCGATGCCGGTGATCCCGTCCTCGGTTTCGATAACGAGCGTGACGTAATTCCGTCCTGGCGACGAAACCACTACTCGTGCGTCGGTGATCTTCACTGGTGGGTCCTTTTGTGTGTCGAGTATTGCAAGTAGGTCGCAGCAGATGGCGTTTTGAGCCCTCAGAACGCCATCTGCTGCTACTTAGTTGGGTCAGGAGAGGCGGAGCATGACCTTGCTGCTGCCGGCGGCCGGGTCCGCGGAGACCCGCATGGCTTCCGCGGCCTGGTCGATGCCGAACTTGTGGGTGATGACGGGTGAGACGTCCAGGCCGTCGGACATGGCCTTGAGCGCGTCGGTGATCTCGTCCGCGAACCGGTAGGAGCCGATCCACGTGATTTCCCGCGTCACGAGATCCCCGAGGGCAGCCGGGGCCGGTGCGCCGGGCAGGTTGCCCACCTGGACGATGGTCCCGCCCCGGGCGGTTGCCCGGAGGATGCCGCCCAGTACAGCGGGGATCCCGGTGGCCTCGAACACAAGCTCCACGTCTTCCGGCAGCGATCCGCCGTCGGAAAGGTTGCGGACCTCGTCCGCGCCCATGGCCTTTGCGATCTTCAACGAGGCGTCATTGATGTCCGTGGCGATGACGGTCCGTGCGCCGGCGTACTTGGCGGCCGCGATCACCAGGGATCCGATCGGCCCGGCGCCGTTGACCAGCACGTCGCGGCCGGCAAGGTCACCAGCGCGGCCCACCGCGTGGAGGGCGACGGCGAGCGGTTCAGCAAGTGCCCCGCGGAGGGTGTCCACGCCGTCGGGAAGCGGACGGACCTGCGACGCGCGGACCAGCTTGCGTTCGCTGAAGCCGCCGTCGGTGTGCGGGTCGAAGGCTGCCGATCCGAAGTAGCGGATCTGCGGGTACAGGTTGGTCCGGCCGCTGAGCCGCTCCGGCATGATCCCGTCCCCCACGAGTTCCGCGGGGTGGACCGTGACCGGCTGGCCGACGTCGAGGTGTTCGACGCCGTCGCCCAGCTGGGCGATCCGGCCGGCCACCTCGTGGCCCAAAACGAGCGGGGACTTCAGCTGCGCGGTTCCGGAGGCGCCATGGCGCCAGTAGGAAAGGTCGGATCCGCAGATCCCGCCCCACTCGACGTCGAGGACAACCTCCCCCGGCCCGGCGACGGGCTCGGGGCGTTCGTCGATGCGGAGGTCGTTGGCGCCGTGGACGACTACTGCTTTCATGCGGCGTCTTCCAGGCGGACCATGTCGCGGCCGCGGACCTCGGGCCCAACAACTGCGGAGACCAGCGTGATCAGCGAGTAGCCGATGAGCATGGCGGCCAGCGGCCACCAGTGCCCGGTGACGGCAGTCAGCGTGGCGGCGAGGAGCGGGCCGATGGCCGTGGCGAGGATGCCGCCGATCTCCTTGGCCAGGGCCAGCTGGGTGAAGCGGGTGCGGGCTCCGAAGAACTCGGCCATGGTGACGCTTTCCATCGAGAAGAGGCTCAGCACGCCGAGGTTCAGGCCGGCCACGATGGCGATGGTGACAAGCGTCGGGTTGCCGCTGGTGACCATGAGCATCATGGGGATCGCGAACAGGGCGGTGAGGGCGCTCAGGATGATGTACAGGGGCCGGCGGCCGAAGCGGTCGCCCAGGATGCCGATCAAGGGGATGGTGGCAAAGCCGATGATCGAGCCGATCATGATGGCCGTGGTGCCCACGGACTTGTTCATGAGCAGGACCGTGGCGAGGTAGCCGATGAGGAAGGTCTGGATGAGGCCCGAGTTGCCCGCCTGTCCGAAGCGGAGGCCGAGGGCGATCAGGAAGGACTTGCCCTTGCGCTGGTGCAGCGCGGCTTCGATCGTGCTGGTGGACTGCGTCTTGTGCTTGGGCTGGTCTGCTTCGTTTGCTGCGGTGCCCGCCTCGGCGGCGAGGTCACGCTTGGCAAGTGCGACGCCGTCGACGACGTCCTCACGCTGTTCGAAAACGGGGCTCTCCTTGAGGGAGCGGCGGATCCAGACGGCGAAGATCATCAGCAGGAAGCTGGCCAGGAACGGCAGGCGCCAGCCCCAGGTCAGCAGCTGGTCCTCGGAAAGTACCGCCACCAGGATGGCCCAAAGCGCGGAGGCGGCGAGGGTGCCGGAGTTGGTGCCGAGGCAGACGAGCGAGGAGATCAGGCCGCGGCGGCGGGCCGGGGCGTATTCCGCGAGCATCACGGTGGCGCCGGCGATTTCCGCGCCCGCACCGAAGCCCTGGATCAGTCGCAGTGCCACGAGGAGGATGGGCGCCCAGATGCCGACCATGGCGTACGTGGGCAGGACACCGATGAGCGTGGTGGACGCACCCATCAGCGCGATGGTGATGAAGAGGACCTTCTTGCGGCCGATCCTGTCGCCCATGCGGCCGAAGTACACGGCACCGACCAGGCGGGCCACATAGCCGACGCCGTAGGTTGCCATCGCGGCGATGAGGCCGATGACCGGACTCACGTCCGGGAAGAAGATCTTGTTGAAGACGATGGCCGCAGCCAGCGAGTAGAGCTGGAAGTCCATGAATTCCATGGCCGTTCCGAGCCAGCCGGAGACCGCAACCTTCGCAAGGTCGCGGGTGGTCCTTGTTTCGGTCTGGGCGGTGGGCGGTGCGATGCTCTCGGTCATCTGTTGCTCCTTTGCAGGCGATGAAGAAGGGGAGGTGGAGAGATATGCCTGTGAAATGTGGCCAGTTCGGCGGACAGGAGAGCCGTCCTTTGGCCGCTTGCTGACTACCATACAAGCGCTACCATTCTAGTTTGTCAACGGTCGCTACACTGGATGCATGGCAACCGGCAAACCCGAAAAAGGGCAGTCCCCGCGGCTTTCCGTGCGGGACCAGACACTGGATACGCTCCGGCGTCGCATCATCTCCCTGCAGCTCCCTCCCGGTGAGCCGCTGTCCGAGAACGAGCTCGCCCAGGAACTCGGTGTCAGCCGGACGCCCGTGCGCGAAAGCCTCATCCTGCTGCGCGAAGAGGGGCTGGTGCAGGTCTTCCCGCAGATCGGTTCCTTCGTCTCGCTGGTGGATCTGGGCCGTGTTGCCGAGGCCCAGTTCGTCCGCGAGGCCATCGAATGCGCCTCCCTGAAGGATGCGGTGGTCGACGCCGCCGGACTCGCCGGACTGCGGGAGATCCTGGCCGCACAGCGCAATGCAGAGGCCGCCGGCGACGTCGAGGAGTTCTTCCGGCTCGACGAGGACTTCCACCGCGACCTCCTTCGCCTGGCAGGGCACGAGTCGGCCTGGACCGCGGTCAACTCGGCCAAGGCCCACCTGGACCGCGCCCGCCGGCTCAGCCTGATCGACGCCCGGCCCGTGTCCACGCTGATCGAACAGCACACCGCCGTGGTGGACGCGCTCGAGGCCAACAACCGCACGGAAGCAGACAGCTCGCTGCGAGTGCACCTGCGCGGCGTCTTCGAGGACGTCAAGCGCATCCAGGCGTCATCACCCGAACTCTTCTCGGACGGCACAGTATCCCGCCCCGTAAGGCGCAGCATCGCCCGGCTTTCCTAGTCCCCACCGTCTCCCTAACCTCGCAAGCTCGGCCAGGGAACCCTGACGGCGTGGGCCCATCCGGGAGCGTCACGTCCGCTCAGCGGGCGTCTACGCGACCGAGCACGCGGAGGATGGCGGCCCCGACGGGCCGGGTGCTACTGCTGCTTAACCAGCGCAGCCTCGAGGTTGATCTTCACCTTGTCGCTGACCAGGAGCCCGCCGGCTTCCAGGGCCGCGTTCCAGGTCAGGCCGAACTCCTTGCGGCTGATGTCGGCCTCTGCGGAGAAGCCTGCACGCGTGGCGCCGAAGGGGTCGACGGCGACGCCGGTGAACTCGACCTCAAGCTCGACCGGCTTGGTGATGCCCTTGATGGTGAGGTCGCCCGTCAAGGTGTAATCCTCGCCGTCGCCGTCGATCTGCGTGCCCTTGAAAGTCATCTCCGGGAATTCCGCGACGTCGAAGAAGTCCGCCCCCTGTACGTGGGCGTCACGGTTGGTGTCACCGGAATCGAAGCTGGCGGTGCTGACGGTGGCATGCAGCGACGAGTCGGCCAGGGAGTCCCGCACGTGAGCTTCGCCCGTAGCTTCCCGGAACCGCCCGCGGACCTTGCTGATCCCGGCGTGCCGCACGCTGAAGCCGATCTCACTGTGGGACATGTCGAGTGTCCAAATGCCGGGAGTCAGGCCTGCGGGAAGAGTCATGACGCATCTCCTTTGAAGGAAAAACCTGCTGGTCAGTGCGGTTTCAACACTGGTTTAGCCCGGCGGTGAAGTCAAGGACCTGTAGCTTCGCCGGAGGCCACGCGGGCACCCAAAACGGGTCAACAAGAAATCCCGCACATTCCTAGCCAATTTTCAGGAAACTTCTCTAGCCTAGGAGCAGGCCCACCGCGTATCCCCCATCCGAGGTGGTCCTGCCGCTAGGAGAAGCCCCGCAAAGCCGTCAGGCAGTGCGGGGCTCTCTGCGTTTCAGTACGTCATCCGCGTGGCACCGCCAGCTCCGCCCGGCCGGCCAGTACGATCGATCGTTGAATCGACAACCAGCGCCCCGGGAGTACACCGCCTTGCACCAAGCACCGCCCCGCCGAAGGAACTGGTTTGCAGCCGGCGCCCTTGCCACCGTCATCCTGGCCACCACCGCCTGCGGCGGGGCTATCAGCGCAAGCCGGCAGCCGTCGTCGGACGCTGTTCCCGGCGGGTCAGCGGGCAACGCGCCCGGCTACGCTGTCAAAGCAGCCGATCTCCTCGCCACCCTGCCCGTCAAGGGCCGTGCACCAAAAACCGGCTACGACCGGGAAGAGTTCGGGCCGGCGTGGTCGGACACGGACCACAACGGGTGCGACACCCGCAACGACATCCTCGCCCGGGACCTCAAAGCCACAACCTTCAAGCCCGGAACGAAGAACTGCATCGTCCTGACCGGCTCCTTGGCAGATCCGTACACGGCCACCACCATCGCCTTCACGCGCGGCAGCAAAACCAGCAGCGCAGTCCAGATCGACCACGTCGTTGCCCTGAGCGACGCGTGGCAGAAGGGTGCCCAGCGCCTCAGCAAGGCACAGCGGACCGCCTTCGCCAACGATCCCCTCAACCTGCTGGCGGCGTCCGGCCCCGCCAACCAGCAAAAGTCAGACGGCGACGCCGCCACTTGGCTGCCGAGCAGCAAGGCCTACCGCTGCCCGTACGTCGCGCGGCAGATTTCGGTCAAGGCGAAGTACAAGCTGTGGGTGACCCAGGCCGAGCGCACCGCGATGGCCTCCGTCCTGGCCCAGTGCGGCGGCACTGTAGCTGGAACCAAGTAACCAGGCCCACCGCCGCCCCGAAGCCGGACGGACGGGCCGCTCCTCAGTCCTGCTCTTTCACCTCGCCCGCGAACGGGTAGTCGTCCTCGTCGCTGCCGGGCGTGCCTGAGGCCTGCTCAATGGCGTCGGCCTCGGCTGCTTCCTCCGCTGAGAGATCCGGGGCGGCCGCCGGTCCGTTGGACCTCAGCGGAGTCCGCTGCTCGAGGGCGTCCGCTTCCGGAACGTCTTCGGGCAACGGCCGCGGTTCCTCGTCCCCCGACTCCCCGCCAACCGGCTGGCGCTGCTCAAACGCATCGACTTCCGGGACTTCGAGGGGTGTTTCGTCCGGCTGGCTGTTCATGGATCTCCTCCTGCGGCTCGTTTGGTCGTTCCACGAGTCTGGCCCTACTCCACGACGACGGCAATGGGGGCCGCATGCTGTCCACCCTTAAGTGGAAAACTGCCTGCGGCCCCGCATCACTGCCCCTTTCGTCAGCTGAGGTATCCGTTCGGGTTCAGCACGTACTTCGTGGCGGCGCCGGCGTCGAATTCGGCGTAGCCCTTCGGTGCGTCCTCTAGCAGGATCGGCTTGGCATTGACGTTCTTGGCGATCTGCACGCGGTCGTGCAGGATGGCCATCATCAGCTGCCGGTTGTACTTCATCACCGGACATTGTCCTGTGGTGAAGCTCAGCGACTTCGCCCAGCCCGTCCCGAGGCTCAGGCTCAGGGATCCCTTCTTGGCGGCCTCGTCGATGCCGCCCGGGTCACCTGTGACATACAGTCCAGGAATGCCCAGCGCACCGCCGGCGGCAGTGATGTCCATCAGCGAATTCAACACGGTGGCCGGCGCCTCCTTGGCACCCTCGCCATGGCCTTTCGCCTCAAACCCCACAGCGTCCACGGCGCAGTCCACCTCGGGGACCCCGAGGATCTGCTCGATCTGCTCAACCGGACCGCCCTTGGTCAGGTCCACGGTTTCGCAGCCGAAGCTGCGGGCCTGCGTCAGACGGTCACTGTTCATGTCGCCCACAATGACGACGGCGGCACCCAACAGATGCGCGCTCGTCGCCGCTGCGAGCCCAACAGGACCCGCCCCCGCGACGTAAACCGTGGAGCCGACGCCGACTCCCGCCGATACGGCGCCGTGATAGCCGGTGGGGAAGATGTCCGAGAGCATGGCGAGGTCCAGGATCTTCTCCATGGCCCTGTCCTTGTCCGGGAACTTGAGCAGGTTCCAGTCCGCATACGGCACCAGGACATAGTTGGCCTGGCCGCCCACCCAGCCGCCCATGTCCACATAACCGTAAGCGGAGCCTGGCCTGTCCGGGTTCACGTTGAGGCAGATGCCGGTCTTGCGCTCCTTGCAGTTCCGGCACCGGCCGCAGGAGATATTGAAGGGCACCGAACAGATGTCCCCGACCTTGATGAATTCGACGCCGGCCCCCACCTCCACCACTTCACCGGTGATTTCGTGGCCCAGCACCAGGTCCGGCGGCGCCGTGGTCCGCCCTCGGACCATGTGCTGGTCCGAGCCGCAGATATTGGTGGCCACCGTCTTGAGAATTGCGCCGTGGGGCACCTGGCGCCCCACGTTGGCCGGGTTTACGCCCGGACCGTCCTTAAGTTCAAAAGTGGGGTAGTCGATATCGATGACTTCCACCTTGCCGGGTCCCTTGTAGGCAACGGCTTTGTTCCCTTCCATCTCTTTCCTCCTGGCGTCACGGACCCTTCCCGTGAAGGGTCGGCGGTGAATCATGAGTGATGTGATGCGCCCTCCAGGGCATTCCGTTGAAAGGCTTGACGACGCCGTCGGGCCTAAAGGTGGAGGGTCCTGCCAGTCTAGAACTGGTACCTCAAAGGGTCCATGGGCTCCGGCGGGGCGGGCTTCCGCAATTACGTCAATTACGCAACACAACTGGGTCTTTTTGATCCGGCCCATCGGGCCTACGTTGGGAACAGCGAGCCGCCCAGCCGGGGCGTCCGGAATCCTTGAGGAACCCAATGAGCACGCACGTAGCCGATTGCAGCGTCACCAACTGCTCCTTCAACGACCACTCAGAATGCAACGCCGAGGCCATCACGGTTGGCGGCACCACAGACCACGCCTCCTGCGCCACGTTCATCGACACCGGCATACACGGCGGCCTGCCCAAGGTCCTCGCCGGTGTTGGAGCGTGCCAGCGGGCGGAATGCGTCCATAACGACCACCTCATGTGCAACGCATCGGAAGTCCACGTTGGCCCCGGCCCGGACAACGCCGACTGCCTCACCTACTCGCACAACGGCAAGCAGCCCGTCACCTAACCTGCGCAGGCATATAGGGTCCCCCATTGGCGCAGCTCCCATCCGGTGCGGCGTGATTGTCACAGCCTCTTGCTAGATTCAAATCAGCGCACCGGGAACCGTCCCGGAGCGAGGCTGCCAATGGGGAGGCCCCATGTTCCTGCTCGACCCAGCCACGCCGGGAGCACCGGCTGATCTGGTGTTCTCAGCCAGCGACCTCGTGGCCGCCAGCGAATGCGAGTACCGCACGCTTCGGGTCCTGGACGAGAAGCTGGGCCGCTCCCCCAAGGCCGATTTCCCCGCCGACGAGATGCAGGCGTGGGCTGGCAAACTCGGCGACCTCCACGAGCACAAGGTGCTGGCTGCCCTTATCGAAGAGCACGGCACCTGGGATCGGGCGCGCGCCACCGGGGTCCACTGCGTAGACCGCGGAACCACGGACCGGGCCGACCTGGCGGACAAAGCCCGGGAAACCGCCGCAGCCCTCCGCACCGGCGCCGACGTCGTCTTCCAAGCCACCTTCTTCGACGGCGAATTCCTCGGCTACGCCGACTTCCTGGTGCGGGAGGAAGCTGACTCGCCTGGTTCTGACTTTGGCTTTGGCCGGCCTGGTTCTGACCTGCCCGGTGGCGGCGGTGGTGCCCCGCGCTACGCGGTCTGGGACACCAAGCTGGCACGGCACGCCAAGGTGGGGGCGCTGCTGCAGCTCGCTGCGTATGGCGACCAGCTGATCAAGCTCGGCCTTGAACCCGCCCCGCGCGTCACCCTGGTGCTGGGCAACATGGAGCGCAGCTTTCACTCGCTGGCGGATCTGCTGCCCGTGTACCGGGAACGCCGGGCGCGATTCCGTGAGCTCACCGCTGCTCACCGCTGCACGGAGGCCCCCGTGGCGTGGCAGCAGCCCGGGGTCAGCTACTGCGGCAGGTGCGACTACTGCGCCGAGCAGGTGACGCAGCACCGCGACCTGCTGATGGTGGCAGGCATGACCTCCGTCCAGCGGAAAAAGCTGGTTGCGGACGGCATCACCACCATCGACGCCCTCGCCGACCTGCCGCTGCAGCTGGCCGCAGGTTCGCGGCGGCGCCTGCGCGACCAGGCCAGGATGCAGACCGGCCGTGAGGCCGAGGACGGTTCGCGCACCTTCATGAAGGAGGGCAAGCCGCACACCGTCACGTACAAGGTGCTGGCAGACAACGCGCTGGCCGGCATTCCTGCCCCGAGTGACGGCGACATCTTCTTCGACTTCGAGGGCGACCCGCTCTGGCAGGATCCCGCGGGCCAATGGGGCCTGGAGTACCTCTTCGGCGTGGTTGAGGCCCCGCGGCCCACTGATCCGCCGGGCCAGGAACCGGTGTTCCGGCCGTTCTGGGCCCACTCGCGAGCGGATGAACGGCAGGCGTTCCTGGACTTCCTCGCCTACGTGGAGGAACGCCGGGCCCGGTATCCGGACATGCACGTCTACCACTATGCGCCCTACGAAAAAACGGCCCTGCGCAACCTCTCGCTGAACCACGTCGCCGGCGAGGACGTGGTGGATTCGTGGCTGCGGGACGGCCTCCTCGTGGACCTGTACGCCACGGTCCGGCACTCACTCCGCATCTCGGAGGCCTCGTACTCCATCAAGAAGCTCGAGCCCCTGTACATGGGAGACAACCTGCGCTCCGGGGACGTCAAGGACGCCGGCGCTTCCGTGGTGGCCTACGCCGCCTACTGCGAAGCGCGCGACGCCGGACCCGAAACGCAGGCCGAGGCGGCGGCCATCCTGGCGTCCATTTCCGACTACAACCAGTACGACTGTCTTTCCACGCTGCGCCTCCGCGACTGGCTGCTGCAGCTGCGTGCTGGTGGCGCTCCTGCGGCTTTGACGGGGGCCGGCGCTCCTGAGCCTGTCGGCGTCCCGGAAGCTTCCGGTTCCCAAACGCCGTCGGATGTAGTCCCGGACGCTGAACCGTCGCAGGAGGAAGCAAGTCTGCGTGCCTTCCTGGACGCCATTCCGGAACACCGCGAGCTGACGCCGGACGAGCAGTCCGTGGCCATGGTCGCCGCGGCCACCGGCTACCACCGACGGGAACGCAAGCAGTTCTGGTGGGAGCACTTCGACCGCCTCGAATCCGAGGTCGACAGGTGGCGGGACCAGCGCAACGTGTTCATTGTCGAAGCAGCCGAGGTCGCCTCGGACTGGGCGTCGGCCACGGCACGTGCCCGGACGGAGTCCCGCACCCTGCGGCTTACCGGGATCATGAGCGAGGGCTCTGAGTTCAAGCCGGGTTCCACCTGGTTCAGGATGTTCGAGGACCCCCTGCCCGACGGCCTCGGGGAGGTCGACGGCGGACGGACCCCGAGGCGGGGCGCGGGCCAGCCTGCGGGTGCGGCAAGGGGGTCGGAGGGCGCGGGCACGGGGCCGGCGCGTGCGGGTACGGGCGCTGCGGAGTCGTCGGCAGGCGCTGCTGAAGCACGCCTCGAAGCCACCATGCCGCCCTCCCGGGACGGCATTTTCGGCACGCGCGTGGAAGCCGTCGAGGACCATCCCGATCAGCCCGGCCGGACCGTCATCACCATCACGGAGAAGTCCACGGGAAAGGTACCGCCGTACTTCCAGCTGCCCATGGCGCTGACGGACGACCGTCCCATTCCCACCGCCAGCATCGAGGCCGCGCTGGCGGAACTCGCGCAGCTCGTCGGCTCCTCGCTGCCAGAACTTCCCAAGCATCCCGGCGTGGACATCCTGCGCCGGACAGCACCCAGGCTGGCCGGCCTCCCGAATCTGCTTGCAGTCAGCAACGGTGCGGAGGGCAACGCCGACTACGTGTCTGCGATTACCCAGTCGCTGGAACACGTTGACTGGTCCTACGTCGCGGTGCAAGGTCCTCCGGGAACGGGCAAGACGTTCGTCGGCTCCCACGTCATCGCCCGGCTGGTGCAGGCCGGCTGGAAGGTGGGCGTGGTCGCTCAGTCGCACGCCGTCGTCGAGAACATGCTCTGCACAGCCATTGCGAAGGCCGGGGTGGACCCTGCAGTTGTGGCCAAAAGACTGGCGCAACCGCACGACGTTCCCTGGACCTGCGTCGCCGATGAGGACATCGTGAGGCTTTTGGACGCCGACGGCGGTTGCCTGGTTGGCGGAACGGCCTGGACCATGACGGGCAAGTGCGTGCCCGCAGGGTCACTGGATCTGCTGGTCATTGACGAGGCCGGCCAGTATTCGCTGGCCAACACCCTGGCGGTGGCCCGCTCCGCGAAGCGGCTCCTGCTGCTCGGCGACCCGCAGCAGCTTCCGCAGGTCACTCAGGGCTCCCATCCGGAGCCGGTCGATGAGTCGGCACTCGGCTGGCTGTCGGCGGGGCATGCCACGATGCCTGCCGAGCTGGGCTACTTCCTCGCCGATTCCTGGCGGATGCATCCCGAGCTGTGCCGCAGGGTGTCGGTGCTCAGTTACGACGGCAGGCTGGAGTCCGCGCCGGCGGCATCCCTGCGCCATCTCGACGGCGTGCCTCCGGGCATGGAAACCGTCCTCGTGCCGCATGCCGGCAACACCACGAGTTCGGCCGAAGAGGCTGCCGAGATCGTCGGACTGGCACGCGAGCATATCGGGCTCAAGTGGACGCCGGGCAAGGACGAGCCGATCCGGCGGCTGGAAGCCAAGGACATCCTCGTGGTGGCTGCATACAACGCCCAGGTGCAGGCCATCCGGCATGCCCTGGACCACGAGGGCCTGCCGGACGTGCGGGTGGGCACGGTGGACAAGTTCCAGGGCCAGGAGGCTCCCGTGGTGCTCGTGTCAATGGCGTGTTCGGCCATTGCCGAGGCACCGCGCGGAGCCGAGTTCCTGCTCAACCGCAACCGGATCAACGTGGCGGTGTCCCGCGGCCAGTGGCGGGCCGTGATCGTCCGCTCCCCCGAGCTCACGAACTACATGCCGTCACGGCCCTTCGCGCTCGAGGAACTCGGGGCCTTCCTGGGGCTCAGCCCTGGGAGATTCAGCTGACAACCTGAAAGCTCCCGAATCCGCCCTCAGCCGGGGAGACCTTCTCGTCGACGTGCGCCACCCTCCCTGGCGCGTGCGATGATCCGAGCCAGCGCCTGAATTCGACGATATCCGGCTGCGGGCCTTCGGCGACGACGGCGACCGAACCGTCGTCGTCGTTCCTGACTGAACCGGTCAGCCCCAGTTCATCGGCCTTGCGCGCGGTCCAGTACCTGAAGCCGACGCCCTGGACCATGCCTGTGACCCGCGCGGTGAGGCGGACGATGTCCGGGTCGGCTGCGTTCGAGTCGGTCATGGAACCAATGTAGCGCCGGCGGCCTGGGTCTCGACAGGCTCGACCAAAACGGGCTCGACCAGGACGGGCTCGACCAGGACGGGCTCGACCAGAACGGGCTCGACAGGCGGCGCTATCTCGCCGGTCTACACCGCCGGGCGGAGCGAGGTGATCATGGCGCGGATGTTCTTGTATTCGGGGGTTTCCATGTACGCCTCAGGCGTGTCCACGTTCGGCGGGTTTCCCGGGGTGGTGTCGAACGGGTTATAGACCCCTCCGAACATCGCCCCGCTTGGCGGCCACGTGAAGAAATGGGCTATCGGGCAGGCCGTGGGCCCGGTCGGTTCCGGCGCCGAGGTGATGCCGTAGGCCAGGATCGTCATTTTGGCGGGGTCGGTGGCGGTATCGTCCTGCCGCGACTCGAACGTGAACCTTGGCGTGCTGCCGGACTGCTTCAGTGCCGGTAGCGGTTCGGAGTCGTACATGCCGTACGGCTGCTTCATTGTGCATTCCGCGCCCACCACCATGTTGGTGCGCAGCGTGGCCATCGTCTTGCCTGCAGGGTTACGGACCTCCACGAACACGCCGCCGCCCTGCGGCGTCTGTCCGGCAGGGTCCTCGATGGCCCACACGGACGGAAGGTCGAAGGCCAACTTGCCGTCCGACGTCGTAAACGTCTTCCAGTCCTCAGGCGGCGTTGCGGACGGCGTCGCGGTGGCAAACGCGGGGCTGTCCATTGCCGTCGCTGTTCCACTTCCCGTTGCGGAGGCCGCAGCAGAGGAAGAGGCTGACGTTGTTGGTCCTCCAGAGCCCGCTCCACCGGGCGGGACAGGCGCCCCGCAACCGGCGAGTGCGACGACGGCAGCCAGGACTGCGGCCCCGAACAAAGTTTCTGAACGGCGCAATGTCCCTGAACGGCGCAATGTCCCTGAACAGCGCCATGTCCCTGAATATCGCAAAGCTCCTCCTTGAGTTGCGAACGTGCTCCCCATTCTGGGCTTTCATCCATCGACCGGGAAAGAGACCGGAGAGCATCGCATCCAAAGTGTTGCCATCGCTAACGAACCGGGTCCGAAGGCATAGACCCTCCCAACGGAAAAGCCCCGCCGCAGCGTGTGCTGCAGCGGGGCTTCGGCCGGGCGGGATCAGTTGACGGTGATGTCCCGCGTCCGGTGGTTGTAGCGGATGGTGAGCTGGCCGCCGGAGTGGTGCAGTTCGTGGTTGGCACCATCGAATGCGCCGAACGCGCCGTAGTTTTCATCCCAGGAGCGGTTGAGGGCGATCTTGAAGGTGTAGTAGCCGGCCGGGATTTCAGCCGAAATCTTCCACAGCTGATCCAGCTCGTCCAGCTTCATCTGCGATTCGTCGTACTGGGGCGCCCAGTTCTCCGGGGCTCCGAGCAGGGTGTTGAAGTCGCCGGCCACGGCCACCGCGGCGGGCTGGTCGATGATTTCTGCGGAATTTTCGACGGCGGGAGCCTGTGCTTCGGCGTCGGCCTCTGCCTTCTTGCGCACAGCCTTGGCTACGGGAGCTACTGCGTCCTCGATCAGCTTGGCCGCCTTGTCGACGACCTTCGCCGCCTTGGACGGAGTCTTCTCGGCCTCTGCCGGGGCTGCCTTCGTGGCTGCCGGCTTGGCAGGTGCGGCCACCGGAAGGGGCGTGTCGGCAGGGACCGGAGTACCGGCGTCGAGCGCTGCCGAGAAGCTGGCCGCGTCCGGGAAGGCGACCGTCGCGCGCTGCCCGTCCTCCGTGATGGTCCAGCCGGAGCGTCCCTTGACGAGCCAGCCAGCCTTGACCAGCTTGGCCGTGGCAGTGGTCAGTGACTTGTGGCCGCGGGGAATCCCGCCGCTGAGAAGCTCAGCTTCGTAGGCGTTCAGCGGCACCCGTACGAGCGCTTCAGCCAGCACGGCGCCGGCGTTCTGCGAGTCACCGGACAACACCCCCTCTGCCAGAACGTCCAGCACGGCCTTGAGGCGGATGTTGGTGTTTTCGGCGGCAGTCTTGCGCATGGTTCCCCTTACAGAGCGATTGTTCCCCCAGTAGTTTGCCAAGAGCTGGGCAATTATGGCGACTTTGCTCGGTAAACATTGTGTGTCGTGACCGACTATGACGAGGATTACACCCGAACTGAGGCGGAAATCACGCTTTTTCCTGGCCGCGGGAGCTACTTCCCTGGGTCATTTCACGGCATCAACAATAGAAAGTAGGCTTACCATGTAGATCGAGGCACCAAACGGAAGGGATGAGTTCAGTGAGTGAACACAGCAGCAAGGCAGACGGCTTTATCGTTCCGGACCCTTCAAAGCTCCGCGATGACGTTCCCGGCGACGCCGGTGATGACGCCAACGTTATCCGCTTTAGCGAGGAGCAGGCGCTCATCGAGGAACAGTCGCACGGCATTCGCCCGGAGCGCTACAGCGTCCCGTCCGGCGGTCCGACCATGGAGGAAGCCCGCGGCAACATGGACCTCTCCGACGACACCGGCGACGCGGCGTCCGCAGACAGCAGCGACGACGGGCTGCACAGCGGCCAGGAACAGTAACCACCCGCGGTAACAACCCACCGGCAATAACGCGCCACAGATGTGGAAGGGCGGCTACCGACGGCGGCCGCCCGTTACCGCACTGGCCGGCGCATACTGCCCTGGCCGACTCTTACTGCACAGGCCGACTCTTACTGCACATAGCCTTCCACCTCATTGACAGGACGGGCGTCCGCATCATGGGGGTCCTCGCCCGCCTTCACCTTTGCCCGGCGCTGGCGCAGCAAATCCCAGCACTGGTCCAGAGCCTCTTCCACCTGCCGCAGCCGGGTCCGACGCTCATCCCGCTCAGCTGCACCCTCGTCGGAAGCATCTTCTCCGGAGCCACCCCCGCCGGAGCCGGTGGCCGCGGCCGACGCCGCAGGATCGCGGAGCTGATGCTCTTCGTCAACCAGCGCCTGGATGCGCTGCAGAATGTCCTGGTTGTCCATCGCCTACACTCCTTCATTACCGCGTCCTGGATTGCCTGGCGGAAGGGCCGCCAGGAATCGCGGCGCGCCGGGCTGGGACTGCCAGCCTATTCAGGCGATGCAGTACGCGGAAGGGGTGGCCGTCAACCCATCACCGCGGCCCGCCCTTCGGCGTCAGAAGCCTGTGCCTTGCAATCCGATTTACGGCACCACTGGCGGCACCGCCACAGTCTCGTTAGGGTAGACGGTAAGCATGCTTAGCATTCCCGCGATGCCAACATTGCCCGGACCTTGATGTTCCTGTCCGCGTTCAACACCACCACGGAGGAGAACCATGACCGACCAGTACACCTTCAAGAACCCTGTCACCGCTTACGAGCACATCGAGCCGCCGAAGCAGCACCAGCCCGAGCCCGGCCTGGACGCCAAGCTTGAACCCAAGGCCGATCTGGGCGAGGACACCTACCGCGGCACGGGCCGCCTCGATGGCAGGAAGGCAATCGTCACGGGTGCGGACTCCGGCATCGGCGCAGCGACGGCGATCGCCTTCGCCCGGGAAGGGGCCGACGTCGTACTGTCCTACCTTCCTGAGGAGGAGGAAGACGCCGCGAAGATCGCGAACCTGATCGAGAAGGCCGGCCGCAAGGCCGTGAAAGTCCCCGGCGACCTCAAGGACCCGGCTACCTGCCAGAAGCTGGTGGACACCGCGCTGCAGGAACTGGGCGGACTGGACCTCCTCGTGAACAACGCGGGCAAGCAGGTGGCGCAGGAGGACATCGGCGACATCACCGACGAACAGTTCGATCACACGCAGAAGACCAACGTGTACGCCATGTTCTGGCTCACCAGGGCCGCCGTGCCGCACCTTCCCGCCGGCTCCACCATCATCAACACGACGTCAATCCAGGCCTACAACCCGTCGCCCACCCTCCTTGACTACGCCACCACGAAGGCGAGCATCAACAACTTCACCAAGGGACTGGCACAGCAGCTGGCGCCGAAGGGTATCCGGGTGAACGCCGTGGCTCCCGGGCCGATCTGGACACCCCTGCAGGTCAGCAGCGGCCAGCCCAAGGAAGCCCTGCCCGAGTTCGGCAAGGACACTCCCCTGGGCCGGGCCGGACAGCCTGCCGAACTTGCCCCCGCCTACGTGTTCCTGGCCTCGGCGGAGTCGAGCTTCGTGGTCGGCGAGACCCTGAACGTCAACGGCGGCAGCCCCACGCCGTAGCTGTTGTTCCCGACCCCGTTGTGGGTCTGGACCGCGCATTTCTGCACCGCTTTCGGAAGCAACACCGCCGCCGGTCACCGGGAAAACCGCGTCAGCATGCGGGAGACCCGGGCCGGCGGCGTTTCGGCGCCGCGAAAGTTGAGCAAAAATGCCGCAAGTCGACTTATAGTTGCGACTACACCGCACCTCCCTGAGCCACTCCCGCAACCTACCCGAGGAGAGCCCCATGGAATCCCGCACACTTGGTTCACTTTCCGTCTCCAGTCTCGGCCTCGGCTGCATGGGCATGAGCGAGTTCTACGGAACCGGCGACGACAGCGAGTCGATCGCCACCATCCACGCCTTCCTGGACGCCGGTGGAACCCTGCTGGACACCGCGGACATGTACGGCCCGTTCACCAACGAAAAGCTGGTCGGCAGGGCCATCGCGGGGCGGCGCTCCGATGTGGTCCTGGCCACGAAGTTCGGCAACGAGCGGCGGGACGACGGTTCCTGGGTGGGCATCAACGGCCGTCCCGAGTACGTCCGCTCCGCCTGCGACGCCAGCCTGCAGCGACTCGGAGTGGACCACATCGACCTCTACTACCAGCACCGGGTGGACAAGGCGGTCCCGATCGAGGACACCGTCGGAGCGATGGCAGAGCTCGTCGAAGCCGGAAAAGTCCGCCATCTGGGCCTGTCCGAAGCGAGCGCTGAGACCATCCGCAGGGCGCACGCCGTCCATCCGATCACGGCGCTGCAGACCGAGTATTCACTCTGGGAGCGGGAGCCGGAGACGAAGGTCTTCCCCGTGCTGGCGGAACTGGGGATCGGCTTCGTGCCCTACAGCCCCCTCGGCCGGGGCTTCCTCACCGGCCAGTTGCGCAGCCACGACGACTTTGCTGCCGATGATTTCCGGCGGCACTCTCCCCGCTTCCAGGGCGAAAATTTCACCCGCAACCTGCAACTTGTGGACAGGGTCAAGGAACTCGCAGATGAGAAGCAGTGCAGTCCGGCGCAGCTCGCCCTGGCCTGGCTGCTCGCGCAGGGCGAGCACATCGTGCCCATTCCCGGCACCAAGAAGCGCGAACGCCTGGCCGAGAACCTGGGCGCGGCCGCCGTCGAGCTTTCAGCGGAGGACCTTGGTCGCCTTGATGAACTTGCCCCGGCGGGCGCTGCCGCAGGGGCGCGCTATCCGCACATGAACTCGATAGATACCTAGAATCCCGGCCGGCGCGTCCGGCGGGGCACCGGCACCAATGGCCAAGCGAAAGGGAGTCCAATGACAGGCATTACAGAGGGCGACGACGGCGCCGCCTCCTCATCCGACCAGGACCTCGCCCAGTGGAGCCAACGGCTCATTCAGGCGCTGCAGATCCTGGATCTCAAGGTGGACCAGCAGCTGGTGGCACGCCTCGCCGGCGAGTCTTCCCGCGCGGTTAACGAGCAGGCCGGACCCGTCAGCGCGCTTTTGGTTGGCTACGCCGCCGGGCTGGCGGCGAAGGGCGGCAGCGCGACGCCACAGGAGGCGGTGCAGTCGGCGGCCGACGTCGCACTGCGGCTCTGCGAGCACGGAACAGACGGCGGCCCCGACAGCGAGGGCTGGTCAAGCACCGCCCAGTAGCCCCAGTTCTTGGACGGGAGCTACCGGACGGCAGCTACTGGGCGGGGCTGGACCCGCAGGAGCCCCCTGCGGCGCGCCGGGCGCTACGCGGGCTCCGCGGTGGGCTCCAGCCGCACGAGCACAGCCTTGGACGCCGGCGTATTGCTCCCCTCCGCGACGCTCTCCAGGGGCACCAAAACGTTGGCTTCCGGGTAGTAGGTGGCCGCGCAGCCGCTGGCCGTGGGATACGAAACGACGCGCAGCTTCCTCATCACCCGCTCCACGTTGTCCTCGTACACGCCGTGGATGTCCACGAATTGGCCGTCGCTGAGGCCCAGCTCGGCGATGTCCTCGGGGCTGACAAACACCACGTCCCGGCCCTTTTTGATCCCGCGGTAACGGTCATTGTGCCCGTAGATGGTGGTGTTGAACTGGTCGTGCGAGCGGACAGACTGCAGGATCAGCGTGCCTGCAGGCCGCTCGATGCTCTCCAGGTGGTTGACCGTCAGCATGGCCTTGCCGGTGGGCGTGGTGAAGGTGCGCGAATCCCTCGGGCCGTTGGGCAGGACGAAGCCGCCTTCCTGCCGGATCTTGCTGTTGTAGTCCTCGCAGCCCGCCACCACATGGGAAATGTGCTCCCGGATGAGGTCGTAGTTTTTCTCGAACCCGGCCCAGTCCGCGCTGGACTTCCCCTCCACCGTCTCCCGCGCGATCCGGCAGACGATGGCCACCTCAGACAGCAGGTTCGGCGCCACAGGCTCGACCCTTCCCGCCGAGGGGTGCACGGCGCAAACAGTATCCTCCACGGAGACGAACTGCGGACCAGACTCCTGCAAGTCGATCTCCGTGCGCCCCATGGTGGGCAGGATGAGGGCTTCCTTGCCCGTCACCGTGTGCGAGCGGTTCAGCTTCGTGGAAATTTGAACGGTGAGGTCGGTGTTCTCCATGGCCGCTTCGGCGGCGTGGGTGTCCGAAATGGCGGCCACCAGGTTTCCTCCCAGTGCCACGAAAACCTTGATCCCGCCGTCGCGCATTCTGCGGATCGTTTCCACGGCGTCCGCGCCGTGCTCGCGCGGCGGGTCAAAGCTGAACTCCTTGCCGAGGGCATCTAGGAAAGCGGGCGGCATCTGCTCCCAGATGCCCATGGTCCGGTCCCCCTGGACGTTGCTGTGCCCGCGGATCGGCGAGGCGCCGGCGCCGGGTTTGCCGATGTTTCCGCGCAGCAGGAGCAGGTTGATGATCTCCTTGATGGTGGCCACAGCCTTCTTCTGCTGAGTGATCCCCATGGCCCACGTGATGATCACCCGGTCCGCCTTCAGATACCGGGCGGCCAGCTCGTCGATTTCGTCACTGCGGAGCCCGGTCGCTGCGAGGACCGCTTCCTCGTCCAGCCCGTCAAGGTGCGCCCTGAGCTCCTCCAGGCCTTCGCAGTGTTCCTCAAGGAACTGGTGGTCCAGCACGGTCCCAGGCTTCTTCGCCTCGGCGTCGAGGACCCGCTTCGAGATGGCCTGCAGCAACGCCATATCGCCGCCCAGCCGGATCTGCAGAAACTGGTCAGCAAGATCGGTGCCATGGCCAATGATGCCCTTGACCTTTTGCGGGTTCTTATACCGCAGCAGCCCGGCTTCCGGCAGCGGGTTGACGGCCACAATCTCGGCGCCCGCCTCCTTGGCTTCCTCCAGCGCGGTCAGCATGCGCGGGTGGTTGGTGCCCGGGTTCTGGCCCAGGATGACGATGAGCTGCGACTTGGCGAAGTCGTCGTAGCTGATGGTGGCCTTGCCGATGCCAATGGTCTGGCCCATCGCCCAGCCGGACGATTCGTGGCACATGTTTGAACAGTCCGGCAGGTTGTTGGTGCCGAAGGCCCGCACGAACAGCTGGTAGATGAAGGCGGCCTCGTTCGACGTCCGGCCGCTGGTGTAGAAGGCGGCCTCGTCGGGACTTGCCAGGCCGTTGAGCTTCCGCCCCAGAATCCCGAAGGCTTCATCCCAGCTCACGGGCCGGTAGTGGTCCTCGCCCGCCGGCTTGTAGACCGGCTCCGTAAGGCGGCCCTGCATCCCGAGCCAGTACTCAGTCCTCTGGCGCAGTTCGCTGACGGGATGCTCCGCCCAGAACTCCGATTCGATGACCACGGGCGTGGCTTCCCAGGTGACGGCCTTGGCTCCGTTCTCGCAGAACTCAAACGTCTTGCGGTGGTCCGGGTCCGGCCAGGCGCAGCTCATGCAGTCGAAGCCGTGCTTCTGGTTCAGGGCCAGCAGCGTCTTCTCCGTCCTGCTCAGGCCCATGTGCTTGATGGCTGGCTGCATGGAGTGGAGGACGCCGGGGATGCCGGCGGCCCACTCCTTCGGCTTGCCGACTTCCAGGTCCTTGTCGTCTGTCTCTTCCACGTCTGGGTTCTTGCGCGGCATGCTGCACACTCCTTGACTCTGCATCGTCCCGGTACTGCTGACCCCGGCGCCATCGCCGCGGTCTTGCCTCCCTCACAGGACTAGCAGTTATGGAAGGTGCCTGCAAGCATTCGGCCCGCTGCGCGCAGCAGCGATGCAACGCCGGCTAGCGCGCCAGCGCAGAAGGGGCGGACAATTGGTGCACCTGCAGAACTGTTTGGAGCCGACATGCGCCGTCGGATGGGCTGGCTAAAACACCACAGGCTTCTGGCATTCTTTGTCCTGGCCTACGCAATCTCCTGGTCCTCGTGGCCTGTCTACGCGGCCGGGCTGATGCCACGCATGGAGTTCCTCTCGGTGGGTCCGCTTGCCGCGGCAGTCATCGTCATCGCACTGGCCGAGGGAAGCCCTGGCTTCCGTGCGTGGGGCCGACGGCTGATCCGGTGGCGCGTCGGGTGGGTCTGGTATGCCGTCGCTCTTCTGCTCCCTGTGGTCCTCGTCCTCGTCACGGGATTCATCACCATGGCGCTCGGCGCCGCGGCCCCGGGCCTCGCGCAGCTGACGTGGACCGGCCTGCTTGCCGTGTTCGCCGTGCGGCTGGTGAATCCGCTGGACGGGGCACTCGGCGAGGAGCCCGGCTTCCGCGGCTACGCCCTTCCCCTGCTCCAGGCATCCCGTCCGCCGCTGCTGTCCGCGGCGATCCTCGGCTTGCTCGTGACGCTGTGGCACCTGCCGCTGGTCCTCTTCAATGGTTTGAACCCCATCGGCCTGCCGACGACTTTCGCCATCACATTTCTCTACGTGTGGCTTTTCAACCGCACCGGCGGCAGCGTCCTCCTGACACTTCTGTTCCACAACAGCCAGGGCACTTTCACCGTGGGTTCCTTCGGCTTCACCGCCGCCGACGCCGGCCGCGCCGAGTTGATCTACTTCCTCGTCGTCGTACTCGCGGTGCTGGCCACCGTGATGCTGGACCGCCGGGCCTGGCGAAAGGCACCCCGCTCGGCCGCCGCCGTCGGGCGTTTCCCGCTTGGCATGCGTCCCATGTGAACGACGGCGGGTGGCCGGCACCGGCGAACGGCGCCGTGGTGCCCCAAATTAGGACCCGCCATTCCCACCCGCATCAGGAGGAAATAATGTCCTCACCGCTAGCAAGAGCCGCGGGACCCATCGCCCTCGTGTCCGGCCTCGTCTTCGCGGCTGTTGACGTGGCCCGCCTGCTCGCTGCCGACAGGAGCCTCGAGCGGATCGAGATGATGAGGCAGACGCCCTTCCAGGTCACGAACGCCCTGTACTGGCTGGTCTTCATCGGGCTCACCCTCGCGCTGGTATCCGTCTACTTCAGGTTCGCTGACCGGGCCGGCGGACTGGGCGCCGTCGGCTTCTGCTTCGCACTGGCGGGCACCCTGGACATGGCCGGCAACATGTGGTTCGACGGCTTCGCCGGCCCCTGGATTACCGACGTCGCCCCGGGCGCGATCCTCGCCGGAGGGTCCGGGATGCTGGCTGTCGGCGCGCTGTCCAGCTACATACTCTTCGCACTGGGCTGGATGTTTTTTGGCATCGCCGGCTGGCGCTCAGGCATGTTCCCCATGTGGATCGGCGTGGCATTCGTGGTCGCCGGTTTCCTCGGTTACAACGCGGGGCTGCCGCCTTACGGAATCCCCATCGGGCTGGTCATGGCGGCGCTGGGCTGGTGGATCATTCGGACGGGCGCCCCGGCAGCGGCTGCCAGTGACCCGGCAATCGACGGCCAGACGGCGAGTGCCCCGCCCGAGGCATCCCCGCCCGATTCCTAGCCCGACAGCTCCGCCAGCAGCTCGTGCTTCCGCTCCTCACTGGCGAAGGACGACCTGATCGAGTTCGCGGCAAGCCTGACCCGGTCGAATTCGGACAGGCCCAGGACCGATTCCAGCTGGGCGAAGTTGCTGTCCACGTAACCGCCGAAGTACGCCGGATCGTCCGAGTTCACGCTGACGTTGAGCCCGGCGGCGAGCATCGCGGGCAGCGGATGCGCAGCCAGCATGTCCACGGCGCGGAGCCGGACGTTCGACAGCGGACAGACCGTCAGCGGCACGCGGTCATTGACCAGCCGCTCTACGAGCTCGGGATCCTCCATGCACCGGATCCCGTGGTCGATCCGCTCCACGGCCAGGACGTCCAGCGCCTCCACAATGTACGACGGCGGGCCCTCCTCCCCCGCGTGCGCAATCTTCCGCAGGCCTGCTTCGCCGGCCCGGGCAAACAGCCGCGTGAATTTCGACGGCGGGTTGCCCACCTCTGCGGAATCCAGGCCGATGCCGGCGATCGGCGCGTTCATCGCCAGAAGCCCCTCCAGGACCTCGAGCGCCGAGTCCTCGGACAGGTCCCGCAGGAAGGCGGCAATCAGCAGCGTCGAGATGCCGAACTCCTCCTCCGATGTGGCGAGCACGGAGGTCACGCCGTTGACGCACGTCTCCAGGGACACACCGCGTGAGAGGTGCGCCTGCGGATCCATCATGATTTCCGCGTGCCGCACCCCTGCCGCCGCAGCCCGCTCAAGGTAGCCCCGCGTCATGTCCGCGAAGTCCTGCTCGGTCCGCAGCACGGCCATGTTGGCGTAGTACAGGTCGAGGAACGACTGCAGGTCCGTGAACTCATACCGGCTCCGCAGCTCGTCCAGGTCCGCATACGGCAGCTCGATCCCGTTCCGCTCCGCGAGCGCAAAGATCAGTTCCGGCTCGAGCGTCCCCTCGATGTGCAGGTGGAGCTCCGCCAAAGGCATCTGCGGCGGGGCCGCCACCAGCTCCTCTTCACCTGAAAGGGCAGTTTGATCTGAAAGAGCAGTGGGATCGACCGGTTCGGCGGCGGCGTCGTAAGTGTTCACCCCGACAGAATAGTCCCCGGACCGGCTGTGCCCGTAGAGTCGAACAGATGCGGACTGAAGAGTATGCTGACCCCTTGGCCGATCTGGACTGGAGCCCGGAGACCGGTGCCCATCATTCTGCGGACGGCTTTGTCCGGGTGCGTGGAGCCCGTGAGAACAACCTTCGCAACGTGGACGTGGCCGTCCCGCGCGACGCGATCGTCGCCTTCACCGGCGTCTCGGGGTCGGGCAAGTCCTCGCTGGCGTTCGGCACGATCTACGCCGAAGCCCAGCGCCGGTACTTTGAGTCCGTGGCGCCGTACGCCCGCCGCCTCATCCAGCAGGGCCACAATCCCAAGGTGGAAATGATCACCGGGCTGCCTCCCGCCGTCGCGCTCCAACAGCGCCGCGGCACTCCCAGCAGCCGTTCCACGGTGGGGACGGTGACCACACTGTCCAACTCACTCCGCATGCTTTTCTCGCGTGCCGGCAGTTATCCGGCCGGAGCCAGCACGCTGGACTCGGACGCCTTCTCGCCCAACACGGCCGCGGGGGCATGCCCCGAGTGCCACGGCCTCGGCGTGGCGCACACCGTCACCGAAGCCTCCATGGTCCCGGACCCGTCGCTGAGCATCCGGGAGGGAGCCATCGCCGCGTGGCCGACTGCGTGGCAAGGCAAGAACCTGCGCGACATCCTCACCCACCTGGGCTACGACGTCGACACCCCCTGGCGGGACCTGCCCAGAAAGGACCGCGACTGGATCCTTTTCACCGAGGAGCAGCCGGTCGTGGAAATCACGCCGCAGCGCGACCGGGTGGCCAAGCCTTACAAGGGCAAGTTCTGGAGCGCCAAGAGCCACGTGCTGCATACCCTGGCTGACTCCAAGAGCAGCACAATGCGGGATCGGGTGCTCCGTTTCATGGAAACCGGCCCCTGCCGGCGGTGCAGCGGCAGCGGACTCACACCCGAGGCCCTGGCCGTGACCTTCGCCGGCAGGACCATCGCCGAACTCAACGCGGTCCCGATGGCGGAACTGGCGGACATCATCCGCCCGACCACCGAGCTGAAGGACGCCGGAACCGCCTCCCGCAAGCTGTCCTCAGGCGAAGGCAACGAGGTGGCCGTGGCCATCACGCGCGACCTCCTGCAGCGGATCACGGTCCTGCTGGATCTGGGGCTCGGCTACCTCGCCCTGGGCCGGTCGACGCCCACCCTTTCCCCGGGCGAGATGCAGCGACTCCGGATCGCCACGCAGCTCCGCTCCGGGCTGTTCGGCGTCGTCTATGTGCTGGACGAACCGTCTGCCGGGCTGCACCCCGCCGACGCCGAGCCCCTGCTCGCTGTGCTGGAGCAGCTCAAGTCGTCGGGAAATTCCGTGTTCGTCGTGGAGCACAACATGGACATTGTGCGCCGCGCCGACTGGCTCGTGGACGTTGGTCCGAGGGCAGGAGAGGGCGGCGGCGAAGTTCTGTACAGCGGCCCGGTGGCCGGCCTCGCGGCCGTCGAGGCTTCCGTAACGCGCCCGTTCCTCGTTCCGGACGGTTCCAGGGGCGGTGCCGACGACGGTGGCACGCCTGACAGCAGCGTCCGTACCGGCCGCCGTCGGGAGCCTGCTGCTTGGCTGGAACTGAACGACATCTCCCGCCACAACCTCCGCGGCCTCGACGCAGCGTTCCCGCTGCAGGTCCTGACCGCCGTCACAGGAGTCTCCGGGTCGGGCAAGTCGACGCTGGTCAGCCACGTCCTGGCCGGAGTGGCCGGGTCCGAACTGCACGGTGATGAGGGCTCGGGCGGCACGGATTCCGGGGACACCACGGACGACCAGCCCAGGGTGGACGGCGACCCCGGCGCCCCGCTGAGCGTCGGAACCGTGACCGGCCTGCACCACGTGGACCGGCTGGTGACGGTCGACCAGAAACCGATCGGCCGCACGCCCCGGTCCAACCTGGCCACCTACACCGGGCTCTTCGACGCGGTGCGCAAGGAGTTCGCAGCCACGGACGAAGCCCGGGTGCGCGGCTACGGGGCCGGACGATTCTCCTTCAACGTGGCGGGCGGGCGGTGCGAGACCTGCCAGGGCGAGGGATTCGTCGCCGTCGAACTGCTCTTCCTGCCCGGCAGCTACGGCCCCTGCCCCGAATGCGACGGCTCACGCTACAACCCCGAAACCCTTGAAATCACCTACCGCGGCAAGAACGTGGCCGACGTCCTGGGCATGACCGTGGACGCCGCCGCCGAATTCCTGCAGGACGTTCCCTCGGCGGCCCGCAGCTTGAAGACGCTCCGGGAAGTCGGGTTGGGCTACCTTCGGCTCGGGCAGCCTGCCACCGAACTGTCCGGCGGAGAGGCCCAGCGCATCAAACTCGCCACCGAACTGCAGCGCGCACGCCGCGGCCACACGCTGTACCTGCTGGATGAGCCCACCACCGGGTTGCATCCGGCGGACGTCCGGCTCCTCATTGCCCAGCTGCAGCGCCTTGTGGACGCGGGCAACACGGTGGTCGTGGTGGAGCACGACATGGACGTGGTGTCTGAAGCGGACTGGGTGATCGACCTCGGGCCGGCCGGCGGGGACGCCGGCGGAGAGATCGTTGCCTCGGGAACGCCCGACGCCGTCGCCGGTTCACCGGACAGCCGGACGGCGCCGTACCTGGCTTCCGCCCTGAATTCCCTGTCCGCGAGCTAACAGCGCGGCTGCTTCCGCCTCCCCGGTTCCAATGGGCCTGGGCCCTCCGCGCTGCCGGGTTGGCGTGCCCTTAAACTGCTTGACTGTCAATAAAGATCTCGATTTGATAACGACGCGCAACACCTTTAGGGTGGGACACATGCCCGCGCGACGCGGGCCCATGAATGCCCGGTGCCGCCACCACCAGTTACTGCCCGGCCGGCGGATACCGAAATGACCTCTAGTTCGTCAGGGGGCGGGCAGTAGCGCGACAACGTCCGGGGACGGACCGAGCGCGGGTGGCCTCAGGAGCATCCCAATAATGAAAAAGTCGACATTCAGTACTGCCGCGCGCCGTGGAGTCACCCTGGCCGCCGTTTCCGCAGCAACCCTGGCACTCTCCGCCACGGCCGCCAACGCGGCCACGCCTACCGCCAGCGCCTCCACCTGGGACGCCCTCGCCCAGTGTGAGAGTGGCGGCAACTGGTCCACCAACACCGGCAACGGCTTCTCCGGCGGCCTGCAGTTCACCCCGCAGACCTGGGCTGCCTTCGGCGGAACCGGCTCCCCCCAGGGCGCCTCCCGCGCGCAGCAGATCGCCGTGGCCGAAAAGGTTCAGGCCAGCCAGGGCTGGGGCGCATGGCCCGCCTGCTCCGCCAAGCTGGGCCTGAACGGCGGCGGTGGCGCTCCTGCACCGCAGATCCTGCCCCAGAGCGCGCCGGTGCAGGCCGCACCTGTCCAGGCTCCGGTTCAGACGGCTTCCGTTCAGACGGCTCCCGTGGCACAGGCCCCGGTGGCCGCCGAAGTTCCGGTCCAGGCACCGGCCGAGGCCCGCCATGCTGCCGCCATCGCCGTGAGCGGCCAGACCTACACGGTCCAGGAAGGCGACACTCTGAGCAAGATCGCCCAGAAGCTCGGCATCCAGGGCGGCTGGCAGCAGCTCGCTGACGCCAACACCGACACCATCAGCGACCCGAACCTGGTGTTTGTGGGCCAGGTCCTGCAACTGCCTGCCTAATCTGGCTGGTCAGGCCGCGCAGCGGCACTGCATGTAGCTCGACGCCGGGCGGCCCCTTTCCAGGGGCCGCCCGTTTTCGTTTTGCACGGTTCCACCAACGACGACGCCGGGCGCTCCCCCGAGTGGGGACGCCCGGCGTCGTAATTAATTGCCTACAGCGTGACGGCTGGACGCCGTCCGCGCGCCGCCTTAGGCCGCGGCGGGGAGTTCCCGGACGATGCGCACCTTCCAGGCGGCATCGTCGCTGGTGTCGAGGAGGGCGACAGTACCCGACGCGAGGTGCAGGGCAACCCGCTTGGCGTGCAGCAGCTCAAGGTAGAGATGCTCGTTGACGCGGGCAGGGCTGTCGACGACGAATTTCACGGCGTCGCGCACCTTGCGGTAGTTGTCGCTGCGTTCGCGGTGCAGGTGCAGCTCGAGCTCATGGCGCTGCTTGAGGCGCGGCTCGTGCTTGTTCAGCCAGTTCACGGCGGCATGAACACCGATTACCAGAGCCAGCGAGACGGCGTAGATCCACCAACCCGTCGACATCAGGAAGAGCGGCAGGTTGGCGACGGCCACCACCGCGATGAAAACGCGCAGGGCGACGAGCCGGCGCAGGGTCAATGCAACGGAAGCAAGCGCCGCGCGGAAACGGTGCTGGTCCTTGCGCGCAGCAGCCGGGTCCAGCGTAAACTCGTCAAGAACGAGGATCCCGTTCGCGTCGGCGCCCAGCATTTGGCCATACTTCGGAACGAACAGCTGAGGCTCCTGTGACGCATGTGAATTCGCTTCCGCGGGGGCGGAGGACAGGGGCGCGGGGGAGGTAAGAGTCATGAGTTGGCTTCCAGACGCTGGTGAGGTTTCGGATATCTTAGTGGATAAATCAACCTTCCGTATGCATGGGTCCACAATGTGAACACCTGTCTGTCCATTTTGACGGCTTGATGTGCCGTCCGGCACTTCAATTGGCACAGGGCCCCAAGGACGGCAGACTGAAGGGATGCAAACCTTCCTTCCCTATCCCGATTTCCGGCAAAGCGCGGCCGCGCTGGACACCCCCCGGCTGGGCAAACAGCGCGTAGAAGCGCTGCAGACACTCCGCGCGCTGGTCATCCCGGAATACGGATGGCAGTCACACCCCGCCATTCGGATGTGGATGGGGCACGTTCCCGCGCTCACTATGTATGGCCTGGCCATGGTGGACGAGTGGACCAAGCGCGGTTTCGCCGACAACACCCGGGACAACATCCGCGAATTCGCCCCGCAGGCTGCGCACCCGGACTACGCCGCCAAGATTCTGCTTCCGCCGTGGCTCGGCGACCCTGAGTTGCACATGAGCCACCGTTCCAACCTGATCCGCAAGGATCCGCGGTTCTACGAAGAGGTCTTCCCCGGCACCGAGCACGGCCTGGAGTACGTCTGGCCGGAACCCAGGCACGAGTTCCTGCCGGAAGATCCCGAGGGCGACGTTCTCTGGATCCTTCGCGAGCACGTCGGCCACGGCGACCCTGAGCGGCTAACCAAGGTTGGGCTACCTGCCGTCGGACGGGCGGCTTCCGCTGCTGGCGCCGCTTCGGCCTCCGGTGATGGTTCCGATGCTTCCGGCGCTGGTTCGGGCGCTACCGGGGAGTCCGACGACGACTACCAGTTCGTCTATGCGGATGAGACTTCGCGCCGGCCAGCCAAGGTGGCCAAGAAGGCTCCGGCCAAGCCGCTGGTCAAGAAGCCGTCCCGTAAGCGGCAGCGCCAGGAGGCAGCCTTCTCGACGCTTCCCGGAAAATCGCCGGTGGCCGTCCCGTTCGACGGCGGCAGCAGGTTCGCCGTCGGAATGGTCGTAGGCCGGCCGATCACGCTCGACGACGGGCGCTTCGGCCGCAATTTCCAGGTCACCGACATCATCGACCGCTCGGAGTTCGACTACCCGGCGCTGCTGCAGGACCCGCGCGTCTTCTTCCCCGTTCCGGCCCTCTGAGCGTCCGGCTATGACTATCCTCCTCGCCGGCTGCGGCGACCTCGGCACCGAGGCGGGCCTGCGGTTCGCCTCGGCTGGCCACCGGGTGGTGGGCTGGCGCCGTTCACCGGACAAGCTGCCGGCTGAGATCGAGGGCGCCGCTGCCAACCTAAGCACCGCCGAACTGCCGCCTGTCCCGGCGGACACCGCCGCCGTCGTCATTGCGGTGGCAGCGAACGCGCCTACGGAAGAGGCATACGGAAGTGCGTACGTGGACGGCGTGGCGCATGTGCTCGACGCTCTTAAGCGCGACCGTGTGACGCCCGAACGCGTCCTTTTCGTCTCGTCCACGGCCGTGCATGGCGACGCTGGAGGCGCCTGGATCGATGAAAACACGACGCCGAACCCTGGGGGATTCTCCGGCCGCATCATGCGTGAGGCAGAGCAGCTCCTGCTGAAACGGCTCGATGGAACCGGAACCTCAGCTGTCGTGCTCAGGCTGGGCGGCATCTATGGTCCGGGCCGCACCAGGCTCATCGACCAGGTCCGAACAGGCTCGGCCATCATCCCGGACCAGCCGCGCTTCACTAACCGCATCCACCGGGACGACGCGGCCGGTGCCATCGTGCAGTTGTGCACCATGAGTGCTGTGCCGTCGCCGGTCTATCTCGGCGTGGACAACGACCCGGCCGACTTGGGCGACGTCCTGCGTTTTCTGGCGGCTGAGCTGAGGTTGGACGTTCCGCCGACGGGTGACGCGGGTGACGCACGCGGTGGCAACAAGCGGTGCAGCAATGCGCTGCTTCGGGAAACAGGGTTCTCGTTCAAGTACCCAACTTTCCGTGAGGGCTACCGCGACATTCTCGCCGGGGTGGGCGTGCGCCACCCCTGATTTAATGCATCGCCGTGGTGAGGCGTGGCCGGTATGGGCGGGGTCCAACAGACAAGACAGTACTGGGATTCTTCGAGCAGGCTCCTATGAGGTATGTCCACCTGGCCGCCGCGTTTACTGCAGCCCGTGCTGGCGGTAGACAGATCATTTTCGCGACAACCCTTCGCAAGGCGTCAGTCGGAACCAGAGCCACACCGGCGGCACAAGCCAATTCCATCATTACTTGGAGAGCACGGAGCGGATAGCTCAGCCAGGACAGACGTCGCCGGCTTCAGCGCGGCTGCTCTGTTGCGCGGCCGCGGGCTTCACAGCGAACCCACGGCTCCCCTTCCTGACTTGCCCAGATCCCCTATAAGGGCACGTCCGACGGCGATGCTGCCGCCGGCTCTGCAGCTGGCTCTGGCTCTAACTCCGCGTCCGGAAACGAACGGCCCGGGGTCAGCTGGCACGGCACCCGCTGAGCTGGCGTCCCGAGCCTGGCAACTTGTGATCTGAGGGCGTCCCTGGCGCTACTCACGGTGACGCCCAGGACGACGTAGAAGGGCTTGTTGCGCACCTGCCCGTCGCGGACCTTGACCTGGATGGCGTCGATGAACACCACGGGGTAGACGCGGCGGTTTCTAGTGAACGTCGCGAATTAGATGTGTTTGTCCCCCGCCGGGCCGAATTCTTAAACTGGGGCCGGTTCAAGAAAATCCCAAGCTTCTTACAAGTTGCTCGGGCGAACATGTTTCGAGGGGGAATGCACGCGAGTCGTCAGGACCGGTGCAGCAGGCGCTTCGGTTTCTCGTATCCAGCCGGGAAGGTTTCTCGGGACTGGCATAGGCAGACAACTTCGATGAGTGGTGAGGCTAATGACCATCCCTATACAGGCCGACGTTCAACTCCGGGAAGCAACGTTGCTGGACTATGCATTTTATCGACGTGGGTCGCGGAATCTGGGCCTCAGCGCACTGCTGACAGCGCTGTTGCTTGCGCTGGGTGCCCTCGTGGTGCCGATTTCGGCGACCGCTGCTGTGGGTGATGTTGGGGTTGAGGGTCCCTCGCATACGGGGACGGGGACGCCAACGGGCACGAAGCGGCAGACGAATGCGTTGTGGTTCAACGACGGGGTCTGGTGGGGGAACCTGTGGGACACTGCCAGCTCGGATTTCCATATCTTCCGGTTCAATGCCGCGACGAGCTCGTGGGTCAATACGGGTGTGGCGACGGAGACGCGGGCGAACACTCATCATGACGTGTTGTGGGACGGGAAGACGTTGTTTGTGGCGAGCTATCGGTTCGTCAATGACGGCCTGCCGTTTGAGCCGAACTTCCCGTCGACGATGCGGCGTTACAGCTACAACTCGAGTACGAAGACGTACACGCTGCTGAGTTCTGAAAGAATCCACAACAACAAGGTTGAGACCATGTCCATCGACAAGGACTCGACTGGTCGGGTGTGGGCCACCTGGCAGCAGGGGAACCGGATTTATCTGAACGTCACTGGCACGGATGGCATAACGTGGGGGACGCCGTTCGCGCATCCTGCGTCGTTGAGCAACGTGTCTGTGGATGACACGTCGGCTGTGATCGCGTTCGGATCAAACAAGGTGGGTGTGATGTGGAGCCGGCAGGTCGGTGACGCCACCGACGGCATGTACTGGAGCCACCACGTTGATGGGGCGTCGAAAACCACCTGGACCACTCCTGTGGCGGCGGTGAAGGGGCTGCGCAGCGGTGATGACCATATGAACCTGAAGTGGCTGGACTCATCGGGTGGCCGGGTCTTCGCCGCAACTAAGACCTCGAACACGTCGGCGTCCCTGCCGCTGATCCAGCTGTTGGTTCTGAGTAACACGACATCAACATGGTCGGCGCACACGATTGCGACCGTGTCGGAGTGCCCGAACCGGGTGATCGTCATGATCGACGAGTTTGCGCAGAAGCTGCGTACCTTCGCTACCTATCCGAAGCCGAGTGGCACGACGAACGCCGGTGTTTGCACCAGCTCGGGAGGTGCGGTCTACGAGAAGTCCACGTCGCTGAGCACCATCAACTTCACCACCACGAAGACGGCCCGTATCGTGGACGACGACCAGTATGTCCACAACGTAACGTCGACGAAGCAGAACCTCAACAGCAACGCCTCGGGCACGGCCAACAGCGGCCTCCTGGTGCTCGCCGATGTGAACGCAACAAGCCGGTACTGGCACTACTACGACTCCACCGGCGGCGGTGGCGGTACTGCGGATACGACGGCCCCGACGGTGACGGCTACGTCCCCGGCTACTGGTGCGGCGGTGACGACGAATGTGACGGGAACGTTCTCGGAGGCGATGACTTCGTCGACGGTCACGCCGTCCACGTTCACGTTGACGTCGGGTGCGACGACGGTGGGGGCCGCTGTGACGTACAGCGGCGGGGTTGCGACGTTGGACCCCACTGCGGATCTGGCTGCGAATACGACGTACACGGCGACGATCAAGGGCGGTGCCAGCGGGGTGAAGGATGCTGCCGGTAACGCGATGGCGGCGGACAAGACCTGGCAGTTCACCACGGCTGCCGCGGGCGGCGGCACGACGCCGCAGACCGTCACGCTGACCGCCACTGCTGACAGCTATGTGACCAGCGCGTCGCCGACGGCGAACTTCGGCACGAGCACCCTGCTGGGCGTGGACAACAGTCCGGTGGAGGCCACGTACTTGAAGTTCGACCTAACCCCGTATGCGGGCAGGACGCTGCAGAGTGCGACGCTGCAGCTGCGCAGCGCGGGAAGCGGGTCGACGGGGACGCAGAACGTGAGAGTCGTCGCCAATGACACCTGGAGCGAAACCGGGATCACGAACGGCAACAAGCCGGCGCTCGGCACCACCAGCATAGGGACACTCGGCCCGACAACGACCAACACCAACTACAACATTCCGCTGACGGCCACCGCCGTGGCCGGCGACCTCGGACAACAGCTCTCTCTGGGCATCAACTCCAGCAGCAGCGACGGCCTGGACCTCAATTCAAAGGAGGTCAGCACCACTGCGGCACCCAAGCTGGTGCTCACCCTGGGCTAGCAGGGGACGGTGTCGGCACGGCCGGCACCGTCCGCACCAGCAACACCATCCGCTCGACATCACCCGCCCGACACCACCCAGACAGGGGACGATCATGCGCACCTTGCAGAGCAAGGCACTGCACTTCGACATCCACGGCCGCGTCACGATCCGCGTCGACGCAAAGGCCCCGGCAGCGGCCCAGCTCCAGAGCATGTTGGCCTGTTTCGCCAGCGACACCGAACGGCCGGCCGACATAATCGTCAATGACCGGCTGGAGCCGATGCCGGATGCAGGTCTGCTTGAGCACGAGCTCGCGTACACCGAGAGCAGCGTGCGTTTTCAAGACGATGGGGTCCAGGTTGTGAGGGACGGAGAGCAGTGGCGCATTCATGGGCCGGGCGAGCTGTTGACGTCTGTGGTCCCAGTTCTCGATGCCGCCATGGTCGGTCGAGGAGCCGGCATGATCCACGCGGCAACGATGGCGTACCGGGGTCATGCGATCGCGCTTCCCGCGGCCGGAGGGACCGGTAAGACGAGCACCGTCGCCAAGCTGATGCGGCGCGAGGGGTGGTCGTTCATGGGCGACGACTGGGCCTTCCTCGCCGAGGACGCCACTCTGCTCGGCTACGCGAAGCCCATGTTCATCAAGCCGCATCATCGGACAATCTACCCGCACCTGTTCGAAGGTGTCCGGAAACCCCTTATCCCGTCGCGGCTCTCGAAGAGCGTCGGCCGGCTGACCACGGTGGTGCACCCATACGTGATCCGCTATCCGCGCCTCGCGGACTTCGCCCGGCGATGGTCGCCGGAGCACCGCATGGTCAAGCCGGCGACCGCGTTCCCGGGGCGACAAGTGACCACCTCGGCCCCGCTCGCGGCCGCCATCTACGTCGAGCGCTTCGAGGGCGCCCGGTCTCGGATCGTCGAGCGGACGAGCGAGTGGATGGTCGACCGCATGCTCGGCAACTTCCACATCGAGATGGCTGGCTTCTCGCAACAGGTCGTAACCGGCCTGGCAGCCACGTCCGTCGTGCCGTGGCGCGAGCACTTCGCGGCGAAGGGGCTGGTGCTGAGCAAGGCGCTCGACGGACGGCCCTGCCACCTGCTGCAGGTACCCGCCGCGTACTCGGCAGATGAGGCATCGGACGACATCGTGCGGCATCTCGAGGAGCTGCTGCCGTCGGTCCTCGACGAGCTAGCCTGAGGAGGGCACCGTGGATCACAGCACTGCCGATGTCACCGCTGTCGTTCCGGCCCGCAATGCGGAGCGCATGCTCCCGCGCTGTCTGGAGGCCCTGCGCCAATCGGGTGTTGCCGAAATCATCGTGGTGGACGGCTGCTCCACCGACCGCACCGTCGCCCTCGCCCACGAGTTCGGTGCCCGGGTCCTGAGTGACGAGGGCCGCGGTCTGCCATGGGCTCGAACGCTCGGTGTACGGAACAGCAGCACCCGCTGGGTCCTGCTCGTCGACACCGACGTCGTGTTCGGGCCCACGGGGGTCGCCGACCTGCTCACGGAGCTGGTCGAAGACGGCTATGACGCCCTTCAGGCCGGTCTGGAGAGTGTCGGTGGACCAGGCTACTGGGGGCAGGCGCTGGCGCATCACCATCGCACGGGCCGCAGCCGCAACTGGTTCGGGCTCGTGGCGACTGTCGTCGACCGGGACCTGATGCTGGGCGTGGGTTTCGACGACTCGTTCAAATCGGGTGAGGACATCGAGCTGCGCTGGCGGATGCGCCAGTCAGGAATGCGTACGGCGGTCTCACGCCGGGTCGTCGTCGAACATCGTTTCGCCGCCGACGACTTTGATTTCGCGCTAGACCAGTTCCTCATGGATGGAACGGGACTGGGACGGATGATCCGCAAGCACGGCTGGCGCGGTGCGAGGTTGGCGCTGCTGCCCGCCGCCGCGGCAGTGCGGGGAAGCGCCTTGAGCCTCGCCAAGGGCCAGCCCCGGTGGCTGCGCTATTACGCTGCCTTCTGCTGGTGCAACTATGTGGGCCTGGCGAGAGGTCTCTCGTCGTGAGGGCCAAGGCGGGGGCCGCTGTCACGGATGCCACGCCCGTCCGGCACTCCGCCCTGCGCAGCTCGCTCGGTCTCGTCGCGGGCAAGGCCGCCCAGACCGGAGCGGGCTTCGCCTTCTGGATCGTGGCCGCGCGCGCGACGTCCGACCGTGAAGTCGGGCTGACTACTGCCGCGGTCTCGGCCGTGATGATCTGCACGCAGCTCGCGGTGCTGGGCGCCGGGTCGGCCGTGATCGTCGCGGTAGGCCGAGGGGAGGCTCCGGCGCGGGTTCTGGATGCCGCGTTCGCCATCGTGGGGGTAGCCGGCACCATTCTGTCCATCGGCTACCTCGCACTGCAGTCGGCCGTGGCGCCGGACACCGCATCCGTATCGGTTCTCTTCTGGCTCACCTTCATCGTGGCTGCCGTCACCGGCACCCTGGTCATTGTGCTGGACCAGGCACTCGTAGCGTTGGGACGCGGTGCCAGCGCGACCTCAAGGTACGTTCTGGGCGGAACGGTCTCACTCGCGGCCGCAGGGACAGTGGCCCTGTGGGCGCACGGCGCCCCCGACGACGTGCTGCTGGCCTGCTGGACCCTGGGGTCTGCTGTGGCGTGCGTCGTCGGGGCGGTCCAGCTGCGAAAACTGGTCGGCTACCGGCCGCGGCCTTCCCTCCGCCTGGCGCGGGGCCGGTCGCTGCTGGCGCTGGGCTTTCCGAACCAGCTCCTCACTCTCACCGAACGCACTCCGGGACTGGTGCTGCCGCTCCTGCTCGCACACATGGTGGCGCCGGAGGCCGCCGCCTACTGGTATCCCGCATGGATGATGGCCTGGGCCGCCTACTCCGCTCCGATGCTGATGGGCATCGTGCAGTTCTCCGAGAGCGTCCGCGACGCGGACCGCCTTAAGTCGACGACGTGGGCGAGTCTCCGCTTGTCGCTCGCCGTAGGAGGTCTGGCTGCCGTCGTCCTCGTCGTCTTCGCCCACCCGCTGCTCAGCCTTCTGGGGGAGCGGTACGCCGAGTCGTCCGCGGGCGCTCTGCGGTGGTTGGCCGCCGGCCTGGTGCCCTATGCGGTTCTGCAGGCCTATAACGCCGTTTGCCGGGCCCGTGGCCGCTACGCGGAGGCGATCGTGGTCGGCATGACGCTGGGAATCGCTCTTTGCGTTTCAGCGCTCTCGGCCGCTGAGAGAGGCGCCAGCGCCATGGCCCTTGCGTGGCTGGTGGTGCTCTCCATTGGGGCCGCGGCCGTCGGCCTCCGGCTGCTCGCCGTGCTCCGGCACATTAGGAAGGACATACGATGACTGGCACACTCGAAGCGACCACCCGTACCAAGGAACGCTGGAAGTCCCGTGACGTGTGGTGCGGTCTGGCAGGTGCCGTGTCGCTGGCGCTTGCCGCGGGGGCCGCCTCCACGGTGGCCGTGCCCGTGAACAGCGACCTGGGGCTCGTCGCCGTGCTGCCCTTTCCGTTCTGGGTTGGGGTCGTGCTTCTGAACGTCGCCTTCGTCGTGGCGCTGCGGGGGGATGCCGCAGGCCCGGCGCGCCGCCCGGTCATGATTTGGCTCACCGTTGTGCTCGTGCTGGTGCTCTTCGGGACCGCCGCCTTCGCGACGGATGTGCCGCGGGGTGAGATCGCGTTCCGTCATCTCGGCATCGCCGACGCCCTCTCGCACACCCAGGGGATCGACCCGGACATCGACGGGTACTTCAACTGGCCGGGTTTCTTCGCCCTCCTGGCCACGGTGCTCCAGGCGACCGGTCTCGACCCCGTGGCCCTTGCCCTGTGGGCGCCGGTGCTCAACATGGGTCTGTGGCTCGCTGCCCTGGCCGTGCTGACGGGCTACCTGACGCGGGATCCGCGACGGCGCTGGCTCGCGCTCTGGCTCTTCTGCCTCGGCAACTGGCAGGACCAGGACTACCTGTCTCCCCAGGCCTTCGGCTTCTTCCTGCACCTCGTCGTGATCGCGCTGCTCCTCGGCCCGTTGGCCGCGCGGGCCCCCCAATTCCGCGGCTTCCGGCGCGCGGACCTGGCGGCGTGGTGGCGAGGCCGGTCGCCCGCCGAACCCCGGCCGGGGTACCGGGTGGGCGCCCTCGTGATAGCCCTCTTGCTCATCATTGTCATCGGCGCGAGCCATCAGCTGACGCCGTTCATGCTGCTCATCGGTGTCACCGCTCTCACCCTGAGCGGACGTGTGTGGCCCAGCAGGCTGCCTCTGATCACCATAGTCATCCTGTCGCTGTGGCTCGCCTACCCCGCGAGTGCATACCTTTCCGGGCACCCACCCCTGGCCGACGCTGGGCTGGAGGCGGCGACCGAGGCGAACGTCCTCGACCGCGTGCGCGGGACCGACGGGCACGTGCTCGTGGTGCAGATCCGGGCCGTTCTCACCCTTGTGCTCTGGGGGCTCGCCGCCGCCGGTGCCTGGCGCGACTGGCGCAGAGGGCGTCTCGATATCCGGGTAGTACTGCTCGCCGTCTCCCCACTGCTGCTCTTCCCCGCCCAGGTGTACGGCGGGGAGATGCTCATCCGCGTCTCACTGTTCGCGCTGCCCTTCATCGCGCTGCAGGCGTGCTCGATCCTGCTTCCCACGGACGGCAGCAAACTTTCTACGGACGGCAGCAGACTTCCCGCCGCCGGCAGCAAACGCCGCTCCTACCTTCCCGCCGTCGGCAGCAAACGCCGCTCCTACCTTGCCGCGGGAGGCCTCGCGCTCACCTGCGTCCTGCTGGCCGCGATGACTGTGACGGGCCGGTTCGGAAACGCCCGGTATGACGTGTTCACTCATGATGAGATCGACGCCGTCGCCGCCATGCAGCGTCTCGCACCCCCCGGCTCGGCGATCATCTCGGCTGCCCACCCGACCCCGTGGCGGAGTGAGAACTACCTCGATCACCGGTCCCGGACGATTGACGACCTGTGCCGGTCCGACTTGTCGACGGCGAGATGCGGCCCACTCGTTTACGACTACGCCCGGAGCAGCGCTGCCGGTGCCGTCCTGCTGATCACGCGCTCGTCGGAGGCGAGCCTTGTGCTCCAGGGCGTCCCTGGCGCCGGCGGCTTCTCCGAGCTGGAGAAGTGGCTAGGCACGCAGAACGGCGTGGAACTTATGTTCAGCAACGTTGACGCACGCGTGTACCGGGTGACGCCATGAACATCGGAAGCATCAGCCGGCTCACCCTGGCGCTCGGTCTCTCGGCCGTCGCGCTGTCGCTAATTACGCTCGTCGGGCTGCCGACACCACTGCAGACGATCGCCGCGATAGCCGTTCTCGTCCTGCTCCCCGGGCATGCACTGGCCCGACTCACACAGGTGACCGACCTCGCGCTGGGCGCGCTGCTCGTCCTGGCGCTCGGCCTCGCCGCGCTCACGGCAGTGTCCACGGCGATGTTCTACCTCGCTGTGTGGTCGTGGCAGGCGTGCGTCGTCTCGATGGGCGTCATCACCGTCCTAGCGTGCATGGCACGCGCACGGCAGGAGGCAACATCATGACCATCGAACTCGCGGGACTATTCGCGGCTGCCGCCCTGCTCGTGACCCTCGTGGCGCTCGAGGTGCGACGCACGGTCCCGGACACCGGGCAGCCCACACGCCAGAGGCTCCTCAGCCGAAAGGTCAGCCGCTGGGCCGTCGCCGCCATGTGGACGCTGTACCTGTTGCTCTTCCTTCCACGCGTGCTGGGACTGCTCGCGTGAGCAGTCCCGCGCAGTGGTGGCTCCTCAGCGACCTCCACCTGGGCGTGTCGGATGACGACCCGCGGTGCCCCGGCAGAGTTTTGCCCGAGTTCCTGCGCCGCAAGGTGCTCGCAGCCTCGGGTCCGCAGCAGCACGTCGCCTTCGTCGGTGACACGTTCGAGCTGGCCGGGTTCACGGAGGACGAGAGCCTGGCCCGGCTCGAGTCCATCCTCGCCCGCCACCCAGACACGTTCTCAGCGATGAAGGCGTGTGCGGCTCGCGGCGTGCAGCTGCACTTCGTGTGCGGCAACCACGACGTGGAGCTGGCCCGGCCCTCGGTTGCCGCCCGCCTGTCGGGGCTGCTGTCACCCGCCGAACCGACGCGGGTCCGGGTGTACCCGTGGTTCCTGCACGTGCCCCATGTGCTCGTGGCCGAGCACGGTCACCATCACCACGCGCTGCATCGGATACCCGAGGTGCTCCGCTCGGCAATTAACGGCACCGACGAGTTGGACCTGCCACCGCTCGCTGCATGGAACGCCCTTCCGTCGAGGTCACGCCTGAGCCGCGCCGGGGCCGTTGCCCGGGCCTGCCTGGCGTCCGAGCGGGCGGAACGCCGTGTCCGGGAGCCCGCCTACGACGAGCTGTTGCAGGCCGAGTCACAGCGGCTCGCGCTTGACGGGGTGGCCGTGCGGGACCTGGCGCGCCTGTCCCGGTTCCGGACGGTGTCGGCACTCCCGGTCGCCGCGACCCGCATGGTGCTCGCGGCCGCCGGGCGCAGAGTCACTGGCGAGGAGGCTCCCGCTGCAGCCGGCCGGGTTGCACGTACGCTCGAGGAGCACGGTTGCGGGGTGGCCTGGTACGTCTCGGGCCACACCCACCGGGCCCTCGAGTCGGCCCTCGAGGCGAGCCCCACCCGGTACGTCAACACCGGCACATGGGGTTCGGACGTCCGCGGTAGCGGACCTGACCAGTCGGACCGTCGGGCGTTCCCGTACGCCGTGGTCGACGTCGCCCGCGACGGCGTCATCAGCGGCGGGCTGCGGTACTGGCGTCCGGACGGTGGCTGAGCCGTAAACCCGTGTCAGCGCACCGCCGGGGCAGGCCCAAATGCTTGAGGGGGCCGCGAACAGCCGGTTGGATCAAGCCGGGTCAGGACCCTTGCCAGAAACCTCGTGTGGTCAGAAACCTCGTGCACCGCTTGCTGCCGGTGTGTTCGGCCCAGCTGCTGGAAGCGTTGCGGGCGTCAGTTTCCTGAGTCGCCAGATGGCAATCAGAGCCGCGGATGCCTGGGCGGCGGACCAGAGCGCTGCGACGCCGAGGAGGCCGAATTCGCGGGCACCAAGCGAGGCTGGCCCGACGACAAGGACGGCAGCGAGGACAGCTACGGCCGTCGCCTCGGCGAGGCGGCCTTGCGCCCGGCACAGACCGAAGTAAACCTGAGTTACGCAGCCCAGCAGCAACGCTGGCACCAGGACAGGAAGCAGGATGGCGGTCGCCGCGTACTCCGGGCCAAGGAAGCCGAGAAGGTAGGGGCCAGCTATGAGCAACATCGTTCCGGCGACGAATGTGAGGGCAAGGCTGGTCTTGAGCGCGGAGGAAACCAGCCCAGGCCTTGACCTGCCTCCGGCCAGCGCGGTCTGCAGGGAGAACCCGGAAGACTGAGGAAAGAAGAAGACCGCCGAAGCCATCATCCAGGCCATGTACCAGGACGCGGTTGCGGCGGGGCCGAGGGTAGCGGCCACGATCAGTGGAAGGAGGTAGCGGGGGGCGCGATCTGAGAGCATCAGCGCATGGTTCGGCAGGCCCGGCTTCAGCAGCCGCAGGGCCGGTCTGACCCGTAGCCCGTGCTTCCAGTCCGGTGACACCCCGGCACGATTGAGCTGGCGCAGCCCGAGGACCACACTGGCCAGGGCACCGGCGCCCACTGCCCCCACCACCACTGCCACTTCCCGAACGCCGGCGGCCATGGCAAAGGCCAGCACAGCCAGTTGCACCAGGCTCTGGGTCAGGCTCCTGACCAGTGCGCGGTCGGAGCGTTCCTGCGCTACGCCGACGTGGTCCAGCTGGTACGCGACCGCGGCGAACAGTGCCGTCGCGGTGAACATCCCGGTTATGACGGGATCGTTCCAGGCCAAGCCCACGCCAGACCCCAGACCGTAGGTCACCGCCGCCACTGCACCGGACAACACGACTGTGGAAACTCCGACGGTGAGGAGGCTGCTGGCAATCAGCCGGCGGCCGCCGTCGGACTGTTCGGGGAGCAGGGTAAGCGTGGCCGGTCCGACCCCCAGCATCCCGAGATGCACGGTCAGGAGGGCCGCGGCCACCACCGAAGAACCCATCCCGAGCTGCGCGGGCGGCAGCATGATCGCCGCCGTCGCCCAGAAGAGGAAACCGGTGGCCATTGGGGCCACCCGGGCGGCGGTCAGCCAGGCGGCGTTCCCGCCCACGGAAAGGCCGGTGCCGGGCGGACGTAAGAGCTCGCCGAACATCGACCTGTAGTTGTACACGAGGAAGCAGGCCCAGTACGCAAGGAACCGGGGCGCGTGCAGCAGCGACAGGCCGGCGCCGCGGATGGTGGCCAGCAGCGGCAACCCCATAAGCCAGCCGGCGCGGCCTGGGTGCTTGCGGACCGTGCGGGCCAGCTTGGCGCCGTCCTGGAGCCACTGGTCGCGGGCGGCGCCGAACGTGTCCATGAACCGGTGCCGCACCGCAGTGGTGCTGGAAACACCAAGCCGGTAGCCCGCCTCTTCAAGCCTGATCCTCAGCTCGATGTCCTCGCCGGAGCGGAAGGTGTCATCGAACGCCACGGACAGCAGGACTTTCCTTCGCATGAGGGTGGCGCTCACGCCGAACCCCGGGCGTACCCGGCTGTGGATGTGGTGCCAGGCCAGGGCCGCACCCCAGTATCCGGGTCCGTCCGCCTCGCTGACCAGACCGAACTGCAGCCCGTCGTAGCCGCAGGCCTTGAACTCGTCCACGAGGCCGCCCAAGGCGCCCGGCGAAAGGACGACGTCGGCGTCGATCAGTGCTACGAGGTCGGAGCAGGCGTTCTCGACACCCAGCATCCGCGCTGCGGGCAACCCGCGGCCCTCGTCCGAGATGACGCGGGCGCCCATGGACCGTGCGATCTCCACCGTGTTGTCCGTAGAGCAGCCGTCCACCACGATGATCTCGCGCGGTCTCTCGGCACGGATCGATTCCAGGCATTCGCCCAGCCAGCGCGCCGCATTCCGCGCGGGAACCACCACGGACACTTCGAGGTCGCTGACATGGGCACCCAAGTCACTCCTCCAGCTTGGAGCTGATCAGGCCAGCCACATAGTCCGATGTCCGGTCGGCGGACCAGGAGGCGGGAATTCTGAGCAGGGAGCACGGCACGTCCTCGAGGGCGCGGCGTACCACGGCGGCCTTCTGGCTGAAAAATTCTTCCAGCGGAACCAAGCCCGTCGCGCCAAGGGCCTCGATCAGCCGCCGTGACACCACCGGGAGCTCGGAGTGGAAGTTCCCGACGATGCGGGAGGTCATCCACTCGCGGCTGCGTGTCTCCAGCCGGGCTTCGGAACCGTCGTAGCGTTCCAGGAAGATGGCCAGCCGGGTAAGCGCCGCCGATGAGATGCCGTCCTGTCCGAACACCAGCTCCGGATGGACCATGCGGTGCTCCGGGGACCATCGGCGGGTGAAGGCGGCGGTCTTCGGATAGCGGACGATCACCGGATGGACAGTCGTGGCAAGGTGGGCCACCGTGTTCGTCAACCAGCCGGGAGCCAAAGGCTTACGGGCGCCGCTGAACACCTCGGGATAGATCCTGCGGTGGTGCGGCTTGAGGAACATCGGTTTCGCATAGCCCATGAGCATGCTGTCGGCATCCAGGAACGCCCAGTCGTCGGCCATGAACCGCACACCGGGCATGGCCGTAAGCTTCGCGACCGTGCTGGTCTTGCCGACGCCGCCCCACGCCGGAAGCAGGACTCCGGAGCCCCGGAAGTCCACCACCGCCGCATGGATCATGGCGGCGTTCTGCCTGATGCAGAGCCGGTCAAGCAGGGGGATGACGGCCGTCAGCAGCTCGCCTCGGCCCTGGATCGAGTAACCATCCCGGGTTTCCTGTACCTGGACGCGGTCCGCCGGGATATGGAGCGACTCCGGCGTAAACCGGAAGGCATCCTCTGCGTGCGACTGTTCCGCCACGTCCGCCGTTTCCGCGCTAACATGCAGGCGGAGCGGTGCCCGGGACGGTCCCAGGAACGGAGCGAGCATGTCCCGCAGCTGTGCTTCGCCAGGCGTGCCGGGGGCCACATCGATGCCCACGAGGCCGTGGACATCGAAGCTGGCGCCGGTGGACGGGAGCGAGTCCCTCAGGACGTTTTTTTCCGACTGACTCATGCTTCCGGCCCTCCAGCGGTCTCGATGATTCGGGCAAAGCTGCCCTGCGGGTACATCCGGATCATTTGACTTCCCTCCAGTTGGCGTGGGACTCGTGCGGCTCGAGGCCCCCGCCACTGGGATCAAGGGGCAGGCGGCGTCCCCGGATGTACCCGCAAGTAGTTACGGCCAGCACGGCCAGGATGGACCCAGCCCGGCGCAGACCGGCGGGGTCCGTTCCCCGGATGCTGCCCAGAATGCCGGCGGCCACGGCCCGGGGCAGCACGCCGCGGACGTACCGGCGTTCGGGCCCCAGGGCGCGCTTGTGGCCGACGATCTTGCTGACCAGGGCTTTTGATATCCCCTCAGACCAGCCGCGCCGCAGCATGTAGTTCAGCGTGCCCCGCTGCGCGGGGACGTAATGGAACACCTGCGCCGCCGGTTCGTACACCACGCGGCCACCCGGCGAACCTATGGCAGCGCGGATGCAGATTTCCGTCTCCTCGCAGCCCAAAGGCAGCGAGTTCTGCCGGCCCAGGGAGGTGTTGAAACCACCCACCATCTGGATAACCTGGGAACGGAAGGACATATTGGCGCCGATGACGTTGCGGACCTCGGCCGCCACCTTGGGCATGCCGCGGTGCGTGCAGCCGACGATCCAGTCCAGCTCCTCGCCGAAATAGGCCGGCCGGCTTGTTTCCCATTCCGGCACGACCCGTCCGCCCACGGCGAGCACATCGGGGTCGTCGTAGAGGGCCGTCAGCCGCTCCAGCCAGTCCGGGGCCGCCACTGCATCGTCATCGAGGAAGGCAACGACGCCGGCCGTTGCCGCCGCGGCACCCGTGTTCCGTGCTCCGGAGAGGCCTTTGGGGCCGGTGTTCTCCAGGAGCACGACATCATCAACCGAGAAGATGAGCCGCTTGTACAGGTCAACGTTGTAGTCGACCACCACGATGGTCTGCTGGGGCGGCACCGTTTGTGCGCGGACGGATTCGACGGCGGCCATCAGCCGGTCCCACCGGTCTTCCGTGTAGGAGCAGATCACCACCGAAACGGCCGGAAGACCTTCAGCGTGGTTCACGTTAATCACCTGCTATCAAGCCAAGGACGGTTGCCGGATCCGTCGGAATGTGGGGGAGGGAGATGCTGGGGTACCTGTATTTCACGCGCCTGAGCGACTCCGGCCGGGCGCCGGCCGTGGGTGCTTCCCAGCCCACGCATTCACGGGCCAGTGTCCTCAGGACGCGCCACCCGTCGCGGAATGTATGCAGGTTGGAATTGCCGGAAATGCGGTTGAGTTCGTTGCTGGGCACCTCGGCGATCCGCAGGCCAGCCCTGGACGCGCGGACGATCAGCTCGGTCTCGATTTCGAACCCTTCCGACTCCAGTTCGAGGATCTGCACGCACTCCCGCCGCATGGCGATGTAGCCGTAGCACAGGTCGGAATAGTTGCTATGGAGTACCACATTGGCCAAGCGCGTCAAGGCCCGGTTGCCGGCGCTGCGGAGCAGCGTGATGTCCTCGGATCCGCCACCGGTGACGTACCGGGAGCCCTTGACGAAGTCGAATTCATGCTGCAGCGGGGTGACGAACCAGCCGATTTCCTGCGGATCCATGCTCCCGTCGGCGTCCAGCATGACGATGATGTCTCCGGAGGCTGCAGCGAGCCCGGCCCGTACGGCGAAACCCTTGCCCGCGTGGGTCTCCGAGACCACCACCACGTCGAGGCGCAGGGCACGGGCGACGTCGACTGTGCTGTCCAGTGAGCGGCCGTCGACGATCACCACTTCGTCCACGTAGGAGGGCATCCGGCGCAGAACCCACGGGAGATTCATGGCTTCGTTCAGCGTGGGAATCACCACGCTGATGGAGGCCAGAGGAACCGGCGCCGGACTTGGTGCATGAACAGTCGAAACTTGTATGGGGATGGTCACTAGCCTCACCACTCATTGGGGTCGTATGCCTATGCCCCTCCCGAGCAGCCTCCCCGGCTGGTTACGGGAAATCGAAGCGCCTGCTGCTGCGGTCCTGGCAACTTGCTTGCACTCCCCCTCGGAACATGTTCGGCTGAGTAGCCTGTAAAAAGCTTGGGATTCCTTGAAACAGCCCCAGTTTTGGGGGTCAGGGATCCCTTGGAATCCCCAAGGCCCAAATGCCATAGTTTCCCCATGGCCTCAACCCCAGCGCACGGTAACCACCAAAAACACCGCGTATGGCGGTTCGCCGCGCTCGCCGCGGTGGTGATGCTCACCGCGTGCGCTCCCGTGGCCAAGGAAGCGCAGCGGCTTCCGCTGGACCGGCTGCCCGAGACGCAACCCTCAGCGGTGAGGCCGTCCACCAAGGCACTGTCCCCGGCTACGGCCCCTCCAGTCAAGCCCTCTGCAGCGGCACCAACTGCAGCGGCACCGTCTGCAGTGCCACGGGCGGCAGCTGAACCTACTGCACCTGCGCCGGCCACGGCGGCTCCAACGGCGGGACGGCGGCCCACCCCCGGGACGCCGGTCCCTGCCGTCGACCCTGCGGTGCACAAGTTGCCTTTAGGCGATCTGCCCGGCTGGAAGCAGGTCTTCGTGGAGGACTTTAACCGCGGCGATGTGCCCATTGGCGCATTTCCCGGCCCGGCATACATTGATAAGTGGAGTGCCGGATACAAGGACGGGTGGCCCGATTCCGCGGGCCAGACCGGCCAACCTTCACGCTACTATCCATCCAAGGTCCTCAGTGTAAAAAACGGCATGCTGGACTGGTACCTGCACTCGGAGAACGGCATTTCGATGGGGGCAGCGCCTACTCCCAAGATTCCGAATGCCACCACCAACCCTCCCCGCGCCAACAGCCTCCTCTACGGCAGGTACTCCGTCCGGTTCAAGGCGGATCCACTGAAAGGCTTCAAGACAGCCTGGCTCCTGTGGCCGGACAGCAAGATGTGGCCCCGGGACGGAGAGATTGACTTCCCGGAAAGCGATCTGGCTACATCCTCGTTCTACGGAGCGGTGCACAAGATGGGCAAGGACCCGCGCGACACGGATGTCTTCTATGCCAATGCTTCGTTCACCTCCTGGCACGTCGCCACTATGGAGTGGTCCCCGGGAAAGGTCGAGTTCTTCCTTGATGGCCACTCGCTCGGAGCAGGCACTTCCCGGGTGCCGAATACCCCCATGCATTACATACTTCAAACGGAATCCTGCATGTTCAATGTGTGTCCCAAGCCTGAGACGGCAGGGCACCTCCACTTGGACTGGATCGCTATCTGGAAGCGCGCCTAGAGGGGTCGTGCCCGCCCGGCTATTTCCGGTCGATGCCGAAGTTGTCCGTAAAGGTGTACCCCTCCGCCGGGACAAACTTTGCTGCGAGCCGGTCAGCGGTGGCCGTCACGTCCAGTGTGCCGAGGGCGGCGTCGCGGTTACCCCCGGACCAGGTGGCAAAGTAGCGGGATTCCGAATCCTGGTCGTTGACGTCGTAGAGCCCCTTACCGCCGGTTCCGACTGTGGCGAAGACCGTTCCGGCGCCATGGACCATTGTGGCGTCCGAATCGGCGAGGCAGCCTTGGGAGAACGTGTCCGGCACCAGTGCCGGGCAATCCTGGCCCCGACGTATCTGGTGGCTCCGTTGGTAGATGTGATCGTGGGCGCTCAGGACCAGGTCTGCCTTCTTCTCGATGAGCATGTCCGTGAAGTCGGCTCCCGCCTGGCAAGCATATCTACCCACGCTGAGACAAGGAGTGTGCATGCCCACCACAGTCCAGGGGATGTTCTTGGACCTCGCGCCGTCCAACGCGGCTGCTGTCCAACGCCACCGCTCACTGCCCCGCGAATAGTCCAGGTTGTTTCCGTCATGGAATTTGATCCCCGGGGACACCAGGATGAAACGCACCAGCGGGTTCCGTTCCGGGTAGTCGGCGTACCACTGGATTCCGTACTCGCCCTGGAGCCCCGGCAGCTTGTTGGGCAGGCAGCTAACAATGTTGGCGATGTCGCCGTCATGGCCGTCGCTCTCGTGGTTGCCGGTGACCAGTTGGTAGGGAAAGTCCCCGCCCAGCTTGCCGGTGACCATGTCACAGAAATCCTGCTCGCGCCCTGCCTCGTAGGGGAAGTCCCCGAGGGCCAGGTTCAGCTCAGGCCGTAGGCCGCCGATCGTGTCAAGCACCTTCCTTGCCCCCGTGCCCAACCCGATGTCGCCCTGGGCCGTGAAGTGGACGGCGGCTTGCGCTGGGATGGAGGAGGACCCTGTGGCCGAGGAAGGCCCAGCCGGGGACGGGGGTTCCACTGGGCTGGGCGGCGCGGTTGCCTGCCCGGACGTAACGGGCGAAGCCGGCGTCCCTAACGGCGACGACGGGGGCGGGGGCGGACCCTGCTGGCAGGCGGTGAGCAGCAGCGCCAGTGAAAGTACGGTCGGAGCAACCCCGGACCATCTCCGCTGTTTCGACAGTCCAGTCATGATCCCTCACACCGCGGAATTGAGCCTGATGCCGCCGCAGGCTGGCGAACAGTAATTACTGTTAGAGCCTCAGGGTAATGCCCGCAGCGCCCCGAGGCCATGCTCCGCCGCTGGCGCCGGAGCGCAGTGACTTCGCTAGTAACGAATATGACAAATTTTGTCACTGCACGTACGCTCGCAGGCGGGCCTCTCGCACCTGACGCTAAGGAGTCGCACGTTGAAGATCCCGAAAATCCTGGCCATGGCAACGGCCAGCGCGGGCCTGCTGGCTCCCGTCCTCTGCGGCCCGCCGGCACAGGCCGCCGCGGTTAGGCAGGTGCCGGCCAAGGAAGTGCCGGCCCCCGGCGGTGACGGCACGTTGAGCAGGGACATCGCCGGTGGCAGCACCACCACAGTTTCAGCCGCCCCCTTCGCGGTGCAAGTTTCCTTCGACTCCGCAGGTGCCAACGTGGGGTGTGCCGGGAGCCAGATCGCCGCGAGCTGGGTCATTACGGCCAAGCACTGCAACTCCACGAGCCTTAGGTCGGTCCGGCTAGGCACGGGCTACCTCGGAACCGGAGGGGCCGTCCGTTCGGTTGCCGCGCGCTACCCCGCTCCGGCCGGGGACGTCCTGTTGCTGAAACTGTCCACGCCGTACTACGGCTCCTACGTGGGCCTGTCCAGTTCCTTTCCTACCACCGGAACTCCCGCGAGGGTTTATGGCTGGGGCGATCAGTCCGAGGGGTCCGGCGCCATGTCTTACTACCTCAAAGCGGCGGACGTCTCCGTGGTGTGGCAGGGCGTGGACAACTACGGGGGTCCGTCTGTCCGGACGCGGTCGGAGAGCGGCCACACGCTCAGCGGCGACTCGGGCGGCCCGCTCATCGTGAACGGCAAACTTGCAGGGGTCCTGTCTTCGTCGGACATCCTGCCGGCCCCGAACCCCTCAAATTACACCGGTTACTACAATGACCACGCCTCCGTGGTCCGCAACCTGGCCTGGATCACCAGCGTCTCAGGGGTTCGGGGCTCCTAGCGGTTACATCCCGGGCAGGTCGAGGGTCTCGTATACCTGGATGCTCGCGCCGGGCATCATGAGGTGCGGGTGTCCCTCGAGGAGGGCCAGGGCGCCGTCCATGTCCTCGGCCTGCAGGATGCCGTATCCGCCAACGCTGGTGTTCGTGTCCGAGGTGCCCGACTGGCTGACCTCCTTGCCGGCTCCCAGGGGCAGGCCCATGTCCACGATGCCGCTGCCGGCCCGGGATGCCCACTCCATCCACGCTTTCATGCCCTCCTGCGCGGCCTCGGGGGAACTCTCCGCCATCTGGGATTGTGCCGACTGCGGTGCATTGTAAAGAACTACAAACTTCTTCATTGCCGGTCCTGTCTCTGGGGTAGTGGTCTTTTCTCTGGGGTAGTGGTCTTTGGCGTTGTGGACTGACGCTCTTGACGGCGGCCGTCTCCAGGGTTTGACCCTCGCAGCCACAGGTTGATCCTAGGGGGATTCGGCCTGCGGCGATACAGTTCAAGGGCCAGCGTTCACGGAAAATTCGCCCGACCACCAGAAGGCATTTCGCTGTGGGAAAACTTGGCTGTGAAGACCTGAAAAGCAAAGTTGAGCGTAGTAGACTCAACTCAGCTAAACCGTCTTCGAAAGGAGCTCTCTTTGGACGTCAAATTCACCACCAAGAGCCAGGAGGCTCTTTCGGCTGCCGCCATGAACGCCTCCACAGCCGGGAACCCGCAGGTGGAACCTGCCCACCTGCTCAAGGCACTGATGGATCAGCGGGAGGGTGTCGCCGTCGCACTCCTCCGCGCCACCGGAGCGGACCCGGACGCTGTCAGCGTCCAGGCCAGCACCGCCATCAAGGCACTGCCCGCCACGTCCGGAAGCTCGGTCCAGCAGGCCCAGCTCTCCAGGCCTTCCCTCCAGGCAATCCAGAACGCCCAGAACGAGGCGGACAAGCTGGGCGATTCCTTTGTTTCCACCGAGCACCTGCTGCTGGGGCTCTCTGCCGGAAGCGACGGCGTGGGCAGGCTGCTGCGCGACGCCGGCGCGTCGCATGAGGCGCTGGCGGCGGCCCTTCCGGGTGTCCGCGGCGACCGCAAAGTCAACTCGCCGGATCCCGAAAACACCTTCCAGGCCCTGGAGAAGTTCGGCACCGACCTCACCGCGGTGGCGCGTTCGGGGAAACTCGATCCGGTCATTGGCCGTGACAGTGAGATCCGGCGCGTCGTGCAGGTGCTCAGCCGCCGGACCAAGAACAACCCCGTGCTGATCGGCGAACCCGGCGTCGGCAAGACCGCCGTCGTCGAGGGCCTGGCCCAGCGGATGGTCGCCGGCGATGTGCCGGAGAGCCTTCGCGGCAAGACCCTGATCGCCCTTGACCTGGCCTCCATGGTGGCCGGCGCCAAGTACCGCGGCGAGTTTGAGGAGCGCCTCAAGGCCGTCCTTGAGGAGATCAAGAACTCCAACGGCCAGATTGTCACGTTCATCGATGAGCTGCACACCGTGGTGGGAGCCGGGGCCAGCGGCGAAAGCGCCATGGACGCCGGCAACATGCTCAAGCCCATGCTGGCCCGGGGTGAGCTGCGGCTGATCGGCGCCACCACCCTCGATGAGTACCGCGAAAACATCGAGAAGGACCCCGCCCTGGAGCGGCGCTTCCAGCAGGTTTACGTCGGGGAGCCCAGCGTCGACGACACCATCGGCATCCTCCGCGGCCTGAAGGAGCGGTACGAGGCCCACCACAAGGTTGCCATCGCCGACTCCGCGCTGGTGGCCGCCGCGACGCTCTCCAACCGCTACATTTCCGGCCGGCAACTGCCGGACAAGGCGATCGACCTCGTGGACGAGGCCGCCTCCCGGCTGCGGATGGAGATCGACTCCGCCCCGGAGGAGATCGACCAGCTGCGGCGTGCAGTCGACAGGCTCACCATGGAGGAGCTCGCCCTCCAGGGCGAGACGGACGCTGCGTCCGTGGAGCGCCTCGCCGCCCTGCGGGCCGACATGGCAGACAAGAAGGAGCAACTGGCCGGCCTGAACGCCCGCTGGGAGGCCGAGAAGGCCGGCCTGAACCGCGTGGGCGACCTGAAGGCAAAACTGGATGAGCTGCGGTCCACGGCGGACAAGGCGCAGCGCGAAGGTGACCTGGAGACAGCGTCCCGGATCCTCTACGGCGAGATCCCGGCCCTGGAACGCGAACTGAACGCCGCCGCCGAGGCCGAGGCTGCCGTCGCCGACAAGTCCGCCCTGATGGTGGCGGAGGACGTCACCGCCAACGACATCGCCGAGGTCATCGCGGCATGGACCGGCATTCCGGCCGGGCGCATGCTCCAAGGCGAAAGCCAGAAGCTGCTGCACATGGAGGGGGAACTCGGCAGGCGGCTGATCGGCCAGTCCAAGGCCGTCACCGCCGTGTCCGACGCGGTGCGCCGCGCACGGGCCGGCATTAGCGACCCCAACCGGCCCACTGGTTCGTTCCTGTTCCTCGGCCCCACCGGCGTCGGCAAAACCGAACTCGCCAAGGCGCTCGCGGACTTCCTGTTCGACGACGAGCGCGCCATGGTGCGGATCGACATGTCCGAGTACAGCGAGAAGCACTCCGTCGCGCGCCTCGTCGGCGCGCCTCCCGGCTACGTCGGCTACGAGGAGGGCGGCCAGCTCACCGAGGCCGTCCGCCGCCGGCCGTACTCCGTGGTGCTGCTGGACGAGGTGGAGAAGGCCCACCCCGAGGTGTTCGACATCCTGCTGCAGGTGCTCGACGACGGCCGCCTCACCGATGGCCAGGGCCGCACCGTGGACTTCCGCAATGTGATCCTGGTGCTCACCTCCAACCTGGGCAGCCAGTTCCTCGTGGACCCGACACTGGATGCGAACGCCAAGCGCAACGCAGTGATGGCCACGGTGAACGCTTCCTTCAAGCCCGAGTTCCTGAACCGGCTGGACGAGGTGGTGCTGTTCGATCCACTGTCCGTCGAGGAGCTCGCCCGGATCGTCGAGCTGCAGGTGGCGGAGCTGACAAAGCGCCTGCAGGAGCGGCGGCTCTCGCTCGAGGTCACCGAAGGGGCCCGCTCCTGGCTGGCGATGTCCGGCTTCGACCCGGCCTACGGCGCCCGGCCGCTGCGCCGCCTTGTGCAGCGCGAAATCGGCGACCGGCTGGCCAAGGCCATCCTGGCCGGTGAAATCTCCGACGGCGACACCGTCCTGGTGGACACCGCCGCCGATCTCGGGGAACTCACCGTCGAGGGTCTGGAAGCACTGTCGGGGCCCGACGGCGGCGCTCCCCTGGGCAGCGGGCTCACGGTCCGCCGCCGGGACTAGCAGCGGGGCTGGCCCGCTCCCTTGGTTCCGTTGGTTCCCTTCGGAGCTAGGGGAGCAGGCTTGCCTTGAGGATGTTGCCGGACGCGGTGACATAGCAGTCCACGCGGCGGTCGCCCTTGGCCCAGCTGGCGGTGCTGGGATATGCGAGGCGGTAGTTCAGGTTGTAGGCATTTGATTTCGCCGTCAGCGGCGCAGTCTGGCACATCTCCCTGGCCCTGGTCTTCATGGCGTCACGGCCCGGGTATCCGTCACCGTCGGCGTAGTGGGTGACCGCCACCAGCTGGGCAGAATGATCGCTGGTGCAGGCAACCACGGTGGACTTGGATGCCTCGGGGTCGAAGTCCTTGAGGCAGTCGCCCACCCGGAAATCCAGTGGACTCACGCTGGCAAGGGGCAGGCTGGGCCGGGGCGACGCGGCCGGAGGGCCGGGGGAGGGCACTGCCGCCGCGGCGCCGGGCCGGTTGGCCGCCTGCATGGTGGCGCCGGCAAGGAGTGACGTCAGGAGCCACACGAGCAGGCCGCCCACCACCAGCAGCGCAGCGACAAAACCGGACTTGAGCAGAGTTTGCCGGACCTCGGGCTGTGCGAGCCGGGCGATGAGCGGTCCGGCGAGGCTTCTGGGCAGGGCCCCATTGGGTTGCGTCTGTCTCAGTGCGGCCGATTTCGGCTCTGCCGCTTTGCGCTCTGCCGGTTCGGGTTGCACGGCGACGGCGCGGGCCGGCCCGCGTTCCCCGTCGTGGCTGGGATCATTGTCATTCATGTGGGGGCGGCACCCCTTCCTGGCGTTCGCTCGAGCGCTGGGTATCCGGCAAGATGCGTTTCCGCGATGTGGCCCAGGCGGCCGTTTGCCGGATTCCCATGGTCGCTTAATTCAGTCGTTCAGGAGACTCTATCGAACAAAAAATCCCTGTGAGCCCCGGATTGCCGCGGCGAAGCGGTCCACGGCGGTCTCTGGAGGCCTCCGTGGAGAGCAGATGCCGCCGAAAGCATGTAATCTAGGGGTACGACAAATTGACCAAACATTCCGGGGCCTCACCGATCGCCAAAGGTGACCACCTCCGGTCCAAGTACAAAAGGGGGTCACGCCATGGGGCGCGGCCGTCAAAAGGCAAAAGCTACCAAGCAGGCTCGGGACATCAAGTACTACTCCCCGAACACTGATTATTCGGCCCTACAGCGAGAGCTCACGGGTCCGGGAAGTCGTGCCACGAGCCATTTCGCGAATGAACCGGTCGAGCCGGACTATTCAGCCTACGTGGATAAGTACGCGGACGATTTGGATGAAGACGACGACGAGGTAGACAGCCGTCGTATCGGTTAGTCGTTCCCGCTGAACTGCCTTAAGGCAGTTGGCTGCGAGCCGCCGTCGTACACCATAGTTATCAGGCCCGTTGGGCACGCCGGTCGTTGGCGTGCCCAACGGGCCTTTGGCGTTGCCGCGCATGCCCCCTTGGGAACCCGCCCCTCCGGAACGTGCCCGTGGGAACCGCGTCCTTAGGAACCATGCCCTTCAGGAACTAGGCTGGAAAGAATTCAGCCAACGAAAGGTTCGGACGCATGGTTCAGCGCAGCGGGTACAGCCTCGGAGAGCTCTGCTGGACGGACGTCCAGACGCCGGACGTGGCTGCCGCCAAGGCTTTCTATGCCGCCGTGTTCGGGTGGCGGTACGAGGACTTCCCGACCCCGGACGGCCGCAGCTACGCGAAGGCCTTCCTGGACGACGACGTCGTGGCGACGGTGGCACCGCAGCCGCAGCAGGGTGGCAAACAGCGGCCCGCGCAGTGGAACATCTACTTTGCCACGGACGACGCCCGGTCCACCGCCGAGGAAGCCGACCACGCGGGCGGCGCGGTGCAGTTCGGGCCGGAGGACATCGGGGACACCGGAATCATGGTGTTTGTGGAGCCGCCGGGCGGCGGTGCCACCGGCGTCTGGCAGGCCGGAACCCACCCCGGCAGCGGGCGGCACAACGAGCCCGGCGCCTTCGCCTGGGCCGAACTGCTCACGCCCGAGCCGCAGGCCGCCGTCGGGTTTTTCCAGCAGCTGTTCGGTCATGAGGTGACGGAATACCCGCAGGACGACGGCGGCACGTACACGACGCTGATGGTGAACGGCGCGGAGGTGGCGGGCATTGCCCCTGCCCCGCAGGAGGACGTGGACGACGATGGCAGCGACGACGAGGACGGCGAGCCCGGCAGCCGCGGCTGGCAGGTCTACTTTGGCGTCTCCAGCGTCAAGGAAGCCGTGCTGTCGGCCGTGGCAGCCGGAGCCGAGGTGCTCGTGGAGCCGGAGTTCGACGACGACGGCGGCACCATCGCCACCCTGAAGGACCCGCAGGGCGGCGTGTTCAGCGTCCTGGAGGTTTAGACGCAGGCTTTAAACAGCGAGTGCTCCCCACCGGCCGGCGGGGAGCACTCGCTGTTTTAGCTATGCGTAGGCGTTGACCAGCTGGACTGCGCCGCCGTCCACGCCCTTGGCGCCCTGCACGTAGTCCGGGCCGGTCTTGATCACGGCGTCTGAATCGGCGCTGACGGAGCCCATGATCCAGGACGGCAGGCCGCGCTCGTTGAGGCGGGCCACGGCGGCGTCTGCGGCTTCGGCGGAGACCACGGCCACCATGCCGACGCCGAGGTTCAGCGTGCGCTCCAGGTCGGGCAGCGGGACGCGGCCCAGCTCGGAGACGAGCTTGAAGATGGCGGGAAGCTCCCAGGTGGAGCGGTCAACGGTGGCCACGAGGCCCTGCGGCAGCACGCGCGCCAGGTTGGCGGCGAGCCCGCCGCCGGTGACGTGGCTGAAGCCGTGCACGGCCTTCTCCGCGGTGACGGGGAAGGCCCGCGCCAGGTCCAGGCAGTCCGCGGCGTAGACGCGGGTGGGTTCCAGCAGTTCCTCGCCCAGCGTGCGGCCAAGTTCGGAGACCTGGCGGTCCAGGGCCCAGCCGGCGTGGTTGATGACGCGGCGGACCAGGGAGTAGCCGTTGGAGTGCAGGCCCGAGGAGGCCATGCCGATCACCACGTCGCCTTCGCGGACGCGGTCCGGCCCCAGCAGGGCATCTGCCTCAACAACGCCGGTGGCGGCACCGGCGACGTCGTACTCTTGTTCGCCCAGCAGGCCGGGGTGCTCGGCGGTTTCGCCGCCCACGAGGGCGGTGCCTGCAACAGAGCAGGCGGCCGCGATGCCGCGGACGATGTCCGCGATGCGCTCCGGAACCACCTTGCCGCAGGCGATGTAGTCGGTCATGTACAGCGGCTCGGCGCCCACCACCACGATGTCGTCAACCACCATGCCCACGAGGTCGTAGCCGATGGTGTCGTGGATGTCCATGGCCTGGGCGATGGCCACCTTGGTGCCGACGCCGTCCGTGGACGTGGCGAGCAGGGGCCTCTTGTAGGTCAGGAGCTTCGAGACGTCGTACAGGCCTGCGAAACCGCCGACGCCGCCAATCACCGATGCGTTGTGCGTCGCCTTGACGGCGTCCTTCATGAGCTCGACGGCGCGGTCGCCGGCCTCGACGTCCACACCGGCGGCCGCGTAGGTGATGCCGGCGTTGTTCTGGGCAGCATTCATGTCAGCAGTGGAGGAAGCGGAAGTCATTAGGACTCTTTCTTGTCAGCGCCGACGGTCGCAGCGTCGTGGTGGAGATCGGGCACGCGGTCGGCGTCGGTGAGCAGGTTCTCGAACTCGGCATCCGGCCCCGGATCACAGCCGGTGGCGCCCGGCTTCTCGGCAGGGTCCTCGGTGACGGGGATACTGTCCGGATTGCCCGGTGTGGCGGTGGCCGGTTCGATGGCGGCTTCCGCGGCGGCGTCACCGGAGGCGGCCGGAGCGCTGCCTGCTGGGCTGGCCGGCAGGCCGCCGAGGTCCGTGCGCTCCAGCAGGTTCTTGCCCAGTTTGTCCGAGCCCGGGAGTTCGATGGGGTACTTGCCGGTGAAGCAGGCGGTGCAGAGCCGTTCGCGGGGTTGCTGGGTGGCGCCGATCATGCCGTCTTCGGAAATGTAGGCGAGCGAGTCGGCGCCGATGGCCTGGGAAATTTCTTCGATCGTGGCGCCGTTGGCGATCAGCTCGGCGCGGGAGGCGAAGTCGATGCCGTAGAAGCAGGGCCACTGGACCGGCGGGGAGGAGATCTTGACGTGCACGGCGGCGGCGCCGGCTTCGCGGAGCATCCGGACGATGGCGCGCTGCGTGTTGCCGCGGACGATCGAGTCATCCACCACCACCACGCGCTTGCCGCGGATCACGGACTCCAGGGCGTTGAGCTTCAGCCGGATGCCCAGCTGGCGCAGCGTCTGTGAGGGCTGGATGAACGTGCGGCCCACGTAGGAGTTCTTGACGAATCCGTGCGCGAACGGGATGCCGGATTCCTCGGCGTAGCCCACGGCTGCAGGGGTGCCGGATTCCGGGACCGGGATGACGATGTCCGCTTCCTGCGTGTTCTCGCGGGCCAGCTGGCGGCCCATCTCCACGCGGGATTCGTACACGGAGCGCCCCGCAATCGCGGCGTCGGGGCGCGCGAGGTAGACGTATTCGAAAACGCAACCGGCCGGAGTCGGCTCCGCAAAGCGCTGGGACCGCACACCCTGCTCATCGATGGCGATGAATTCGCCGGGTTCGATTTCGCGGATGAAGCTGGCACCCACGGTTGCCAGGGCGGACTGTTCAGACGCCACCACCCAGCCGCGTTCCAGCCGGCCCAGGCAAAGCGGGCGGATGCCGTAGGTGTCCCGCGCGGCGTACAGGGTGCCCTCGTCCATGAAGACGAAGCAGAAGCCGCCCTTGATCTTGGGGAGCAGCTCGATCGCGGTCTGTTCGAGGGATTTGCCCTCTTCACCCTCCAGCAGTGCCGTCACCAGGGCGGTGTCCGAGGTGTTGCCCTGCTTCATCTCGCCGCTGAGCTGGCCGTCATTGCGTTCCAGGATCATGGCGTTGAGCTCGGCCGTGTTGGTCAGGTTGCCGTTGTGCGCCAGGGCCACCGTGCCGGTGCTGGTGGCACCGAGGGTGGGCTGGGCGTTGGCCCAGTGACTGGCTCCGGTGGTGGAGTAGCGACAGTGGCCGACGGCCAGGTGCCCGGTCAGGGTGTTCAGCGTGGTCTCGTCGAAGACCTGGGATACGAGGCCCATGTCCTTATAGACGTTGATCCGCTTGCCGTCGCTGGTTGCTATGCCAGCCGACTCCTGACCGCGGTGCTGCAGCGCGTACAGCCCGTAGTAGGTAAGTTTTGCTACTTCTTCACCTGGTGCCCAGACCCCGAAGACGCCGCAAGCGTCCTGTGGGCCCTTTTCGCCAGGGAGAAGATCATGAGAAAGTTTTCCATCGCCGCGTGCCACTGGTCGATTATCTCACGTCATGGGGTAGGGAAATTCCGGCCGCCGGATTATGACCGCTGGCCGGGCTCGCCGTCGTCCGTGGTCCGCTTCGGTGCGGGGCCCGGCTCTGTTGATGGTTCGCCGGCTGGATGCGTGGCCGGTGCCGTGCCTGGTGCGGATTGTTCCGCTTCGGGCACGGCTTCGACGACGCCGCGGCGGGCGCGCCGCACGCTGGTGCGGTCCAGTACCAGGGCGGCAATTGCGCCGAGAATCACACCGGCCGCGGCGCACGGCACCATGAAGAAGCCGTACACGGCGCCGCGGTCGTAGCTGGCATCGCCGGGCAGGGCGTACGCAATGACCGCCGCCGCGGCGAAGCCCACCAGCCCGCCCAGGATCAGGAAGGGAACATACTTGGGGGCGCGCCGGACGGTGATCTCGCGCCGTTCGGGAATTTCGCGCCGTTCGGGGGAGGGCTGGTCGGAAGACATGCCATCTAGCCTACTGTCATCCCGGCCGCTGGCCTGCCCCGGCGGGCTCGGCCTGCTGCCCCGCCGGGACCAGCCGCTGCCGCTGCTCACCCAGGAGGTCGCCGCCGGACATCCGCATGACGTCGCCGGCTACCAGGTACGGGAAGCGGCCGGATAGTGCCACGCCCTCGGGGGTGCCGGTGGTGATGAGGTCGCCGGGCTCGAGCACCATGTACTGCGAGAGCCGGCGGACCAGTTCGGCCGGTCCGAACACCATGTCCGCCGTCGAGCTGTCCTGCCGCACCTCGTCATTGACCCAGGACGCGAGACGGATATCGTCCGCGTCCACCGCCGCGGCGGGAACCAGCCAGGGTCCCACCGGGTTGAAAGTGGGGCACGACTTGCCCAGCGACCACTGCGGCCCGGAGTGCTCCAGCTGGTACTCGCGCTCGGAGACGTCGTTGGACAGGACATAGCCCGCGATGCAGCCCGCCGCCTCGGCGTCGGATGCCAGGTAGCTGGCACGCCGGCCGATGACCACGCCCAGCTCCACCTCCCAGTCCACCCGCTGCGCCCCGGGCGGGATGACGACGTCGTCGTCCGGACCAACCACGGTGTTGGGATGCTTGAAGAAGATGATGGGCCGTTCCGGCACAGGTAAGCCGGATTCTGCGGCGTGCCCGGCGTAGTTCAGCCCCACGCCGATCACGGCGCCGGGCCTGGCGATCGGCGCACCGATCCGTTTGCCGTCGAGGGTCACCCGGGGGAGGCCGGACAGGTCCAGGTCAGTGAGCTGGCCGGACCAGGCCTGGAGGAAGTCCCCGTCGATGTCCTGGGTGACCGGCCGCAGATCGTAGGCCTGGCCGTCGTCGTCGATGACCACAGGTACCTCGTTCCCCGCCGGGCCAATGCGCATGAGCCGCATGCTGTCTCCTTTCAGCTGCCGCGGTAGGTGGAGTAGGCGAACGGGCTCAGCAGCAGCGGCACATGGTAGTGCTCGGTGCCGGTGACCTCGAAGACCAGGTCCACCTCCGGGAAGAATGTGGTGCCGCCCTGCTGGGCGTAGTAGTCGCCGGTGGCGAAGTTGAGCCGGTAGTTCCCGGGGGCCAGGACCTCCGGCCCCAGGTCCTTCGCGCGGCCGTCCGCATCGGTGGTGCCCCTGCCCAGCTGAGTCCAGCTGCCGCCGTCGTTCGCATACAGCACGACGGCGATGCCCGCCGCCGGGCGTCCGGTGCCGGTGTCCAGGACGTGGGTTGTGACGTGGGAAACGCTCATTCGCTGATCACTCCTTCCAGGCGCAGCAGGGCGATTTCCCGCAGCTGCTGCGCGACGATGGCGTCTTCCTGCGCCGGGGTATTGGCCAGGCGCTCGTTCAGCGCTGCCAGGATTTCGGGGGCGGTGCGTCCGGCGGCCCGGATCAGGAAGACCCGGCCGAACTTTTCCTCGTAGGCGCGGTTGCCGCGCGCCAGGGCATCGGCCACGTTGGCGTCTGCCGGGTCCACACCCGCCTGCTCCGACCTGGACATGGCGGCCTCGGTGGTCCGCGCGGCGGGACGTTCGCCGATCCTCGGGTGGTGCGCCATGGCACCTTCCACCTCGTCCGGGGTGAACGGCGCGGCGGCGGCCCGGGCTCCGTCGAGGAGCTCCTCGCGGGATGCGAACGGCCGCGCAGCGGCGATCTGGTCCACCCAGCGGGGGACGTCGATGCAGGGGCGCAGGACTGCGTTGGCAGCGTCCCTGTCCGCGGTATTGAATTCGGCAAGCTTCACGGTGTGATCCTCAAGCAGACGCTGGCATCCATGGTGACGGCTATGCGGAGCTCCGGGTCCTCTCCCGGCGATCGGCAACCCCTCACCGAGGGGTTGACGAGTTCCGCATCATGGAACTGTTATTTCAGCATACGTAATAGTGAAGCCGAGCATGTCTGCTGGTGTCAAGAGACTACCGCAGGGGTTGAGGTCAGGCCGACACAAGACGCTCCCTCAGCTTTGGCAGGCTTTTGGCCGACGCTCCCGCAATGGGTGCGGACGCGTTTGGGTTTTTCCTGCAGGATCTGAGGAAGGGTTCTGGGGGATGGAGGGGGTGATTGGGGGACCTTGAGGGGCCAAGAATTGTCAAAGCTCCAAGAAGTAGCCTGTCCAGGCCGTGGCTATCCCGCGGCACCGTTCCGGCCGGAAGATAATCGGATATGCAGATCCTGGTGGTTGAAGACGACGAATCGGTGGCCGCCGGCGTGCTGGAGGGCCTGACCAGGGCCGGCTTCCAGGCCCGTCACGTCTCCGACGGGGCAGGGGCACTCGCCGAGATCCGCTCCTCCAGCCCTGATTTTGTGCTCCTTGACCTGGGGCTGCCGGACATGGACGGCACGGACGTCTGCCGGTCCATCCGCTCCCTGACCATGACGCCGATCATCGTTGTCAGCGCCCGCGACGAGGAGATCGACCGGGTGCTGGCCCTGGAGCTGGGGGCGGACGATTACCTGGTGAAGCCGTTCGGAATGCGGGAACTCATCGCGCGGATCCGGGCCGTAGCCCGCCGCACGGCCGACCCGCAGTCCGAGACCACCCCGCCGGTTGACGGCGCGCGCGTCATCGGCACCCTGAGCATTGACCAGCGCTCGCGGAGAGTCCTGGTGGACGGTACCGAAATCCATCTCACCGCCAAGGAGTTCGAGCTCCTCTACTACCTGGCTGAGGACCCCGGCGCCGTGTGCCAGCGCAGCGACATTCTGCGCGCGGTGTGGGACGGCACTTGGTACGGAACCACCAAGACCCTGGACGCGCACGTGGCGGCCATCCGCAAGAAGCTCGGCGACCCCCGCTGGATCGAGGCGGTGCGCGGCGTAGGGTTCAGGCTGGACGTGCCCGGATGAGGTGGCGGCTGATTTCCGTGTTCATGGCCATCACGCTTCTGGTGGTGCTGGTGCAGGACATTCCGCTGGGCAGCTACCTGGTACGGGTGGAACGCGACCGGCTGGCCACCTCCCTTGAACGCGACGCCTTCCTGCTCAGCGGGCGTGCACGGCAGCTGCTCGAAACGGGAGGTTCCGCGCCCGGGACGGTGGCCACGGCCGTCCGCGATTACGGCCGCGCCAGTGGGGCCCGCGTGGTGGTGGTGGACCGTTCCGGTACAGCCGTAGCAACGTCCGACGACGACCAGTCGGCCACCGGCGCCTCCTACCTTTCACGCCCCGAAATTTCCGCCGCGCTCGCCGGCCAGATCACCTCAGGCCAGCGGCACTCGGACACCTTGGGGTTCGACCTGGTCTACGTCACTGTTCCCGTCCTCAGCGGCGAGAACATCACCGGTGCGGTGCGCCTGACCTACCCGGCGTCCGTGGTGGATGACCGCGTCTCCGGCCAACTGCGGGTGATGTGGGCGGTTGCAGGCATCACCGTGCTGCTCGCGGGACTGCTGGCCTACCTGATGGCCGGGGCCGTGACCAGGCGGATCAAGCGGCTGCAGAAGGCCACCGAACTGCTCGCGGAAGGCAACCTCGCTACCCGCACGGAGGAGGAACAGGGGCCGCCGGAGCTGCGCACCCTGGCCCGGTCCTTCAACCAGATGGCGGACCGCCTGGAGCACCTGCTGCAGCAGCAGCGGGGCTTCGCCAGCGACGCGTCGCACCAGCTGCGCACCCCCCTGACGGGGCTGCGGCTGCGGCTGGAGAACGCCGTGGATGCCGTCGGCAACGATCCGGACGGCGCGCGCGTCATGGTGGCCGACTCCCTGGAGGAGACGTATCGGCTGCAGCGCATCATTGAGGGCCTGCTCGTCCTGAGCCGGGCGGACAGCCGCAATGTCGACCGGGAGGATGTGGACCTCAGTGAGATCGCCCGGAACCGCATGGAACAGTGGGAAGCGCTGGCAGAGGAAAGCGGGGTGCGGACGGTACTGGACGCGGTCCCGGAGGCAAAGGTGATGGCCATGCCCGGCGCGGCAGAACAGATCATCGACAACCTCATCGACAACGCCCTGGCCGTGGCCCCGCCGGACTCGGAGATCCGCCTGGTGGTCCGCCCTGACGGCACTTCGGGAGGTTATGAGCTTCACGTGCTCGACGACGGCCCCGGGCTTTCCGAGGAAGACCGGCAGAAGGCCTTCAACCGTTTTTGGCGCGGCCAGTCGACGTCCGAGGGCAGCGGCCTGGGCCTGGCCATCGTCCAGCAGCTCGCCGAAGCCAGCGGCGCCGCGGCTTCCCTCGAAGCCAGGCCGGGCGCCCCGGGCCTGGACGCCCGTGTCACATTCAAGGCCGCCCCGCGCCCCTGACGGATGCACCATGACGGGTTTCGCCATATTCTGGCCAAGTGGATACAAGCACCGTGAACTCCGGCGAACAGCTTGACAGGCAGGCGCGCATTCTTGAAGCGGCGCTGGGCCTGCTGTCACGCCACGGCATCTCGGGTGTGAATATGCGCGCCGTGGCCCGCGAAGCTGGCGTCGCACTGGGGCTCGTGAATTACTACTACGAAGACAAGTCGAGCCTGATCCGTGCGGCCTTGCACCGGATCGACGAGCACGACCTCATGCTGGTCGCGGCCGACCCCGCGTCACCCCCAGACGAGCAGCTCCGCACGGCCCTCCGGCGTGTTGCCGGCCCGGAACTCCTGACCACACAATATCTGTCCCTGCGACTCCATCTTTGGGCGCTCGCGCAAGCCCATGAAGACTTTGGACTGATTAACGCGGCGGCGTTTGAGCGGTATCTCGATGGGCTCGCGACGCTGATAGGCAATGCCAAACCCGAGCTCTCCAGCGATGAATGCAGGGAGCGGGCAGCCGACATCGTCGTCGTGCAAAACGGCATGTGGCTGACGGCGCTCCTTGGGGTAGACGAGGCATCCATCAGGAGGAGCCTCGCCCGCACCGAGCAGATCGCCTTCGCCGGCTAGCGGAAATAGGCCCTAGCTAAACACGCACACTCGGCCTGGGCGGCCCATGCCCAAAATTTCTTGAACATCGGTTCAGTTTTAACCTTGAACACTTGTTCAAGCTCGACTATTCTGCATGTGTATGACCTACACCACACAAGCGGGGTCCCGCGGAAATAAAGGCGTTTCATCGGCGACTTCCGGTCCCCGGCCCAGGCGCAACTTCACTCGCCGCAGCCTCTGACCAACCCGTCAACCCCTATCGCGTTATGGGCCGCCGGTCACCTAAGAGCCCGGGGTCCAACGACTCACACCTTCGTGAACGCTGATCTGCACCAGGTAGAAGGAGATTTTGCATGACACAGACCAATTACGACTACGTCATTGTCGGCGGCGGCAGCGCGGGTTCCGTGCTCGCCAACCGCCTGAGCGACGGAGGACAGAGCAGCGTCCTGGTTCTTGAAGCCGGACGAAGCGACTACCCCTGGGACCTTTTCATCCAGATGCCCGCCGCGCTGACCTTCCCCAGCGGCAACCCGCTCTATGACTGGCGCTACGAGTCCGATCCCGAGCCCCACATGGGCGGCCGGCGCGTGGCGCACGCCCGCGGCAAGGTCCTGGGCGGCTCCAGTTCCATCAACGGCATGATTTTCCAGCGCGGAAACCCGCTCGACTACGAGCGCTGGGGCGCCGACGCCGGCATGGAAACGTGGGACTTCGCGCACTGCCTCCCGTACTTCAACCGGATGGAAAACGCGCTCGCAGCCGATCCCGACGATGAACTGCGCGGACATTCCGGTCCGCTGGTGCTGGAGCGCGGCCCCGCCACCAATCCGCTGTTCCAGGCCTTCTTCGCCGCCGCCCAGGAAGCCGGCTACCCGCTGACCGACGACGTCAACGGCTACCGCCAGGAGGGCTTCGCTGCGTTCGACCGCAACGTCCACAAGGGCCAGCGGCTCTCCGCTTCCCGCGCCTACCTCCGGCCTGAATTCGGCCGGAAGAACCTGACCGTCCTGACCCGGGCCCTCGTCACCAAGGTCAACTTCAAGGGCAACGTGGCCACCGGTGTCACCTACCGCCGCAACGGCAAGACCCATCAGGTCAACGCCGGTGAAGTGATCCTGGCCGGCGGCGCCATCAACACGCCGCAGCTGCTGCAGCTCTCCGGCGTCGGCAATGCAGCCCACCTGAACTCGCTGGGCATCAACTCTGTGGTGAACCTGCCCGGCGTCGGCGAAAACCTCCAGGACCACCTCGAGGTCTACATCCAGCACGCCTGCACCCAGCCGGTCTCCATGCAGCCCAACCTGGACCTGTGGCGCTACCCGCTGATCGGGCTGCAGTGGATGCTGGGGCGTAAGGGGCCGGCCGCCACCAACCACTTCGAAGGCGGCGGCTTCGTCCGCTCCAACGATGACGTGGCCTACCCCAACCTGATGTTCCACTTCCTCCCGGTCGCCGTCCGCTACGACGGCCAGAAGGCGGACGCCAAGCACGGCTACCAGGTGCACATCGGCCCCATGTACTCCGACGCCCGCGGCAGCCTGAAGATCAAGTCCACCGATCCCACGGTGCACCCGTCCATGCTGTTCAACTACCTTTCCACCGACCAGGACCGCCGCGAGTGGGTCGAGGCGATCCACGTCGCCCGCGACATCCTCGGCCAGTCCGCCATGGGTCCCTTCAGCGGCGGCGAGCTTTCTCCCGGCCGGGGCGTGCAGACCGATGCGGAGATTCTTGACTGGGTTGCCCGCGACGCCGAGACGGCACTGCACCCGTCCTGTACCGCGAAGATGGGGCCGGACTCCGATCCCATGGCCGTGGTGAACCCGCTGGACATGAGCGTGCACGGCACCCGCGGCCTCCGCGTGGTGGACGCGTCGGCCATGCCCTACGTGACCAACGGCAACATCTATGCTCCGGTAATGATGCTCGCCGAAAAGGCTGCCGACCTGATCGCCGGCAAGGCGCCGCTCGCGCCCCAGCATGCCGATTTCTACCGGCACGGTGTGAGCCCGCTGGAACGCGGCGGAGCCGCGCCGGTAGCAGCACCCGCGGCGGCGAAGGGTTAAGGGCATGAGCCTGACGATCGATACCCAACTGGACCTCGCCCGCGGCTTGTACGTCGACGGCGCCTGGCAGGAGGCGTCCGACGGCGGGACCACCACCGTGCGCTGCCCGGCGGACGGGCGCGAGGTGGCGGTAGTCGCCTCGTCGACGGCGGAGGACGCGGAGCGGGCCATCGCCAGTGCCCGGGCGGCGTTCGACGACGGCCCCTGGCGCCGGCTCACAGACATCGAGCGCGGCGCAGTCATGCTACGCGTCGCGGACCTCCTTGAGCGGGACAAGGCCGCCTATGCACGGGCCGAGGCGCTCGACACGGGCAAGCGGCTCGTGGAGGCCGAGTACGACATGGACGACATCGCCGCGTGCTTCCGGTACTACGGCAAGGTGGCCGGGCTCGACGCCGGCCGTGTCATCGACACCGGCCGGGCCGATGCGATCAGCCGCGTGGTGTACGAGCCGCTCGGGGTCTGCGCGCTCATTGCGCCGTGGAATTACCCGCTCCTCCAGGCGGCATGGAAGGTGGCGCCGGCACTCGTCGCGGGGAACTCGTTCGTGCTCAAGCCCAGCGAGCTCACCCCGTCGACCTCGATCCTGCTCATGGAGACCCTCGCAGAGGCCGGCGTTCCGGCCGGCGTGGCGAACCTGGTCACGGGATCCGGGTCCAAGGTGGGCGGCCCGCTCAGCTCCGATCCGCGCGTCGACCTCGTATCCCTGACCGGGAGCCTGGCCACGGGGCAAACGATCATGGCCGCCGCCGCCGAAACCGTGAAGCGCGTCGCCTTCGAGCTCGGCGGGAAGAACCCCAACGTCGTATTCGCGGACGCTGACTGGGACGCCGCCGTCGACAACGCCCTGACCGCGGTCTTCCTGCACTCCGGCCAGGTCTGCTCGGCAGGGGCACGGCTCGTCGTCGAAGAGACGATCGCCGAGCGTTTCGTGGCCGAGGTGGTCCAGCGGGCGAAGAAGATCCGGATGGGCGGACCGTTCGACGCCGACGCCGAGACCGGGCCGCTCATCTCCGCCAGGCACCGCGACCAGGTCCACGCCTACGTCCACGCCGGGATCGCGGAAGGCGCAGAGCTGTTGTGCGGCGGCTACATCCCCGAGGACGGGCCGCTCGCGGACGGCTTCTTCTACCCGCCCACCGTGCTCGGCAACTGCCGGTCGGGGATGAGCGTGTTGCGGGAGGAATCGTTCGGCCCGGTGCTGACCGTGGAGACGTTCCGGACCGAGGCCGAGGCCGTCGCGATCGCGAACGACACCGAATACGGCCTGGCCGGCGCGGTGTGGACGTCGGACGCGTCGAAGGCGCAGCGCGTCGCCGGCGCCCTCCGGCACGGGACGGTGTGGATCAACGACTACCACCCGTACGTTCCGCAGGCGGAGTGGGGCGGTTTCGGGAAGTCGGGCATCGGCCGTGAGCTCGGCCAGGCGGGCCTGGCCGAGTACCGCGAGGCCAAGCACATCTGGCAGAACATCGCCCCCGCCCCGAGCGGATGGTTCGGTTCGGCTCCCGGGGAAACGGGGGCGGGCACGGCCGGCTAGGCATCAGCTTTGGGGGGAGACAGCCGGGCGCTGCAGCGCGGTGCCCGGCCGTCGATGCACCTGCGTGCGATTTCACGTGGGTGTAGTGTTACCCGCGTCCAAAGGCGGCCGCGGGTCATCACCATCGTGCTTTTCTGACTTAGGAGTTCAGATGTTGGAACCCAGCAAGAGTACTGATTCAAGCGGCATGGACGAGTTCGGCTATGCCCAGACCCTGGACCGGAGCATCGGCAAGTTCGCCAGCTTCGCCGCAGGCGTCAGCTACATCTCCATCCTCACCGGTGTTTTTCAACTGTTCTACTTTGGTTTCTCCATGGCCGGCCCGGCGTACGCGTGGTCCTGGCCCATCGTTTTCGTCGGCCAGCTGATGGTAGCGCTGTGCTTTGCCGAACTGGCAGGCCGCTACCCCGTGGCCGGGTCCGTCTACAACTGGGCCAAGCGGCTCGCCTCCGGCACCTCGGCCTGGCTCGCTGGCTGGCTGCTGCTGCTGTCCTCCATCATGGCGCTGGGATCCGTGGCACTGGCCCTGCAGATAACCCTGCCGCAGCTCTGGTCCGGTTTCCAGATCGTCGGTGATGGCACCGGCCCCTTTGATTTCGCAATGAACGGCGTCGTGCTGGCCACCATCATGATCACCATTTCCACCCTCATCAATGCCTTCGGCGTGAAGCTTATGACCATGATCAACAGCATCGGCGTGTTCGTGGAGCTCGTCGCGGCCGTGCTGCTGATCCTCGCGCTGGGCTGGCACGTGGTCCGGGGCCCCGAGGTCTTCTTCGACACCGCCGGGTTCGGCGAAGGCCACGACCTGGGATTCTTTGGCGTGTTCCTCATTGGAGCGATGGCCTCCGGCTACGTCATGTACGGCTTCGACACCGCCAGCTCCCTCGGCGAGGAAACGAAGGACCCGAAGCGCACCGCGCCCAAAGCCATCCTGCGCGCCGTCACCGCCTCGTTCCTGCTGGGCGGGTTGATCCTGCTCTTCGGCATCCTGGCCGCACCGGACCTCACCGACCCCAAGATCGGCGCTGCCGACGGCGGCCTGCAGCACATCGTGCTCTCCGTCCTCGGCGGACCCTTCGGCAAGGCCTTCCTGGTGTGCATCGTGGTGGCCGTGGTGGTCTGCACCCTGGCGGTCCACGCCGCAGCCATCCGCATGATGTTCGCCATGGCGCGGGACAACAACCTGCCCTTCAGCCGGCAGCTCAGCAAGGTGGACCCGGTCCGGAAGACCCCCACCATCGCGGCCATCGTGATCGGCGTCCTGGCCGTCATCCCGCTGCTGGTCAATGTCATGCAGCCCGCGATTTTCACCATTCTGTCCAGCATCAGCATCGTCCTGATTTACATGTCCTACCTGCTGGTCACGGTTCCCATGCTGCGCAAGCGCCTCCTGAAAAAGTGGCCCCTGCGCGATGAAGGCCACGGCGAAGCGGGCTTCAGCATGGGCAAATGGGGACTGCCGGTGAACATCCTCGCCGTGCTCTGGGGCGGGGCGATGACGCTCAACCTCATTTGGCCGCGGCCGGAAATCTATAACTCGGTGCCGCCGTTTGAGTGGTACTTCCAGTGGGGCGGCGTCCTCTTCGTCGCCGCCGTCACCATCGGGGGCACCCTTCTCTACCGCCTGAAGATCAGGCACCAGACGGGCGTCCTCGCCGAGCACGCAGCTGCCGTAGCGGCCCACCCGTCGTCCGGTGCGGCTGGGGAGCCGCAGCCGGCCAGGGCAGGCGGAGGCGCGGAGGACGGCCTCGATCCGATCGAAGATGATCTTGAACCGCAACGAGTCAGCTAGATTGGCAACGGGTGCCGTTGCCAACGAGTCCCCAGGACTCAGGAAAGGAACACTTACTCATGGTTCATAAAGTCAAGGCTGTTGTTGTCAGGGCGAAGGACGCTCCGGTGTCGGTGGAGACGATCCTGGTGCCGGATCCGGGGCCGGGCGAGGCGTTGGTGGATGTCCTGACGTGCGGGGTGTGCCACACGGACCTGCATTACAAGCTGGGCGGGATTGGGGATGAGTTCCCGTATCTGTTGGGCCATGAGGCCACCGGTGTTGTCGCGGCGGTGGGTGAGGGTGTTACCGAGGTCGCCGTCGGTGACCGGGTGATCCTGAACTGGCGGGCGGTGTGCGGGCAGTGCCGGGCGTGCGCGAAGGGCCAGCCGCAGTACTGCTTCAACACGGCGAACGCCACTCAGAAGATGACGCTGGAGGACGGCACCGAGCTGTCCCCGGCGTTGGGGATCGGGGCGTTCGCGGAGAAGACCCTGGTCGCTGCCGGGCAGTGCACGAAGGTCGATGAGGACGCGGACCCGGCCGCGGTCGGTTTGCTCGGCTGCGGTGTGATGGCCGGCATCGGCGCGGCGATCAACACCGGCGAGGTCAAGCGCGGCGAGTCGGTGGCCGTGATCGGCTGCGGCGGGGTGGGTATCGCCGCGATCGCCGGCGCGAAGCTCGCCGGGGCGACCACGATCATCGCCGTGGACATCGACGAGAACAAGATCGGGATGGCCAAGACCCTGGGCGCGACGCACGGGGTGAACTCCCGCACCACGGACCCGGTCGAGGCGATCCGGGCCCTGACCGGCGGGAACGGCGCGGATGTGGTGATCGAGGCCGTCGGCCGGCCCGAAACGTACAAGCAGGCCTTCTACGCCCGCGACCTCGCCGGCCGGGTGGTCCTGGTCGGTGTCCCGACCCCGGAGATGCAGTTGGAGCTGCCGCTGCTGGATGTGTTTGGGCGGGGCGGGTCGCTGAAGTCCTCCTGGTACGGGGACTGCCTGCCCTCCCGCGACTTCCCCATGCTCGTGGCCCACTACAAGGCCGGCAACCTGGACCTGGACGCGTTCGTTTCCGAACGCATCACCATCGACCAGGTCGAGGAGGCCTTCGACAAAATGCACGAAGGCAAGGTCCTGCGCTCGGTCGTCGAAATCCAGCCCGCAGGAGCCTCCACGGCGGCTGCTGCCGAGCCGGCGGTGGCCTCGGCATGAGCGTCACGATCGAAAACCTCGTCACCTCGGGCACGTTCTCGCTCGACGGCGGGACCTGGGATGTGGACAACAACGTCTGGATCGTCGGCAACGAGGAGGAGTGCGTGATCATTGATTCCCCGCACGACGCCGCCGCGATCATCAACCAGGTCCGGGGCCGGAAAGTTCTGGCGGTCCTGCTCACCCACGCGCACAACGACCACATCGGCGCCGCCCGCGAACTCGCCGACGCCGTCGGCGCCCCGATCCACCTGAACCCGGCGGACCAGGTCCTCTGGGAACAGGTCTACCCCGGCACCACCCCCGACAAGGAGATCGCCGACGGGGACGAGTTCCAGGTCGGCGGGGCCACGCTCCGGGCCATCCACACCCCCGGCCACTCACCCGGCTCCACCTGCTTCCACCTCGAAGCAGAGACCACCGTGTTCACCGGGGACACCCTGTTCAACGGCGGCCCCGGCGCCACCGGCCGCTCCTACAGCGACTACCCCACCATCCTGACCTCCATCCGCGAACGGCTCCTCACCCTCCCGCCGGAAACAACCGTCCGGACCGGCCACGGCGACAACACCACCATCGCCGCCGAACGCGAAACCCTCGCCAAAGTGGCGCAGTAACAGGTGGCCCAGCAACAGGTGACACAGTAAGAAGAAAGCAAGTTCGCTACGCATAAGGCGCGCCAGGAATGCCTGGCGCGCCTTCGTGGCGATCAAACAGGCACGAAGGCAGCCGGTTAGGAAGTTGGAACAATGAAGTTCGGGAAGCAGCCCGCCCCCGTCGCGGACATTAACGAGGACGATCTCGAAGTCCACAAGCCGAAGACCGAAGCCGCCGGTGTCAAGGCCGTGATGGTGGCGCTGGAACGCGCCGTGGCGCAGGCCGGTGTGACCCGCACGGCGCAGTCGCTCCTGCGGCTGAACCAGCGCGGCGGTTTTGACTGCCCGGGCTGTGCGTGGCCGGAGTCGGACAAGAAGCGCAAGGCCGCCGAGTTCTGCGAGAACGGTGCCAAGGCTGTGGCCGAGGAGAACACCCTGCGGACCGTGGGGGCGGAGTTCTGGGCGAAGCATTCCATCGCCGAGCTGTCCGAGAAGACCGAGTACTGGCTGGGCAACCAGGGCAGGCTCAGCGAACCAGTGGTCATCCGGGAAGGGGAGACGCACTACTCGCCGATCTCCTGGGCGGATGCGTTCGAGCTGATCGGCGAGCACATCCGGGCCAGCACGCCGGACCGCTGTGTTTTCTACACTTCCGGGCGCACGGCCAATGAGACAGCCTTCATGTACCAGTTGTTCGCCCGGTCGCTGGGCACCAACAACCTGCCGGACTGCTCCAACATGTGCCATGAGTCCTCCGGTTCCGCGCTGAACCCGACCATCGGCATCGGCAAGGGCACGGTATCCCTGGATGACATCCACGACGCCGAGCTGATCTTCGTGGTGGGGCAGAACCCCGGCACCAACCATCCGCGCATGCTGTCCGCGCTGAAGGAATGCAAGGACAAGGGCGGCAAGGTGGTGGCGGTGAACCCGCTGCCGGAGGCCGGCCTGTTCAACTTCCGCGACCCGCAGACGCTCTCCGGCGTGGTGGGCGGCGGCACGCCGCTGGCCGACGAATACCTGCAGATCAAGGTGGGCGGCGACCTCGCCCTGTTCCAGGCCCTCGGCCACCTGCTGCTGCAGGCCGAAGAGCAAAACCCGGGGACCGTCGTCGACCGTTCCTTCATTGACGCGCAGACCGACGGCTTCGGCGCCTACGTCGAAGCCCGCCGCGACCTGGACTGGGCGGAGACGGAGAAGGCGACGGGCCTGAGACGGCAGCAGATCGAGGATGTGGCCGGGATGCTGGTGGCGTCCAAGGCCACCATTTTCTGCTGGGCGCTGGGTGTCACCCAGCAGCCGCACTCGGTGGACACCATCAAGGAAATGGTCAACGTCCTGCTGCTGCAGGGCAACTTCGGCAAGCCCGGCGCCGGTGCGTGCCCGGTGCGCGGCCACTCCAACGTCCAGGGCGACCGGACCATGGGCATCTGGGAGAAGCCGAAGGAATGGCTGCTCGAAGCGCTGGACAAGGAGTTCGGTATCCGGTCGCCGCGGCACCACGGTCACGACGCTGTGGAGTCCATGGAGGCGTTTGAACGCGACGAGGTGGACGTCTTCGTGTCGATGGGCGGGAACTTCTCGCTGGCGTGTTCGGACACGGAGACGCTGGAAGCCGGAATGCAGCGGATCGGGCTCACCGTCCATATCTCCACCAAGCCCAACCGGTCCCACATTGTGCACGGCCGCACCTCGCTGATCCTGCCCACGCTGGGGCGGACGGACAAGGACGACAAGCACCCCAAGGGCGCCCAGTTCCTGTCCGTGGAGGACTCCATGTCCGTGGTCCACTCCACCCAGGGCAGGCTTACCCCGGTGTCCGAACACCTGCTCGCCGAGCCCGTGATCGTGGCCCGGATGGCCGAGGCCACATTCGGCCCCGGCCACGCGGTGGACTGGAAGGCCATGGCCGAGGACTACGACGTGGTCCGCGACCACATCTCCCGGGTCCTGCCGGGATTCGAGGACTTTAACGCCAGGGTCCGGACCAGGAACGGCTTTGTGCTGCCCAATCCGCCGCGCGACACCCGTTCGTTCAAAACGGACATCGGCCGCGGCCGGTTCACGGTGAGCCCGCTGGAGTATCTGACCCCGCCGACCGGGCACCTGGTGCTGCAGACCATCCGCAGCCACGACCAGTACAACACCACGTTCTACGGCCTGGACGACCGGTACCGGGGGATCTCCGACGGCCGCCGCGTGATCCTGGTGCACCCCGAGGACCTCGCCGAGCAGGGCTACAAGGACCGCGACCTCGTGGATGTGGTGAGCACCTTCCAGGGCACCGACCGGCGCGCCGAGAAGTTCCGCCTGGTGGCCTACCCGACGGCCAAGGGCTGTGCCGCGGCGTACTTCCCCGAAGCCAACGCCCTGGTCCACAAGGAAAACGTGGCCCGCGTGTCCAACACCCCCGGCTTCAAGGCCATGTTCGTCCGCTTCGAGCCGCACGCAGGCGGGACTGCGACTGCCGAGGCCGGTGAAGCAGCCGACCTTGAGGCTGCAGCGGTTCGCTGAAACTATCAAACAGAACGGCCCCGCTTCCTTTTGGAAGCGGGCCGTTCTGTTTTCGGCCAGGGGCGCCAGCCCGGTTTGTCAGATTGAGTTCTCAGACGTACTCGACGTCGCGTCAGAAAAGATTGAACCGGACCCTACTCTGACGGTCTTTTCAGTGTTTCCTGACGTCAGGTTGGGGTGTAGTTCAAACCTGTCAATGGTCGAAGTGTGTCTCGCAGGCCGAGGGGTTTCGGAGCGCGTTTCTTGGGAGCCGTCTCGCAAGCCGCCGGTTACGGGATAGGTCTTTGAGACGAGGAACGTACAGAGGTCATAGGCCCCTACTTGTCTTGCTACCTTGCCTCGCAAGCGGGGCGACATCACAGCGTCAAGACAGCGACAGGCACAGCTCGCCTTCGATCAGGCGCTAGATTCCCTGCAGGAGGGTGACACTCTGGTGATTATCGCTCTCGCCCGGCTGGGACGGTCGACTAACAATATGATCGACTTGTCTGACTAGCTGCCAGGCAGGGCGGCAACGGCCATGTCTTGAACCTCGACGGGGCAACGACGACGCCGGCAGTCCGAGAGGCAGCATGGTGTTCACCGGCATGGCCGCGTTGGCGCAGATGGAGCTGGCGATCGAGCGGGAACGGGACAACGACAGCGGTGAGGAAACAGCGTGCCGACGGGAAGGACCTGGGCGCCGCCGATGGCAACAGTTCAGGCACAGACAGATCCAGAACGCCCGCCGTCTGGTCGACGGCGGCGAACAGGCCACACGAATAGCCAAAGACCTGGGAATGTCGCCCGCCACCCTGTACCGGCGTATCCATGAACTGTCATGAAACCAAGACAGAGTCGCCGACTTCCGAGGCGATTGCCTCGTAGGCAGCGGTGGCGATGGCTAAATCTTGCCAGGGCATGCCGGTGGTCTTTAGGACGGTGGGTCGCCCATGTGGGATGCGTTTATGGCCGGACACGACGTCCGCCAGCGTGATGAGGCTTTCCGGGCCGACGATCGCGCCGGACTCCATCGCCTGGATAATGTCGCCTGCTTCGAGCTGTGAAGTGCGCAGTGATTCGACGCAGATGCTCGCGTGTGCCATCAGGGCGTCATCCAGTTCCCGTCGTGCCGGTTCATGTGAGCCTATAGCGATGACTACTGCGGTGTCTTTTACGTGCGAACCGTCAAAGAGTGGCTCGGCTGAGCCGGTGCAACAGATGACCAGATCGGCATTGGCGACCTCTTCGGTGCTGCAGACCTTGGACTTCAGCCCGAGTCCGGCTGCGCGGGCAGACAGTGACTTTGCCGCACCTGGATTCCGCCCTACGATGCCGACACGGTTAATTGTTAGTACAGTACTGAAGGCCTTAATGTGTTCCCAGGCTTGTTGTCCGGTACCGAAAATCAGGAGATTCTTAGGGCCAGGTGAGGTCAGCCGTAAGGCGCCTAAGGCAGACACGGCGGGAGTGCGAAGATTTGTCAGTGCCGTACCATCAAGGACCGCCAGCGGGCGCTGGTCCGGGCCGCCGAAAAGTGCGTAGAGGCCTTGAATCACGGGCAGGTTGGAGGATGCATTTTCGGGGCTAATGGTGAGCAGCTTCGTTCCTGTGTAGGTTCCCGAGGTGGAGGGCATCTGTAGGAAATGCCCCCGGTCGGTCTTTAGTGTCGAACGCAGGCCATCACGTTCAGGATCAAAGCCTGCCAAGAGGAAACTCTCGAGCAATTTGACGGCATCCGGGAGAGGGACAGCCCTTTGGATGTCACAGCTGCTGATAAAAACCGGAGCAGGAAAGGATGAAGACTGGGGATTCATTGGCGTTCCTGATTCTATTTTTGTTCGCAAACTCTGGTTGGCGTTGTGGAGGCTTCGATGACGGCGTGTGCGCCGCCATCCAAGCCTTTCCGGTTTACAGCGATTTGCTGCTCCCTGTAGATGCTCCGACGTTCGTGAGATCTGCCACCGGCGTCGGCGTTAGTGGTGGGCAGTTCTTGCCGGGGACATGGCCTTGTCGCCTTAAGCGAAGCTGGGTCGGGAGGGGCTGCTTATGAGGCCGTCGACGCGCAGTTCATCGATCTCGGCGGATGAGTAGCCGAGCTCGGCCAGGATTTCCTCCGAGTGCTGTCCGAGCAGGGGTGCGGGGGAGTACTTCCTGCTGCCTGCGGCGGACAGGCGGATCGGGTTGTCTATGACTCTGATGGGTCCGGCGGTTGGGTGGTCCACTGTTCGGATGATGTCGTTGTTTATGACCTGGGGGTGGGCCAGTACTTCGTCGTAGTCCAGCACCGGTGCGCACAGGACGCTGCGGGCGCTGAGTTTCTGAACGGCTTCGTCGGTGGTGAACCTGCTCAGTTCGTGGTCCAGAATCGACCACAGGGCTTCCCTGTTTTCCATCTGAAGTTCCGAGGTTGCAAATTCGGGTCGGATGGTGAGGTTATCAATGCCCAGAGCATCACATACTGCTTCGAGGGGGTCCGGGCGGAACAGCCCGACGATGTTTATCCATCCGTCGGAGGTCTTGAAGGAGCCGACGAGGTTGTCCCTTTCCCAGTTGATCTCGAAGCGCCTCATCATCCATTGTGTGTATTCGTTCATTTGGGCGAACAGAGCGGTGTCCAGCAGCGATACGTCGACTCGTTGCCCTTTGCCCGAGGCTGATCGCTCGACAAGAGCCATCAGGATCCCCTGCACGAGGGCCATGCCTGCTCCGAAGTCGACGAAGGGGATCGGGAATATTCCGGGGCGGCCCGTGTCGTCTCTGTTGTGCCAGGTGGATCCGCTGAAGGACTGGAGCGCCATGTCCTGTCCGCCCATGTTTTTCATTGGACCGCTCTCGCCAAAGCCTGTGCCGGAGGCGTAGATCAGGCCTGGGTACTTCTCCTGCAGGGCGTCGTAGCCGAGGCCCATGCGTTCGGCCACACCTGCGCGAAAGTTCATGACGATGACATCTGTTTTTTCCAGCAGCTCGTGAACGATGCCCATGGCGCGTGGGTTCTTCATGTCCAGGACGAGCGATCGTTTGTTGCGATTCACAGCGAGGAAGCTGGCACTGTCTTCAATGCCGCTGGATCGGACGTCGATGGTGCGGCTGATGTCGCCGAGCTTCGGACGCTCGACCTTTGTCACCTCGGCGCCAAAGTCGGCGAGGATCTGTGTTGCCATCGGGCCGAACTGCACTTGGCTGAAGTCCAGAATGCGGATGCCTGTCAGCGGGAGTGATCGGATAGCGGTCATGGTGGTTCTGCTCCTGTGCCTGGGTTTCGGGGCGGGGTTATATGCGGCCGGCGGGGATGGACCCGGTGAGAACAGCCAACGATTCGAACAGGAAGTAGCTGCCGAAGATGAGTTCAACGTCGGTTGCTGCGTCTACGCTTCTGACTGTGCTTCTGCGGGTGAAGCAGCCTCCGGTCAGGATGCCGCTAGGCCGGGTGTCGTCCGGGCGGCAGGGCGTCAGGTAGCCGGAGACGAGTGCTGATGCCGTCTCTCGGCCAATTTGTGCGTAGCGTGAGCCGTCCTTGGCCCCCAAGGCATGACTGAGCCGGAGGAAGGCCGCAGTGGCTATGGCGCTGGCGGCAGTATCGCGGCTTGTGTCAGGTATGTCCGGGTCCGAGAAATCCCAGAAGGAAATTTTGTCCGCCGGAACGTTGTCGATCCACCAGTCAGCCGTGCGACGTGCGTATTCGCGCCACACGGGTTCAGCGGGGCGCACGACCGCAGCGTGGGCGCTGAAAATCATGGCCCACGCTTGGGCGCGGCCCCAAGTACTGGTGTTGCTATAGCCCTTGTGGGTATGGGTTTTCAGGACGGCACCTGTCGAGGGGTCCAGGGTGGATGACTGGACGACCGAGCCGTCCTCCCTCACGTGATTCTCGAGCACTCTTTGAGTGTGGCGGATGGCCACTTCCTCCACGCGGGCATCGCCCAGTTCGGATGCCGCCCAGAACAGGAGGGGGCTGGCCAGAAGAGAGTCGATGCTGCTTTCAGCCGCACCCGTCGAAGACGCCTCCTCGGCATCCTCACCCAAGGGTATGAGTCCGAGCCGTTCATCGAACATCTCTGCGAGGGACTTTGCCGCCTGCAGGGCTGTTTCGCGAGCGTGCGGATCGCCGGTGAGGAGGTCTCCTATTGCGGCGCCGCAGTAGAAGCCGTACCCCTTAAAGACGGTCTGTTTGAACATCCGTGGTGTGATCAGCTCAAGGGCGCGGTGTGCGTCCGTGAGGCTGAACCTGGCCGGGTCGATGCTGTTGGCCAGCCACAGCTGCCCAACCCAGCCGCCACCGGTCCAGTCCCCATCAGGGGTGATAGTCCATTCTCCGGTCTCCGTGTCCGCCCAGTGCGGAACACCGGGAAGCCCGGCGTCCCTAGTGGCCTGAATGCGTGTAAGCATCCGCGACTGGGCTTCCAAAAACTGTGACGACGACATGCAACTCCTTTGTTCAGTCGGTAAGACCGTGTCTGGTACGGTCTGTTGGTTGTGAAACGGGTGTATGATTCTGTCTGATACTTCAGACGGTGTCCGATATTTATAAAGCTTACTGTTTGGCCGGTGGTGCGTCTACCGGCCGACGACGCCCGACTCAGGATTGGGGAGAACATGAACCGCACCACCGCCCCCGCGCTTCGGCGGGGCCTGGATATTCTCGAGTTGTTTTTGGAGCCGAATAATGGTCTCCGTGTTCCCGAGATCACCGAGAAACTCGGTATTCCCCGGGCCAGCGCCCATGAGCTGGTTGGTGCCCTGGCGGATCGTGGCTACCTCCAGGCGGTTTCGGAACCACCGAGCCGTTACGTCCTCGGGGTCCGGGCGTTCCGCCTGGGCGGTGCGTACGAACGTGGACTGGACCTGGCTGCCCTGGGTCGGGACAGTGCCCGCAAGGTCGCCGCGGAGTGCGGAGAGACCGTGCAGATCGTCGTCAGGGAGGGACGGTTTGCCGTGTTCATCGTGCGGATTGACAGCACGCATTCCATTCGCCTTGTCTCCGATGTTGGGAGCAGTCTCCCCGCCCACTGCACCGCCGGAGGAAAGATGTTGCTGTCGTCATTGGCTCCCGAAGAGCTGGACGCCCTGTTTCCTGATGATGCGGCCCTTCCTGCCATGACTGCGCAAAGCATCAATAGCCGTGAGCGTCTGTTGGCCGAGCTGGCGACGACGCGGGAACGGGGATGGGCCGAGGAGAACAGCGAATCCAATGAGAATGTCGCCTGTGTCGCTGCCCCCATCTTTGACCGCTCCGGCGCCTGCGTTGCTGCCATGAGCATCTCCACCCCCACTCTGCGATGGGGCGAGAAGCAGAAGGAGGACTATGTCAAGCTGGTCGTCAAGGGGGCCCGGGAGATTTCGACGAACCTGGGGTCGCTGTCCACACGATAGTCCGGAGCGTCGGCTGAGGGCAGGATGACGGCGCGTCCCGTTGCTCCGGTGGACAGCGCTTCGTACGCTTCGTTGATCTGCGAAAGGTCGAACCTGTCGCCGACCAGCCGCTCCAGCGGCAGCTTGCCCGCCGTGTACAGCTCGAGGATCTTCGGTACCTGTACCAGGGTGTTGGAGGAGCCGTAGAGGCTTCCTATGATGCGCTTTTCCTGCTGGACGAGGGTGTTGACGGGAACCTCGAAGGATGTTCCTGCCCGGCCCAGACCCACGGCCACTACGGTGCCGGAGGTTCCGACGTTGTTCACTGCCTGGGCGAGAGTGGCGGGGATTCCAACCGCATCCAGCGCCCATTTGAGCCCCCTCGGGCATATCCGTGCGATCTCCGCTTCCAGATCCTCCGTCACAGGGTTGATCGTGTGCGTAGCGCCGACCTCGCGGGCAAGGTCGAGCCGGGCGTCGACGGTGTCCACTGCGATAATGGGATGCGCACCAATAAGGTTCAGACCCATGATGGCGCTCAGTCCGACCCCGCCGGCTCCGATGACGAGGGCCGCCTCCCCAGTGGAGTCCTTCATCAGATTCAGTGCTGCTCCAACGCCGGTAATGACGGCACATCCGGTAATGGCGGCGATTTCCGGCGGTATCTCCGATGAAATTCGGATCACGGAACGCTCGGAGACCACACATTCTTCAGCGAAACACGAAACGCCCATAAGGTGGTGGACCTTCAGCCCGTCCAGGCTCAGGCGTGAAGTCCCGTCCACGAGACCGCCCGTGCTTGCCTGCACCTTGCCGGCCACGCACAAAGCGGGGCGCCCGCTGGTGCAGAATTCACAGTCGCCGCAGCGGGGACGCCAGGTAGTGATGACAGAATCCCCCGGGGCAACTCGTGTCACGCCTTCACCGACGCTCACCACAATGCCAGCCCCCTCATGCCCAAGGACGGCAGGAAGCTTCCCGTTCAGGTCCCCGTTCATATAGTGAAGGTCGCTGTGGCACACCCCCGCCGCCTGGATGCGGATCCTGACTTCGCCCCGACGGGGAGGCTCCAGATCTACGTCTACGATGCGGAGCGGGGTCCTGGCCTCAAATAGGACGGCTGCTTTCATGGTGGTCTCCTCGTGGTGTGGATCATCCCGGCGGCCAGAATGGCACCGCTTCGCGGTTCATGCCTCTGGTCCCTCCGGTGCGGCCCTGCGCTGTGGTTAGTCGGTTCCGCAACTCTGCGTCCCAACCACAGCCGCGCGGTTCAATCGGGGCCCTCCCCGATTGTGTACGATATTTCAGACGGTGTCTGGAATAACAAACAGCCTAGTAATCATTCCCGGCGCCGTCAAGCACTTCGGAGGTCGGCATAATTCTTCATGCCCACTCACCTCGGGCCCGCTCGGCGCTTCCATGTCGCCGCTTACCGACAAGCAAGACGAGGGGGTTGACCTCGCGACTGACCCCGTGCAACGATTTGTCCACATACCAGAACCCGTCTGAAATATTAGACGCGCGGTTCGGTTGATTTTTCGGGAACGCAGATTACTAAGCCTTCCCACCCAAATGGCAAGGAGGCCATCGCATGTCCAGAATGTCCCAAATGCAGAAAGTCGGTTTGGCCAGTGGTGTGGGCACCACGGTCGAATGGTACGACTTCTTTATCTACGGCACGGCCGCAGGGCTTGTGTTCAACAAGATCTTTTTCCCCGACTTCGACCCGCTGGTCGGGACGCTGCTGGCGTTCGCCACGTTCTCCGCGGCATTTATCGCCCGACCACTGGGCGGAATCCTGTTCGGCCATTTCGGCGACCGGATCGGCCGGAAGTCCATGCTCATCATCACCTTGACGCTGATGGGCCTCACCACCCTGGCAATCGGCCTTCTTCCCACCTACCAGACCATCGGCGTCGCAGCGCCCATCGTCCTGGTCACCTTGCGCTTCGTGCAGGGACTTGCGCTGGGCGGCGAGGTCGGCGGTGCCATCCTGATGACCGTGGAGCACGCCCCTGCCAACAAGCGCGGCTACTACGGCAGCTGGGTACAGATGGGCGTTCCCGCCGGTCTGATGCTGGGCAACGCGGTCTTCCTTCTCATGGCGAGTCTGTCGTCCGAATCCTTCCTCGCCTGGGGATGGCGCATCCCGTTCCTGGTCGGCGGGGTCTTTGTGGTGATCGGTCTGGTTGTCCGTCTGAAGGTCGTTGAAAGTCCCGTATTTGACGAGCTGAAAAGGCAGGAAAAGACCGAGAAGATGCCCATCGCCGTCGTCCTTCGCCACTACCCGAAGCAGATTCTCCTGATCTGCGGATCCTACTTCGCAATCGGCGTCACCTTCTACGGGGCCACTGTGTTCGGCCTCAGCTACGGCGTCCAGACGGTCGGCTTCTCACGTAACGAAATGCTGAGCATCGTCCTGATTTCCATGGCCGTCACGTTCTTCGCCCTGCCCTTGTTCGGAAAACTGTCGGACAAACTCGGCCGCAAGCCCGTCTTCCTCGGCGGCGTCATCGCCATGCTCCTATTCACGTTCCCGTGGTTCTGGCTGGTCAACAGCGGCTCCTACATCCTGGCACTGCTGGGGTTCGTGGTCTTCTGCCTCGCATTCTCCACCTCCTACGGACCGCTGGCCGCGTTCTTCGCCGAGGCATTCGAGACGAAAATCCGCTACACCGGCATCTCCTTCGGCTACACGATCGGCACCCTCGCCGCCAGTGCCCCGACACCCATTGTCGCCGCATACGTGATCGCCGAGACCGGATCCTATGAAGGCGTAGCCCTGTTCATGATTGCCATGTGCGTCATCTCGGTGATCTGCGTGATCGCCATGAAGGAAACCCACCGGCTGGGTCTTTCCGAGCTCGGAAAGAAATACGACCAGGAGCCGCCGGCCGCCGGCGCGGACAGCACGCACAACGCCGACACAACCAGCCAGCACCTGAAGACCCCCCTCTAGGAACCACCGTGGCCTCGAAAAACTGCCCGGAGGCCCACACACAGCCGCGGCCAGCACGGGCAAACCGTCCGTAGCCCGGGCCACGACCACACATCGCATGAACAAGGAGTAACCCACGTGATTGAAGCATCAACGCGAGCAATCGACAGCCCGCAGATTAGCGGCGCGGACGTCAGCGACCCGGCAGGTCCCCTGGCCGGAATCAGGGTGCTGGACATGACCCGCCTCGCGCCCGGACCCTACGCGAGCATGCTTCTGGCCGACCTGGGCGCCGAAGTAATCGTCATCGGCGGAGGCCGCTCCGGCCTCCCGGTTCCGTCACTGTCCCGGGGAAAGGAATTCATCGCCCTTGACCTCAAGAGCGATGACGGCCGGCAGGCCCTGCGCCAGCTGGTCTCCGAAGCCGACGTCTTCATGGAGGGCTTCCGCCCAGGCGTGGCGGACAGGTTGGGCGCAGGCTACGGGGAGCTGTCCGAAATCAATCCCGGCCTCGTCTATTGCAGCGTCACGGGTTACGGCCAGACCGGGCCACTGGCCCAGCGCGCCGGGCATGACATCAACTACCTTGCCGCTGCCGGGGCCCTAGGGACGTTTGGGCCGGCCGGCCAGCCGCCGGTTCCTCCGTTGAATCTTGTCGCCGACCTGGGCGGCGGGGGCATGCTCTCTGCCTTCGGCATCGTCAGCGCCCTTTACGAGCGGTCCAACACGGGCAAGGGACGCTATATCGACTCAGCCATGGTGGACGGGGTCCTGTCCATGATGGCGATGAACTTTGCTGACTGGCACACCCCGACGCTGCCCCGCCGGGGCGAGGGTGTCCTGACAGGCACCACACCGTTCTACCGGTGCTACAGCTGCTCAGACAACCGCTATGTAGCGGTCGGAGCCCTCGAAACGGCCTTCTTCGCAGAACTGTGGAACACCCTTAACCTGGGGGCAGTACCGGACCATTTCGACCGGGCAACGTGGCCGTCCATCGAAGAGTCACTCACTGGCGCATTCGCCACAAAAACGATGGGGGAGTGGGCCGGAATCTTCGCCGAGGTCGACGCCTGCGTCACCCCCGTCCTGGAGCCACACGAACTGGCCTCGTTCGAGCAGATCATCAGTCGGGATCCCGGCTTCACCCTGGATTCGGTACCCGTGATTCCGGCGTTCCACGACGGTCCGGAACGCCGCCAGACCGACATGGAGCCGCGCACCGAAAAGGTGCTGGTCCGTCAGGGCCTTGACCCTGAACTCGCAGCCAGGGTCGCAGCCCAGAGCGACCGCACAGCCGTCACCGGCCTCAGCTGGCCGCCCCTGTAAAGCGGAACCGGCAAACTATCCACTCCAAATCCACCGGAGAGCGCCGTGCATTGCAGTGCGCACCACTCCCGCCAATGATGACCGAGGAACCCATGGCACTGACCAGTACCACACCCGCCCCCACCAGTACCGACAGGCTTAACAGCATTCTTGCCCGGGCAGCAGACGCGGCCGGCATCTGGGCTGAGACCACTCCCCAGGAGCGCGCCACAGTACTCCTGTCCGTCGCCGACCAGCTGGACAGCGCGGCAGACGAACTCATCGAAACCGCCCACGAGGAGACCCACCTCTCCCAAGCCCGGCTGAGAGGTGAACTGAAACGCACCACCTTCCAGCTACGGCTATTCGGCGAAGTCCTGGAAGAAGGAAGCTACCTGGACGCACGGATCGATCATGCCGATCCGATCTGGGGCATGGGGCCGCGGCCCGAGATCCGGCGCACTCTGGAGCCCCTAGGTCCCGTGCTCGTGTTCTCAGCCAGCAACTTTCCGTTTGCCTTCAGCGTCGCAGGCGGAGACACCGCCTCCGCTCTGGCCGCAGGCTGCCCCGTTATCGTCAAAGCACATTCGGGTCATCCCCGGCTCTCAGAGCGAACGGGAGACGTCGTGGCAGCCGCCCTCGCACATGCCGGAGCCCCCACAGGGCTCTTCGACGTCATCTTCGGCACCCAGGCCGGACGCGACGCGCTGCTTGATCCAAGGGTGAAGGCCAGCTCATTCACCGGCTCCATCCCCGGCGGCCGGGCACTGTTCGACCTCGCCAACTCCAGGCCTGACCCGATTCCCTTCTACGGAGAACTGGGCAGCGTCAACCCCACCTTCGTCACCCGCGCAGCCGCCCAAAAGAGGAGCGGACAGATCGTGACCGACTTCGTGAACTCCTACACGCTCGGAGCGGGCCAGTTCTGCACAAAACCGGGCATCCTGCTCGTACCTGCCGAATCAGACATCCCCGGCCGCCTCGCTGCCGCCGCGCACCCCGCCGCCGCCGTGCTGCTGAACGAGCGCATCCAGTCCGGTTACGTCGAAGCCCTGCAGGCACTCAGCGGACACGACGATGTTGAGCCCCTGGTCCTGGGGCCGGCAGCGTATGAGAACCCGCCGGCGCCGACCCTCCTGCACACCACCGCAGCCCGTGTACTGGCAGAACCCGAGGAACTCCTCGCGGAGTGCTTTGGTCCGGCCGCCCTCGTGGTCAGCTACGAGGACGAATCCGAACTGCTCCAGATCGCGCGGATCATCGACGGACAGTTGACGTCCACCGTGCACGGGGAAGACGACGATGACATCGCCCCGCAACTGATTCGCCTGCTCGCCCGCAAATCCGGGCGTATCCTATGGAACCAATGGCCGACCGGCGTGTCGGTCACCCACGCCCAGCAACACGGCGGCCCCTACCCGGCGAGCACCTCAGTGACATCCACGTCCGTCGGAACCGCCTCCATCTTCCGTTTTCTGCGACCTGTCGCATATCAGGGCCTGCCCCAGCACCTCCTGCCCGGCCAACTGCAGGACACCAACCCCCTGCGCATCCCCCGCAAGATAGACGGCCGGCTTCAGAACCCAGACTACAAAGTCTGAGACCGGCGAGGCCCGCCCATCGGTGACTACCCGGATCCAGATTCTGCCGTGAGGCTCCCCCGCCCGCTTGCGATGTGACCCCACCCACGCTAGCGTTCTATATATCAATCACTGATCGATATGTCAGACGCACCGAAGAAACCCACTTCGAGCCCTCTGATTCACGACTATTTGCAGTTCTGGCGCGATCAACGCGATCAGTGTTCTGCATTCAGAAAAGGTTCCACATGATGACTGAGCAGCGCTGCCGGCCGACGGCCGCCGAACCTGTTGCACGGCGCGATATCGACGCTTACTCGCCGCCCTGGGCCGACTTCGCGGCGTTCTTTCGGCACCGGAAGGACGATGACCGGACGTTCCTGATCGCTGTCAGCCGAGGCCAGGGAACACGGGCGGAATGGAGCGTAGGTCAGTGGCGGAACGCGGTCTACAACGTGGCCGACCAACTGAGCCGGCATGGTGTTAGGGCCGGTAACAGCGTCGCCGTTCTGGCTCACAACTCCGCGGAGACGCTGGCTCTGACCTTCGCGGTGTGGCTGCTCGGCGGCTGCCTGGTTCCTCTTGACCCACGGGACGGCGACGAGAGACACGAGGAAATCCTCCAGGAGTGCGGAGCGCGATGGATAGGCGTGGATTCGGGTGTGGAATCGGTTGCCCGGGCGCGTCGTCATGCGTCTGCGGATACGATCGTCGTTGGCGGTCTGATGTCCACTCAGCGGCGGGAACATCCCGCGGTGATCGGAGGACCGCTGGACGCTCCGGCCCTGCGCATGCACAGCAGCGGCACCAGCGGTCGCCCCAAAGCAATCATCATCCCGATGCGCAGCATACTGCTCAACTGCCATGCAATGCAGGAAGCCTTCGGCTGGACGCCGGAAACGAGGGTGCTGACCGTACTGCCCATAAGCCATGCCAACGGCTTGCTCATCAACAGCTTCCTGCCCTGGTTCGTCGGGGGATCCACGGTGCTGGTCGATAAGTTCCAAGGAAGCACGTTCTGGCACATCGCCGCCGAAACACGGGCTACGACAAGCAGTATCGTGCCGACCGTGCTGGAATATCTGCTCGCCGGTGAGGCCGGGGACCACCCTGCGCCGCTAATGAAGGAAGTGATCTCCGGAAGCGGTCCGCTGCGCTCCACTGCCGCATCCGAATTCGAGCAGCGCTTCGGGATACCGGTTCGGCAGCTGTACGGCCTGTCAGAGACCACAGCCGTCTTGACCGCCACACCGCCACGGACGGGCGGAAATCTTGAACCACGGCTTCGGAAATCCATCGGCACGGCCGTTCCTCATGCCCAGGTGGACGTCGTAGACTCCAACGGGATCCCGTGCGGCCACGGCGTGCGGGGGGAAATAGTGGCACGCGGCGGCATGCTCATGACCGGCTACGCCAACAATGACGCCGCGAACACCAAAGCATTCAGTGGTGGCTGGTTCCACACCGGGGACCGCGGATACTGGGAACGCGCGGCCGATGGAAAGATCTGGTATTTCCTGGAAGGACGTCTGAAGGAAAGTATCGTCCGTGGAGGCCTGAATATCGCGCCCCAGCTGATCGACGAGGTCGTCGCAACCCACCCGCTGGTCCAGAGCGCCGCAACGGTTCCCTTCGCCAACCGCTGGCAGGGTGAGGAAATCGCCGTGTTCGTGATCGCCAGCGGGGATCTGACCGAAGCAGAGCTTCTTGCCTGGTGCGCCGAACGGCTCGAGCCGAACATGTGCCCGAAAGTCGTCATCTTCGGATCCGAGATGCCCTCGACAAGCGTGGGAAAAATCCGCCGCAGTGCTTTGGCCCTGCAGTTGGCCGGCGAGCTCGCCCGCTTCTGGGAAACGTCCTTCCGCACCGAAACTCGGGGCCACCGCCCGGCCGCCGTCGTCCCTGAGCGCAGGGCGGACACGCAGAGCCCTTTACCTGCCGCCCAATGACCAATCTGACTACGCATCCGGGACCCACGACGGGCCCGGCCATCACACATAAATCGAAACGCCCAGGAGAGAGACAAATGACAACGATCACCACCGTAACCCCCGGTACCCGCAGCATCGGAGCAGGCGCATGAGCATCGCGACCGCCTTCGCCCCCGAGCAGGTCCTGGCCCACGTCGAAGACTTCGCCACCAAATTGGCCGAGCGGGCAGAAACCATGGATAGAAACGCCAAATTCGATAAGCAGATTCTGGACGAAGGCGCAGCGCTGGGTCTCGTGAAACTGATCTTTGACGAGAATCTGGACCTGGACCTGTCGCGGATGCCGCTGGTTCATGATGTGACGGAGCGCATCGCCAGTGTCTGCCCCCCTGTAGCAATGGAACTTGGCGTCATGCGGCTCGTGGCCTATCTGCTCTCGCGATATGCGGCTCCGGCCGTCAAAGAACGCTGGCTGCAGCCCACCATCGAAGGCCGCGCCTACGGCTCCTTCGCCCTCACGGAGCCGCAGGCAGGAACGGACCTTCGCGGCATGCTGACGGTGGCGCGCAGGGACGGTGACAATTACATCCTCAGCGGCCAGAAATGCTGGGTCGGGTTCGCTCCCGTAGCGTCCTACGCCATCGTTCTGTGCAAGCTGGAGTCCACCGACAGAGACGCCCCCACCATCGCGCTCGTGGTCGACATGTCCAGCAAGGGAGCCTCGGGCGAGCCGGGCCCGGAGCTCTCGGGTTTCCGCGGCCTGACCAACGGCGCCCTCCGCTTCGACAACGTCGTGGTCCCCGCAGGGAATGCCCTCCAAGTGGATGGCTTCGCCGGCATGATGGACGGCCTGAACATGGCACGCATTGACGCCGCCTCCTACGCCTGCGGTCTGCTGCGTGCTGCCCTGGAAGTCAGCGTGGAACGAGCAGCTACACGCACCGCATTCGGCAAGCGCATCGGCGACCTGCCCAGCATCCAGATCAAGCTAGGCCGGATGCGCGCTGCCTACCACACCGCCAGGGAACTCGCGATGCGCGCCACCGAAACCTACATGCAGGGCACCGGGGGAGACCAGGACATCATCTCGATAGCCAAGATGACCGCCAGCGACCTCGCCCGCGAACACACGGACCAGGCCATGCAGGTCTTCGGCGCATCGGGCCTCATCGCCTATTCCCGGGTCGAACGGCTGCACCGGGACGCCAAAGCGACCCAGATCTTCGACGGCACCAGCGAAATCCACGAAACAATGCTCGGACGCCGACTGGTCAACGCATTCGCCAAGGACGGCCACGGCGGCTCCTACATGCCCTCCTGGAAGACCGGGCAGCCAGCCGAGACCCCTACCGGCGCGTAGCCGCACGTCCGAAAATTCTGCTCTAGTCAGGCAACCTGGCTCGGGATCGGACCTCCGTTGTGCACGCTCCCGGCGGAGGTCCGGCCCAGGGCCCGATCGCAACCCAAGATGGCTTCCACACACCCGAATGGTGTTCTTCGCGCGGCGCCCGTCAGCGTTTCGACAACCGATCCACCGGCCGCGGCCCCGGGACGCGAAACCATCACCAGCCGATTCCAGCCCGGATCCGCGCAGCAACAATCCGTACTCCACGCCCACAGATCCAAGGAAGACGAAATGAACCGCACGGAAAACCCTCTTGAGGAGGTCGTCGACGAAAATGGCAGACTGTCCATGAGGGTACTCATGACGCCGGACATGGTTAATTTTTCAGGGAAAGTCCACGGCGGAGTCCTGCTCAAGTACCTTGACCAGGTCGCATACATCTGCGGGACCCGCTACGCCGGCACCTACGTCGTCACCCTTTCAGTGGACCGCGTGGACTTCATCGCACCCATCCAGGTCGGTGAACTCGTAACGTTCCAGGCCTCCGTCAATTACACCGGACGCACGTCACTGGAAGTCGGAATCCGGGTTCTTAGCGAAAATCTCCAGGAGCAAAGCGTCAGGCACACAAACAGCTCGTACTTCACCATGGTGGCCATAGGCGACAACAACAAACCCACGCCCGTGCCCGAATTCAAGCCCTCCGACACCATCGAAAGGAGGCGCTTCCAGGAAGCCCACCAACGACGGAACGATAGGATGCGCCGAGCGCGGATCAGACGGGACCGGAGGGAACGGAACCCGCTGGATCTGCTGCCCGCCTGATCCACGGTGCCCAGGACCGTGGCTGGTCCGTACCGTTAAACCCTCACACAAGATGCCTACCCAAGACGGGGCGGGCCAGAGACTCAGCCCGAGAAGGCAGACAAGAATGCGTGCTGTTTATGCAACATCGCTAGCCCCTGATGACCCACTTGCCGGACTCGCGATCGGGGACCTGCCGGACACCGAATCTCCAGCCAAGGGCTGGGAGAAGATCACGCTCAAAGCCTCCGCCCTGAATCATCACGACCTGTTCTCCCTCAAAGGCGTTCTCGGCAAAGAGGATCTGCCGATGGTGCTGGGCTGTGACGGCGCGGGAGTGGATGCGGCCGGCAACGAGGTGATTATCCACCCGGTCGTTGCAAGCCCTGGATGGCGTGGCGACGAAACACTGGACCCTGAACGCACAGTCCTCTCGGAACGGCATCCGGGAACCATGGCGGACCACGTCTGGGTGCCTGCAGGAAGCACAGTCCCCAAACCAGCGGAACTGAGCTGGGAAGAAGCCGCCTGCCTGCCCACCTCCTGGCTGACTGCCTATAAAATGCTGTTCTCCGTCTCTCCTGCGGCGCCCGGATCCACCATCCTGATCCAAGGGGCCGGCGGAGGGGTCTCCACAGCGTTGACATCGTTGGCAGCAGCTAGCGGGTTCCGGGTGTGGGTTACCAGCCGCAGCCATGAAAAGCGGCTCCACGCATTGACTCTCGGGGCGGAACAGGTTTTTGATTGCGGTGCGAGGCTCCCAAACAGGGTGGACGCCGTCTTTGATTGTGTGGGGCAGGCAACGTGGGCGCATAGCCTCAAGGTGCTGCGAGCCGGCGGGGCCGTCATCACCTGCGGGGCAACCTCGGGCAGCGTTGCAGCAACCGACTTGAATCGGCTCTTTTTCACCCAACTGAAGATCCTTGGCTCCACCATGGGCACCAGGGACGAACTCGAAAGACTCACCCGGTTCCTTGCGGGAACCGGGATACGCCCAACGATCGACACTGTACTGCCCCTTGGCGAAGCTCTTAAAGGCTTCAGCAAAATGCTTGAAGGCAACCTGATCGGAAAGATCGTCTTCACACATTGACCTGAATGAAGCGGCGCGACCCGCGTCGGGGAGGCGATAAACAGGGAGTCACGGAGTGCGTAGTGTCCGTGGAACTCATCGCCCTAGGTTTAAGTAATAACCGCTATTAGCATCCCGACGTGCTATTCAAACGCCGATAACCGAGATTCGATCAACCTGCAGCGAGCCTGCGGCTGACCGCGGGCAGCCCCATCGGCTGCAGGGGATCCATGCGGTGTGCATCGTCAGCCCGCACACGATCTGGAAATCGTTCATACCAAGCATGTCAAGGCGCATCGGCACCAACTGTAGTCTGTCCCTAGTCACGAATATCTAATGGGGGAATGATGCGGTTCGAGCGTTCAGCAGGGATCTTTAAGGCAGGGATTCTGATGGCCATTGGTGGCCCAGTCCTCGGTGCACTTGGAGCAGTCATCGCCGCCCCAAACGGCGCTGTCATCCATACCGGGAACGTAAATCGCGGGGGTTGGTAATCGGTTTGATCATCGCTGCCGTTGGTGGACTCCTCACCGTGGCCGGTTACATTATGATTCTCGTCGCGGTGCATCGCGCTTTGGTCAAGATCGATGCTGTTCCCGTGCGTCAGCAGCCGCGGGCAGGGCAGGGGTCAACCCATGCCGCATCTGACTTGTCGCATTAATCAGTGCTCCAGCCATATGCCGCGCCACGGCAAAGCTCACGTCAGCAGTGTCATGTTGGGGTGCACTTCAGCCTGTTGTTCGCCAGCTCCAACCGGATGCCGGTCGCGCAAGCACGGGTTGCAAGGCCTGGTCAATGAGGCACTAACGGTCCTTGGGAGTCTCACCGCATTGAGCGGCTGTTGCTATTACTGTCATCAAGCAGTGCTGCGACACGGTGAAAGGCTGGACATGACCTCGCCGATAGGTCGTACGCGGTTTTGACCAGGGCCCGGGTTGCCGTCTATTTACGCTTCCCCAGCGTGGTTAGGCGTTAGGGGTTAGTGACCTCCCGCAGGCGTTGCAGTGCGTCACGAACGACGGTCTCGGAGCGATGAATCTCCCTCACATTCATCCCGGTGAATTCTTTTACTGCACGGCGCAGGCTTTGCACGTTGGTGAATCCGCATGATCTCGCTATTTCTGAGTAGGTGATCCTTTGGGCGCCGGCCTGAAGGAGGAGCTCGAGGGCCTTGCGCGTTCTCAAGGCGCGAATACGCTCACCCAGGCGGAGTTCCTCATTCTCGAAGAAGTAGAACAGAGAGCGACGGGAGAGATTGAACTTTTCGGCGACCATCGCCACATCGAGATTGGGGTTGTCGTAACTGGCATCAAGGTATTTCTTCACCGCGCGACTTAGGGCCGGTTTCTGTGCCGCCTCGTCGACCGGAGTTTCAAGCAGGGAGCCCACAAGAGTTGCCATCACGGAACGGAGGATGTCTGCTGTTCCCGGTGCTTCGCGGTCGATGCCTGGCCGCTTCCAACTCATCAGCGCAGGGATCACGAAAGTGCCCACAATTGGGTGCTTCGCGAGGTCAGGCAGGCGAAGCAGGGAGCGCAGTTCGGCCTCACTCACATTCAGGCTGCTGCGGTCGATGTTGAGCTGCAAGGCGTGAAAACCTTCGGGAGCATCGAAACTTCCGCCCAGGGAGGTATCGATGAACCTGACGGCGCCTGGTGATACTGGCTCAGGCACCCCGTGGAGTGCGAGGGTTAGCCCCGTCGCCTTACGGAAGTAGGCCAGGCGCAAATCTGCGGCGTCGGGATTCGGCGCCCACGAACCCAATGCGGGGCCGTTGACCATTTCTATGAGGCTGAAGCCTGGCCCGTTGAGATTAATGGCTGCAGGATTGAAGGACACGGGAGTCTGACGTGCCGACTTTTCCAACCGCATCGGGGTTTCCACGGCACTGCCGTACCATGTTCGCCAGTGTTCGAACCTTTGTTCGGGATTGAGCCCCTCCGGCACTGCATATCGTCGCAGACGGCCGCTACTTCCGTTAGCAGCTTGAGGCATGCGATCCTCCTTCACCAGCTGAACCATCATGGCGGCCCTGCCAGTTGCCACGTTTTGAGGAAGCGGTTGCGGGGGCTCATAAGACTGGCCGAAGGGCCTCAGCTGTTAGCCTTATTTTACCTGTTGCAGTTTTGATTGGTGCGTTGATGGGGTTTGCTATCGGCCGCCCTCACGGGAGAATTGGCGCCCCAGAGGCCTGGGTGAGCATGCCCTGAAGCGGGCGGGCGCTGGGAGAAATGACCAGTCGGCCGCTTTACACCCTGGCCCGGCTGTCTTCCGCCTCTTCATTGGGAGCCGGGGTCAAGGAAATGCGGCTTGCAGTTGTTTGGCCGTCACGTTACGGAGCGGTTGGGATGTCTGGGCGGCGTGCCCCACTTTCTGGAGATCGTCAGTATCATCGTGTCCGCCGGAATTCAGCCTGGTTGCGAGGTCGTTGACTCGGTGAGGGGCGAGGGCGTATTCGATGGCCAAGATGCTGGCACCAACCACTCCGGCTTCCGGCCCGGTTTCGGATTGGGTGATATTCAGGTGCTGGGTCGCCAACGGTGTTGAGCGTGCGTAAACCGTTTCGCGGATCCCGGCGATCAAATGTTCTCCGGATTGTGCAAGGGATCCGCCCACGACAATCAGGGAGGGGTTGATGAAGCTCACGCACATGTTGAGCATTTCCCCGATGTCGCGCCCGGCCTGGCGGACGGCTTGAATCGCGGCCAAATCACCGGAACGGACGAGTGTGACTACGTCGTTTCCGGAGATGGCCTCGAGCCCGTTATCGCGGAGCTGCGCGGCGATGGCCGGGGCGCCTGCTATGGCCTCAAGGCAGGCACTTTTGCCGCAGCGGCATAGTATTCCTGCTCCTCTAGAAACAGCGATATGGCCGACGTCTCCAGCGACCCCTGCCGCGCCTCGCTGCAATATTCCTCCACTCACAACCCCCGAGCCAATACCGGTGGCGACTTTAAGGAAGATCATGTTGTCCTCATTGGGCCAGCGCGTCGCCCGCTCCCCGAGGGCCATGAGATTGACGTCGTTATCGACGAGGACGGGAACGTCAAAGGTTTGCTGAACGTACGCGGGGACATCGAATCCGTCCCATCCGGGCATGATCGGGGGGCTGATCGGCTTTCCGGTGGAGTGTTCTACCGGACCGGGTAGCCCGATGCCGACGGCGAGGATATCTGCTGCTGGGCGCTTCATCTCTTTCAACTGGCCTGTCAGCGTCATCGTTAGCCAGTCCAGGACAGGTTCCGGTCCGGACGAAATCTCAAGTCGTTCAGTGTTTTCGATGATCACCCTTCCCGAAAGGTCGGTGACAGCCATGGTCGCGTGCGTGGCGCCGACGTCAGCGGCGGCGGCCAACCCTGCACCCGGATTGAAGGCTAGCCGTGCTGAGGGGCGGCCCCCGGTGGAAGGCGCACCCGATACGGGTGCAACCAGTCCGAGCCTTAGGAGCGGCTCCAGGCGGGAACTGATGGCACCTCGTCCCAAGCCAGTGATTCCGGCCAGGTCCGCCCTGGTTCGCGGGCGTCCGTCCCGCAGGATATGCAAAAGTTCGCCGGGGCCGCCGTTATCCATGTCTCTCCATTTCGGGGCGCAAGAAGTGAATCGTGAAACTGAGGTCTTGACACACCAGGCTCACACGACCCCGAGGGGCCCTTATCTTCACCCAGTGTCGGGCGCCTGCACGTCCCCGTCCACTCGTTGATGCCCGCAGCATCAAAAAGTGCAACTTCGGTGTGCATTCCGTGCCCAACAGCGTCAAAAGGTGCACACTTTTGCTGGATGACTGACGAAAGCCCTGTGGGGCGTGTCACTGTTTCGGCATGGAAAACCACAGAACCACGACAGCCCCCTCCCGGTTACGGGCCGGGTTCGTCGGCGCCGGGTTCATGGCTGAGGTACACAGCCGAGCCGCCCGTGCTGCCGGTGCGGAAATCGCCGGCATCGCGTCCTCGAGCCCTGCCAGTGCCGCCCGCGCCAAAGACCGTCTGGGCATCGCGCAGGCCTACGCCTCCGTCCAGGACCTCATCGAGGACGATGCGATCGATGTCATCCACGTGTGCACCCCCAACGCGACCCATCTCCCGGTAGCGGACGCAGCGCTGAAGGCAGGCAAGCACGTTGTCTGCGAGAAGCCTCTGGCTACCAATGTGCAGGATGCCGCCCATCTGGTGGAGCTGGCCGCGAACGCCGGAACGATCGCGACGGTTCCTTTCGTCTACCGGTTCCACCCCATGGTTCGGGAAGCCCGGGAACGCATTGCCTCCGGCCAGACGGGGCGGATCTCTACCATCCAGGGGTCCTACCTTCAGGACTGGCTGCTGTCCCGGGACGACGACAACTGGCGGGTGGACGCCGGCCTCGGCGGGCCGTCACGCGCGTTCGCTGACATTGGCTCCCACCTGTGCGATCTGATCGAATTCGTCACCAATGACCGGATCACCCGCATTGGCGCTGTTAGCCGAACGCTGTTTACCGGCCGGGCCAACCACGAGGAGGTCCAGACTGAGGACCTCGTTGCAGCGGTATTCGCAACCGACGCCGGCGCTGTGGGAAACCTTCTGATCAGCCAAGTCGCGCCGGGCCGGAAAAACCGGCTGATGATGGAGATCTCCGGCACCGAAAGTACCGTGCAGTTTGACCAGGAAGCACCGGAGACATTGTGGCTAGGCAAACGGGGCGGCTCCCAGCTGCTCGTCCGCGACCCGGAGGCCCTGGGAGCCGACGCGGCGCGGTTATCTGTTCTCCCTGCGGGGCACCCGCAGGGTTATCAGGATGCTTTCAATGCGTTTGTTGCAGATACCTACGCCGCAATCGACGGAGACCTCCGCGACGGCCTTCCCACCTTCCACGACGGCCTTAGGTCAGCCGTCCTCACCGAAAGCATCCTCGAATCCAGCAAGTGCGGCGAGTGGGTCGACGTCAAAAAGATGAAAGAACTAGAAGGAGTGCAGTAATGAGCCAGGCATGTGCTCGGGCGCAGGGTAATCAGGATGCGTTCGATGCCTTCGTCTCCGGCACGTGCCGCCATTCTTACAGGTGCATTGCTCGGGTCTCACCAAACCGGCGCGAGGGTGGAGTCCCCTTGCGTGTCCCATCCTTCTCCCTGACGTCATAACGTTCAGGTCCAGCTAGCTCAACGAGGAACTACGATGACCGAATCAATAGCTGTAACAGGCCATGAGGCCACGGCGACGCCGCTCGTCAGCGTCGCTGGTGTGTCCAAGCGCTTTGGCGGCGTAATCGCGATCAAGCGCACCGATATCACCCTTTACCCTGGCGAGGTCCACGCTCTGCTCGGTGAGAATGGCGCGGGCAAGAGCACCTTGGTGAACATTCTCGCAGGCATCGTGCAACCGGACGCCGGCACGCTTACCGTCAACGGCGATACGATCACGATCCATAATCCGCACGCAGCGCGCGCGCTTGGCATCTCCGTAGTGCACCAGCACCCCGTAGTGTTTCCGGACCTGACAGTAGCCGAGAACATCATGTTTGCCGCGGCTCCGCCGCGTACCAGTCTGCACACCCTGGATTGGAAGGCCGTACAGGCCAACTCCATCCGGGCAATGGAGCGCCTCCAGGTGAAACTGGATCCGCGTGAACTTGTGCAGAATCTTTCGGCGGCAGATCAGCAGTTGCTGGAGATCGTCAAGGCTCTGAGTGACGACACCGCGTTGCTGATTCTTGATGAACCGACCGCCGCTCTTTCCAAGCACGAAGTCGACCACCTGATGGAGGTGATCCGCCGGCTTAAGAGCCAGGGCGTCGCAATTCTCTTCGTCGGCCACCGGCTCGACGAAGTCTTTGAACTGGCCGACCGCGTAACTGTCTCCCGGGACGGGACGACCATCATCTCCGGACCCGCAGCCGAGTTCACACCCGAATCCGTGGTCACTCACTTGGTCGGGCGGACCCTAGAGAGTGTCTTTCCCAAAGAAGACGTCGAACTCGGGGATGTGCACCTCGAAGTGCGTGACTTCACCCGCAAGGGGGCGTACGAAAACGTCAACTTCACCGTGCGAAAGGGCGAAATACTTGGCCTGGCCGGGTTGGTGGGAGCTGGCCGCACGGAGATCTCCCGCGGCATCTTCGGCCTGGACCCCGTGGACTCCGGAGAAGTCCTGATCGGGGGCAAGCCCGTACGCATCGTCGGACCGGGCGATGCCATGAAGCACAAGATCGCCTATGTGCCCGAAGACCGGACCCGTGAGGGTGCCGTCCTGGAGCAGTCGATCAGCTTCAACCTTTCGCTGGCCGTTTTGGACACTCTTTCCTCGTTCGGTCTGGTCAAGAGCAAGAGCGACAGGGAATTGTCCGCCGATTACATCAAACGCCTGGGTGTCCGGACCAGTGGCCCTGAGCAACTAATCTCGGCGCTTTCGGGCGGAAACCAGCAAAAGGTTGTCCTGGGCAAGTGGCTGGCGACCAACCCTGAGATCCTCATCCTCGACGATCCCACGAAGGGCGTTGACGTCGGGGCGAAGTCTGAGGTCTACAAGATCGTCGGGAGAATGGCCCAGGCCGGGCTGGCAATCATCCTGATTTCCAACGAGCTCGAAGAACTGCTCTCAGTCTCCGACCGCGTTATTACCTTCTATCGCGGCGCCCAAGGCCGCGAGTTCACCGAACGGCCCTTCGACTCCGAAACCGTTCTCGCTTCGATGACAGGACAGCATTAGGATGTCGCTCCAAACCGAAACACTTCAGAAACCGGCATCCCAGCCGTCGTGGAAAAGATTCGTTGCCCGGCGCGAGATCAGCCTGCTTGCCGTACTCGCGTTCCTGTTCATTGTGTTCAGTGTGCTCAGTGACCGATTCGCGAGCGTGAACACGGTAGGTCAGATCCTGAACAACATGGCGATAGTCGTCATCGTCGGCATAGGCCTCGCACTCGTGCTCCTGACACGCAACATTGATGTATCAGTAGGATCCATGGTGGGGCTGACCGCCTACTTCGCCGCGGATTTCGCGGTCAAGAACCCGCAGTTGCCGATCATCATCGTCGTCCTGGCCTCGTGCCTGCTCGGCCTGGTGCTGGGCAGCATCAACGGGATCATCATCGCAACTTTGCGCGTCCCCTCTATCATGGTCACCCTCGGAACCTTGTATATCTACCGAGGTATTGACTCAATTCTCGCCGGCAGCAACCAGGTCACGGCCCAAAGTCTGCCGAGTGGATACGGGGACCTCGCATCCTGGAGTCTGTTCGGGATTCCCGGCTTGGTGCTATACGCCTTCGTCATCGCGTTTGCCGCCCACATCTTCATCCGACACACCTTCACCGGGCGCTCCTTTCTCGCCATCGGAAGCAACCCCCTCGCCGCCGACAAGATGGGCATCCCTGCGAAGCGCCGCATTTTTGTCGCATTCGCCATCTCCGGGCTGCTCTGCGGCTTGGCCGGAGTGCTGTGGGGAGCCCGCTACGGCACTGTCGATTCCTCCGTCGCCTCCGGCTACGAAATCGTCGTCCTCGCCGCAGTAGTTGTTGGTGGCATCAGTGTCAATGGAGGCAGCGGAACGATCGGCGGTGTCATCATCGGGGCGGCCATCCTCAGCGTGATCTCGACCGGACTTGCCTTGGTCAACGTCTCTCAATTCTGGCTCCAGGCCATTCAGGGCGCCGTGATCATTGCGGCCATCGTTTCCGATTCGATCATCCGAACCCGCGTCGAAGCTCGAGGAGTGAAAGCATGAGCACCCAAACCCTAACCTCCCCACCTACTCAGGGCGCCAAAGTACGTCGCCGCGGGCTGCCTACCTGGTTCGGGGCGTGGGAGATATCTCTGTTGGTCCTGGTTGTTCTCGTAACAGTCATGGCCTCCATCAGCACACCCTATTTCGCGACCGGATCAAACTTCGCTATCACCGCGGGCGGCGTGATCGGACTGGCGCTGATGGTGATTCCCATGACCCTGCTGATGATCGCGGGGGAGATCGATTTGTCCATCGCTTCCGTCTTCGGCCTCACCGGTGTCGTGTTCGGCCTCTGCATCGAAGGCGGGATTCCCCTCCCCGTTTCGATCGTCATTGGCCTGGTCCTGGGAGCCGTGGCCGGCTTCATCAACGGATGGTTAACCGTGGCCTTCGGGCTCCCGTCATTGGTCGTGACGGTCGGGACCCTCGGACTTTATCGTGGCATCGCGTACATTCTGCTCGAAAGCCGCTCTATCAGCGCGCTGCCCGTCGAATTCACGACCTTCTCCCAGGCCAACATTTACGGCACGTACATCCCTTACACCTTTGTGCTGTTTGTATTGATGGCTGTCTTCGCAGCCGTCGTCCTGCACCGCGGGGCATTCGGCCGCAAGACCTTCGCCGTCGGTTCCAGCGCTGTGGTATCCCGATACTCCGGTATCCCCGTACGGCGAATTAAGATCACACTTTTCTGCCTCTCCGGCACAGTGGCCGCCCTTGCAGGGATGCTGTACGCCGGTTACGTCAGCAGCGCCCGCGCCAACAACGGCACTGGCCTGGAGCTGAGCGTGATCGCCATAGTGCTCATCGGAGGTGTGAGCATGTTCGGCGGCAAGGGTTCCTTCGCCGGCGTCACGCTCTCCCTGGTGCTCGTCACCGTGCTGACCAGCTGGATGAACCTCGGGTTCCTCCCCACCAACGTGCAGAACACCGTTATCGGCGTTCTCATGATCGCCGCGGTCGTGGTTCCTGTGGTTGCCAAAAAAATCAGCGACAGCAGGCCGCTCCGTGCGTGAATCTCTTGTCCTCCTCAATCAACGGCGATTGGACCCCGATGAACCAAGACCCCTAAAAACGTCTGCCAGAGAAGACTCTGTGACGAAGCAGCACATCGCGACCAAGACACATCCGGACTCACCACGCTCAAGAAAGAATCCCTGATGCACAAAAAAATTACCGCCACAGTGGCTGCGGTTACTCTTGCAGCCGGACTTGCCGCCTGCGCCCCTACGAACGGCGCCGCCCCCGCAGCAGGGGGAGGCAACACGAAGTCCCTCAAAGACTGCACTATGACCATGATCCCGAAGAACACCGACAACCCGTTCTTCGCGGCGGGCGCATACGGTGCGGACGAAGCCGCAACCGACATGGGCGGCAAGAAGATCAACTACACCGGTACAGCTCAGCCCGATGTGCCGGGGCAGATCCAGCGGATCCAAAGCGCTTCCCAGCAAGGAAGCTGCGGAATCGCCGTGTCCGGCCTCGACCCGGACGCGCTTGCACCTGCCTTGACGGCCGCTGCGTCCCGCGGAACGAAGGTAATCAGCTACGACGCCGACGTTAAAAAGGACGCCCGCGCGTTCTGGGTTGCCCCGGCGACGGACGCATCCCTCGGCGTCGCCCAGTTCAAGCTTCTCGCCAAGCAGATGGGCAACAAGGGCAACTACGCAATCATCTCCGCGCAGAGCACGGCGGCAGGCCAAAACGCCTGGATCGCCGCAGCCGCCGAAGAAGCCAAAAAGCCGGAGTACGCCGGCATGAAGCTCGTCAAGACGGTCTACGGCAACGACGTCCCGCAGACGTCCTACGACGCCGCCGTTTCCCTCTTCCAGGCTTACCCTGAACTCGACGGAATCCTCGCACCTACCCCGGTTTCACTGCAGGCTGCAGTGAAGGCGAAGGCCGACCAGAAATTCAACCCGAACCTGGTCATCACCGGTCTCGGCTGGCCGCCCTCTGACGGCGCTCTTCTGAAGAGCGGGGCCGTTAAGTCCTTCGTCCTGTGGAGCCCACGGGACATGGGCTACCTCTCGTACTACGCCATGGACGCTCTCCTCAGCGGCAAGATCACCGGAAAAGAAGGGGACACGTTCGAGGCGGGCCGGCTCGGTAAGCGCACCATCGGAGCCAATGGCGAAGTAGACACTGGCGAACCGCTCGTCTTCACTGCAGAAAACGTCGACAGCCTGATGGACCACTTCAAAACCAAGTAATCGAAGCAGCCTTCCGGTGCCGGCTGAAGCAAGGCAACTCTTCAGCCGGCACCATCTTTGAATCGGAGTAGACCATGTTCCGCTACACCTACAACACTCTCGTCTATGGCCACGAGCCGCTGGAGATCGGTATCGCCAGGCTTGCAAAGTTCGGCTATGACGGCGTCGAATTTGTTGGTGAGCCCTCGGAGCACGACGCCCGGGAGATCACCGAACAACTAAAGAAGAACGATGTGGTGGCGTCCTCGATCATCAGCATCTTCACGCCCGAGCGCGACATCGTCAGCTCTGACGAAGGCACACGCCGGAATGCTATTGCTTACGTCAAAGGAAACGTTGACTACGCCGCTGCCCTCGGCGCCGACGTCGTCACCTTCACACCCACCGCCTGCATGAAGATTTCCCCTGAGACGGAACTCGCTCAGGAATGGGCTTGGGCCGTCGAAGCGGCCCGGTCAGTCGCCGGCTACGCCGCAGATCGCGGGATCAGCATCGCCGTCGAACCTTGGAACCGTTACGAGACGTACCTCATTAACAGGGCCGGTAAAGCGGCCGATTTCGTCGATGAAGTCGGCGCGCCCAACATCGGCGTGATGGCCGACACCTTCCACATGAGCATTGAAGAACCAGATATCGCTGAAGCCATCCGCACGATTGGACACCGCCTGGCCCACGTGCACTTGGCTGATTCGAATCGAGCGGCGCCGGGCTACGGACATCTTGACTTCACGCCGATCATCCAGGCGATCTCCGACGTCGACTATAACGGCTGGATTTCGTACGAACTGCTGCCGCCGGCCGGTGATGTCTGGAGTGTTCTGTCCGGCGGGGGAGCCCCGGAATTTCTTGATACCTATTCCGAAGCATCGATCAGGCACACTAAGGCCATCGAAACCAAGCTGGGGCTTCGCTAATGGTAAATCAGCTGGGCCTCAGCACGTTCGTATTAGCTTCCCCGTTCTCCGACAACGAGGGGAGTGCCTTCGACCTGGCAGCTCAGATGGGATATGAGCTGATCGAGGTATGCGTCGAAGATCCCGAGCTTTTGACGGCGCAGGCCCTCAACGCCCACGCGGCCCGCACCGGGCTCGCTGTCGGCATTTGTGGGGCGTTCGGCCCTGACCGTGACGTGTCGGCGGAGGAAGCCGGGCGCCGGCAGGCCGGCATCGACTACCTCAAGACCTGCATCGACCTGGCGGCCGCGGTCGGTTCCCCTCACGTAGCTGGCCCCATGTACGCCCCTACCGGGCAAACACGATTGCTTGATGCGGCCGACAGGGCCGCGCAGTTAAAGCGCGCAGCGGACAGCCTCCGCGAAACCGCAGAATACGCCGCCGGATGCGGGATACGGTTGGCCATCGAACCATTGAACCGTTTTGAAACCGACCTGATCAACACCACCGAACAAGCCCTCCAACTCGTCGATCTCATCGGTGCCGACAATGTCGGCCTGCTGATCGACACGTTCCACATGAACATCGAGGAGAAAAGCCTCGGCGACGCAGTGAGGCTTGCGGGCTCAAAGGTTTTCCACGTTCAGGTATCCGAGAACGACCGCGGAACCCCCGGATCAGGGCACGTGCCGTGGGCGGTGTTCTTCACGGCGCTAACCGACATTAACTACGACGGACAAATCGTCGTCGAATCCTTCCTCCCCTCGGTAAAGGAGATCGCCCGGGCCGTTTCGCTCTGGCGGCCTGTAGCACCATCCATGGACGACCTCGCTAAAGATGGGCTCGCCTTCCTCAAAAAGTCCCTAGCCGGAGGTGCCAAATGACCTTGCCAGTGACGCTTTTCACCGGACAGTGGGCGGACCTGACTCTCGAAGAAGTCGCCAAATACGCGAGTGAGTGGGGCTACGACGGCCTCGAGATCGCCTCCTCCGGCGAACATCTGGACGTGTGGCGTGCCGCCGAAGACGACGACTACCTGCAAGGCAGGGTGGACATTCTCGACCGGTACGGACTAAGGGTATGGGCCCTGTCGAATCATCTGACGGGCCAGGCTGTCTGCGATGACCCCATCGATTTTCGGCACAAAGCCATCCTGCGCTCAAAGGTATGGGCAGACGGCGAAGCCGAGGGCGTGCGGCAACGCGCGGCAGAAGAGCTGAAGCTCACGGCCAAGGCCGCGAACAGGCTCGGAGTGGACACCATCACCGGCTTCACCGGCTCGAAGATCTGGCCGTATGTTGCGATGTTCCCGCCCGTCGGCGCCGACGTTATTGACGCCGGCTACGAGGATTTCGCAACCCGCTGGGGCCCCATCCTCGACGTCTTTGACGGGGAGGGTGTGCGGTACGCCCACGAGGTTCACCCCGGCGAGATCGCGTATGACTACTGGACCTGCATGCGAGCCCTCGAAGCCGTCGGCCACCGAACCGCTTTCGGATTCAATTGGGATCCCAGCCACATGATGTGGCAGGGTACAGACCCCGTGGGCTTCATCGTCGACTTCGCCGAACGCATCTATCACGTCGATTGCAAAGACACGCGCCTCCGTCCCAAGTCCGGCAGGACGGGCGTCCTCGGATCCCATCTGCCCTGGGGCGACCCACGCCGCGGCTGGGACTTCGTCTCCACCGGCCATGGCGACGTGCCATGGGAAGACGCCTTTCGCGCGCTCCGGGCGGTCGGCTACTCGGGCCCCATCTCCGTCGAATGGGAAGACGCCGGCATGGACCGCCTGCACGGTGCCAAAGAAGCAGTGGGATTTGTCCGTTCGCTGCTCTGGGACCTCCCAACGGCATCTTTCGATGCCGCCTTCAGCAACCAGAACTGATCTAAGCAACAGAAGTAACAGGAGAAACACTCATGACTGAGAAGTTTGACTACGTCGTTGTAGGCGGAGGCGCTGCGGGATGCATCGTGGCTGCCCGCCTCTCTGAGATCCCGGAGAAGTCGGTTCTGGTGCTCGAAGCCGGAGCCGACTACGCCCCGGGCACAACTCCCGAAGGAGTGCTAGACGCCAAATACGTGCCCATGCGCGGGCACGCGCCCACCTTCAACGCGGAACACGACTGGGGATTGATCGCCCACAGCCGCGGCGGGGCGGGCATTTCTGTCCCGCAGGCCAAGCTGATCGGCGGCGGTGGAGCGATCAACGGCGGGATCGCGCTTCGCGGTGCCCGCGCCGACTACGAAGAATGGGTAGCCTTCGGCAACCCGCGATGGAGCTGGGATCAGGTCCTGCCGTTCTTCAAGAAAATTGAAAATGATGTCGCCCCCGGCGATGACATACATGGGCACGACGGTCCCGTTCCCATCAACCGAGCCACCGATGAGGAACTCGCCCCGTTGCAGGCAGCATTTATCGAGTCGGCTAAGGCAACAGGTGCCCGGTATGTCTGGGATCTCAACGCTCCGGACGCCCATGGCGTCGGACCCGTTCCCCAAACCCGTATCGGAGCGCGCCGGGTTTCCACGGCCGAGAGTTACCTGGATCCGGCACGTAACCGCCCCAACCTGACAGTGCGCGGCAATTCCTTGGTGAGCCGGGTGCTGTTCGACGGGGCCCGCGCGGTCGGCGTAGAGCTAATCGACGGCACTGTCATCGATGCCGAGGCAGTGATCGTCTCCGCCGGAGCCATCCTTACGCCGGCGATTCTGCAGCGCTCTGGTGTCGGTCCGGCCGAATTGGTAAGTTCGCTCGGCGCGGAGCTCGTTATGGACCTGCCCGTGGGCGAGAATCTCGGTGACCATTTCAGCATTCCCCTGATGGCGGTTCCGAAACCCGGTGTATGGGACGAAAGCCAGTTCAGCCTCCAGGCCGCCTACCGCATGTCCACGCAGGCGCAGCCCAACTCCTTGGACGGCCAGCTCACCATGTTCACCTACCTCAACACACGCACAACGGGGGAGGGCAGCCGCGGCATCGCCGGTGAGGGCACCGGCGACATCGAGAACGTCGCCGGGATCGGCTGCGTTCTTAACAAGCCCAGGTCACTTGGAAACGTTCGAATTACCACGCTGGACCCCACTGTCCTCCCCGATGTCGATCCAAACTACCTTGATGCGCAAGTGGACCGCGAAGCAATTCGGGAACTCGTGCGCGTCGGTTGGGACGTCTTTACCGCACAGCCGCTGGCTGACATGCTGGAAGCTCCGCTCGGAATGGACGCGGAAACCATCAACGACGACGCAGCCCTCGATGCTGCCATTGAGGAAAAAGCAGCCTCGGGCTACCACTTCACCGGTACCTGCCTCATGGCTCCGACGGAGCGAGGAGGAGTAGTGGACCAGGAAGGCCGCGTCCATGGAATTGACGGCCTCCGTGTTATCGATGCTTCGGTGATCCCAACCACTCCCGCAGCGAATTCAATGCTGACGACTTACATGGTTGCTGAGCGAATTTCAACGATGATTCTCGATGAAATGGCGGCTTCCCGTGAGTCCAGTGTGAGCACGGGGGCCCGATGAGACTTGGCTACCCGACCATCACGTGGGGCGGGGTAGTGGGAATGCCCGGCGGAGTCACCAGCGTCAAGGACTCCTTCTACCTCACGGCGGGCTCAACGGCTGATGCCTGTCGCGACATCGCTGCCGCGGGTTACACAGGTACCGAGGTCTTCGATGGAAACCTACTGGAATACATTGATGAGCCACAACGCTTCACAGACCTCCTCGAGGAAACCGGTCTCACCCTAGTGGGCGTGTACACGGGCGCGAACTTTATCTTCGATGAGATAGTCAGCGAAGAGATGACGAAAATCGAGAAGGCCGCGGCTATGGCGGCCACTTTCGGTGCACAGCGCCTGGTGATCGGAGGCGGTGCGCAGCGAGTGCATGGGCCTGCAGACGGGGATTTTCAGAGGTTGGCCGCGGGCCTGGACAGGTGCGACCGCATAGCTAAGGCAGCCGGTTTGACGGCGACGTATCACCCGCACCTGGGCACGCTAGTGGAGACGCCCGCAGCACTTGAAAAGGTCATGGAGTTGTCTGGCATCCATTTTTGTCCTGATACCGCGCATCTCGCGGGTGGCGGCGGGAATCCGGCCGAGCTCATCCGGCGGTACGGGGACCGACTGGCGCACGTCCACCTCAAGGACTGGGACTCGCGTTCCCAACGCTTTTTGCCGCTCGGCGAGGGCGAACTCGACTTTGACGACATCCTGCGGGCCGTTCGCGAGACGGGGTACGACGAGTGGCTCATGGTCGAACTCGATTACTACGACGGTGATCCAAAGGCGGCTGCCGAAATCAGCAAACGCTACCTCGACAAACTGTTGGCCGCGCATACCAGCTAGCCACCGGTCCAGAAAAGAAAGATTCCAACCATGCCAGAGCTTCTCGTCAAACGCACCCTTACCCACCAGCTTGCGCGTGTGGGTATTGATCGCGCGATCGAAGAATCACGCACCATGAACTGCCTGACCTGCATCGCCGTGTTGGATAACGCGGGTCATCTCATTTCGTTTGACCGGATGGACGGCGCGCCCTTCCAGTCGTCGAAGCTCGCACAGGACAAGGCCTACTCGGTTGCCGGTAACGGGATGGCGACGCACGAATTCTGGGAAATGGCCAAAGACGAGCCCTGGCTAGTGCACAACCTCGGACAGGTCCCGGGCCTCGTCGTTCTCGGCGGTGGCGTGCCGATCTATCTCGAGGACGAATTCATCGGCTCCGTGGGCGTCTCCGGCAAGAGCGACATGGAGGAAGACCGAGCGATAGCGGAAGCCGCTGTCGCCGCCATCCTCAAAGCACTCGCCTGACCGATGCGCCTCCTCCAACCACTAGGAGAATCAATGCCCGATAACCACCAAGTTCCCCTCCTTACCCAAAATGACGGGCGGACCATCCCCCAAATCGGGCTCGGCATCTACGGACCAGATGACGCCGGCACAGCAGACGCTGTCTCGACCGCCATTGAAGTTGGATACCGCATGATCGATACTGCGGCCCTCTATCAAAACGAGGGTGGCGTCGGCGAAGGGATTAGGCGCTCTGGTCTTCCCCGGGAAGAGCTGTACGTCACTACAAAGTTGGCCGATGACAGTCACGGTTACGATTCTGCCTTGGCAGCGTTCGATGCCAGCCTCGGAAAACTGGGGCTTGAATACGTTGACCTGTATCTGATTCATTGGCCGCTTCCAGGCGTCGACAGGTATGTGGAAACGTGGAAGGCCTTTGAGAAGATCCTGGCCGACGGACGCGCGAAGTCCATCGGCGTATCGAACTTTCAGCCCAGACACCTCGAACGCCTAGCCGCGGAAACGAGGGTCGTGCCGGTCTCAAACCAGATCGAACTGCACCCTGGTTTTCCCAACGACGCAATGCGCCGCTACGACTCCGACCACGGAATCCTCACCGTTGCCTGGTCGCCACTCGGTCGGGGGCGGGTCTTTGGAAATCCGGTGTTGGACGGCATCGCCTGCAAGCACGGTAAGACCATCGCTCAGGTGGTGCTGCGGTGGCACGTCCAGCTGGGTAATGTGGTTATTCCGAAGTCTGTTACTCGTCGGCGGCTTATCGAAAACCTCGACGTTTTTGACTTCGCGCTCGACGCCGAAGACATGGCGGAAATCGCCTCACTGGAAAATGGCGTCCGCACCGGCGACGATCCAGATCTTTATAACGGTTGACTCCGCTGAGCGGGTTCTACTGCATGAGGGTATTCCGGGGCCATACAGCAAGTAGGTCCAGGTGCTGAGGCCCAGAGCGGGTTCCAGCCGCACGTGTTCCCAGCACGCCAGATGCGCTCCATCCCCATCAGGCCTCGGCGTGTCTTCATTTGGTCCACCAGGCCTGGCGGTCGTTTTCGTTGACTTCGCGCACGTAGGAGGCACACAAGGGTCCAACAAACTAGGGCCGGGATGTCGGCGAGAAGGCAGGCTTTCCTCTCCGCCAAAACCCGATTCCGGTCAGGATCAGGATTCCTTAGACTTCAGTCAAGTTGCAGGTCAAATAGTGTTTTGGGGCGGCATTGCTCCTCTTCGCGTGACTGTGGCGGCACGGTCAGCTTCAAGAGAAGGCCGATCTGCCCCGGCGCGATGCAGTCGAGGGCCTGTAACAGGCTTGCATGGAAGACGTGACTCTGGTCCTGCAAATTCCTACTTGATTCGTGCACGAATTGTTTGAGCAACAACTGTTTGATAGCTTGTTTCAGTTCCGCCCGGAGTGGCGCCCCCAATCCATTCCGGGCGGAACGTACGTGCGGCGCGGGACGGCTTGCATTGCCTCATCAATTCCCCGTCCGTCAACTGACAAGTCGGCCAACAGCAGTTCTTGTGGAGTGGCTGGCGCCTCCGGTCCAACCGATCGGCGGAAGGAAGGACAGACCGTTGGCAGAACGAGAAAGATTCCCGGGCCTTCCTGCGAGTTCTCCGGGGCAGACTGAATCCGCCCCCGATGATGGCGAAAACTTTCAAAGGCGCGATGTGTGGATTGCAGGACCGGAAACTCTTCCAGCCGGAAGTCGCGTCCGCCTCCAAAGCTGTGGCCGTCCCGCGCTTGACGGGGTCCTGGACGAATGGATGCCCGACGGGTCCGCTTTCTGGATCTGGTTGGATGCTGGAGCAGGGCGGCGTCTTATCCATGAGGGCGACGGCGTCCATGTGGTTACGGATCCACTGCCTCACGCTTAAGGTCTTTGATAGTCGCGATCCAGCGAGTTGATGCCATCCGATCGCGTCCCGGGGGTCCCGTGGTCGGTGGTCAGGCATCATTGGCGCAATGCCGCGCCAGCGTCTCATCCGCGCGGGGCCGTCGGCCGCGACGCAAACCTGCCCCTGCCGGCGCGGCCATCCTGCCCTTCGGCTCCGAGCGCCTGTGCCCCTGCCGAGCCCTTAACTGGTCATCCAGCTCGAATCAGCAAGGAATCGTTCTTCTGCTGCCCACTAGGCAGGAACAGCCCGGTCAGACGCTCCGACCGCCGAGCCGCTTGCCTGCCCTAGAGCGACGGCAGCTTCCGCAGTCACCAGTAGTACCATTTAAAAAACTTTGATGGCATCTAAGAAAAGTATTGCCCATCACAGTTTTTGTGATTAGCATCTCAAAGGGGATCTGAAATGCAGATCCCCTTGACGGCAAAGGAGCCATCTTCATGCATATCGAAATCGCAGGTGCCGGCCTGGCGGGGCTGACCGCCGCGGCAGCCTTCGGCAAGGCCGGATGTTCGGTGCGGGTACACGAAAAAGGGTCCATCCTCCGGGAGATTGGGGCCGGGATCTACCTGTGGGAAAACGGCCTACGGGCACTGGAAGCCGTTGGGGCATACGAGGAAGTTGTCTCCCGGGCCGAGAAAGTAGAGGTTCCGTTCCTGCGGGACCACGACGGCAGCACTCTCCAGGACGAGTGGTTACGGAACCACCGGCTTTACACTGTCGGCCGGCGGCACCTCTACCAGAGTCTTCTCAACGCGGCCCGCCGCCAGGGTGTGGAGATCGTCACCGACTCACCGGTCGTCGGGGCCACCCCGAACGGTACGCTCACTACTGCCGGCGGCCAGGAGTACCCGGCTGACCTTGCCATTGGGGCCGACGGCGTGTTCTCCAAGGTCCGGGATTCGCTCGGCCTGCGCCAGAAACTTGTGGATCTGCGCGACGGCGGCGGGCGGCACCTTATCCCCCGGACGGGCGACGATCCGGTCCACCAGACCATTGAGCAGTGGAACGGTGGACGCCGCATCGGCATCATCCCGTGCTCACCGGACGAAACGTATGTCTTCCTCTGCTGCCCTGCAAACGACGTCGAGGGCCGCGAACAGAATCCGTTCAACGCTGCCACGTGGATCGAAAGCTTCCCGGAGTTCCGCTCCCAGCTGGAGCGGATCCCCTTCGACACCGAAGGACGCTGGGCGCCGTTCCACGATGTGCACGTCAGCCAGTGGTACAGCGGCCGGACGGCACTGGTGGGGGACGCCGCCCATGCGATGTCGCCGAACCTGGGTCAGGCGGCCTGTGTCGCGATGACCAATGCCGTGGCCCTAGCCATTTCTGTCACAAACAGCAGCAGCATCGATTTCGCCCTTAAGTCGTGGCAGGAAGGCCAGCGCGAGATGAGCGAAGGAGTCCAGCGCTACTCCCGCGTCTATGGCAAGGTCGGCACCATGTGGCCCAAGGGTTTCCTGGACGCACGGTCCGCCCTGGTCAGGAAGCTCACAGCGTCCCGCCGGGTGCAGGGGTCCATCAACTTCGCCGCCGAACGTTTTCCCGCCGGGCAGATTCAGCGCATCGACACCGCGGCCGGCGTCCTCCGGGAGGACGTGCTCGCATGAAAAACCAGAAACTGAAAGTTGTTGCCTTGGCCGCCGTCGGACTCCTCCTGCTCTCCGGATGTGCTACGGCAAGCGCTGAGGCCGAGCCGGTCAGCGGCGAATCCTGGTCCGCACCCGCGCTGCTGACGAACTGCAAGTCCCCCAAAGTGGACCCGCGTGGCTGCACCGGGCCGAACACCGCCGGGACCTATACGTCCCTGAACCGGAGTCAGGTCGCCAAGCCTTGGCGTATCTGCTCCGTGCTGCCCCATCTGAAGGACCCGACCTGGGTGGGGATGAACTATGGTCAGGCCACGCAGGCGCGGCAGTTGGGCGTCTCCCTCACCACCACGGATGCGGGGGGCTACGAGAACGTCGCCCAGCAGGTTACGCAGGTGGAGGACTGTGTCAGCTCCGGCGCAAACGCCGTGCTGTTGAGCGCGGTCAGCAATGAGTCGCTGAACCCTGCCATCGCCAAGGCGAAGAAGAAGGGTGTGGCGGTGGTCGACGTCGGGAACGGAGTCTCCTCCGCCGAGGTGGACGCCCGGGTGCTGCAGGACTACGTGGACATGGGCAAAATGATCGGCACCCATCTGGCATCACTGAAGAAGCCGCTGAAAGTGGCGCTCCTGCCGGGACCGGCCGGGGCAGGATGGACAGAGCGGTCCCGGAAGGGCTTCGAGGCAGCTGTCGCAGGCTCAGCAGTCGAAATTGTGGATGTCAAGTACGGAGACACCGGCAAAGAGGTCCAGCTGAAGCTCGTGGAGGACACCCTGTCCGCCAACCCTGGCATCGATGCAATTGTCGGCACTGCGATCACCATGGAAGTCGCAGCAACCCTCCTGGCCGAGCAGGGTAAGGCCGAGGACATCGGACTATACGGTACGTACGTGACCCCGCAGGCAGTTGAACTCATCAAGCGCGGGCAGGCAAAATGTGCTCCGTCCGAACAGTCCAGCCAGATCGGCAAGATCTCCGTGGACCTTGCGGTGCGGACACTGGAGCAGAAGCCGCTGGACAAGGACATCCAGCGCTACGCCCCGGAGCCCCTCCTGATCTGCGGACCCAAGGAGGACGGTTATGACAACACGTCGAAATTCGACGCCACCGGAAGCTTCGCGCCGCAGGGATGGTCACCGGCTTTCAATGTTGAAGCGGGCAAGTGATGGGTGCCACTGCCTTTGCGCTAGCCGGCAACGTCGTCACCATGACCGCGGCACCCAATGCGCGCGTCGTCTACGTTGAAAACGGCAAGATCGCCGGCGTCGGTGACGACGCCTACGCCGAAGAACTGCAGCGGAACGGAATCACCATCCACGACCTGGGCGGGCGGACGATCCTTCCCGGATTCATTGACCCTCACGTGCACTTCGCCCAGTACGCGGCCGGAACCCACCGGGGCGTCGACTGCCGCGTGCCGTCGTGCAAAACCATCGCGGACGTTCTCGATGCCCTGCGGACGGGGCTGAACGCGGGCCGGACTGTGGGTGACTGGCTCATCGGTTACGGCAACTTGTTCTTCGACCAAAAAATCGCCGAACGCAGGCTGCCGACCCGGTTGGAGCTGGATTCGGTCAGCAGGACGACTCCCATTGTCCTGCACTGCGGCGGCCACGTGTCCGTGCTCAACACCCCCGCGCTGGCCTTGGCCGGGGTGGAGCGCTTCATCACCGGAGGTGAAGGCCTGTGGGGCAGCCCTGTGGTCCACCTTGACGACGCCGGCCAGCCGACCGGCGTCGTTGCGGAGATTGACGGCCTGCTGCCGATTCCGGAAAGCAGCGTGGAGGAACTGACGCGCTTCTATGCGGATACCTTCCACAGCGACTTCCTCGCGCATGGCGTTACGTCTCTCGGTGAAATGGCCGAATCAGCACGCAACGTGGAGGCGCTGGACGCCGCGGTCGCGGACGGCAGTCTCAACGGACGGATCGCGCTGTACGCCATGGCACCGTCGCTGCTCCCGGTCGCGGCGGCGTGCGACTGGGTGGCCGGCTTTTCCTCACGCAGCGGGCCCGAGCGGGTCTGGGCCCGGGGAGTCAAGGTGTTTGCGGACGGGGGATACTCCGCACGCAATGCGGCCAGCCTCGACGACTACTCCCGGGACCACAGCCCCCGCGCCGGATACAGGGGCAAACTCAATCTCTCCCGCGGCGCCCTGATGGAAGCCATCAGAACTGCCCGCCACAAAGACGTGCAGATCGCCATCCATACCAACGGCACCAGGGCGCAGCGCGAAGCGATCGAGGCCATTCTCGCCGTGGGCGAGGCCCACGACCACCCGCCAGTGCGCATCGAGCACCTGGGCAATGTGCTGGACTCGGTGGAGGAGATCGCATCATGGCGCGCGGCCAACGTGATCCCCGTGATGCAACCCGGCTTCCTGCACAACTTCATCGGTGACTACCTGCCCATGCTTTTCCCCGCGACGGGCAGCACGGGCAGGCTTCCGCTGCGGACCGTGCTGCACGAAGGCGTATCGCCCGTCATCAGCTCGGACATCACTCTCGGCGGAGAACCGGGAGCGACGAATCCGTTACACACCATCTGGTCGGCGGTGTCCCGAAGAAGCTACTGGGGGAACCACATCGAACCGGAAGAATCGATCTCGGTGGCGCAAGCTCTCAGGCTGCACACCATTGAAGCGGCGAAAGCCATTGGGCTCGACCATGTGGCCGGTTCCCTGGAGCCCGGGAAAGCCGCGGACATGGTGGTTCTGGACAGGGACCCGCATAGCGTTCCCGAAGCGGAGTTGAAGGACATCCGGGTGGAACGCACATATGTCAACGGAGTCCTGGCCTATTCAGGAGGTGACAAGGCATGACCGCCAACCCGTTAGTGGCCATCCGTAATGTGAGCAAGAAATTTGCCGGTGTCACGGCACTCAGCGATGTCTCCTTCGAGATCAAGCGTGGCGAAATCCATGCGCTCATGGGCGAGAACGGCGCGGGCAAGTCAACGCTGATCAAGATTCTCTGCGGAGTTCACAAAGCTACGACAGGATCAATAGCCCTGGACGGTGCCGAGACAGTTTTCGACGGCCCCCAGGACGCCGAGAAGGGCGGGATCCGGACCGTGTTCCAGGAACTGAACATCGTCCCGCAGCTTTCGGTGGCCGAGAACATCTCCCTGGGTTCACTGCCCCTTAAATCCGGCCTCGTTGACCGGAAAAAGATGCTCAAGCGCGCCGCCGACGCCCTGTCCGGGTTGGGGGCAGACCTGCCGCTGGAAGCCCGTGCCGGTGACCTGCCCCGTTCCTCCCAGCAGCTGATCGAGATCGCCCGTGCCCTGATGGGTGAAGCGCGGCTCCTGATCCTGGACGAACCCACGGCTTCGCTGGGCGAGAACGAGAGCCGGCAGCTGCTGAGCATCGTGACCGGGCTGGCCCGGCGAGGTGTCGCCATTCTCTATGTCACGCACCGCATGCATGAAGTGGAGGCCATCGCCGACCGCGTCTCGGTCCTCCGAGACGGGAAGTTCATCGAGACTCTCAATGCACCGATGGACGAAGCCATCATCGTCGAGAGGATGATCGGGCGCCCGGCGAGCTCGCTCTACCAGCACTCGAGACGGGAACCTGGCCGGGAACTCCTCGTGGTTTCCGGGCTCGGAAGCGCAACCCTGCGCGATGTTTCAATGACCGTGCGCGCCGGCGAGGTCGTCGGCGTCGCCGGCCTGCTCGGGTGCGGGAAATCAGACCTGGCCCGGGCCTGTTTCGGGCTGCACCCGGTTCAGGACGGCGGTATTAAGCTCGACGGCGAGCAGATCGCCAGGCCGTCACCGGCAGGAATGCTGGAGCGCGGGCTCGTTTACTATCCTTCGGACCGCCGAACTGAGGGCCTTGTTTTGGGCCGCCCGCTCTTTGAATCCATGACCATGGGTTCCCACCGGCCCGCGCAGATCACCAGGAAGGGTTTCCTGAGGACGCAGAAAGAGTATGAACTGGCGTACAGCATCGCCGAGGAGTTGGACCTGCGACCCATGCAGCTTGAGCGGACCTCCGGGAAATTCTCGGGTGGCAACCAGCAAAAAGCCGTTCTGGCCAGGGGCCGGCTGCGCACGGCGAAAGTCCACCTGTTCGATGAACCGACGGTGGGAATCGATGTCGGAGCGAAGGCCGATGTTTACCGTCTGATCGACAACTATGCCGATGCCGGCCACGGCGTGGTGGTGATCTCCTCCGACCTGACCGAGATCATCGGCGTCAGCGACAGGGTCTACGTCATGCGCGAAGGTCGCATCGCCGCCCACCTGGCCGGCGCCGACATCTCCGAAGAAAACATCGCCAGGTCATTCTTCGCCGCAGCCCCGGCGTGAGCCCCTCTCTTCCCACCTCCTAAGGAGTGAAACCTTTGACTGCAACACTTAGTCCAGAACGCACAGCAGCCCCGGCCACCGCCCGGCGCAGCATGCAGTTCATCCTGACCACCGGCCTCCTGCCCGCCCTGCTGATCCTGATGTGCGTTGTCTTTGCCATCGTGGAACCCCGCTTTGTGGACGGGTCAAACCTGCTCAACGTTGCCCGCCAGTCCGTTTTCCTTCTCCTCATCGCCATGGGGCAGATGATCGTCCTGATCAATGCGCAGCTGGATCTGTCCGTCGGTGCAACCGTCGCACTGACAAGCGTGGTGGTTGCCTCCGTGACCGCGGCCAGCTCCGGCGGACCGGAAAGCGTCCTGCTGGGACTGGGAGCCGGGCTCCTGCTCGGCGTGGTGATTGGACTGGTGAACGGCTGCATCGTGGCATTCTGGAAGGTTCCGTCCTTCATGGCCACGCTCGGTTCCACCTCGGTGCTGACAGGCCTGGCCCTGATCATTTCCAAGGGCGCCCCCATCATCGGGCTCCCGATGATCTTTTCCGACGTGCTGGCCACCTCTTCCGTTCTGGGGATTCCGGTTCCGGTGCTCCTCGGTGTCGTTATCGCCATCGGAATGGGGATCTTTATGTCCCGCACCGTGCCGGGACGCAACATGTACGCCGTCGGAGGCAACCGGGCTGCGGCGCTGGTGGCGGGAATCAACGTGAAGAAAACGGTCATACTGGCGTTCGTCCTGTGCTCCGTCCTCGCTTCCCTGGCTGGAATCCTCCTCACCGCACGCGTGGGCTCGGGAGAAGCATCGCTGGGTGCAAGCTTCGTGATGCTGTCCATCGCCGCTGCCGTGCTCGGCGGCACCTCACTCTTCGGCGGTGAAGGCGTCCTGTGGCGCGTCGTACTCGGTGTCCTCTTCCTGGGTGTGCTGAGTAACGGCATGAACCTGCTCCACGTCTCCAGCTACATCCAGGAACTTGTCATTGGCATGGTCCTGATCGCCGCCGTAGCCGCTGAAAGGCTCAAGAGAGTGGCATGAGGGCACTCTCTGTTCCACCACAATCCCACTGAGTTCCACCACAATCCCACTGATATGGTCATGTACTGACCAGCCGTCATCGGCAGGCACAATCGGCGAAGGAGCAATCGGCATGGAAGACGCGGAGCCTACGGTCAACTCCGGAGGCACCCCCGCTGCCACATCCCCTGGCCCCAGTATCCGCAGAATCCGCAGGTCCAAGGACGTGACCCTTCTCGAGCTGGCGCGTCAGACAGGGCTTTCCGAAGGGTTTATTTCCCAGGTCGAACGGCAAAAGGCCAACCCATCCTTCTCGTCATTGTTGCGGATAGCAGGGGCACTAAATGTTCCCATGTCGCTGCTGCTCGCCGAAGCTGATGAAACAAATTTGGCGGCCAGTCCCGCTCCCCGGGCCCTCGTGAAGCACCCATCCGGCGTTTACCGGGACCGGCTCGTCACCCCTGCGAACGCAAAAACGATCCAGGTCATCGAAGCGGTGCTGGAGCCCGGCGAGGGTTCACGGGTGGCACCGTACGCGCACCCGGACGAGGAAGAATGCCTCGTAATGCTGGACGGGCAACTCGAGCTCCAATCAGGGGAAACCGTCTACAACCTGCAGGCAGGCGAATCTGTCCTGATCGACCCCGGAACGCCGCACTCTTACCGGAACCCGGGGTCGGTGCCGGCACGCTGGCTCTGGATCTCGGCAACCCAGGCCGCTCACCGGCACTAGACTCCCGCGCCTTTCGCGTTCCCACCACAAGCCTTGTGCCTGACGGGTGGGAACGCTGCGGGTTGCACTGGTTCTCGCCGGGAGCGGATCTCGTCGTCGCTGACTGGGGCGGCTTTCCGGGTGGACCAAAGCTGGGGATAGTGCTGGCGACCCGCGTGGAGTGCTCGGCAAACAGGTGACGCTTGGATGCTACTGAAGCAGCGGCTAATGGCCCTCCCGCCGGGCAGGATCGCCACCGGATCCAGCAGGAACTCCCGGGTGCGGCCTGCCCCCATCCCAGCGCTGGGTCTCACTACGAAATACTGCGCCAACCCGGCGCCACCAAGGAATCTAGGAGAAACATGTCTACGGCCTTAGAGCGTGAAAATGAAATATTGTCGGCTGTCCCGACCGGCCTGCTGATCAACGGCGAATGGCGTCCGGCGGCCTCGGGCGAGACCTTCGAGGTTGAGGACCCTGCCAGTGGCAAGATCCTGCTGAGCATCGCCGATGCTGGGGTGGAGGACGGCATGGCGGCTCTTGACGCGGCTGCCGCTGCCCAGGAGTCGTGGGCGAAGGTGCCGGCGCGGGAGCGCGGCGAGATCCTGCGTCGCGCGTTTGAGTTGGTCACCGAGCGGGCCGAGGACTTCGCGCTGCTGATGACCCTGGAGATGGGCAAGCCGCTGGCCGAGGCGCGCGGCGAGGTCACCTACGGAGCCGAGTTCCTGCGCTGGTTCTCCGAGGAAGCCGTCCGAGCCTTCGGCCGCTACTCTGTCTCCCCGGACGGCAAATCCCGTCTGTTGGTGACCAAGAAGCCCGTGGGCCCGTGCCTGCTGATCACGCCGTGGAACTTCCCGCTGGCCATGGCCACCCGCAAGATCGCCCCCGCCGTCGCGGCCGGCTGCACGATGGTGCTGAAGTCCGCCAACCTGACCCCGCTGACTTCACAACTCTTCGCTGCCGTAATGCAGGAAGCCGGACTGCCCGCCGGCGTCCTGAACGTCATCCCCACGTCCACGGCCGGCGCCACCACCGGCCCGCTGATCAAGGACTCCCGCCTCCGGAAGCTCTCCTTCACCGGATCCACCGAGGTGGGCCGGCGCCTGCTGTCCGACGCCTCCGAGACGGTCCTGCGGACTTCGATGGAGCTGGGCGGCAACGCCCCGTTCGTGGTGTTCGAGGACGCCGACGTCGATGCCGCCGTCGCCGGCGCCATGCTGGCCAAGCTGCGGAACATGGGCGAGGCCTGTACCGCCGCGAACCGTTTCATCGTGCACGAGTCCGTTGCCGACGAGTTCGCGGAGAAGTTCGCCGCGAAGATGAAGGACATGACCACCGCCCGCGGCACCGAGCCCGAATCCAAGGTCGGTCCGCTGATCGACGCGAAGAGCCGGGACAAGGTCCACGAACTGGTCACCGACGCCGTCTCCGCCGGCGCCACCGCCGTGGTGGGCGGCGCCCCGGTCGAAGGGCCGGGCTACTTCTACCAGCCCACCATCCTCAAGGGCGTGACCGAGGGAACCCGGATCCTGTCCGAGGAGATCTTCGGCCCGGTCGCCCCGATCATCACGTTCTCCTCCGAGGACGAGGCCGTGCGCCTGGCCAACAACACCGAATACGGGCTGGTGGCGTACGTCTTCACGAAGGACCTGAACCGCGGCATCCGAATGGGGGAGCGGCTCGAGACCGGCATGCTGGGCCTGAACGCCGGCGTCATTTCCAATGCCGCAGCACCGTTTGGCGGCGTCAAGCAGTCCGGCCTGGGCCGTGAAGGCGGCCTCGAAGGCATCGAGGAATACCTCTACACCCAGTACATCGGCATCCCCGACCCCTACGCCGGCTGACCCGCGGCCCCCGCGAGCCGATGGACCCGACAGCCCGCTGCGTGCGCAAAACTCTTCTTCCCGCTCTGCTGTCGTATTTCTTCGGCACAGTCCTGACCTCGGTCTCCATCAATTTGGTCACGAACCTTGGCCAAGGATGACGTGCGGGTGTCACCAGCAAATGCGTCGCCGGTGACACCCTTCGGCGTCCTGGCAGATCACTCGTCAGGCTGTGTGCGCTCCTTTCGCAAGGTCTTATAGGCCGCTGCGAGCCCTACAGCCGCCAGCACCCAGGGTCCGGCGACGATGATTGGGTCGATCCATTGGTGGTTGGTGTCGGCGCGTTTTTGTCCGTATCGGGACTGGACGGGGTGGTGGGAGAACTCGCTGAGCACTCCGGTTTCGGTGATGGGGTTGTCCGGGTGCAGGGTCGCCAGAGACTTCAGGTGGTGCTCCGTGGCGTCCACGCGGTCAGCGGCGATGAGCAGCAGCCAGTGCGCGGACCGGCCTTCGCTGTATTTGTAGGCATATTTCCGGATGGCGCCGGAGACCCCGGCGGGAGGCGTGGAGGTCCCGAAGACCGGGGGTAGGAATGCGTGTTCGACGGAGCGTTCCCGGGGCCATTTTTCGGGTTGGCGTTCGGGGAAGTCCCAACGCGCGCCTGTCTCGATTCCGGGTTGTTCGCGGGGGTAGGAGGGGCGGTCGGCGGGGTCGAGGTCTGCGCCCCATCCTGGGATTTGGGCCCGGAGGTCTTCGGCGGACCTGGGTGGGATGCGTTTGTTGGCGATGTATGGTGTGGCTGTCTCGGTCATGGTGCAGGTCTCCTTTCAGGACTGGCCGGCGACTACGAGCGGCTTGATGATGTTGTCCAGTTTGGCGGAGAAGATGTGGTATCCCTCTGCGATGTGTTCCAAGGGGATGCGGTGGGTGACGATGTCGCTGGGTTTCAGGTAGCCGTTGCGGATGTGCTCGAAGAGCCGCGGCCATTGGCGTTTGACCGGGCACTGGTTCATCCGCAGAGTCAGGCCCTTGTTCATGGCGTCGCCGAATTTCACGGCGCTGAAGAGCGGTCCGTAGGCCCCCACCACGGATACCGTCCCGCCTTTCCGGACCGAATCGATAGCCCAGTTCAGGGCAATGGGGGAGCCGCCCTGCAGCTTCAGTTTCGCGGCGGTCACGTGCTGGAGGAAGTTGCCGTCCGCTTCGGCCCCCACGGCGTCAATGACGACGTCGGCGCCCAAGTAGTCGGTCTCCTTCTTCAGGTGCACCACGATGTCGTCGTACTCGGCGAAGTTGTATGTCTCGGCGTGCGCGAAGGTCCGCGCCTTTTCCAGCCGGTACTCCAGGTGGTCGATGACGATCACGCGCCCTGCACCCATCAGCCAGGAGGACTTGGCCGCGAACAGGCCGACGGGCCCGGCCCCGAACACCACCACGGTGTCGCCCTCAACGATGTCGCCCAGTTGGGCGCCGAAGTAGCCGGTGGGGCAGGCGTCGGTGAGCAGCACGGCGTCCTCTTCGTCCATCCAGTCAGGAATCTTCGAAGGCCCCACGTCCGCGAAGGGGACACGGACGAATTCTGCCTGGCCGCCGTCGTACCCTCCGCAGGTGTGGGAGTAGCCGTAGATGCCGCCCACCGCCGTCGCGTTCGGGTTCACGTTGTGGCAGTTGGAGTACAGGCCACGGGAGCAGAAGTAGCAGGAGCCACAGTAGACGTTGAACGGCACCATCACCCGGTCGCCGACCGCCACGTTCTGCACGGAGGAACCCACCTCATGCACCGTGCCCACAAACTCATGCCCGAACGTCATCCCCACCCGGGTGTCCGGCATCATGCCGTGATAAAGGTGCAGGTCGGATCCGCAGATCGCGGCCAGCGTCACGCGCACGATCGCGTCATTAGGGTGCTCGATCGGCGGTATGTCCTTTTCTTCCACGCGCACCTTGTAGGGCCCGCGATACACCATTGACCGCATCAGTACCGCCTCCGGGGAATAGTTCGTTCCGGCATCGAAATTCTCCTGTCCGGGCTCTCTCAGGCGTTGGCTGGGTGGAGGACGACTTTGGTCCAGCCGTCTTCGCGGCTGTCGAAGTTCCTGTAGCCCTCGGGGGCCTGGTCCAGCGGCAGCTCGTGGCTGACGATGAAAGAGGGGCTGGCCTTTCCGCCGGCGATGAGGTCGCGCAGGGCCCGGTTGTATTTCTTGACCGGGCACTGACCCGAGCCCATCGTCTGTCCCTTGAACCAGTAGTTTCCGTAGTCGAAGGCCACCTGCCCCTGCTGGGCAAGCTTGTCGGGGGCCCCAGGGTCCTGGGGCAGGAACACACCTACTACACCCAGGCCACCGACGAACCGGACCGAGTCTACGAGCCGGTTCAGGGTCAGGTTAGGCTGTTCGTTTCCGCCCGGGTCATGGGCCTGGTATCCAACGCATTCGCAGCCCCGGTCGGCCCCGAATCCCATGGTCTGGTCCTTGACGAACTCGACAGGGTCCACTGCGGAATCATCCACAGGGATGGCACCGATCTGTTCGGCCAGCTTCAGGCGGTCGCTTTGGCGGTCCACGACCATGACTTTGCCGGCGCCTTTGATGATCGCCGAGTAGGCTGCCATGAGGCCGACCGGTCCTGCACCGTAAATGACCACGGAGTCTCCCGGGTACACCCCGGCCAGCTCGGTGGCATGCCAGCCGGTGGGGAAGATGTCGGCGACCATGACATAGTCGAGCTCTTTCTCCACTGAGTCCTCGCCCAGGCGCAGGCAATTGAAGTCCCCGTACGGCACCCGCAGGTATTCGGCCTGCCCGCCCTGGTACGGGCCCATGTCCGCGAACCCGTAGGCTGCGCCGGCGAGCTGGGGCTCGGGCTGCATGGTCAGGCAGTAATTGGTGAATCCGCGGTCGCAGTTCTTACAGAATCCGCAGGCGATGTTAAACGGCAGCACCACACGTTCGCCCACCTGCACTTTTCTCACCGCCGGGCCGGTCTCGACCACCTCGCCAAGGTTCTCGTGTCCAAAGGTGCGTCCGGGTTCGAAACTGGTCCGGCCCTCATACATGTGGAGGTCTGAGCCGCAGATATTTGTCGCGGTAATCCGCACCAGCACATCGGCCGGGTGCTCGATTTTGGCATCCGGTACGTCCTCGACGCTGACGTCGTTCGGTCCTTTGTAAACTACTGCCTTCACTTTTCCGCTCTTTTCTTTTATCCCATCCCGGCCGTTGCCCAGTAGTCGTAACTTCCGGGCGCGCTGCAAAGCCAAGGGACTGCACAAGGGCGGCCCGGAAAGGGGGCGCAGTGTCACCCGGATACGCTTATTGGAGCTGGCGAGGAGATGGGGGAACGAGGATTGAGGCCCCTGAACCACCAAGGGCTCGGGAGGCCAAGGGTATTCAGTCGGCAGGGTGTCCGGGAAAAACCCGCCTTGCCGGTCTGTACGCAAAAGAGAAACTGATGAGCCTCAATGCTAAGCACACTTACTTAGGGTGTCGAGAGGTAGCCCGAAAAATGTATGTTCGATGCTGCGTTGAAGACCTGCCGCCGGTTAAGGCGGTCGCGGTCCTGCCGGGTGAAGAGCAGACCAGGCTAGGTTCAGCCGTCTAGGTCCGGTCGCGTGCGAGCCGGCTGCGGCGCTCCTCCTCGCGTTTTGAGTACGCGGCCGCGCGGATTGCTTCATCCGACTCCAGGCCGGTGCCAAGGGCGCCGCCGACGGTCGCCGCCGACGCGACAAACCAGGTCAGCACGAACAGGTCGCCATAGCCGAGCGATACGTGGAGGTAGCCGCCCATTACAGCAGGATCGAGGACAAACAGCGCCCAGGCCAGGTTCACCACGTAGAGCGCCAGATAGCAGATGAGCACCCCGATGGTCAGGGTCACCAACGTCGAGGTGTTGTAGAGACGGGACCTTTCCCTGGCCTCCGCAGAGTTGTCGTCGGGGCGGTCCCATAGTTCCCCGTCGATCACGAGCCAGGCAACAACGAGCGCGATGGAGGCGATCATCGCGACCACGAGGCGCCACCACGACAGGGAGCCGGCCAGCAGCCAAACCGTGGAGTTGATCGTGGCAACCGCTCCCGTTGCCAATGCTGCCACGAGCGCGGACTTGAGCCCGGGCACGAGGAGCCACGGACGGTTGGCGAGCACCATGCCCACGAGCAAGCGCCAGCGGCTAGTGAAGCGGGGGAGCGGCCCGCTGTGCTCGTCCCGCGTGTTCTCGGCCATGCCGCTGGCGAGAGCGTGCACTGCATGCCGGGCACGTTGCTGCATACGGAGCCCGCCGAGCGCCGGCAGCGACAGCACAGCCGTGCGGCGTTGTGGGTCGGTCTCAGCCAGCAGGTACCGGCCGTCATCCTCGTCGCGAAACGGAAGCTCGGTCAGCCCGATCACGACGTCCCATTCGTGCTGACGGGCCTGGTCCCGAAGCCGCACCAACGCAGTGTCGACATCCTCGGAACCCATGGTGAATGGCTCGCTCACGATCTCGATATCCCAGGTGCCGCGATCCTCGCCGCCCGGCGGCTCGAGGTCACTCAGTAGGCGTGCGATCTCCGTGGGCGAGGCAGGGTCGGCCACGAGGCCCACCTGGATCCGCTTCATCACGGCAAGCTACCATAAAACGACAGGAGCGACGACCTGCCGGGAGCACCATTGACGCGCCAACCGCGAACGGACTGGACTCCACGAGCAGGAATCTGAGCGCGATGACCCCTAACAAGTTGAGCCAAGAAATTCTCCAGGTGAACAGGCCCAGGCCATAGCCATGAACAGGCCATACGGGCTACGCCCGGCTTCGAGCGCCGATAACCTGGATTGAACAAGCGCCGAACCGACCTCGTCGCCACCTTCACGTTGCCCCGTTCTGCGGGTGTGCTTTGACGGGTGCGAGCCGATATCCCACACCGCGCACCGTCTCTACCCAGCGCGGGTACTGCTGGTTATCGCTTAGCTTGCGGCGAAGATTACCGATATGGGCCTCTACTGCCCGTTCATCGACTTGACTGATGTACATGCCGTACCGGCTGTACTCAGTGTGGAGTACTCGAACGAGACGCGTCCTGGAGCAGACCCTTCCTGCCACACGTAACAGCTCGTGAAGGAGAGTGAACTCGCTTCGTGTCAGACTTATGGCGGACCCTCGAACCATGACTGTCCGGGTCTTGTGATTAAGTTCCAACCCGTTGTGCCGGATGACCAGCTCATCGTATACTTCCCCGGGTGACGAAGGCATGGGATCAGGCACGGGCAGGGCCATACTGGAGGATGCGTAACGAGGTCTACGCATCACGGCCATAAGCCGTGCCCGCAACTCACGCGGACGGAACGGTTTGGTGATGTAATCATCTGCCCCACCGTGAAATGCCGTTAAAACATCGCCCTCTTCATGCCTGCCCGTCAGCATGACAACGTAGGCGTCGCTGAAATCGCGAATTCGCCTCAGGACTTCGAAGCCGTCAATGTCCGGGAGGCCAACATCTACCGTGACGACGTTGGGATTTTGACGTCGGACGAGTTCAACGCCCGCCCTTCCATGCGCCGCTGAACAGACTTCAAATCCTGACTGCAGGAGGACCGCCTCCAAGAGATTGCGCATGTCGGCGTCGTCCTCGATTATCACCGCCAGGCCAAGGTCGCTCATAGAGGTCCCCAGGTCTGAAGCTGCCCTCGAGTAGCGCGAATGAGGTATTCGCGGCCCGGGCAATTAGGCGTGTTCGTGCAGTTCAATGCTGGGTTACCTCCGGAACGGCCTCGGTAGAGACTTCAGCAAGCTTGTGTTGCCCGGGCGTTCTCCAGACAGCCGGCCAGCACCCCCGGGCTCGATGACGGATCTGATGTCCGGATCCTCTTGAAAGCGAGCGGCTTCTTGAATTACTCCAAGGGCGTTTTGTCCTTAGCCCTCCACTGAGGACAGTAAACCGCCCACCCGGCCTGGGTTGCCGAGGCAGCGCGCCTGGTCGGTGAAGATCCCACCCCGCCGGTATGGGGGAGCCGGCGGGGTGGAACGGGGAACGTTGAAAAGTCTAGGGCTCTTCAGGACGAGAAGAAGCGTTATTGGTTTCGATGGGTGCAGACCTTTGCCGTCAAAGCATCATTCCATGCAGGCGCGTGGACGCTCTGTTCTCTCTTACGCCGTCAAGCGGGGAGCGTGGCTGAGGGGTGGGGCATCCTTCGGGCCAGAGCATGGGATGGCTGGCGTCGGTGAACGAGGGAAAATCATCACCCTGATTTCTTTGCACTAGGCTGAAATGCCCTCCGGGCGGCCGACGTGCACGCCCTTGTCAAGACGTGCGAGCCCTGTTCTGAGTATTTGAAGCTTTGAGCGCCACCTGTTCGTGCGGTTCAGCGCCGGGGTTCGTGCGAGAGAGCGCCAGCGGTCGTATGGCCTGGCGCCGCTGACGCCCTCCGTGACGGTTGCTAGGCGGTTACGAGTGCCGTGTGCTCGCGCATGTTGTAGCTGCCTGTCTCGACCCAGATCGTGTTGTGGATGATCCGGTCCATGATCGCGTCGGCGTGAACGCCGGAGCCGAGCCGCTGGTGCCAGTCCTTCTGCGAGTACTGGGTGCAGAATACTGTTGACGTCTCCCCGTAGCGGCGTTCCATCAATTCCAGCAGCATGGTGCGCAGCGATTCCGTAGGTCGATCCAGCAGCCACTCATCAATGACGAGCAGGGTAAATGCCGCATATTTGCGCAGGAACTTGCCGGATCCACCAGGGGTGTCTTGGGCGGCGACCCAGGCTTCCTCGAGGTCGGGCATGCGGACGTAATGGGCGCGGATGCGGTGTTCGCAGGCGCGCTTAGCAATCGCGCATCCCAGGTAGGACTTCCCCGACCCGGTGAACCCTTGGAAGACAACGTTCTGGTGCCTGGCCACGAACGAGCAGGTGCCGAGCTGGCTCAACAGCGGCCGGTCAAGCCCGCGCTCGTCAAGGAGGTCGATGCGGCGCAGGTCAGCGTTCGGGTAACGCAGCCCCGCCCGCCGGATCAGGCCGGTGACTTTGGCATGGGTGAACGATGCGTAGGCGTCATCGACGACCAGCCGGAGACGATCTTCGAACGGCAGGCTAATGCTCAGCGTCTCGTCTTGGGTATCGATGGCCTCCAGCAGCTCGCCCGCATTCATCTCCCGCAGCTTGCGTTTGGTTTCCGTGTCCAGGCGGCTCATCGGGTCCCTCCTGCGTAGTAGGAGCTGCCGCGCACGTATCCGCCGCCATCGTCGGCATCAGGCTCCTCGACGTGCCCGGTTTTGTCCTGCCCGGTGTCCAGGATCGGCCGCAGGTGGGCGTAACGGGGCGATCGTATCGGCCCGCGCAGCGCGAGCTGGCATGCGGCTTCCACCCGGGCTGGTGAGAACCTGCGAGACAGGCGCAGGACCGCCAGGGCTGGGTCGTAGCCAGCTTCCTCGATGCGGGCAGACTCGAAGATCTTCTCGATCACGGTCCCGGTCGCCGGTCCCAGCCGTAACGCCCAGGCGTCGATCCGGGCTCGGTCCCAAGCTTGCCAGCCGTGTCCCTCGGGCAGGTCGGCTTCGTTCGTCCGATACTGGTTCGTCGTCGTCACGGGCACCAGCAGGTGGCTGGTCAGGCGCTCATCACCCCGATAAATCTCGAGCATGGTGTCCGTGACGCGAAGATCAACGCGCGCGCCGATGTGGGTGAACGGGACGGAGTAGAAGTTTTTTGCCCAGACCACGTGTCCGTTCCGGCCCACTTTGCGCCCATAGGTCCAGGTGCTGATCTCGAAAGCCACCGCCGGCAACGGTTGCAGCAGCGGCTTCTCCTCGGCCGTGAACACGCTCAGCCGGGAGCCCTCCCGCTTCTGGAACGGCTGTCGGTTGTAGGCATCGATCTGCTCCCGAATCCGGGCCCGCAGCTGCGCCAGGCTGGTGAACTGCTCCTGCCTCAGACCCGCAATCACCCAAGTGGCGATGTGCGAAACAGTGTTTTCGACGCTCGCTTTGTCTTTCGGGTGCCGCACCCGGCCCGGTAGTACCGCCGCCGAATAATGCGCCGCCATCTCCCGGTAGGCGTCGTTGAGGACGACTTCGCCCTCGCGCGGGTGAGAGATCACCCCGGTCTTGAGGTTGTCCGGGACGAGCCGCGGGACCGTGCCGCCGAAGAATGCGAACATCGCCGCATGCGCGCGCAGCCATGACTCCTGCCGCATATCCAACGTCGCCTCCACGAACGCATACCTGCTGAACGGCAGGCACGCGACGAACAGATACACCTTCGAGATCTCTCCCGTTGCCGGGTCAATGACCTGCATCGTAGGCCCGGACCAGTCGACCTCGACGCTGCGGCCGGCCTTATGCCCGACCCGAGACGACGCGCCAGTGACGTTGGCGTAATCGCCGTAAAGCCTGCAGAACCGGTCATAACTCATCGCCGCCTGCCCGGCCCGACTGCACCCGTCAAGATACTCCTGGTGCAGCAGCTTCAACGTCACCCCGACCCTTGCCAGCTCACGGTGCACCTGGACCCAGTCCGGCTGGGCGAACACGCTCTCCCGCACCCCGCGGCCGGGAAACAGCGCCAGATACACCTCGCCCTCAGATTTCTCCGCAACGTCGTCCCAACCGAGCCCGAGCTGATCCGCAGCATCGATCACCGCCTGAACGCTGTGCCTGGACATGCCCTGAGCAAGCGAGATCGCTCTGCCGGACAGGCCCTGGTTGCGCAACTGTAAGACGAGCTTCGCCCTGATCTTCCGTACCATTACCGGTACTCCTTCCACCACGTGGCCGTCACGCGGTGGAAGGAGCCTTACAGGTGGCGCTCAACCACACCAACACCGGCGCTGAACAGCGCAAATCGTGGGCCCGGACCCCGGCGCTAACCCGCCCCACACATGGACCCTTCAAGAGCCAATATTCACTGTTCGAGCTCTTCGGGCAGGGCTTTTCCGGCAGGGACCTGGTCCTGATTTTCGGCGGCCTGTTCCTGGTCTACAAAGCAGTCACCGAGATCCACGAAAAACTCGAAGGGCGTGAGTCACACGGCCCGGGCCGGGTCGCCAGCGTAACGTTCGGTGCCGTGCTGACCCAGATCATCCTGCTCGACATGGTGTTTTCCTTCGATTCGGTGATCACCGCCGTCGGCATGGTGGACAACCTCCTGGTCATAGTCACCGCGGTCCTGCTGTCCTTCAGCGTCATGCTCTTCTCCTCGAAGTTCATCTTCGCCTTCGTCAACCGGCACCCCACCGTGAAAATGCTGGCCCTGGCCTTCCTGGTGCTGATCGGATCCTTCCTCATCGCCGACGGCTTCGAGGTCAAGATCGACAAAGCCCTGATCTACGGGCCCATGGCCTTCGCCATCATCGTCGAAGCCCTGAACCTGACCCACAAGCGACGTCAGGAAAAACTCGCAGGCGAACCCATCGAACCGGTCCATCTCCGCCACGCATACTCCAAAGCCGATGACCACGACGCCATCGCCGCCGCCACGTCAACCGGACCCGAAGCCGGGGCAGTCTGCCTCTCCCGCAAACCCGTCACCGGCCGGACCGTCGACGGCGACGGCCACCAGGAACCCGCCGGCCTCGGATAAGCCGACCTATGTCTGAACGACCGTTCGCGGGACTGTCTGAATAACGGTGGATCCGTGGTTGGCCTGACACGCCGGGCGTTGCCTGGCGGGGAGGACCGATCATGAGCGACACCATGGATCCCATGGCGACTGATGTGGATCAGCAAGAGTTAGCACAGCAGCTCCTGGCCCAGGCCAGGGAGCAGGGCATCGACCTTGTCGGCCCTGACGGGTTGTTGAACCGGCTCACGAAAAACGTCCTGGAGACCGCGTTGGAAGCGGAAATGGACGAACACCTCGGATACGAAAAGCACGACGTGTCCGGGCGCGGGAGCGGGAACTCCCGCAACGGCACCCGCACGAAGACCGTGCTGACCGAGATCGGGCCGGTGGAGATCGACGTGCCGCGGGATACCGGCTCGACCTTCGCTCCGCAGATCGTGAAGAAGCGCCAGCGGCGGCTGACCGGCGTGGATGAGATCGTGTTGTCACTGAGCGCGAAGGGCCTCACCACCGGGGAGATCGCGGCCCACTTCGCCGAGGTGTTCGGTGCCAGGGTCTCCAAGGACACCATCTCGCGGATCACGGAGAAGGTCATCGGCGAGATGACCGAGTGGCAGAATCGGCCCCTGGACCGGGTCTACCCGGTGGTGTTCATCGACGCGATCCACGTCAAGGTCCGCGACGGGCAGGTCACCAACCGGCCGGTCTACGTCGCGATCGGCGTCAGCGTCAACGGCGAACGCGACATCCTCGGGCTATGGGCCGGGGACGGCGGCGAAGGGGCAAAGTTCTGGCTCTCGGTGCTGACCGAAATCAAGAACCGCGGCGTCGAGGACGTCTGCATCACGGTCTGCGACGGGCTCAAGGGCCTGCCCGAGGCCATCACCACGGTCTGGGAGCGGTCTGTGGTCCAGACCTGTATCGTGCATCTGATTCGCAACACCTTCCGCTACGCCGCCCGGCAGTACTGGGACGAGATGTCCCGGGACCTGCGCCCGGTCTACACGGCACCTTCCGAGGCCGCAGCGAAGGAACGCTTCGTGGAGTTCTCGACCAAATGGGGCCGGCAGTACCCGGCGGTCACCCGGCTGTGGGAGAACGCCTGGAGCGAGTTCGTGCCGTTCCTGGACTACGACGTCGAAATCCGGCGGGTCATCTGCAGCACCAACGCCATCGAATCCGTCAACGCCCGCTACCGGCGCGCCGTCAGGGCCCGGGGCCATTTCCCCACCGAGCAGGCGGCCCTGAAATGCCTCTACCTCGCCACCCGGGCACTGGACCCGACAGGCAAAGGCAGGGCACGATGGGCCACACGATGGAAGCCGGCCCTGAACGCCTTCGCCATCAGCTTCGACGGAAGAATCAACTAAATGCCAACCGTGGATCCACCGAAAATCGGACAGTCCCCCGTTCGCACAAGGGGGTGTGAAGGAGAGGGTCAGCAGAACCGCGGAGCGGCGGCGGGTCAGAACAAGGTATTGAGAATTGGCCAGCAGGCAGCGGTGACGCGGGGGAAGTGACAGGTAGAGAGCAGGATGGAAGCCGGGGTTGCTCGTCGAACACACCTGCCGGGAGAGGCACTGGGTCGTCTGGTATCCGCTTGTGCCTTCCCGTCTCGCAGCCGTTGTCGGCGCATGTGCTGGAAGAGACCCCCTCTGTGATTAGTGCACGAATTGTTTGGCCGCAAGTGGTTTGATAGCTTTTCTCTGGTTCCTCCCGGCAGGTATGCCCCCCAAGTCCCTGGCGGGAGGAACCATCAGGTCGGAGGACTCCCGGTGCAGTAATAGGGGACAGGCTGCCCCTGCAGATTGAAGATGGTTTTCGTTCTTAACAGCGGGAAGGTTCCATGGGATACATCTCCGCCTCCGGCGACGACGCCGGTGGGCTGGGTGCGGGGGAACCTCAGGGTGCGCGGATTCGGCGTTATGGCGTTCCGGCCGTGCTGAATCCGGAGGAACGATTTGAACACTGGCGCACTTGGTATGGCAGTGCGGTTGACACTCCCATGCGGCTGGAAAAAGTCGAAAACTCAGTGCATCGCAATTTCAATCCAACCGCTTCAAGCCTGGATGGTCCCGGTTTCAGCATTGTCGAGCTCGTCAACGAGCCAGTGGCCGGCTACTGGAACCGGGATTCATGTTCCGGAGAAATCAGGATTGTACATTTCAAAACCTCATCGGCCGAATTTCACTTCTCAGGCCGCTCAGAAGTGATTTCTCCTGGCACGGTGAGGTTTCTGGATCTGTCTTCCGGCGGCGGCTTCAACGCACACGCCGGGTTGGGCACGGTGCAGCTCAACATCGACTGTAGCCTGCTTGGCCTGGACGAAAAGTCGGTGAATCGACTGCAGAGAATGACCGATATCCGGGAGAACCCGCTGGTCCGGGGACTGCTTCTTCCCTGGTTGTCGGACTGGCAGCGCACTGGTATCGAGCGGGAGGTGCACCGGCTCGAGCCGGTCGTCCGATCCATGATGGCGGCCCTGACCAGTTCCCTGCTGGAGGCCCCCGCCGCGGACGACCTCAAACCGGCACGCCTCGCGGCGGTCAAGAAGTTCATACACAGGAACTACAGAAACCAAGACCTTGATGTTGACGCGGTGGTGGCTTACTCGTTTCTTTCCCGCCGCGCACTCTACTACCTCTTCGAAGATGAACATCTGCCCGTGAACACGTACATCCGCGCGCTCAGGACACTGGAGGCACTCGATCTCCTCACTGACCCCAACTCCAGGAGGCGTTCCCTGGCAGGCATAGCAGAGGCCAGCGGATTCAAGAGCCTGCAAGCCATGCGCCGCGCCGTCAAAGAATCAAGTGACTTCTCTCTTAAGGACGTGCAGGAGAACCCCGAAGCGCTGCGAAGCCGCGCGCATGAACTCAGGAAACTGATCGGGACTTAGAGCGGATGCCAGGCATCTTGCGCGGCGGCGCTGCCCGCGACTGCTGCGCGAAGTCCCCTCCACGAAACCGGGCCCCAGTAAGTAGCCGCCAGCCACTGTCCTGCGCCTGAAATCCGCCTCAGAGGTCGTCCGGTTGTTTCCAGGATCCGTTCTGCAGCCGTGGCCCCAGCCCGGGCAATATCTTGGCCCATCCAGCCGTCGCCGCACCCATTCGACACTTGAGAAACGATCAGGCCCAGGGGCCGGCACAGATGACCCGCCACCACTCCAGGCGCAGTGGGAGAGACAGGCCGCGGTTGGTGCCTGCTGGTTTCTGGCAGTGGCTATGCCAATGCTTTGCACGAGAGGCCTCTTTGAGGTTCAAAGATTGCACGAACTGAAAGCTGCCACCCGCTGCTCTCCGCGTCACCGGCCGTAGGATTTTAGAGAGCCGCCGATGGTGGAAGCCGGAACGGGAACCACAGCGTTGTCCGTCTCATCGCGGGTCAATCCGTGGTTGGGCTGAATGTGGGCATGCGCCCAGCGACTGGTGACCCGCGGTTCGAAAAGAGATCGCATTGAGGCGGACATCATGGCGACGAGTCCCCAGCACGAGAGAGAGCGGAACCGCAGAATGATCACGGGCACGGAGACCGGGCATGTCTATCGCGTCACGGGGGACAAGCCGCGGTTGATCGACGAGGACTTGGGCAGGGCCGTCGAGTTAGTCCAACGGCGAGCCATGACGGACGGCAGGCATGGCATCCTGGTAACGCGGCATTCTGCTGGGTCTTTCAGCGTGGCCGTGAGCGCCGATGTGCCCTACGGAGTGACGCGGGAATCGTGTGAGATGGGGATCCCTCACCCGTGACTGGAGCCCAAGATCCTGAATCGATGAAAGTTGCATTTGAGTTCATTCCGGAGGGAAGCCATGTGGATCTGTTCAGCCACGGCCACCACATTGGGGGTGGCGTCATTGATGAGTGGATGCCAGATGGTTCATCGTTCTGGATCTGGCTCGATAATGGAGCGGGCAGGCGCCTTGTACACGAGAGTGACGTCGTAAAAATCGTCGCCTCTGCCCCAAATCGCGACAGCTGGTCCGCGGATGCGTGACGACGGAGGGGTGCGGACAAAGCTTTTCGCCTGGCCCCGTCCGGATCAGACGTCCCGTTTTCCGAAAGCCTTGGCCCGGCCCCTCTTGCCCTGCGCCGAGCAAAATCAGGGATTCGAGGGAGCAGGGCGCTTGTTCCCTGAATGGGCAGCGGCCACTCATGCCCGCAGTGGGCCACTTTCTTGGCGCGGTCGGGGGTATGGCCCAGGAGCTGGCGGTCCGGTGCCTGCTGGACCAGGTGGAAGTCATCCAAGGCCTGTACGGCCTTGACCTGGCCGACGGCTGGCGCGGCCGGCTGGAGGAACGCATGCTCGAAGACACGGACAGTGAAATGCTGTAGTAGAACGCGATGGACGGGTTCGAAGGCGATGTTGAACGCAACAGGCAGCTCGATCTCGCCCCGATGGAGCTCAAGGACTGGTTCGAGCCGTTCAACGACTCGTACTTTCCGGCCTTCGTGCATCAATCACTGAAGCCGGGGAGCCCTACTTCTACCGCGTATTGGGGGCACCGCGAAAGTGCTGTTCGGGAGTCAGCGCTCCAGGTCGTCCGGGTCGAACAGGCTCAGCGGAGAACCCAGGTCTGACTGGTCGTCACCGGGACCCGGTTCCTCGCCGGTGGGCGCTTTGCCGGGGTCGGTCGCTGCAGCGGCCTCCTCCAGCGTCGGCGCATCTGTCCCTTGCTGCTTTTCGACGTGCGGAGTCTGCTCACTGAGGAAGTCCTCTTCCTCTCCCGATACCGTATCGTCCTGCAGAAGAGGCTCTTCCCGTCCCCTGCCGGCAGCGCCTTGCCCTTGGTCGGCAAGGATGCCGTCATGCCGGACAGCATCAGGTTCTTCGACAGGAAACTGGTCTTCGGTCATTCTCGCGCCTTTCTCATCACCTGCGTGTACCAACATGGCAGCAAGGCAAGCAGCAGGCCAGGGACCGGCCGCGAGCCTGACACCGGAGTTTGGAGGCGCGAACTCCAGGGCCTCAACTCCGCAACGCTGCAGTGAGGCGATCTTCCCAGAAAGGGGTGCAGAGCCGGAAGCCCCAGTGATGGTCCTATTCGTTCCAGCGATAGGACTGATCGTCTGCCACCTCCCCGCTGACCGGTGTACCCTAGCGGCCAGGCGGCCGTGATCACCGAAAGGAGCGGCCGGGCCCGAGGGAGTATCTCTTCCGTCCCCGCAGCTGCGCGTGCTGCCGGCCCGCTCTTCCGGCGCCTGTCCCGGTTATGCTGTCCTACGCTCAGCCGAGAACCTGCCGGGGCTGTCCGAACTGCGTCCGGACACCGGGGGAGTACAGCACGGAGTCAGGCGGGCCGTGGACCCTGATGCCGGCGGCGCGGACCAGCGTGTCTTCCACTGTGGCGGCCGGAGCGCAATACAGCGGCCAGGGCCGGTGGGCGATGGGGAGGTAAAAGACCCGCCGCCCGACACGGGTATGCAGTCCGAAGCGGGCTGTAAGCCAGAGTGACAATCCGTCCAGAGCCGGGTGGTCCATGTCAGGATAGGCGCCGAATGAGGACTTCCCCTGCCCGCGGAACCGCTCCACTTCGTATCCGTATCCCGGGGAGGTGCCGCGCATCGTCGTGGGGCGGCAGCGGGACCACACGTACGGCACTCCGGCGGCACGGGCGGCCAGCACGAACGCGAGCCTGTCGGCGTCCAAGGACAGGAACACCACGCCGTGCCGCCCCGCAGCGTCACGGGAATACAGGCGGACATTGACCTCCGTGAACGTTCCGGCATAGGGAAGACATAGGCGCGGCCCCAGGCAGGTGCCCGTAACCCGGAAGCCGATCAGGCCGACCCACGTCATACCGGCATATACGTCAGGCTCGACACCCGGGGGCATGTAAGGCTGCGCTACTGGCACGGGAATCCTCCAATGAAGGAACACCACATCAGCCCATGACTGCTGCACCCGCAACGGGAAATATCGGGCGTCTTCGCTCAGCGGTTCTGCCCAGGCCTCACTGTCCGCACCCATCTCACTCCCAAACTCTGGAACTGGCCCATGTCGCCTGCGCCGAGTCCGCGGAACTGCACTTGAACCGACCGCTCTATCCCTCCGGGCAGCCTTTGCCCGGTTGTTACCGAACCGGATGTTCGGCGGCTATTCAGCGGCCCAAATCGGTGACGTACTCCCGGCTGCAGCCCAGTGGCGAGGCTTGGCCCGAACGAGTTCGCAGACGTGGCGCTCATTCGGGCACCTCCAGCCGAAAGCCGCACCGGCATTTCAAGACCCGGGTGGAGAGGTAGACGTCGCGCGTGTCCCCGGGTGCACTGTCGCTGCTTACGGACGCGGACAGGCGGCGCAGTTCAGAACCGGTCTTTTTCATCAACTCTCCGCAGTGCAGGTAGTGCCAGCCGAAAATCAGCAGGTCCCCTGTTTGTTCCCGGCGGCCCAGGACCATTGAAAGGTCAGCCACCCGGGCAGGGTGCTCACTGAAGAGCCCGCACCGGCCGCAGGTATAGGAGGCCACGACGACGTCGGCAGGATGGTCGGGAAGATCCGTCACCGCTTTGATGTCGAGATGGCGGTCGGTGCCGCAGTGCTCGCACATGACGGGCGAAATGCGCCCAGGTCCTCCTGCACCGGACCGGAAGCCGGGGAATCCCAGTGCCATGATCAGCCAAAGTAGGGGTAGCTGGCGCGGGCGTAATCTGCTGCGGCGCGTCTCTTCGTCCTCAGCGGGCCGCTGTCATTGACCTGGCACAACAGGCCCATCCCTGCGCGCAAGGCCGAGCCAGGCGCAGGCTTCAGCCCCTGGAATAAGCGCCAGGTCGTGGACCGCCCGTAAAAGCAGCCCCGCCCCAGCGGTCCATCCGAGCCGGGGGATGGGGGAGTGGCGTTGCGAAGGAACTGCTGGAAATGGGAGGTGGCCATGGCAGGCTCTTTCCGCGGAATGCAGGCGGGGCCGCCATGAGGCTACAGCGGCGTTACCTCCGGACGCTGCACAACGCCGGGAGGGGACCTAAGCGCGCTAGACTTCTCACGCGCAAATTCCTGTACTGAACAGTATCCCGCGCTCCCACAGCTTGTATATAGGAAAATGGGAGGTGGCGGCAGCCATCGCCGTGCGGGAAACGAGCGCGGCCTTGTAGCAGTGAGAACTACTTGCAAATGCAACCGATTTGGTCAAAAGCGACCGATTTCCGGCGCCGATCCGGCCGGACTAGCCGGATTTTCTCTCGGCGCCCTTGGCCGTGGCCAAGACTGTTGCCACGCCGAGAATGACAATTCCGTCAAACTGCCGCCCCGGAGGCAGGTTTCAGCAATAGTTGAGTAGGGAGAGCATGTTTCAGTGCGCTCCGGTTTCCATGGCTTGGCGTACTGCTTCGGCGGCGCCGTGCTTCCACGGAACTCCGTGACCGGGCAGGACCACGGCAGCGCCGGTAGCTGCTATGGCCTGCAACGAAGCCAGTGACTGCCGGGTGTTGTTTGTTGCTGCGGAAGCAACGATTTGAGGGCCGGACTTTCCGGTGTACGGGTCAAGGGTCACCAGAGCATCACCGCTGAGGACGATCCCCCGATCCGGCAGCTGAAGTATGCAGTGACCGTCAGTGTGACCTGGAGTGTGTACGACGGTCGGCCGCCCGGGCACCGGCACGGCGGCACCGGCTTCCAGCACCTGCGTCTCGGATATGCCCTTGACCTTGAGTGCCCCGGCGGCGGCCATGCCGCCGAGCAGGGGCAGAGACCGGGGGTGGGTGAAGGGGTACAGGAAACGGTTACGCTCCGGCTTGTACCGGTACGGGTGCGCGGCCAGGTAAGCGTCCTGTTCGTGGACCAGCACAGGCAGGCCCCACTCCCGGTGGGCCCGCAGGGCGAATCCCACATGGTCGAAGTGGCCGTGCGTGAGCACCAGCGCCTTGACATCCCCCGGGCGCCTGCCGCGGTCCTCGAGGAGCCAAAGCAGCATGGGCCACATGCTCGGTAGACCCGCGTCGACAAGCGTCACCCCCTCGTCGTCTTCGATGACGTAGCAGTTGACGTGGGCATGGGTGATCAGGTGTACGCCTTCGCCGACATCCGGACAGATCATGTGCCTCCCTCGAACCTCAGTACGTTGTGTTCCCGCGTCCGTGATTGGTCTTGCTTCGTCTAGAGCATTAGTGGGACGGTCCGCCCAGCCTGCATAGGGGCCACCACCCATGTCAAGAGGGCGCGCCAAGAGCGCAGCAGAACGGAGCCCATCTTGTTTTTATCCACGGCCGGCATTGGTAGTCCGGCTCCCGGTGCGGGCTTGCCAGGCCGAACGGCGACCTCGGAAGCCGGGAACCGCGTAGCCGCAGCCTGGAGGCCGGTCATCCTGGCCGGCTCGGACTGCTCCACGCGGCCACGTTATCGGCTAGGCGCATCCCTGGCTGACCCGACATTTGCTTCGGACCAGCTAGTCCTGATCCGACGTCCGGGCTACTGGCTTGGAAAAACCGCTGAGGCCGTTATGAGCTTTCCCAGTCATGCTGGCGATAATAGACGTTTCATCAGCCCGCACCGCCTCATTCGCGCGGGGCAAAGTGTCCGTTCGCGCTCGACCGGAGGCGGAACGCAAAACGGTGGTTGAGCCCGCCGGGTTTCGACAAGCTCAACCACCGCCGGCGGGCTTACCCGCCAGGTTTCGACAAGCGAAACCAGCGGCCTCAGCCGCGGAGGCGCTCCATGCCGGGGTCGAACAGGGGCTCGGCGCTGACCGTGGCGGGGACCCGGCGGCCGAAGTACTCGATCTCCACGGCGTCACCCTCGGAAACCGCGGCGGGCAACCAGGCGTAGGCGATCGGCTTGCGGATCGAGTAGCCGTACGCAGCGCTGGTGACGTACCCGGACGCTACCCCGCCCACGTACACGGGTTCCTTGCCCAGCACGATGGACGTGCCGTCGTCGACCGTCAGGCAGCGCAACACCTTCTCCGCCGGCTGTTCCTTGAGGGCCGCCAAAGCCTCGGCCCCGACAAAGCCCACCTTGTCCTTCGCCACCGAGAAGCCAAGGCCGGACTGGTAAGGGTGGTGCTCGGTGGTCATGTCCGTGCCCCAGAGGCGGTAGCCCTTCTCCAGGCGCAGGCTGTTGAAGGCACCGCGGCCCGCGGCGATGATGCCGTGTTCCTGTCCGGCTTCGAACAGCAGGTCCCAGAGCTTGAGGCCGTATTCGGCGGTGGTGTACAGCTCCCAGCCGAGTTCGCCCACGTAGGACAGGCGCATGGCCGTGACGGGGATGCCGCCCACCGAAATTTCCTTGGTGCGGAAGTACTTCAGGCCGTCATTGGTGAGGTCGTCGCTGCTGACCTTGCCGATCACTTCGCGCGCCAGTGGGCCCCACAAGCCGATGCAGCAGGTGCTGCCCGTGATGTCGGTGACGTGCACCCACTGCGCCGGATCGGGGGCCGACTGCTTCCGGGCCTCCACGCGCAGGTAGTCGAAGTCGACGTTGCTGTTCACGCCGAGCTGGAAGTCCTCCTCGCCGAGCCGGGCGACGGTCACGTCACTGCGGATGCCGCCGTCGTGCTCCAGCAGCAGGCAGTAGGTGACCGCGCCGGGCTTCTTGGCGATGTTGCCAGTGCTCAGCCGGTGCAGCAGCGCCTGGGCACCCGGGCCGTTGACGGCCAGCCGCTTCAGCGGCGTCATGTCGTACAGCGCGACGGCGGTACGCGTCTTCCACGCTTCGGCCGCGGAGATGGGGGAGGAGAACATCGCCGCCCACGGCTCGCGTTCCGGAGCCTGCCACTCGGCCGGCAGCTGGTCCAGCAAGGCGCGGTTGGCCTCAAACCAGTGCGGACGCTCCCAGGCGGAAGCCTCGAGGAAGAACGCGCCGAGTTCCTTCTGCCGGACGTTGAACGGGCTGACGCGCACGTCCCGCGGGGATTCCTTGGGCTGCAGCGGGTGCAGGACGTCGTAGATCTCCACGAAATTCTGCTGTGAGGTCTCGCTGACGTACTCGTCGCTGGTCTGGACCTTCTCGAAGCGGGTGAGCTCGGTCCCGTGCAGGTCGGTGCGGGAACGGCCCTCGGTGAGCAGCTCGGCCACGGCCTTGGCCACACCGGCGGAGTGCGTCACCCACACGGCCTCGGCAACGAAGAAGCCTAAGAGTTCCGGGGCTTCGCCGATCAGCGGGCCGCCGTCAGGGGTGAACGAGAAGATACCGTTGAAGCCGTCCTCGATCTGGGTGGCGTGCAGGGCGGGCAGCAGGTCCTGGCAGTCCTCCCACGCGGGCGCGAAGTCCTCGAGAGTGAAATCAAGTCGCGACGGCATCCGGTGGTCGGACATTTCCTCCGCGCCGACGCGGGGCAGCTGTTCCATGTCCACCGGCATGGGCCGGTGGGCGTAGCTGCCGATGCCGATCCGGTCGCCGTGCTCGCGGAAGTACAGGTCGCGGTCCTGGTAGCGCAGGATAGGCTTCTGGGCGCCATTGGGCAGGTCGTTCACGCCCTTGAGTTCAGGCAGCGGCGTGGTCTTGACGTACTGGTGGGCCAGCGGCAGCAGCGGCACCTCCAGGCCCACCAGCTTGCCGAGTTCACGGCCCCAGAAACCGGCGCAGGACACCACGATGTCCGCAGGAATCACGCCGGAGGACGTCTCGACGCCGGTGACCTTGCCGCCCCACTGGCTGATGCCGGTGACTGTGGTGGAGCCGAGGAAGGTCACGCCGCGCTCGCGGGAGCGCTCGATGAGCAACTGCACGGCACGGGCAGCCAGGGCCAGCCCGTCGGTGGGTATGAGCAGGCCGCCCAGGACCTCGCGGCCGCCGGTGAGCTTGCCGGTGTTCAGCAGCGGGTAGATCTTTTCGCATTCATCGGCGTCGATAATCCGGCTTTCGACGCCCCAAGAGGTCATCACACCCATCTTGCGCCTGAGGTCGGCCAGGCGCTCGGGAGTGGTTGCCAGCTCCAGGCCGCCCACCTGGTTGAAGCAGGACTGGCCGTCCTTGCTCAAGGAGAGCAGCTTGTTGACCGTGTACGTGGCGAACTCCGTCATGGTCTTGGATGCGTTGTTCTGGAACACCAGGCCGGGGGCGTGCGAGGTAGAGCCGCCGGCCAGTTCCAGCGGGCCCTGTTCGACGACGGTGATGTTGTCCCAGCCGCGGCTGGCCAGCTCGTCCGCGAGGTTGGTGCCGACGATGCCGGCGCCGATGATGACGACGCGAGGTGTTGCGCTCATGGTGTGTGGTTCTCCTGGTTCGCGTTAGCGGAAAATTAGCGGAATACGACGGTGCGGGTCTTGTTGAGCAGGACGCGGTGCTGGCAGTGCCACTTCACGGCGCGGGAGAGCGCCTGGGTCTCCGCATCCCGGCCTACCGTCACCAGCGCGTCCGGGTCGAGGGCGTGGTCCACGCGGAGGACCTCCTGTTCGATGATGGGGCCTTCATCAAGATCCGCGGTGACATAGTGTGCCGTCGCGCCGACCATTTTCACGCCGCGGTCGTAGGCCTGGTGGTACGGCTTTGCGCCCTTGAAGCCGGGCAGGAACGAGTGGTGGATGTTGATGGCCCGTCCGCGGAGCTTGCCGCACAGATCGTTGGACAGTACCTGCATGTAGCGGGCCAGCACCACGAGGTCGGCGTCGTATTCGGTCACCAGCTCCAGCAGGCGGGCCTCGGCCTCGGGCTTGGTGCCGGCCGTCACCGGCACGTGGATAAAGGGCAGTCCGGCTGCCTCGGCCATGGGCCGCAGGTCCTCATGGTTAGAAACCACGACGGCGATTTCCGCACCCAGGCTTCCCGCCCGCCACCGGAAGATGAGGTCGTTCAGGCAGTGGCCGAACTTCGAGACCATGACCAACAACCGCTGCGGGCGGCCGTCGTGGATACTGAAGTCCATGCCGAACTCGCCGGCGATGGCCGCGAACTCGGAGCTGAGGTCTTCCGCCGTCTGCTGGTTGAGCACCTCGAAACCGTCACGCTGGTTGAGCCGGGCGAACGGACTTTGATCGCCGTCGTCGCCGCTCTGGGTGAACGCGGTCCGCAGGTAGAGCTTGCCGCTGACGTGGTCATCGAACTGCTGGTGCTCCACGATGTCGAAGCCGCGGTCGGCCAGGAACGTGGTGACGGCGCGGACGATGCCCGGCCGTTCGGGGCAGGCCAGGGTGAGGACAAACTCAGTGCTGCGGGCTTTGGCGCTGGCACCGGCCGCGGGCGCGCCTTCAAGGACTGTGGACAAGATTTTCTCCGAAATGTAGTGGCAGAGCGGGGGCGGCTTAGACGTGGCCGTTAACTGTCAGCCCAGGGGGAAGGTTGGGCGCCTCATCGGACTCGATGACCATGATGTCGCCGTCGACAACGGTCACTTCGTGCGTGCGGACGGGGAGTTTGGCCGGCGGTGCATCAACCTGTCCGGTCCGGAGATTGAACTTTGAGGCGTGCAGCGGGCACTCGACCTCGCAGCCTTCCACCCAGCCGTCGGTCAGTGAGGCGTCCTGGTGCGTGCAGGTGTCGTCAATGGCGAAGAGCTCGCCCTCCTCGGTGTGGAAGACAGCGATGGGCGGCGCAGTGTTCAGGCGCAGGGCTTCCCCTGGTGCCAGTTCGCTGAGCGGGCATGCCTTGTGCATGGGGGCCTCTTCTCTCGTTTGGGGAGGTATAGGGAATGGCCGGCGTCTTGTTCCGAATGGATCAACCACCGTCGTAATATGCAACAGCGTGCTTTCGCTCACACTGTTTTGTCAAGGGTTAATGGCCCGATGACGCGGACCTCCTTTAATGAGTCACCAACCCCTTGACAGTCATCGTGGCATGGATCACGCTGTTGCATATAGCGATTGTTGTTGCGCCAAACGCAATAGAAAGGGGTGAAGAAATGCAGACACTTGCGATCGTGGGTGCCTCGCTGGCCGGGCTTTCCGCCGCGCGGGCAGCCCGCGCCCAAGGCTTCACCGGACGGCTCGTCATCATTGGCGATGAGGAGCACCGTCCGTACGACAGGCCGCCGCTCTCCAAGGACTTCCTGCTGGGATCCATCACGGCCGAGGACCTGTCCCTGGAGACCGAAACTGACGACCTCGACGCTGAATGGCTGCTGGGTGCGCGTGCAGTCTCCCTGGACGCTGATTCCAAAACCATCGGCCTGGCTGACGGCCGGGTTGTCCAGGCTGATGGCATCGTTATCGCCACCGGCGCACGGGCCCGCCAACTGCCGGCCCTCGCCGGTTTGAGCAATGTCTTCTCCCTGCGCACCCTCGCCGATGCGCAAAGCCTGGCGCCGGAACTGGTGCCGGGAAGCAAGATGGCCGTCATCGGAGCAGGCTTCGTCGGCGCCGAGGTTGCCTCTTCCGCCGCCTCCCGCGGGATGGACGTCACCCTGGTTGACACCAAACCGGTGCCGTTTGCAGCCCAGTTGGGCATGGAGATGGGCTCGGTAGTTGCCGGCCTGCATACCGGGAAAGGTGTCCGGCTCATCTCCTCAGCCGTTGTTGAGGACTTCTACGCAGGCGAAGGAAACGTGACCGGTCTTCGGCTGGCCGACGGAACGTTCGTCGCCGCCGACGTTGTGGTGGTGGGCATCGGCGCGGAGCCGAACGTTGAATGGCTCGCCGGTTCCGGCGTGAAGGTCGACGGCGGCGTGCTGTGCGATGCGATGGGGCGCACCAACGTTCCGGGCATTATGGCAGTGGGCGACTGCGCCGCCTGGTTTGACGCCGCTGTCGATAGGCACCGCCGGGTGGAGCACTGGACAGGAGCGCTGGAGCGGGCGGCCCTGGCTGTGCAGGCGCTGCTCGATGACGACGCCCCGGCGCAGCCGCTGAAGCCCCCGTACTTCTGGTCAGACCAGCACGGGGTGAAAATCCAGTTCGCCGGCCACTCGGCCGGATACGACCGTCTGGACGTCGAAGCGGGGGACGCCGAGCACAGCCTGCTGGCCGTGTACTACCGGGAAGACGTTCCTGTCGCCGTTCTAGGCATGAACCAGCCACGGCTGTTCACCAAGTGGCGCCGGAGCCTCGCGCCGTCTGCGCCGAAGCCGGCAGCCGCCGTCGTGCCCCCAGTTTTGACGCCGGCGGGCGAACCCGCCCTTGCTGGCGCCGCCGCGGGGCTTTAGCCCCAACTCTTCTTGTAATTCGTGCTGTTTGTGTTGTTTTGTTAGGAGAACAAATTGTCTGTTGAGGTATCCACCCCGAGCCTGATTCCGACGCTGGGCGGTCATTTGTACACGGACCCGGCGATCTTCCGGGCCGAGCAGGAGCGTATTTTCGAGCAGATGTGGTTCTGCGCGATTCGGTCCTCGGACCTGGACAAGCCTGGGGCGTGGCAGACGGTGCAGGTGGGCCGGGAAAGCGTGCTGATCTCGCGGACCCGTAAGGGCGAGATCCGGGCGTTTTACAACGTCTGCCGGCACCGCGGCGTGAAGCTGTGCATGGAGGAAAAGGGCGAAGCTGCCCGCAACTTCCAGTGCCCGTACCACGCTTGGACCTATGACTTCGAAGGCAAGCTGATCGCGGCCCCGAACCTGACCAAGATGCCGGACATCGACCGTGATGAGTACGGCCTGTCCAAGGTCCACATCCGTGAATACCTGGGCTATGTGTGGGTTTGCCTGGCTGAGGAGCCGCCGTCCTTCGAAGAGGAAGTGATGGGCGCGATCGAGGAGCGCTTGGGCAGCGTGCACGCCATCGACGGGTACGACGTCGCAAACCTGTCTGTGGGGCGTCGTATCCGCTATGACGTGAAGGCGAACTGGAAGCTCATCATTGAGAATTTCATGGAGTGCTACCACTGCGCCACCATCCACCCGGAGCTGACCGAGGTCCTGCCCGAGTTCGCCGACGGTTTGGCCGCCCAGTACTTCGTGGGCCACGGTGCGGAGTTCGGTGATGACATCAAGGGCTTCACCGTGGACGGTTCCGAGGGCCTGGACCTGATTCCCGGTGTGGCAGAAGACCAGGACCGCCGCTACTACGCGATCACGATCAAGCCGACCGTGTTCGTGAACCTGGTTCCGGACCACGTGATCATCCATCGCATGTTCCCGATGTCCGCAGACCACACGATCGTCGAATGCGACTGGCTGTACCTGCCCTCAGTGGTGGAGTCCGGCAAGGACGTCACCGCCTCCGTTGAGCTGTTCCATCGCGTGAACATGCAGGACTTCGACGCGTGCGAGCGGTGCCAGCCGGGCATGGCTTCCAAGTCCTACGCGAAGGGCGGCGTGCTCGTCCCCAGCGAACACCACATTGGTGCTTTCCACGACTGGGTCCAGGAAAAGGTTGGCGACGTCCCGCTGTCCGGAGAAGCCCTGCTGGGCCTCACGGCGGACACCCCGCCGCTGGAGGAACGGGCCGAAACCCTCGAGCGCAAAGAAGCCGCACCAACCCCGGCCTCCTAAACGCTCATTTCGATGACCCCGGACCCTCGGTCCGGGGTCATCGGTGGGTGTAGCCCATCTTTCCGCTTACGGTCAGGCCGGCCTCCTGGAGCCCCTGGATCAGGCCGGGGGTATTTTCCGGATCGAAGCGGAAGGCAGGCCCGGAGATGCTGACGGCCCCGATGACCGTCCCGAAGTGGTTGTAAACGGGCACGGCAACAGCGTTTAGGCCGATCTCGAATTCCTCATGAACAACGGCGTAGCCGTCGCGGGAAACGTCGAGGAGCTGGTTCTCCAAGGTATCCCGGTCCGTGATTGTCCGCGGGGTGCGGGCCGGAAGGCCCGCCTCCTGGAGGATCCGGGACCGTTCTTCAACCGGCAGGGCTGCCAGCAGTACTTTGCCGCTGGAGGTGGCGTGGAGGGGCGTGAGGCTGCCCACCCAGTCGGATGTTGCCAGCGTCGACGGGCCCATGGCCTGGTCGACGTTCACCGCGTAGCTGGAACGCAGGACGGCGAGGTTGACGGTTTCCTTGTATTGGTCCGCGAGGCTCTCCAGGATGGGCCGCGCCTCGTGGACCAGGCTCAGCCGGCCGGGAATGGAGCTCGCCAGGCGAAGGATGCCGAATCCCAGCTGATACTTGCCGCGGTCATTGTTCTGCCGCACGATCTCCCTGGACACCAGCGAGCCGAGCAGCCGCGAAACGGTGGACTTGTGAACCCCCATTTCGTCGGCGATGTCACTGACGCCTGCGTGCCCGTCCCTGGCGATGATTTCCAGGATCTGGAGGGCGCGGTCTACGGACTGGACGCCGCCTCCGCCTTGGGCGTCTGCATCCCGGTCGTTCCCTGGTTCGTCTCTTGCAGCCATCAGAGGTGCTCCCATGTTGTCGCCGTGACCAGCGTTCAGGCTCTGCGCTACTCCGCCTGCTTCACAACTCTGATCCTAGACTGCGACGAACCCCGACCGTCATTTTCCCTGAACCCAACGTCTACATTCCGGACGCAAAGAACCCCGGAAGCTCGGGGCGCCACGGGAGCGCAAATGCCGGAACCGGCTCACCCAGCTGAACGCCACGGGACGGAACCACCATGACGCCGTCGGCAGTGGCCAGTCCGCGCATCATCCCGGGGCCGGTGTAGTGGGCGGGAGTCGCCAGGTCCTTGACCCAGCGGAACGGCATGAGCCGGGTGGACGCACGGTGGGCGTCGATGGCGGTGCCGCACGGCACCCGGCTGATGCCGGGCAGCGGCTGGTGGCCGAGGGCGGCCAACAGCGGACCGCCAACGGTGAAGAGCGCCATGAGGGCGGCGAGCGGGTTGCCGGGAAGCCCGACGACGAACCGGCCGTTTGGCAGTTTGCCCAGGGCGGCGGGGTGACCGGGCCGCATGGCGATGCCGTCGATGAGGAGTCGCCCGCCGAGCGCTACCACGGCATTCCGGAAATGGTCAGCGCCCGAGCGCCCTGTGCCCCCGGTGGTCACCACGACATCGGGCCACTGCCCCATCGGCGCTTCGGCGCTACCGAGAGCCGTGAGCCATTCCTCGTAGGAGTCCCCGATCCGGATCAGCGGCCCCGGGACACCCCCGAGCATCTGGATGACTGTGCTGAGCTGTGGCCCGAAGGCGTCCCTGACCTGTCCCGGTTCCGGGATCCTGGCCGTGACCACCTCTGAGCCGGTGACCAGCATCTTGACCAGAGGCTTGCCGCGCACGGTCAACTGGTCGAAGCCGGCGACGGCGGCCAGGGCGATATGCGCAGGGTTCAAGGCCGTTCCGGCGGGGATCAGCACCTCGCCGGCTGCCGCTTCCTCGCCCGACCTGCGGATGTGCTGGCCCGGGCGGGGTTCGCCGGGGGAGGCCCCGTTTCCCAGCAGCAATGTAGCCCGGCCGCTGGCGTCCGTGGCAAGCCGTCCGCTCTCCACTCGGAGCACCGCTTGCGTGCCCGGGGGGATCGTGCCACCGGTGACCACAGGGCTGGCCTCTCCGTTGCGGAGGGCCTTTCCCGGTTCCGTCAATGTCCAGGGGCCGTCCCCGCTAACCGTCCAGCCGTCCATGGCGGATGAAGCGTAGTGGGGCATCTCCTGCAGCGCGACGACGTCGGCCGCCAGGGTTCTGCCGTTCGCCTCCGCAAGCGGGACACGCTCCGGTCCGAGGGGCACGGCGCAGTCGAAGGCCAGGCGGCGTGCTTCCGCCCACGAGTGCTCCCCGTGAGCGGCAGGCCCGCCATCCTCGCCGGGCCGGTCGACGGTTTGAAGGGCTAGAGCTACCACTGGTCGTCCCCTCGCTGGATGGTTGCGGGCTGTCGACACGCCTGGCGGTGGCGTCCTTGCAGACATGCCCACCGCTGCTGTTCGTTTCCCGAAAGCGGTGCTCCGGCGCTTACCTCCCCAGGTATTTCAGGCCTCCGAAACACCGTTTACGGGAAACGAAACAGCTCTATGCCCTTGGCGGTGCGGGCTTGGGCGTCGCAGCCGGTGAACTGATATTCCAAATATATCGTAAAGATATATCAGTGAGGAAGGGCTGCAAGCATCTGATTTTCCCGTGCCTGAACTCCGGCCGGTTCCAGCCGGACGACGACGGACTTCGAGGTCGGGGTTCCGCTGGTGTCGGCCACGGAGTCCAGTGGTACCAGCACGTTGGTTTCCGGGTAGTAGGCGGCTGCGCAGCCCTTCGGTGTCGAGTAGCTGACGATGCGGAAGTTCTCCGCACGGCGCTCGGTGCCCCGGAACTCTGAGACCAGGTCCACCATGTCGCCGTCGGCATAGCCCAGCTCGGAGATGTCCACCTCGCTGACCAGCACCACGCGCCGGCCGCCATGGATTCCGCGGTACCGGTCGTCCTTTCCGTAGATCGTGGTGTTGTACTGGTCGTGGGAACGCAGGGTCTGCAGGATCAGTCGGCCGGGGGGAACCTGAAGGTACTCCAGGGCATTGGACGTGAAGTGCGCCTTGCCGGACGGGGTCTTGAATTCCCTGTTGTCCCGTGGCGGGTGGGGCAGAACGAAGCCCCCGGGGTGCTGGATTCTCTCCTCGAAATTCTCGAAGCCATCGATGACAGCCTCGATGTGCTTCCTGACCAGCGCGTAGTCGTCCCGGAGCGAGAGCCAGTCGGCCACCGGCGTGTCGGGAAGGGGCTGGCCGCTGGCGTCCGTGAACACCCTGTGCGCGAGGTTGCAGACAATGGCCACCTCGGACATCAGGTGCTCGCTGGCGGGTTTGAGCCGGCCGCGGGATGCGTGCACAGCACTCATTGAGTCCTCCACCGTGACCCTCTGGTCACCGGACCGCTGGGTGTCCCGCTCGGTGCGGCCCAGTGTGGGGAGGATCAGGGCGCGCTTCCCCGTCGACAGGTGCGAATGGTTCAGTTTCGTCGAGATCTGCACGGTCAGCCGGGTATTGGCCAGGGCTTTCTCGGTGGCTTCCGAGTCCGGTGCAGCCCGCACGAAGTTCCCGCCCATGCCCACGAACAGCCTGACCTTGCCGTCACGCATCGCCCGAATTGCGGCTACCGTGTCGTAGCCGTGCGCCCGGGGCGAGCGGAACTGGAATTCCTGGTCCAGCCGGTCGTGGAAGCCCTCGGGCATCCGTTCGAAGATGCCCATGGTCCGGTCGCCCTGGACATTGGAATGTCCGCGGACCGGGCAGACTCCCGCTCCGGGCTTGCCGATGTTGCCCTGCAGCAGCAGCACATTGACGACGTCGCGAAGGGTGGGAACTGAGTGCTTGTGCTGCGTCAGGCCCATCGCCCAGCAGACGATGGTGGAACCTGACGCCAGGAGCCGTTCACCGGTGGCGTTGATCTGCTCCATGGTCAGTCCGGTCGCCTCGACGATGTCGTCCCACTGCACCTGTTCCAGCTGCGAAAGGTAGGACTCGAGGCCCACCGTATGGTTGCTGATGAAGTCGTGGTCAAAAACCGTGGACAGGCCCGGGGTGTTCCTGCCAGCGCGTTCCGCGTCCAGCAGGTACTTCCCGAGGCCCTGGAACAGTGCCTGGTCGCCGCCGGCCCTGATCTGCAGGAAGTCATCTGTCAGCTCCGTGCCCACCAGCGTTCCCGCGATGGTCTGCGGGTTCTCGAAGTGCAGGAGCCCGGCCTCGGGGAGCGGATTGACGGATACGATGGCGGCGCCGTTTTTCTTGGCCTTCTCCAGGGCACTGAGCATGCGCGGATGGTTTGTTCCCGGGTTCTGGCCCGCCACGAAGATGAGGGACGCCGTTTCCAGGTCCTTGAGGCTGACCGAGCCCTTGCCGATGCCTATGGTTTCCACCAGTGCGGACCCGGAAGACTCGTGGCACATGTTTGAACAGTCCGGGAGGTTGTTCGTGCCCACTCCGCGGACGAGCAGCTGGTACATGAACGCCGCCTCATTGGAAGTCCGTCCGGACGTGTAGAAAACGCTCTGGTCGGGGTGGTCCATCTCCCTGAGTTCTTGGGCGACGAGTTCCAGGGCGTCGTCCCAGTCGATGGGCCTGTAGTGGGTTGCGCCCTCATCCAGGACCATCGGGTGGGTCAGCCTTCCCTGCTGCCCCAGCCAGTAGTCATCGCGTGTCTGCAGTTCGGCGACGGAATGCGTGGCGAAAAACTCCGGGCCGACACGGCGGCGGGTGGCTTCCTCCGCCACCGCCTTCGCACCGTTCTCGCAGAATTCCGCCGCATTCCGCTTCTCATGTTCCGGCCAGGCGCAGCCCATGCAGTCAAACCCGTCGATCTGGTTGACGGCCATCAGCGTCTGGACGCTGCGCAGGGGACCCATCTGCTCCAGCGAGATTTTCAGGGCGTTGGCCACCGCGGGGATGCCCACGGCCTTGGTTTTGGGTTTGCTGACGGTCAGCCTTGACTCGTCGATGTTCTCGCGTGGGGCTTTGGACGCCATTGGCTCTTCCTTAAATCTTTGCCGGGCAATGAGGGCGTGCGTTGACTAGGGAACTTCGACCGTGATGATGTCGCCGTCCTCGCGGAAGAACATGCGACGGCCGCCCCCGAAGGCCAGAACCAGCCAGACGATGCGGCCATCCTCGGTCAGGTCGTCGATCCAGCCGCTGTGGGGAACGGTGTACGACTCCAGCACGGTGACGAAATCGCCTGGCATGAGCGCGTTCCAGTCCGCCACGACCTTGGTGCTGGTGGGCTGAAGCGCTGTGCTGCGCGCGATGACTGCCTCGGTCATCGCGTGAGGACTGGAGTCCGGGCTGCACGGAACTGTTCGCGCGCCGCTTCGGCGGTGTGGAGGAGCAGCAGTGCGGTGGTGACTGAGCCGACACCGCCGGGGACCGGCGTCAGCGCTGCAGCGACCGGCCGGACACTGGCTTCGTCGACGTCGCCGGCGAGCGAGCCATCGGAAAGCACGTTGGTTCCCACATCGATGATCACTGAATGCTCCGAAACATCCGTCCCGGTGAGCAACCCGGTGCGGCCCGCGGCAACAACCACGACGTCGGCATCCTTGGTGTACTTGCCGAGGGCCCCGGACTTCGAGTGGCAGACGGTGGTGGTGGCATCCTTCTGCAGCAGCAGCAGGGACAGCGGCTTGCCGACGACGGTGGAACGGCCCACCACCACCACGTTGCGCCCGGCCACCGGGATCTCGAAGTGGTCCAGCATTTCAACAACGGCGCGTGCCGTGGCCGGCGCGAACGCACGTTCCCCTACGGCGAGAAGTCCGAGGCTCACCGGGTTGGCACCGTCGATGTCCTTTTCCGGGGCGATGCACTTGACCAGTTCCTGGGTTTTGACGCCGGGGGGCAGGGGAGTCTGCAGGATGATGCCATTGACGGAGGGCTCTGCGCTGAGGTCCTTCAGCACGGCTATGAGCACCTGTTCGGTCGCGTCGTGGCCGACGTCGATGATCCTGCACCCGATGCCGGCGTTTTCCGCGGCGCGCTCTATGGAGCGAACGTACCAGTGAGTGGAGCTGTCCTCGGTCGCAACCACGACGGCGAGGGTGGGGCGTGAGCCTTCTTCGGCCAGCGCCGCGGCCTGGGCAGTTGCCTGCTGCTGGATCAGCTTGGCCAGGGGCTTGCCGGAAAGCACAGATGCCGTCATCGGAGGATCCTTTCCCGTACCTGGCGTGAGAGCGAGTCAGCCGCCAGAACGACTTTTTCTTCAAGGCCATCTGTTTGTTCCGCCACTACGGCGCGCGCCTGGGCATCCTTGATGGCGACGACGTTGATGTCGATGTTGACGCGGGCAGTGGTCGCCGCTGCCCTGGCCGCATCGGCGGCTGCGGCAATGTCGCTGATGACATTCGGGTTCGCAATATCCAGAAGCTCGGACGCGAGTTCCACCACGGCACCTGACAACTTGATCAGCCGGGCCGGCGGTTGGGCAGCCTGGCCAAGTGCGTCGTCGATGGCGGCTACACGCGCCGCACGCTCAGGGTCGCTGGCGGCGGGCAGCTTGTAAGAGGCGATCACAGCCTTGAAGGCAGCTTCGTCGGCGTCGGCCAGCCCCAGCGTCTCGCCGACGAGCCGGTCGGCGGTGGCAATGATTCTGGATGTCGTCTCGGCGTGCTGCTCATATTTGCCGCCGGTGCTGAACCGTGCCACCATCGCCACCAGGGCTGCACCTTGCGCCGCGTGCAGCGCCGCGGCCGCGCCGCCACCAGGGGTGGGCTTCCGCGAAGCAAGCCTGCCGAGGTAGTCATTAATTGTTTCTGAACCGATCATTTGTCCATTCCTGGGCTGATAGAGGCTGGAGCGGAAAAGGGGGCTGCGTGGCCCCGAAGGGCCCTGCGGTGCTTAGCCGCGGAGCCTGGTCATTTTCGGGTCGTAGAGCGGCTCTTCCGAAACAGTGGCCGTGATGCGCCGTCCGAAGTATTCGATCTCGACGGAATCGCCCACCGAAACGGTGGCCGGGAGGTAGGCGTAGGCGATCGGCTTGGCCACGGTGTACGCGTAGGCGGCGCTGGTCACGTAGCCGACTGCCTGCTCCTTGTAGAACACTGGCTCCTTGCCCAGGACGATGGACCGGCCGTCGTCGACGGCCAGGCACCGCAGCCGGCGGGCGGAGCCCTCCTCGGTCCGGCCGTCGAGTGCGGCCTTGCCGATGAAGCTCTCCTTGGCCATCTTGACGGCGAATCCGAGGCCTGCTTCGAAGGGGTCGTGTTCGGTGGTCATGTCCGATCCCCAGGAGCGGTAGCCCTTTTCGAGGCGCAGGGAGCTGAACGCCGCCCGTCCGGCCGCGATGACTCCGAAGGGCTGTCCTGCCTGCCAGAGCGCATCCCAGAGCCGTTGTCCGTTGTCGGCGCTGGTGTATAGCTCCCAGCCGAGTTCGCCGACATAGGACAGCCGCATGGCCGTGACCGGGACCCCGCCGATGACGGCGCTCTTTGCCCGGAAGTACTTCAGGCCGTCGTTGGTGAAGTCATCGTCGCTGACCTTGCTGACCAGGTCGCGGGCCAGGGGACCCCAGAGGCCGATGCAGCAGGTGCCGCCGGTGGTGTCGCGGACCTGGACCCAGTCAGAGGCGGACCCGCTTTGCGTCTGGTGCCGGGCTGCCCGTGTGAAGTAGGCGGTGTCGATGTTGCCGTTGGCTCCGAGCTGGAAGGTGTCCTCGCTCAGGCGGGCCACGGTGATGTCGCTGCGCACGCCGCCGGCGTGGTCCAGCAGGAGCGTGTAGGTGACGGCCCCGGGCTTCTTGTCCAGGTCCGCCGTCGTCAGTTCCTGAAGCAGTTTCAGGGCTCCGGGACCGGATACTTCCAGGCGCTTGAGCGGTGTCATGTCGTACATGGCGACGGCCGTGCGGGTTTTCCATGCTTCGGCGGCGGCGATGGGGGAGCTGAACATGTTGGACCAGGCGTCCCGGGCCGGCGGCAGCCATTCGGCCGGCATCTCCTTGAGGAGGGCGGCGTTGGATTCGAACCAGTACGGCCGTTCCCAGCCGCCGGACTCCAGGAAGAAGGCCCCGAGTTCCTTGTGCCGGGCATGGAAGGGGCTGACGCGCAGGTTGCGCGGGGAGAGCTTGGGCTGGAGCGGGTGGAGGACGTCGTAAATCTCCACGAAGTTCTGCTGCGAGGTCTCGCTGACGTACTCGGGGGTGAGCTGCACGTCCTCGAAGCGGGTGATGTCGCACTCGCCCAGGTCCGTTTCGGACTTGCCTGTGGTCAGCAGTTCTGCCATCGCCTTGGCAACACCGGCGGAGTGCGTGACCCAGACGGCCTCTGCGACATAGAAGCCGTCGAGTTCCTTGGACTCGCCAAGGAGGGGTCCGCCGTCGGGGGTGAAGGAGAAGATGCCGTTGAAGCCGTCCTCGATGTCGCTTTCTGCCAGTCCGGGAAGAAGCTGCTTTGAGGCCTCCCACGCCGGCAGGAAGTCCTCCAGGGTGAAGTCCAGGCGGGACGGCATGTTGTGTTCGCTGACGTTCTCCGGGGCATAGGTTCCCAGAGTGTCGACGTCGACGGGCATGGGGCGGTGGGCATAGGAGCCGATGCCGTAGCGGTCGCCGTGTTCGCGGTAGTAGAGGTCCTGGTCCTGGTGGCGCAGGATCGGCAGGGTGGCTCCGTTCGGAAGTTCATTGCGGCCGCTCAGCGCGGGGACCGCCGTCGTCTTCACGTACTGGTGGGCCAGCGGGAGCAGGGGAACCGCCATGCCGATCATGGCGCCGATCTTCGCGCCCCAGAACCCGGCACACGAGATGACGATGTCGGCCGGAATGATGCCCTCGGAAGTCTCGACGCCGGTGACCCGCCGTCCGGACTGCCCGATTCCCGTCACGGTGGTGGAGCCGCGGTACTTAACCCCGGCGGCCTCGGTGCGCTTGATCAGCAGCTGGACGGCACGCGCAGCGTTTGCCAGGCCATCGCTTGGCACATAGAGGCCGCCCAGGATGTTCCCGTCGTCGAGGAGCGGGTAGAGCTCCTTGCATTCGGCCGAAGAGAGGATCCGTCCTTCGATTCCCCAGGAGGCTGCGTAGCCCAGCTTGCGCTTGAGGTCGGCGAGCCGGGTTTCGGTGGTGGCGACTTCCAGGCCGCCCACCTGGTTGAAGCAGCCCACGCCGTCCTCGGTCAGCGACAGCAGCTTTTCCACCGTGTACTTGGCGAACGACGCCATGGTCTTGGACGGGTTGGTCTGGAAGACCAGGCCCGGAGCGTGGGACGTGGAGCCGCCGGGCATGTTCAGCGGCCCCTGGTCCAGGACAGTGATGTTGTTCCAGCCCCGGGCGACCAGTTCGTCGGCCAGGTTCGTGCCGACGATGCCGGCTCCGATGATGACAATACGTGGCGTCGATGCCATGTGGTTCTCCTGCTGATTTAGATAGTGGGCTTCCGCTGCCTGTAGGTGGCTGCTTTAGCGGAAGACGATGGTGCTGGCCTGGTCGACCAGCACGCGGTGCTCGCAGTGCCACCGCACTGCCCGGGACAACGCCAGGGCCTCAGCGTCCTGCCCGATGGTGGAAAGCGTGGTGGGCCCGTAGCTGTGGTCGACGCGAATGACTTCCTGCTCGATGATCGGGCCCTCATCAAGATCGGCGGTGACGTAGTGGGCAGTTGCCCCCACCAGCTTGACGCCGCGGTCGTAGGCCTGGTGGTAGGGCCGCGCGCCCTTGAACCCCGGCAGGAACGAGTGGTGGATGTTGATGGCCCTGCCCTCGAGGGACCGGCACAGGTCATCGGAAAGCACCTGCATGTACCGGGCCAGGACGACGAGGTCGATGTTGTACTCATCCACGAGCTCGAGCAGGCGCCGCTCGGCATCCTGCTTGGTGTCCGCAGTCACCGGGATGTGAATGAAAGGAAGGCCGGCGGCCTCGGCCATGGCCCGGTGCGTTTCGTGGTTGGAAACCACCAGGGCCAGGTCCCCGCCGAGGCTGCCGCCCCGCCAGCGGAAAATCAGGTCGTTGAGGCAGTGCCCGAACTTGGACACCATGACCAGAACCCGCTGCTTGGTCTCGTCATGGACGTTGAACTTCATCTCAAAGCGTTCCGCGATGGGGCGGAACTCCTCTTCAAGCTTCTGCAGATCGTAATCCGTGGCTCCCGAGAAAGCCGTGCGCAGGTGCAGGGTCTGGCGCAGGCCGTCGTCGAACTGCTGGTGCTCTTCGATGTTGAATCCGCGCTCGAACAGGAAAGTGGTTACTGCCTGGACGATGCCGGCACGTTCGACACACGACAGTGTGAGTACGAACCTGCCGGTTTTGGTTTCTTCAGAGGCTTCTGTCTGCGCAGCCGGCCTGGTTTTTGTGGCGGTGTCCACAACAGTCATGTCGCATCCTTTAGATATATGGCTGATCACCTTATTGATATATCAGGGCTGGTTGTCAGCGTATACTGGTGCGCGGATGTGGTCAATAGATGTTGGCCCCTGGGAGAGGCGGAGCGGTGGCGTTTGAATCTTTGGCGGTGTCGGAGGCCGGAGGTTCGAGGTCCCTGGCCGATGTGGCCTATGAACGGATCCGCGACAGCCTGCTGACCCTGGAGATCCGGCCTGGCGATCCGCTGTACGACGAGGGGATTGCCAAGGAACTCGGCATCGGGCGCACTCCGGTCAGGGAAGCGCTTAAACGGCTGGAAGTGGACCGGCTCGTTGTGACTTATCCAAGGCGCGGTACCTTCGCAACACGGGTGGAGGTCACGGACCTCGCATTTATCTCAGAAATCAGGGCCCAACTGGAGCCCCTTGCTGCCGCCCGTGCCGCCCGGGTGGCCACCGCAGCAGCGCGGGAGCGTCTCCGCCTCATCGTGGAGGAGGTCGAGTCCTTCGACGTGGACAGCGCATCAGTGGTGGAGACGTTGCGGCTGGACGCCAGGGTACACCAGGGAATTTATGCCGCAGCAGCGAACCCGCACCTGGAAGACGTTCTAATCCGCTACGACAATCTCGCGACGCGCATTTGGTGCTTAGTGCTGGACCGCCTGCCAAACCTTTCCCGGCATGTGCACGAGCACGTCGACCTGCTTGAAGCGGTGATCAAAGGGGACGAGGCCCAGGCCGCGGAACTCGCCCGCGTTCACGTCGACGGCTTTGAGAAGGCCGTGCGGACGGCGCTGTTCGCAGCCTAGCCCTTGTTGTTGTCCGGCAACGACGACGGCGGGACGTCGCCTCGCCGTCGTGAAGCGCACCCATCCTAAAGGGTGGGTGGCGCCGCCCGGTTTGGTGGTTCAACGCTACCCGGGCAGGTGACAGCCTTAGAGCAAATACCCTGTGGCCGACGGCGCCTTGCCGCATCCGGAAGTGAGCGCGGGTCCGCCACTGAGAGCTAAGGCCCTGAATTAACCATGCCAGATACCTTGAACGGCAGAAGGTCAGCGGGCCGGTCCGGGAACCCTTTGCGGGATCCGCGGGACCGGCGGCTGAACCGGATTGCCGGACCGTCCTCGCTTGTGCTCTTCGGAGTCACCGGGGACCTTGCCCGTAAGAAGCTCATGCCCGCCGTGTATGACCTCGCCAACCGGGGCCTGTTGCCGCCCAGCTTCGCGCTGGTCGGTTTCGGCCGGCGGGACTGGGACAACGAGGACTTTGCCGCGGAGGTCAAGGACGCCGTGAAGTCCTACGCACGGACCCCGTTTGATGAGGCGGTCTGGAACCAGCTCTCGGAGGGCATCCGGTTCGTGCAGGGCGCGTTCGACGACGATTCGGCGTTTGAGCGGCTCGGCGAGACGATCAAGGAACTCGACGAGAACCGTGGCACCCGCGGCAACCACGCGTTCTACCTCTCCATCCCGCCGAAGGCCTTCGAACAGGTCTGCCGGCAGCTGTCCAAGCACGGCCTCGCGCAGGCCGGGGGTGAGAAGTGGCGGCGGGTGGTGATTGAGAAGCCGTTCGGGCACGACCTCGAATCGGCCCGGCAGCTTAACGACATTGTGGAATCGGTGTTCCCGGCCGACGCGGTGTTCCGGATCGATCATTACCTGGGCAAGGAGACGGTCCAGAACATTCTGGCGTTGCGGTTCGCGAACCAGCTGTTCGAGCCGTTGTGGAACGCGAACTACGTGGACCACGTCCAGATCACCATGGCCGAGGACATCGGCACCGGCGGCCGGGCCGGGTATTACGACGGCGTGGGCGCGGCCCGCGACGTGATCCAGAACCACCTGCTGCAGCTGCTGGCGTTGACGGCGATGGAGGAGCCGATCTCCTTCAACGCCGATGACCTGCGGGCGGAGAAGGAAAAGGTCCTCGCCGCGGTGCGTTTGCCGGAGGACCTGTCCACCCATTCGGCCCGCGGCCAGTTCGCCGGCGGGTGGCAGGGCGGCGAGCAGGTCCAGGGGTATCTGGAGGAGGAGGGCATCCCGGCCGACTCGACGACCGAAACGTATGCCGCGATCCGGGTGGACATCAACACGCGGCGCTGGAACGGGGTGCCGTTCTACCTGCGCGCCGGGAAGCGGCTCGGACGCCGGGTCACGGAGATCGCGGTGGTGTTCAAGCGCGCACCGAACCTGCTGTTCCGTGACCATGGCGACGATGATTTCGGCCAGAACGCGGTGGTGATCCGGGTCCAGCCCGATGAGGGCGCCACGATCCGGTTCGGGTCCAAGGTTCCCGGCACCCAGATGGAAGTGAGGGATGTGACCATGGACTTCGGCTACGGGCACTCGTTCACCGAGTCCAGCCCCGAAGCCTACGAGCGGCTGATCCTGGACGTACTCCTGGGCGAGCCGCCGCTGTTCCCGCGGCACGAGGAAGTGGAGCTGTCCTGGAAGATCCTGGACCCCTTCGAAGAGTACTGGGCCGGGCTGGGTGAACAGCCCGAGCCCTACGCGCCCGGCAGCTGGGGCCCGGCCTCGGCCGATGAGCTGCTAGCCCGCGACGGACGCACCTGGAGAAGGCCATGATCGTAGACCTGCCCAACACCACCACCTCGAAGGTTTCCAAGAAGATCCAGTCCCTGCGCGAGCAGGGCGGGGTGATCGCGCTCGGCCGGGTCCTCACCCTCGTGGTGGTCACCAAATCCGGGCTCGAAGAAGAAGCGATCGAGGCCGCGAACGAGGCCAGCCGCGAACACCCCTGCCGGATCATCGTGCTCGCCGACGCCGGCTCGTCCGCGCCGAACCGGCTCGACGCGCAGATCCGGGTCGGCGGGGACGCCGGCGCCTCGGAGGTCATCGTGCTGCGCGGCTTCGGGGAACTCGCCGAGGAATCCGAGTCCCTCGTGGCCGCGCTGCT
>NZ_PJMC01000020.1 GCF_002892795.1 Arthrobacter sp. AFG20 | reverse complement strand
TGCGCGACATGCTCCTTCAAATAAGCAGCCACGGCGAGCTCACGCCCGTTCAGGGTCGCGTCACCGATGCCGGTCACCCCGTCCTCCGTGGTGATCCGGAGGGTCACGAAATTACGGGACGGGCTTGTCACGAAGACTTCCGCGGCAACGATTTTCACAGGTCCAGGCCTTCCTTCACATCAGAAAAATTTCAAGATTCCGGGCCGGGCGGCCCGATGGGCGTTACAGTCAGCGCTGGGTGCTGCCTGCAACATGGTTGCCCAGCAGTGCGAGTTCACCGGTTCGCGGCAGGCCTTCCCAGTCGCCCGCTGTGCTGACGGCGAAAGCGCCCGCAAGCGCGCCGCGGCTGAGGCGTCCGGTTACGTTCTCGCCGTCGAGCAGGGCCGACAGGTATCCGGCGGTGAAGGCATCTCCGGCACCGACGGTGTCGATGCTTGTCACCGGCACAGCAGGCGCCTCATGGCGTCCGACGGCGGTGTGGACGCCGGCGCCGGCGGCTCCGCGTTTGACCACCACTTCCTGCACGCCCAGGTCAAGGAGCTGCTTTGCCGCGAGGACCTCCGCGGCCTCCGAGGAATCCCGCTCAGCGTCAGGATCTGCGCGTTCCAGATCCGGCGACACCAGTCCGAGCTCGTCGTCGGACGCGATCAGGATGCTCGCATACGGCACGACCCGGGCCAACGCGGCCCTGGCCTCGTCACGGGTCCAGAGCTTGCTGCGGTAGTTGACGTCCAGCGAGACGAGGATCCCCGCGCTTTTGGCCCGGCTGGCGGCATATTCAACTGCTTCCTGCGCCTGCGGGCTGAGGGCGGCGGTGATTCCGGTCAGGTGCAGCACCCGGGCGCCGCCGGCGAGAGCCCCGTCGACGTCGTCGCGGTTGAGCGTGGATCCGGCTGACGCGGAGCGGTAATAGTAGGCACGGGTGACGTCGGCCGTGCGCTGTTCCAGGAACATCACGCCGGTGCTGCGGGCGGCATCCTCCCGGTGAAGCACGTCGATGCCTTCACCCCGCAACTGGCGCAGGATGAATTCACCGTGCGGGTCGCTGCCGATGACGCCGGCCCAGCGCACCCTGTGCCCCAGCCGGGCAGCGCCCACGGCGACGTTCGACTCGGCCCCGGCCACATGCATCGACAGGCAACCACCGGCAGAGATCGGGCCGCCGGTCCTGAGCGACACCATGGATTCGCCCAGCGTAAGGAGGTCGACGGCGGGAGTCACCGCGGGCTCTCCACGGCAGTGCGCCCGAAACCGGCGGCCAGGTCCACGAAGCTGCGTGCCCGCGACCGTACCGGCGCCAGGTCCCCGCCGGAGCCGGCATCCCCGAAGAGCGGCCCGCCAAGGCCGACCGCAATGGCGCCCGCATCCCAGTACGCTGCGGCCTGTTCGAGGCCGACGCCTCCCACCGCGATGAAGGGAATGTCCGGAAATGGGTCACGCAATGCCTTGAGGTACTGCGGTCCGCCGATGGAGGCCGGGAAAAGCTTGACGGCAGTTGCCCCGCGGTTCATGGCCTCGTAGGCCTCGCTGGGCGTCATCGCACCGGCCAGAACCGGTATCCCCTGCCGGGCGGACTCATCCACCGATTCGGCCAGCGCGGGGGTCACGGTGAACTGCCCGCCAGCCTCAACGACGTTGTCCACGTCGCGCACGGTCAGGACTGTTCCCGCCCCGACGAAGCAGCCGGCCGGAGCCGCCGCCCGCACTTCGCTGATGGCCTGCAGCGCACCGGGGGTAGTGAGGGCGATTTCGACGTACCGGAATCCCTCCTCCATCGCAACGAGTGCTGCCTTCGCGGCTGCCCGTCCGTCCGAGCCGCGCACGATGGCGACCAGCCGGCTGTCCCTGACGCCGTTGAGCAGCAGTTCCGGATTCATAGTTCCTGTGCTTTCCACTCTGTCCGTCACCATTCCGCGAAGGAGCCGTCGGGGTGCCGCCAGACCGGTCCGCGCCATGCGTGGCCCTGCTTGTCTGCCGCGCGGACCACGGCTTCGTCAATTTCGATGCCCAGGCCCGGCCCGGTCAGCCGCTCGATGTGCCCGTCCACGAACTTGAGCGGGGTCTTGTCCACCACGTAGTCCAGGACCTCGGCACCCTGGTTGTAATGGATGCCAATGCTTTGTTCCTGGATGAGGAAGTTGGGCGTCGCGAAGCCAACCTGCAGGCATGCCGCGAGCGCGAGCGGACCCAGCGGGCAGTGCGGGGCCAGCTGCACTTCGTAGACCTCGGCCAGCGAGGCGATCTTGCGTGTCTCTGTGATGCCGCCGGCATGGGAGAGGTCCGGCTGCGCCACGGCGATCCCCGCCTGCAGTGCGGGGAGGAACTCCTGCCGGCTGTAAAGCCGCTCGCCGGTGGACACCGGTGTTGTGGTGGAGGAGGTGAATTCCCGCAGCAGGTGGGTGTTCTCGGGAACGACGGGTTCCTCCAGGAAGAACGGCCGGAACGGTTCCAGCAGCGGCGCCACCCGCCGGGCGTTGGCCAGGCTGAAGCGGCCGTGGAAATCCACAGCGACGTCCCGGTGCTCCCCCAGGACTTCGCGGGCGGCCGCAACCCGGCGGACCACGCCGTCGAGCTCCGCAACGGAGGCCACCGGACTCATCCTGCCGCTGGCGTTCATCTTGACGGCGGTGAGCCCCACTTCCAGCTGGGCGTTGATCTGGTCAGCCACTTCGTTGGGTTCGTCGCCGCCCACCCAGCCGTACATGCGGATCCGGTCACGGACGGGGCCGCCCAACAGCTGGTGCACCGGTGCATTGAAGTGCTTGCCGGCGATGTCCCACAGTGCCTGGTCAAGCCCGGACACGGCGCTTGCCAGGATGGGGCCGCCCCGGTAGAACGACCCCTTGGTCATGACCTGCCAGTGGTCCTCGATCCGGAGGGCGTCCTGGCCGATGAGCAGCTCGGCGAGCTGGTCGACGGCGGTGCGCACCGTCTCGCTGCGGCCTTCGCAGCTCGCCTCGCCCCAGCCCACAATCCCGCTGTCGGTCTCGATGCGGACAAACAGCCAGCGCGGCGGCACCAGGAAGGTTTCTATCCTGCTGATTCGTGTCATTTCCGAGCCCCTAGCCCTTGGTGGCGCCGGCGGTCAGACCGGAGACGATGTACTTCTGCGTGAACAACGCAATGATCATGATCGGGATGGTCACCACGGTGGCGGCCGCCATCAGCCCGCCCCAGTCGATGCTGGCGTAGGAGACGAAGTCGAAGATGGCCACGGGCAGCGTCTTCGTCTTCGAGCCGGACAGGACCAGGGCGAACATGAAGTTGTTCCACGAGAAGATAAAGGCCAGGATGCCCGCGGTGGCCATGCCGGCCACGGACAGCGGGAGGGTGATGTGGCGGAAGGCGCCGATCGGGGTGAGCCCGTCCACCTGCGCCGATTCCTCCAGTTCGACCGGCAGCGAGTCGAAGTAGCTCATCATGATGTACACGATCAGCGGCAGGGCGACGAACATGTGGCTGAGGATCAGGACTTCGAAGCCGCCCACCATCTTCAGGTTGGAAAAGACGTAGTACCACGGCACCAGCAGGGAAACGCCCGGGATGACGCGGGCCATGAGCACCACAAGCGCCGAGCGGTGCATGGTGAACCGGCTCATGGCGTAGGCGGCCGGGACGCCCAGGACCAGTGACAGCGCGGTGGAGACGAAAGCCACCCAGAAGCTGTTGAAGATGAAGACGAAGTAGTTGTTCCGCTGCAGGACGTTGGCGTAGTTCTCGGCGGTCGGCGTGAACAGGAACGACTTCCCCGCATCGTAGATGTCCACGTTGGTCTTGAAGGAAGCGAGCAGCATCCAGAACAGCGGCGCAATCAGGAACAGCACCACCGCCACCAGGGCAATGACACGGAACACCTTGTACCCGCTGCTGCGCAGCGGCTTCCTGCGGCGGGCCGTTCCGCGCCGCTGGCCTGCCGACGTTTGGGATTCGGTCATGAGGGTCATTTGCTTACCGCTTTCTTGCGCATGGTCAGCAGCCACATGGAGCCAATGATGATCATGAAGAACAGGATCAACACGGCGGAGGAGAGCCCGTACTGGTTGTAGTCAAAGCTGAGCCCGTAGGCATACACGTTCAGCGTTTCCACCTCGTGGAATGAACCGCCACCCTTGCCCTTGGTGGCGTAGAGGATGTCGAACGTCTTGAGCGCGTCGATGCCGCGCAGCAGGATGGCCACGATCACGGTGGGCATCATGAGGGGCAGGGTGACGAAGAAGAAGCGCTGGAACGCGTTGGCACCGTCCATCCGGGCGGCCTCATCCGGCTCCTCGGACAGCGAGGTCAGCCCCGCAAGGAGGATGAGCACCACCATGGGGGTCCACTGCCAAACGTCCATGAAGATGGTGGTGGGCAGGGCCGAGTCCTGGCCGGAGAGCCACGGCTGGGGCGGAATGCCAACGAGCCCCAGCAGCTGGTTGGCGAAGCCGATGTTCGGGTCAAAGATCAGTCGCCACATCATGCCTACTGCCACGGGGGTGGCAACGAGCGGCAGCAGAATGGCCACGCGGACCCATTTCTCGCCGCGGAACGGACGCCACAGGAGCAGGGCGATGCACATGCCGAGGACGACTTCGCAAACCAGCGCCACCAGGGTGAAGGACACCGTGCGGCCTACGGCCGGCCAGAACCTTTCGGTGTCCGTCAGCACGGTGAGGTAGTTTTCGAACCCGACGAAATCGGAGGCCGCGCGGACCGATCCCTGGGAGTCGGTCAGGCTCAGGTAGAGGGTCCAGGCAAGCGGAAAGACGATCAGGAGACCGACGAAGATCATTGCGGGCGCTGCAAACAGCCATTTCCGGTGCCGGTTCGCCCAGGCGGAGAAATTATCCCGGCTGCGCGCCGATTGTCCAGAGGTCCGGGCGGGGGTCAGTACAGACATGGTTCACCTAAGAGTTGGGGGTGAAGGCGTTTCAAGTGCGACGGCGGGACAACAGCGGGGCTGTTGTCCCGCCGTCGCACTTTACTTACTTGTTTTCGTCGTCCAGGAACTTCTGGAAGGCGGTGTTGGCCTGGTCGGCCGCGGCGGAAGCGTCAGCGCCCGTGATGGAAGCGACGATGGGCTCACCCACGATTTCGCGGGCCTTGCCGACGGTGATGACCAGCGGACGGTCGTGGCCTACGCCCTTTTCAGCGCTGACTGCGATGGCGGCCGCAAGGTCCTTCGGGTAAGTGGACGTGCCGGCCGGATCAGACCAGACGGAGGCCCGGGGGCCGGGGACGCCGGCCTTCTGTGCTTCGAGCGTCCGATCCTTGCTGGTGGCCCACTTGATGAACTTCCAGGCGTTGTCCTGGTTGCCCGAGGACTGGTTGATCGCGAGGCCCCACGACGGGATGTTGTACGGCTTGGAGCCCGCCGGTCCGGCCGGAAGCGGCGCGAAGCCAACGGTTTCGGCCACCTTGGACTTGGCCGGGTCCGTGGCGTTCTTGTAGAGGGAGTCCGCCTCCGTGTAGAAGGCGGCCTTGCCCTGGGTGAAGATTGCCATGGCTTCCGGCCAGCTCATGTCGGTGCTGACGTTCTTGGGGCCGTAGTTCTTGATGAGCCCGCCGTAGAAGGCGTAGGCCTTCTTGGCTTCCTCGCTGCCGACGGCGGACTTGCCGCTTGCGTCAGTAAAGTCGCCGCCGAAGCTGTACAGGAAGCTGGAGAACTGGGTGACCGCGGTGGACTTGCCGGTGCGGGCAACGAATCCGGCGGTGTCCGCGGAGGCGATCTTCTTGGCTGCCGCCTCGAGTTCCTCCATGGTCTTGGGCACCTCAAGGCCGGCGGCCTTCAGCAGGTCCTTGCGGTAGTAGAGCACCTCGCGTTCGGTGATGATCGGAACGCCCATGACCTTGTCTTCATACGTCGAAGCCTTGACAGGGCCGTCCTGGTAGTCCTTCCAGTTCCAGTCCGCGTCTTCGGCGACCTTGCTGGTCAGGTCCGCCAGGTAGCCGTTCTTGCCGAAGGCCTTGCCCTCCTGAAGAGGCCGGTACATCATGACGTCGATTTCGTCGCTGCCCGCGTTGAGCTTGACGTTGTACTGGTCGGACAGCTGGTCTTCACCGAGCTGGGTCAGTTCCACTTTGAGGCCGGTGGACTTTTCGAATTCGGGGATCGCAGCCTTGATGCCCTCGGTCCAGACATGGTTGGCGAGGGTGACCCGGACCGTGTCCGACCCCTTCGAGTCGCCGCCTCCGCCCCCGCCGCAGGCGGTCAGCCCCATGGAGAGGGCCGCGGCAACGGCCGCGTACTTTACTACTGAACGTCGCTTCATTACGACTCCTTGACTCAGGACCGGAGATCCTCCGGCCGCTCCAAACGCATCATTGCACTTGCTCAGGCTGCGATCATGGCAAATAAGGCGGACTTAAACAACCCTTTGTTTGCTTCCCGTATGCTTTATTTATGCAAACTCCAAAGGCGGAGCACTCCAGAGATTCGCCCAGGTCGTTTTTGGAACGGCTCGGCCTGGCGATTGCCGACGGCACGCTCGCGCCGCGCACCGTCCTCCGGATCGATGAGCTGGAAGCCGAGCACAAGGTGGCCCGGTCAGTGGTCCGGGAAGCGACGAAAGTGCTTTGTTCCATGGGCATGCTGGAGTCCAGGCGGCGGCTCGGAACTGTAGTCCAGGAAGAAGAATGCTGGAATCTCTACGATCCCCAGGTCATCCGGTGGCGTTTGGCCTCCCCGGGACGGCTTGACCAGCTGCGCGCACTGAACGAACTCCGCGGCGCGATAGAGCCGCAAGCGGCACGGCTCGCGGCGGACCGCATCTCGCTGGAGGACGGCAGCGAACTCGTGTCGCTCGCAGCCCGGCTGTGGGCGGCCGGGCAGGGCGACAAACAGGAGCAGTTCCTCACCTTGGACATAGAGTTTCACGCTGCGGTGCTCAGGACATCGGGCAATCCCATGTTCTCCCAGCTGCACAACCTGGTCCGGGAAGTTCTCTCCGGCCGCACCGAACACGGCCTGGTGCCGCACCTTCCGCACCACGAGGCCCTGCAGCTGCACGTGGACGTGGCCAGCGCAATCCAGCGCGGTGAAGCCGAGGCGGCACACGCGGCCATGAGCAGGATCGTTGAGCAGTCCACCCAGGAAATGGGCGACATCTGGTCCCGGCACCAGGCGGAGCCCGCACCGCCTTCCCCCGGGAAAGCGCGAACGGACATTTAGGGCCCATTCCACAGCCGCAGCCGGGGCCTCAAGTGTCCGTTCGCGCTCAGTCCGGTGGGTAGCCAGTCCCGTGGGTGGTCAGTCCTCGGTGGGCGTCGTGCGGGTCGAGTGGTAGTTCCGCCAGCTGTGCTCGGGCGCGAAGCCGAGGAGCCGCTTGGCCTTGTCGATGGACAGCAAGGTCTCGTGCTCGCCCAGCTCCTTCGTCACCTGCACCCGCGGGAACACCTCCGCCGCCAGGCTGGCACTGGAGCGGCTCATGACGGTGTCCTCGTTGGCGATGATGAAGGCCTCGAACCCCGGCGTGCGGTATTCCAGCGCGCGTGCCACCGCCTGCGCGCCGTCGCGCGCGTCGATGTAGCCCCAGAGGTTCCACTTCCGCAGGGCGGTGTCCCGGTCAAAGGACGGAAACTCCTCGTAGTCCTCCGGATCCATGACGTTGGAGAACCGGAGGCCAACGATGCTCAGCTCCGGGTCCCACCGCGTCATCTGGATGGCCATCTGCTCCTCCAGATGCTTCACCAGTGAGTAGGTGCTCTCCGGCCGGGCCGGATACTCCTCGTCCACCGGGATGTAGGGAGGGTCGACGTCGAACGGCAGTCCCAGCACCGTCTCACTGGAGGCGTACACGATTTTCTTGACGCCGGCCCTGCGCGCCGCCTGGAAGACGTTATAGGTGGACAGCATGTTGTTTTCGAAGGTGGCGGCGTCGGGCACCAGGCCCGGAGCCGGAATGGCTCCCAGATGGACTATCGCGTCGAAGCCCTGGTGCCGGTCATCGAGGCCCATGATGACGTCAAGAACCTGCCCGTAATTACGCAGATCCACGGCGGCGAACTGTGGGCTCCGGTTGCCCGTCCGGTCCAGGTTGAGGACCGAATGCCCGTCCGCCACAAGCCTGCGGACCACGTTCCGTCCAAGCTTTCCGCTGCCTCCCGTTACGGCAATTCTCACCGCGGCCTCCTCCTGTTCGCTGGCCGGCCCTGGTCCGGGCGGCCGTGCTCCGATGGCCGCAGCGGCTGTCGCCGCCCGGCACCTTTCCCCCAGCCTAGGGCCCGCGGCTGTAACCGCGGCCATGGCACATGCGGAACTGGTGTATATTTTCTCGGTACGGTTTAGCAGAGGGCCGTTGGATTGTTGTTCGATCCGGCACCTTGCTTGCTGCTACCGCCCCGGCCACGGGGTCCCCCGCGCTGCGCCCGCCGGTTCGTCTAGACCTGAGCGAAACGGTACCGAAAGATCGTGGCCAGCGAGTCGACCGCAAAACCTGAAACCTCAATCACGGAGCACCTCAACGAGCTTGTCCTCACAAGCTCCGACGTGGGCGAATTCCTCCGTGAGCTTGCCCGGATCTCTGCACGCAGCCTGTCCGAGCCCGGGGACGAAGTCCTCTGCGGCGTGACCCTGCTGCGGCACCGCAAGGCAGCAACCGTGGCAAGCAGCAGCCCCGAGGCGCAGGCCATGGACGAGATCCAGTACGCTTTCGGCGACGGTCCCTGCATGACGGCCTCGCGTGAGCAGGTGACCATCCACATCACGGACCTTGAGAACCACGACCGCTGGAAAAGCTACGCCGAGACGGTGCTGGGGCAGGGAGTCCGCTCCATCCTCGCCCTCCCGTTCGTGCTCGAGGGCGAAACCCGGGCCGCACTGAACCTTTACTCACACCGTCCTGGCCGTTTCGAGGGCCGGGTGCTGGAGCTGGCGCAGGACTTCGTCAGCCAGACGTCGATGGCGCTCAGGCTGGCCGTGCGCTTCGCCCACTACAGCGACGCAGCGGCCAACCTCAAGGCAACGCTGGAAACCCGGACAGTGATCGACGTCGCCGTCGGCGTGATCATGGCGCAGAACAGGTGCAGCCAGGAGGAAGCCTTCGAGCTGCTCAAGGCGGCGTCCAGCACCCGCAACATCAAGCTGCACAGCGTTGCGACGTCGATCGTTGACTCGCTCGGCCAGGGCCCGGCAAAGACCCACTACGAGGGCTGAGCTGCCGTCCTAGGGGCCACCGAAACTCTGGCCCTCGGGATCCTGCCCCATGTCCCGTGAAGAGCCGCCAGTTCCCGCACCGCTAGTTCCGAAGCCGCCGGTTCCGGCACTGCGGGAGACGCGGACCTTCCGGGCACCCGCAGCAGGCTCTTCGGGCAGCGGAACGCGGACTTCCAGAACGCCGTCGGTGTACGAGGCGCGGATGTCCTCGTGGTTCACCGGGGCGGGAAGGCTTACCGTTCGCGAGAACGTGCCGAACCGGAATTCCGAGCGGTACCCTTCCTTGTCCTTGTGTTCCGATTTTTCTTCACGGCGGACTGTGATCTGCAGCTGGCTGCCGGCCAGGGTAATGTCGACATCATTGTCAGGATCGATGCCCGGTGCTTCAGCCTTTACCACTAGGGAGCCAGCCTCCCGGTATTCCTCCACCCGGAGCCACGCGTCCAGATCCCCCTCCAGGAAACGGCGGAAGGGTTCCGGGATATCCACGCCGGCCCGCCTGAATATGTTGGTCATCGCTGTTACCTCCTGTCAGCTTCCGGCCCCAATGCAGGATGCGGAGGACCGGAACCGGTCCCAACACCACAAAACTACGCCCTTGCGGAGCGCTTGTTAAGGCGCAGTAGGAACGCTTGCCACGGGCTGCCCATGCAGCCTCCGGCTCTGCCAACAGGAATCCTGAGAGTTTCCTTGTGAAAACCCGGGAAGTTTCCGGCAGCAGCTCCGGCCCCTGCGCCAAAGCGCACGTTTTCGCCGCCCGGACCCCCCAAATTCCGCACGGAACCTTCTATCAAGGGGTGCGGGCACCGAGCTTTTCACAGGAGACATGGTGCAGATTGGCACCATGCAAGGGGTCAGGCAGCCAAGGGAGGAGCCCCAGTGAAGACGCTGTTACTGCTGTGCATTCCGGTGGTTACTTTCGCAGCACTCGACGTCTGGAACCAGGCGGTTGCGGAGCCCGCGCCCGTTCAGGGGCCCGGCATAGTGGTCGCGGAGGTCTCGACGCCAGCCGATGCAGAATTCCTGGTGGGAAATGCGACCATTCACGGAGGTCCTGGTGGACGCTAACACTGCCACCCCTGGCGAGCCGAACCGGCTAAACGTCCCCTCCGAGCGCGGGAGATGCTCCGAGGATGCAGCGGATGAGTTGGAGGACTTCTGCAGCGAATCCCTGAGGTCGATCGACAAGACGGTGATGCGCGCCCAAGTCATCGAACTCATCCTGGATATCCTCGCCACCACTGATGTGCAATCGGAAGCCCGGCACCGTCTGCTGCAGCACCTGGCCTTGCATCCGGGATCCCCCGAGCAGGCGCTCCTGTGCCACCTGAGCGAGAACGCCTGCCTTCCGCCGGCTGCGGGCGCCGACAGCCTGGCTGCGGGCGCCGATACCCTTCCGGCGGGCGGAGACTACGTCGCAGCCGGGGCGGCGGACCGGCCGGAGCAAGGCAGCGGGGACTCGGGTGAAGGATCGAAGCCGAGGTGGCTCCCGACCCAACTGCGGAACCTGTTGCGGCGCGACTGATTCGGACCGGCCGCTGAAGAGGGCCGACGGGCGGCCGTCCACCGGCGGCGTCAGCTCCGGTGATGCCCGATCAGCCAGCCGGCCATCTGCTGCGCCCGCTTGGAAGCGAGGAAGTCGCCTTCCGTTGCGGAAATGATGGAGCCCTTCATCAGGATGTGCCAGGAGCGGGCGAATTCGTCAGGGCGTTCGAGTCCCGCCTCCTCTGCGAGCGCCTGGATGTGGCCGCGGATTCTGGCGAGGTAGCCGATGCTGGCCTCGCCAAGCGGATGTTCCGGGCCCATCTCGAGGAGGACATTGATGAAGGTGCACGCTTCGAAATCATCGCGCTGGAACCAGTCGCCGAAGACGTCGAAGATGGCCAGCAGGCGCCCTTCGGGAGTGGTCCCCCGGCGCCTCGCCTCGGAGACAATCAGGTCCACCGTCCAGACTTGGTCACGGAGTGCCAGGAATGCCAGGACCAGTGCATCCTTGGACGGGAAGTGGCGGTAAAAAGTGGATTTAGCCACGCCGGACCGTTCGATCAGCTCATTGATTCCGACGTCGCGGACACCGCGGTGGGAGAACAGCTCGTAGGCAGTGGCGAGGATCCGGTCCACCGGTTCACTATGTCCGGTGCGCACCTCGGCAGGCAGCAAGGCATCCCCGGTTGCATCAGGAGCAGTCATTAGAGAATCAGTGTACCTTGGTACTGGCAGAGACAGACCTGTCTGTCTTATTGTTTTAGGAACATCACTGCAATGGGGCAGAAACAGGAGGGTACCGATGGACGAAGACATTCGCGCGGTGGAAGAGGCCGTGGCGACGCTGGAATCTGCAGTAGTAGAGCACGACCCGGCAGCGGCAACCCTGCAGAACGCAGTCGCCGCGGCCGTCACCCACGGCAAGCCGATCCGTGAAATAGCCGCGGCCGCGCACATGACAGCGCTGGAGGTCCTTGACGCCGCCGATGCCGTCGCATATCCCCAGCAGGCGATGCAGCCCTGGATGCTCGCCCAGTAGCTGCGCGCTAGACCTTGCGCAAACTTGATTGGATCCCGAGTTAAACCTGCGGCAAGCCTGATCGGCCCGCGCGACCCTTAAGCGTCAGCCCCTGGAGGAGCGATCCTTCCAGGGAAAGCATGCAACTAGGACCGCTAGGAAGCGGGAGGCGCCATGAACCAGTCAGTAGCTCTCGAGGAAGTCGTCGAAGTCGGCGGTGTCATCACCGACCGTCAGCCGCTGGACTTTTACCGGCTGGGGCTCGCCGGCTGCATCGACAGGCTCACCGTCCCCCTGCGCCGCCAGGGCACCTGCGTCCGCTGGGAGACTCCCCACCACGGCGTTGAGATCTCGTCCGGCTGCGCGTCCCTGCTGTACCAGTCCGCGCAGGAGGCGCTGAGCAACACGTTCAAGCACGCGCACGCCACCGATGTCACTGTCCGGCTTGCCGCCGTGTTCCACGGCATCCGCCTCATGGTCGCTGACAACGGCACCGGCTTCGCATTGGTTCCGCCGGCCGCGGAACACGTCGACGGCCACGGACTCAGGACCATTTCACAGGCGGTCGAGGAAGCGGGCGGGACCGTGGACATCACCTCGGCTCCGGGCACCGGCACGGCCATCACCATCACCATTCCGCTCGACTGACCGCATGCATCGCAGCACGCCTGCATCCCGTGCCTCGCCTAGGATGCTGTGCATGACCCTTCCGAACGTTGAGCCCCCCGCCGTCCGGGCTTTCGAATCCGTAGAAATCCAGCAGGCCGTCGCCGGACTGCGCGGCCGGCTGAACGCCGGAAGGCGGATTCTCCTCGGCGTGGCCGGTTCCCCGGGGTCCGGCAAATCCACCTTCTCGGCCTGCCTGGCCGACGCCCTCGGCCCCGATTCCGCCCTGGTGTTGCCCATGGACGGTTTCCACCTGGGCAACGCCATCATTGACGGCACTCCCCTGCGGCAGCGCAAGGGCGCGCCGGACACGTTCGACGTCGGCGGTTACCTTTCGCTGCTGCAGCGGCTTGCGCGCCGGGACGAGGACGTCGTGTATGCGCCGGACTTCCGGCGGACGATCGATGAACCCGTCGCCGCATCACTGGCCGTCCCGGCCGCCCTCCCCGTCATCGTCACTGAGGGCAACTATCTGCTCAGCGACGATCCGCGCTGGCAGCAGGTGCGGGCGCAGCTGGACGAGGTGTGGTTCGTCGACACACCGCATGAACTGCGCCTTGCCCGCCTGGTTGAACGGCACATGCGCTATGGCATGGACCGCGCTGCGGCCGAGGCCTGGGCCAACGGGCCGGACGCAGCCAATGCGCGCCTGATCGAAGCCACGCGTTCCCGCGCCGACAGGATCATCCCCTGGTTTTAGCTACCTGTCCTCGGCGTCCCACAGCCCGGATTCCTCCGCGGCCTCTTCCGGCTTGTGTTCGCTCTCCGGCGCTCCACTGCCCACGTAGCTGGCGGGCACTGTTCCGCCCGGCTGTGTCATCTGTTCCTCACGAATATTGTGTGCCGTGCCTGCTTCGGGATGGGGCTGCTCCTGTTCGACGGCGTCCGGGTCGCCGGGGCCCCGAAGGTCGCTTGGCTCTCCCGCGTTGTGCTTGCTGTCGGTCATGCCACTGCCTCTCACTGGGAAATGCCGGTCGCGTCCCAGTCTAGGCACCGGGCCTAGGATCTGCGCAGCGAGCTTGCACGTCCGGGCACGGCGCCGGCCACGGACCCCAGCACCAGCAGTCCGGCAATCAGGGCTGCCATACCCACCAACTGCCCCAGGTGCACGCCGATCCAAAGGTCGCTGCGGGCGTACTCGGCGAAGGCCGCGGCGTGGTCGTTCGCATTCGCCCCTTCGGGATGCAGGGCTCCGGCGGCGAAGGACAGCACGACGCCGGCCACGAGCAGGACCGCGGCCAGCCGCCGGGGGCTCGGGCCGTCGTCGTGATTCTGGCCTGTAGGAACGTGACGCGTGTCCATGGCAGCCACTCCTTCGGGAGGAACCGTCCGATGTCAGTAGACTACGCCCGCACGGGTGCCCATCCCAGCGCCGGGGCCACATGGCGGGCGATGTTTCCCAGCAGCTTGGCGTTGTACTCCACGCCGAGCTGGTTGGGGACGGTGAGCAGGAGCGTGTCCGCTGCCTGCACCGCGGTGTCGGCGGCGAGTTCCTGGGCTATGACGTCCGGCTCCCCGATATAGCTTTTGCCGAAGCGGGAAAGGGTACCGTCGAGGGCGCCCACCTGGTCCCTGCCTTCGCGGAGGGCGCTCAAGCCGAAGTACTGCCGGTCCTCGTCGTCGGCCAGGGGCAGGACGCTGCGGCTGACCGAAACGCGCGGCTCATGGCCATGCCCGGCCGCCGCCCACGCCCCACGGAACATCGCGATCTGCTCTGCCTGGAGCTCGTGGAACGGCACCCCGGTGTCCTCGGTCAGCAGGGTGGAGCTCATCAGGTTCATCCCCTGCTCAGCCGCCCAGACCGCCGTTTTCCGTGTCCCGGCGCCCCACCAGATCCGCTCGGGCAGCCCCTCGGACCGGGGCTGGACCGGCAACAGCCCGGTGGCTCCCCCGGCGTACCGCGGGTCGGCCTCCACCACGCCGGCGCCGGCTATGGCCCGCCGGAACTCCTCGGCATGGCGGCGCGCCATGTCGGCATCCGTCTCACCGTTCCGCGGCACATAGCCGAAGGCCCCCGCCCCGTTCCGTGCGGGTTCGGGTGAACCGCGGCTGATGCCGAGCTGGAGCCGGCCGCCGCTGATGAGGTCCGTGGCCGCTGCCTCCTCCGCCATGTACAGCGGGTTCTCGTAACGCATGTCGATGACCGCGGTGCCGAGCTCAATACGGCTGGTGCGGGCTGCGGCCGCCGCGAGCAGCGGGAACGGAGACGCCTGCTGGCGCGCGAAATGGTGCACGCGGAAAAACGCGCCATCAATCCCAAGCTCCTCCGCGGCCACGGCCAGCTCAATCCCCTGCAGCAGCGCATGCCGCGCAGTCCTTGTGCGGGAACCCTGCACCGGTCCCCAGTGGCCGAAGGACAGGAAGCCAATTCGTTTCATGCCGTCCTCAACATCCCAGTCTCCGCTGCCATTCCTGCAGGCTACGCCCCGTGACAGGCCACGCGCACCGGGCTGCGATCCCGATAGGTTGGTACCACCGCTTGAGGACGTCCGTTCTCGCGAGACCGAAGGGAATGTAGACATGGCTTTCATCACCGTTGGACAGGAAAACAGCACCGACATCGAGCTCTACTATGAAGACCACGGAACCGGACAGGCTGTTGTCCTCATCCACGGCTATCCCCTGGACGGATCCTCCTGGGAGAAGCAGACCGCAGCCCTGCTCGAGGCCGGCTACCGCGTCATCACGTACGACCGCCGCGGCTTCGGCAAGTCCAGCAAGCCCACTACCGGCTACGATTACGACACCTTCGCGGGCGACCTCAACGCCATCCTCACCACCCTGGACCTCAACGACGCAGTGCTGGTGGGCTTCTCGATGGGAACAGGCGAGGTAGCCCGCTACCTCTCCACGTTCGGATCGGCCCGCGTGTCCAAGGCTGTTTTCCTGGGATCGCTTGAGCCCTACCTCCTGCAGACCGACGACAACCCCACCGGGGTGCCGCAGTCGGTCTTCGATGGCCTTGCAGAGGCAGTTAAAGCTGACCGCTACGCCTTCTTCACCGAGTTCTTCAAGAACTTCTACAACAGCGACACCTTCCTGGGCACGCCACGCCTCAGCGAGGAGTCCGTCAGGGCCAGCTGGAACCTCGCCGCCAGCTCCGGCGCATTCGCCTCGGTGGCCGCCCAGCCCACCTGGATCACCGATTTCCGCGCCGACATCCCGAAGATCGACGTCCCGGCCCTGATCGTGCACGGCACCGCGGACAACATCCTGCCGATTGACGCCACCGGCCGGGAATTCAGTAAGGCTCTGCCGGAGGCCGACTACGTGGAAATCGATGGCGCCCCGCACGGCCTGCTCTGGACCCACGGAGCAGAGGTCAACGAGGCCCTGCTCGGCTTCCTGCGCAAGTAGCACGGCGGAAAGGGAGGGCAGTCGGCGCCGGGAGGATCCGTCGTCGACTGCCCTTCATTGTCGGAAACAACCGCTCTTGGTTGACAGTTTCCGTAAATCAGTGTTGACACGCACTTCCGGAGGTACACTCGGAATACCGGATCCGGACGCTTCCCTTGAGGAGGACCCGGCTCCGAGTCCACCCGACAATTCCCGGTGGACGATCATAAAGCGGCAGAAGTGGTTGATAGGTCTCCACGCGCCCCGTGATCTTCTAGTCCTGCCCGAACAAATATGTAGGTGCATCCCTAGGCAGGAGCAAAAAGTTATGACCATCACCTCGCCAACACGGCAGCGCCGCCCATTGGCAGCCAGACTCGCTTTGGCTTCGACTGTTTCTCTGGGACTGTTAGGTGGTCCCTTGGCCTTCGCCGGCGCCGCCAGCGCAGCGCCGTCGTATGACTACGGCAAGAAGGACAGCTGTTCCGTTACGGCTTACACCCCAAAGAAGGCTGACTACGGCAACAGGGATCGGGACTACGGCAAGTCCGTTAAGGTCGAGTTCAAGTTCAAGATCCACTGCGACAAGCGCACCATGGTTTACTTCGACCACAAGATGTTCCAGGGTCACGGAAGGAACGACAAGGACCTCGGGCGTGACCACGGTTGGGTCTGGGTCCACGGAGATAAGTACTTCAGCGATAAGGCCAAAGTACACGCCGACCGTGGCGACAAGGATGTCAAGGTGTCCCACACTGTCAGGATCGTTTTCAAGGAAAGGAACGGGCACGGCCACGACAATTGGAAGTCGGATTCCGACCGCGCCTCCGCTCGGATTGACCTCGACAAGGGGCATCGAGGCTACTAGCGCAGTCGCCAGTAGAGCCCAATTTGAGTCCTAGCAACTGAACCGAAGCACGACGGCGGCACTTACGTGCCGCCGTCGTCCTTTGTTTACTCTCGCTCAAAGAGAACCAGTGGTGAACGTCCAGCTGGTGGATTTCAGCGGGTTGCCCGCCAGGTCGCGGACCGCGGCGGTTCCGCCGGTCACGCTGACCGTGTAAGTGGTCCTTGCGGCGAGGGTCGCCGAGGGATTCAAGATCCACTGGTTCGTTGTGCCGTTGCGGGAAACGGTGGCCGCCACCTTGGCACCGGTGGCGGAGTTCTTCAGCGCGACGGTGCCCGCACCGGCACCCTGGACAGCCTCGCTGAAGGTCACCGCGATGTTGCCGGCGCGGCGCACCAGTGTGGCGCCCGGGCGCGGCGTCGTGGCCGTGATGACCGGGGCCGGGCCGGTGGTAAACGTCCAGCTGGCGGTGGCCAGCGGGGTGCCTGCGGTGTCGCGGATGGCGGCGGCTCCGCCTGTGAGAGTCACCGTGTACTTGGCGTCGTTGGCGAGGTTGGCCCCCGGGTTCAGCGTGGCGGTGCGGGCGGTGGAGTTGTACGTGACGGCCGCCGGCACCACGGTCCCGGCCGCGTTCTTCAGGAGGAAGCTGCTGCCAGTAACTCCTTGGACAGCCGTGCTGAAGGTGGCCGTGATGTTGCTTCCGGCGGCAACGGCGGTGCCGCTCACGCCGGGCGTGCGAGCCGTGACCGTGGGGGCCGCGGCGGTGGTGAAGGACCAGCTGCCCGTCACAAAGGGCGTGCCCGCGGCGTCCCTGATGGCAGAGGATCCGCCGGTCAGGGTCACCGTGTACTTCTGCGACGGGTCGAGCAGGCTCTCGGGGTTCAGCGTTGCGGTGCGCGTGGCGGCGTCGTAGCTGACCGCCGCGGGCACTGTTGCTCCTGAGGCGCTCCGGAGGACGAAGGTGGAACCGTTCACGCCCTGGACAGCAGTGCTGAAGGTGGCGGTAACGTTGGATCCCACGGCGGCACCGGAAGAATTGGCCGCCGGGCTGAGCGCGGACACGGACGGCGCGGTGAGGACCACGGCGGAAGGGTCGGAGAACAGCAGCCGGTTCGGCGTCCCGGTGGTGGCGCCCGAGACCGCACCGGAGGTGGCGGCGGAAAGCAGCTTCGCCGCCACGTCCGCCGGCACCAGCCCGGGCGACCGGGACAGCATCACAGCTGCGGCGCCCGCAACGTGCGGGGACGCCATCGAGGTGCCGCTCATCAGGGCCGTGGCCGTGGTCGAGCTGGAGGAAGCTGACTTGATGCCCACGCCCGGCGCGTACAGGTCAACGCAGCTGCCGTAGTTGGAGAAGCCCGCCTGCTTGTCCGCGGAATCGCTCGCGGCAACGGTCAGCGCGCCGGCAACCCGGGCCGGGGAACTGTTGCACGCATCGACGGCGGAGTTCCCGGCGGCGACCACTGCGGTGACGCCGTCGTCGATGATGCCCTGCACCGCGGCGTCCACCATGGCGCTGGTGGTGCTGCCGAGGCTCAGGTTGGCCACGGCCGGGGTACCGGCCTGGTGGTGGGAGGCGACCCACTCCAGCCCGGCAATCACATCCGAGTTGAAGCCTGACCCATTGCAGTCCAGCACGCGGACGGAAACTACCGTGGCCGCCTTGGCCACGCCGTAAGTCTTTCCCGCGATAGTGCCGGCAACGTGCGTGCCGTGGCCGTTGCAGTCCCCGGTGCCCAGCCCGTCGGAAATCGCCGACCACCCCGAGGCAACGCGGCCGGTAAGCTCCGCGTGCGCAGACAGCACGCCGGAGTCAACCACGTAAGCGCTCACGCCTGCGCCTGAAGACGCCGAGGTGTAAGTGCCGGACAGCGGCAGGGCGCGCTGGTCAACGCGGTCCAGGCCCCACGCTGCGGACTGCTGGGTGTCGGCAGCCGTCACCGGAGCATCGAGTTCGACGGCGGCAACGCCCGCCGAGCGCATCAGTTCCGCCGCCTGCCCGGGCGTTGCCGTGACCACGGCGCCCCTGATGGCTTTGGCGAACGTGCGACCGACGGCGATGTTCCGCGAGCGCAGGTTCCGCACAGCCGAGGAAACGTCGGTCCCGGCGGAGTAGCGCACGATGTAGCGGGCAGCCGCCGACGCAGCCCCGGTTTCCGAGGCGGCAGCACCGGCTGACACTCCGGCGGTGGGAGCGGCCAGGGCCGTCAGCAGCAGCGAGGCCAGGGCAGGACGGAGAACAGACGAAGCGCGAATTTTGGGTTCCTTCGAACGAGCTGAGGGCCGGCGGGGAAAGCCAGAGGAAGGCTGCTTCCAGTGTATTTTCCGCGGTCCGCCGCAACCCCGTTGCTGGCTCGAACCTTCGGCGAAGCTTCGAAAGCTGCGCTAAAACCGGCGAAATCCTGCGCTTGCCTGAACTCCTGCCCGGCCCCACATGCTGCACTGTTGGTGCAGACCTGCGGCCGGAGCCGCAGGTCTGCTCATCCCCAGGGACGCGGAACCCCGAACTTTCTGGGCTGCCGGACTACCGGCCCCGCGCCCACGAGCAAGTTCAGGGTTCCGCTCCCCTGCCGCAACGGGAGTGGAACACTGCAATTGTTGGGCCGGCTGCTTCTGGAAACCTTGGAAAAGTTGCCCGCCTGCTGCTGTTCCCACCCAAATGGGGTGTCGACAAGTGCTCCGTCGGTTCTATATCCAGTTGTTGTGCTTGAACGTGGCGTACAGGACCAGCCCCATGCCGATCATCAGCCCCAGCGCCATGGGATAGCCGAAGATCCAGTCCAGTTCAGGCATCGTATGGAAGTTCATCCCGTAGATGGTGCCGATGAGCGTGGGCGCGAAGAGGATGGCCGCCCAGGAAGAGATCCTCTTGACCTGCTCGCTCTGCGCAAAGCTGGACTCCGTGAGGCGGCGCATCTCGTCATTCTGGCGCTGGGCAACGAGGGCCGCGTTAACCGCGAGCGCGTTCTGCAGCAGTGCCCGGAAGGACGCGATCCGGTCGTTGAGCCGCAGGACGTGGTCCAGCACATCGCGGAGGTGGTCCTGGAGCTCGGGGCCGGGGTGGTGGTCCGGCGTTCCGGTGACCAGTGCCTGCAGGATCCCGGCCAGCGGCCCGGTGGCGCGCTGCACGGTGATGACCTGGCGGGACAGTTCGTAGATGCGGCGGGACACCTCCGGGTCCGCGCCGAACAGTTCGTCCTCGATCTCGTCGATGTCGTTTTCCAGGCCGGCCGCAACCGGTTCGTACTCGTCGACCACCTGGTCCAGGATGGCGTACAGCACGGCGTCGGGACCCAGGGCAAGGAACTCCGGCTGGGATTCCATGCGGCGGCGCACCCGTGCCAGGTCCGGTGATTCCGCGTGCCGTACGGTGACAACGAAGTCCGGGCCGGCGAAGACGTGGATCTCACCGAACTCCACCTTTTCGACCTCGTCGAGGTACCGCGCCGGGCGCAGGACCAGGAAGAGCATTTCACCGTAATGCTCAAGCTTGGCGCGCTGGTGCCCGGTCAGCGCGTCTTCAACCGCAAGTGGGCTCAGGTCGAATTCGTCCGCCACTGACCGCAGTTCGCGCGGGTCCGGCCGGTAGAGCCCGATCCAGGCCATGCCCTCGCGTTGCCGCAGCAGGAAGTATGTTTCCTCCAGCCCTTCCGGATCCGCCGTCCGGCGCCCATCCACGTACACCGCGTTGTCGATGATGGCCACAGCGGCGCCTCCTCAGCTGGAACGGCATCCCATGCAGTGACGTTATCCCTTGCAGAACGCCGTGCCAATAAGGGGCCGCGCAACAAGCCGTGCCCGCGCACCAGCCTTGTCAGCGCAACAAGGGGCCGCCGGCTCTGCTGCTGGCGGCCCAAGTGCTGGGGTTCAGAGTGGCCGGGTCAGATTAGGGCGTGGAGGCCGCGGCTGACCGGCCGCCCGAACGATGCCGCGCCGAGGAACTCAACGGCCACGAACGGCTCGGAACCCACCACCCATTCATCGTGCCCCGGAGGAATCGCATACGTGTCATTGGCGCGGATGAAGGAGCGGGCACCCTCAGGCGCCTCAACCTCCATGACACCGGAGAGGCAGAAGCCGAGGTGGTTGTGCTGGCAGAAGGGCGTTTTTTCCGTGGGCTTGGTGCATTCCGACCAGCGCCAGCCGGGGGCGAGGATCAGCCGGGCAACGGAGAAGTCGTTGACGCTGACCAAGTCCACCTCGGCTTTGTCCGGGCACCTCTTCTTGTCCGGTTCATCGAAGGATTTGACGGCAAGGGCTGTAATGAAATTGGCGGTCATGTAGGTTACCTGCAGATTGGTTGAGACCTGAAATTTGAAGGCGGTTTCCGGGCGAAACGGCCACGCTGGCAAGATGCGGGCTGCCGCCGAACGTGACGGTACAACAGCCGCATCTTTTTGGTGTGGCTTCCCCTCGCCACACACGCGCACGCAACAGATCACATGTTGACGTAGTCCAACCGTAGACCTCTGCGGGCCGAAGTCAATGGGAATCCGGCGGCGGCCGGCAGGTCCTATTGGTAGTCGGCCAGCCAGAGATCCGGAGTGCGAACGATGCCATCGAGTCGCCGGCATATGAAATTCAGTTGCCCGTGACGGGGGCCCGGCCCGAGGCTACCGGCCGTAGAGCTTCACGAAGTTCCGCAGGATCTTCATGGGTTCGGTGGCCGTGTACGTCCTGGCTTCCGCCATCAGCTCCTCGGCGGATTCGGGCGGGAAGTATCCGGCGTGGCGGTAGATGTCGATCCTGGTCACCAGGCCTTCGGCGTCGAGTTCGGGGTGGAACTGCGTGGCATACAGGTTCTGCTTGATCCGGAACATGTGCACGGGGCAGGCGGCGGAGCTCGCCAGCAGCACCGCGTGCGCGGGCAGCACCGTGCACCCTTCCTTGTGGCCCGTGAACGCGGTGAACTGTGCGGGAAGGCCGGCCAGCAGCGGATCCTGCAGGCCCTCCGGGCTCAGGCTGATGGTTACGCCGCCCAGCTGCTCGCCGTAGGTCCGGTCGATCACGGCGCCCTGGTGCAGGCCAAGGGTACCGACCCCGTAGCAGGCGCCCAGGAACGGGAAGTCCTCCGCCACGATCCGGTCCAGCAGCCCGGACAGTTCGCGCTCCACACGGTGCTGGGCTTCGGTCTTCTTTTCGGGAGGGTCGCTCGAGGTGAACGGGCTGCCGCCCACGATGACGCCGGAATAGTCATCCAGGTCCAGCTTCGGCAGGGGTGCGCGCTCCATCCGGATCCGCTTCAGCTGGTGCGGTTCCAGCCCGCAAAAGCGCAGATACGACTCGTATTCATCGTCCGCGGCGACGTCCTCGGCCCGCGAGGCAAGCAGCAGAAACGGCTTCACGTGCTTACTTCAGCAGGGCGACGTCGGACACGAGGGTGATGTGGTCCAGCATCGCCGCCGCGGCGGCATCCGAGTCCTGGACCCGGATGGCGTCCGCGATTTTGCGGTGGGATGCCAGTGACTGCTCCGGCCGGCCGGGCTGTCCCAGCGATTCGAGCCGCGTTTCGAGGATCATCTCGGCGATGAAGGTCATGAGTTGGGCAAGCACGCCGGAGTGCGCGGCGGCGGTGATGGCCTGATGGAACAGCTCGTCGCCGTGGGCCCCTTTGGCGCCCGAGGCCACCTCTTCCGCCATGACGTCCAGGGCTTTGTCGATCGCCCGCATGTCCTCGTCGGTGCGGCGCTCCGCGGCAAGCTCGGCCAGCTTGACCTCGAGCGTGCTGCGGGCTTCGACGATCTCGGGAAGGCGGCTGCGGTGCTCACGTAGTCCCTTGAGCACGGAGGGAACGTTGGGCCGGTAGACAAGCACCGCCCCGGTCCCGTGCTGGACGTCGATCACGCCCAGGACTTCCAGCGCCACCAGCGCCTGGGCAAGCGTGGCCCGGGAAACACCCAGCCGCTCCGCCAGGTCCCGCTCGGCGGGAAGGGTGTCGCCGGGCCCCAGCTGCGCGGACTCGATGAAATCCATGAGCTGCTCCACGAGCTGTTCGTAGAGCCGGGGCCGGGCGACACGGGAAATCTGTTGCGTTGCTGTCTTCCTGGGCATGCGCGTCCTTCCGGCGATCTGGGTCCAGCTTAGCGGAGGAATATTGACAAAGTCACCTAGTGTCTAGGAGGCTAGGCCAGTGAGCTTGTAAGCCACATCACATCAACTCTCACCCCGGAGGCACAACGATGTCCGCTCCCGTCCTCTCCATCATCATCCTGGCGGTGATGTTCCTGCTGGCCACGGTGCTGCCCCTCAACATGGGCGCCCTGGCTTTTGTGGGCGCGTTCCTGCTGGGCTCGGTGGTGCTCGGAATGTCCACCAGCGATATTCTCGCCAACTTCCCCGGCGGCCTGTTCCTGACGATTGTCGGGGTCACCTATCTGTTTGCAATCGCCCAGAACAACGGCACCATCGACCTGCTGGTCCGCGGCGCGGTCCGGCTGGTGGGCAGCAAGGTGGCGCTCATCCCCTGGGTCATGTTCGCCATCACGGCGGTCATCACCGCCGTCGGCGCCCTCTCCCCGGCCGCCGTCGCGATCATCGCGCCGATCGCGCTGAGCTTCGCCGCGAAGCACAAGATCAACCCGCTGATGATGGGCATGATGGTCATCCACGGCGCGCAGGCCGGTGGCTTCTCCCCGATCGCCGTCTACGGCGTCACGGTCAACGGCATCATCGCCAAGACGGATCTGGAAGCCAGCCCGATGGCCATCTTCCTCGCCAGCTTCATCTTCAACCTCGCCATCGCCGTGGTGCTCTTCATCGTCCTGGGTGGCAGCAAACTGCTCTCCACCAAGACCGGCCGGCTCGTTGAACAGGCCGCCGAGTCCAGGATGGCCGTCAGCGTCGGCGCCCGCGCCGCCGGTGCCACCCTGAGGGGCTCCGGCACCGACATCTCCTCATCCGGCGTCGCAGCCAAAGGAACCTCCGGCTCCTCTTCTGCCGCCAAGTCCGCCGATGCCGGCGGTGCCCGCGCCACTGTTCCGCAGCTGGTCACCATCGCCGGCCTGATCGCGCTGGCCGTCATCTCGCTGGGCTTCAAGGTGGACGTCGGCTTCGTCTCCATCACCATCGCCATGGTCCTGGCCCTCGTCTCACCGGCCGCCCAGAAGGGCGCCATCAACAAGATCAGCTGGTCCACCGTCCTCCTCATCTGCGGCATGCTCACCTTCGTGGGCGTCCTCGAGGAAGCCGGCACCATCAAGTTCGTGTCCGACGGCGTCGCCCACCTCGGGATGCCCCTGCTCGCGGCCCTGCTGATCTGCTACATCGGCGCCATTGTCTCGGCCTTCGCCTCCTCCACGGCCATCCTCGCCGCGCTCATCCCGCTGGCCGTCCCGTTCCTGTCCAGCGGCGAAATCGGTGCCGTCGGTGTGATCGCCGCCCTTGCTGTCGCCGCCACCATCGTGGACGTCTCGCCGTTCTCCACCAACGGAGCCCTGGTACTCGCCAACGCCCCGGAGGACGTGGACAAGGACAAGTTCTACAAGCAGATCCTCGCCTACAGCGGCATCGTCGTCGTCGCCGGCCCCGCCATCGCCTGGCTGGTCATGGTCCTCCCCGGCTGGATGTAGCCGGCCCGAACAGCACCAGCAGCCCCTCCAAGCAAGAGAAGGAACACCCAGCATGAGCCATGAATCCACGCCCCAGCCCGAAGGGCCACTCGCCGGCTACCTAGTGGTGGACCTGAGCCGCGCACTGGCCGGACCCCACGCCGGCATGATGCTCGCGGACCTCGGCGCACGGGTCATCAAGGTTGAGAACCCCGGCACCGGAGACGATACGCGCGGCTGGGGGCCGCCCTTTGTCGGCCCCGAGGACGATCCCCAGGCCACGTACTTCCTCTCCTGCAACCGCAACAAGGAATCGATCGCCCTGGACCTGAAGAGCGACGACGGGCGGACGGTGCTGCGTGAGCTGCTGGAACGCGCCGACGTCGTCATCGAAAACTTCCGCCCCGGCGTGCTGGACCGGCTCGGCTTCTCCGCCGCGGAGATGCACGCGCTGAACCCTGCCCTGGTGGTCCTGTCCATCACCGGTTTTGGCCACGACGGCCCCGAGTCACGCCGCAGCGGCTACGACCAGATCCTGCAGGGTGAGGCCGGGCTGATGTCCCTGACCGGTTCCGGTCCGGATGATCCGCAGCGGGTGGGCGTTCCCATCGCGGACCTGCTCTCCGGCATGTACGGGGCCTTCGGCACCCTCGCCGCGCTGCTGCAGCGTGAACGGACCGGCCAGGGGCAGATCGTGCGGACCTCGCTGCTCGCCGCGCTGATCGGTGTGCACGCATTCCAGGGCACTCGCGCCACCGTTGCGGGCGAGGTCCCCAAGGCGCAGGGCAACCACCATCCGTCCATCGCGCCGTACGGCCTGTTCCACTGCCGGCAGGGCCGCGTGCAGATCAGCGTGGGCAGCGAGAAGCTGTGGCGCACGTTCGCATCCACGTTCGGCGTTGACGCGAACCGTCCGGAGTTCGCGTCCAACGCAGAGCGCGTCCGGAACCGGGAAAAGGTCATCGAGGAGGTGGAGCGCGTGTTCGCCGATTACGAGGCGGAGCCGCTGCTCGCGAAGCTGAACGACGCCGGGATCCCGGCCGGCAAGGTCCGCACCCTGGACGAGGTCTATGAGTGGGAGCAGGTCCACTCCCAGGGCCTGGTGATCGACGTCGACCACAAAATCCTCGGCAACGTCACCCTGCCGGGTCCGCCGCTGCGCTTCTTCAGCGCCGCGGACACCGCGGAAACCACGCTGAAGGCCCACACTGCGCCGCCGCTGCTGGACCAGGACGGCGATCAGATCCGGCAGTGGCTGGGCCTTATCCCGGCCGACGCCTCCGCCGGCGCCGCCTCTGCCGGGGAAGGCCGCTGAGCATGGGGCCAGGTCAGAATATGGGCACAGGTCAGAAGGTCCGGCATCTGGATGCCGCCGAACTCATCGCCGCCGTGCTCGATCCCGGCTCCTACCAGTCCTGGGACTCGCCCGTGGTGGACCCGGACCCCAGCCCCGAATACCGGCAGGAGCTGGCGGCGGCCCGGGAGAAGACAGGCGTCGACGAATCCGTCCTCACCGGTGAAGGCCTCATCCGCGGCCGGCGCGTGGCCGTCATTGTCAGCGAGTTCCGCTTCCTGGCCGGCTCCATCGGCCTCGCCGCAGCGGAACGAATCGTGAACGCCGTCGAACGGGCCACCCAGGAGGGGCTTCCGCTCCTGGCCGGTCCGGCGTCGGGCGGCACCCGCATGCAGGAGGGCACCATCGCGTTCCTGTCCATGGTGAAGATCAGCGCGGCCGTCCGGGCACACCGGCAGGCCGGCCTGCCTTACCTCGTCTACCTCCGGCACCCCACCACCGGAGGCGTCATGGCCTCCTGGGGCTCCCTCGGGCACATCACCGTGGCCGAGCCTGGCTCCCTCCTCGGGTTCCTGGGGCCGCGGGTCTACGAGGCCCTCTACGGTGAACCGTTTCCGGAGAACGTCCAGGTGGCCGAGAACCTCTTCGACAAGGGCCTCATTGACGCGGTGGTCCCGCCGTGGCAGCTGTCCGACGTCGTCGACCGCGCCCTGAGTATCCTGGTCGCCGGGCCCCATGCTCAGGTACGGCCGCCGCGGACACTGTCCGTAAAACCGTCCGACGCCGGAGCCTGGGAATCGGTTGAAATCTCCCGGAACCCGCGCCGCCCGGACCTGCGGCAGCTGCTGGCCTACGGCGCCCGCGATGTGCTTCCACTCAACGGCACCGGCCAAGGCGAAAAGGACCCGGGGCTGCTGCTGGCTCTGGCCCGCTTCGGCCGGAAGTCCTGCGTGGTGATCGGGCACACACGGCCCCGGCCCTCCCAACAGACCGCAATGGGGCCGGCATCGCTGCGCGAAGCCCGCCGCGGCATGCGGCTGGCCGAGGAGCTCGGGCTGCCCCTGGTGACGGTGATCGACACCGGTGGCGCGGCACTGTCCAAGGAAGCGGAAGAAGGCGGGCTCGCCGGCGAAATCGCGCGGTCCCTCCACGACCTCATCGGACTCAACTCCCCCACGGTTTCGGTCCTGATGGGCCAGGGCACCGGCGGCGGGGCGCTGGCGCTGTTCCCGGCCGACCGCACCATCGCGGCCCAGCATGCCTGGCTTTCCCCGCTGCCGCCCGAGGGCGCGAGCGCCATCGTGCACCGCAGCACGGAGTGTGCCCCGGCCATGTCCGAGGCACAGGGCGTCAACGTCGCCTCGCTTCACGCCCACGGCATGGTGGAGCACATCGTGGACGAACGGCCCGACGCCGCACACGAGGGTAGGGCGTTCTGCCAGCGTCTGGGGCAGGCGATCGAGTACGAACTGGCGGCGCTCTCGGCGGCAGGGGTGGCCGAACTCCTCCCGCAGCGGCTCGAAAAGTACCGCAACCTCGGCGGTCTGGTCCCCCTCCCCCTCTAGGAGCCGCCTCCCCTCCTCTAGCAGCCGCCTCCACATGGAGTTTTTGTCCAGATAATGGGGCTTCGGAGCCTCCGAGCGGCCATTATCTGGACAAAAACTCGGGACTCAGCGGGACAGCTTCTGGGTGTCGGGTTCCGGATCGCCGATGTGGCCCGGCGCATTGGCCGCCAGGACACGCTGGACGAAGGCGCAGTACTCCTCCATGTAGTGGCGCAGGAAGGCCGCGGTGGATTCGTCCTTGACCTCGCCGTCGCTGCCGAACACGTCCGGGTTGAACTTCACGTAGGCCTCGGGGGCATTGAGCTGCGGGGCGTCGAGGAAGCTCAGCACGGCGCGCATGGAGGACTGCATCACCGCTGTGCCGATGCTCCCGGGCGAGGCGCCGATGATGCCGGTGGGCTTGCGGGCGAAGGAGTTGGTGCCCCAGGGACGGGAGCCCCAGTCGATGGCGTTCTTCAGCGCACCGGGGATTGAGCGGTTGTATTCCGGGGAGACAAAGAGGATGCCGTCGGAGCCTTCGATGGCCTCTTTGAGGGCACGGCCTTCGGGCGGGAAATCGGCGTCGTAGTCGTAGCTGTACAACGGCAGGTCCTTGATGGGGATCTCGGTGAATTCAAGATCCCCGGGGGCAAGCTTGATGAGTGCCTGGGAGAGCGTCCGGTTGATGGAGCCGCTGGCCAGGCTCCCTACGAAATAGCCAATCTTGTGCGTAGCCATAGTGGTGTTCCTTCCCAACAGCCGGCGCGGACCGGCTGGGTAGACGGTGCAAAGGGCAGTGCTGCGGCTGGCAGCCGCAGGGGCATTTCGGGGTGCAACCCCAGCAGTTCAACCAGGCGATCCCCACAGTTCAGCACAGAACAGCATCCCCGGCCAGAGCGGGCGGCCGGTCCTTGACAGCCAGACAGGTGCGGTAGCTAGATGAACGTTAAGCGATGGCCACACCACACAACCGCAACAGAGGAGCGGCAGTCATGAGCGAGATCCCGGAGCCACTGCAGCGCATCCACAGTGAGGCCCCCGCCGAAGGGGATGAAACGGCAGACCCCACCGACATCCGCATGCATTCGCAGGATCCGGCGGAAGGTGCTGACAACGTCGCAGAACCTGCGCCCAAGGCTGCCGAGACATCCTGACGGAAATTCCCGCCCGCCGTCGGGCAGCCTGCTTCGGTTGAGAGAATCGGTTGAGAGAATAGCCGCATGGAAGTCGCTCTGGCGTTGCTGGCGCTCGCCGCAGTGGTCTGCGCGGTCAGCGCGCTGGGCCGCAAGCTTGACGTGTCGGTCCCGCTGCTCCTGGTGCTCGCCGGGGTGGCCGGCTCCTTCCTCCCGTTCGTGCCCCGCGTCGACCTCAACCCTGAGCTCGTCCTCGTGGGGCTGCTGCCGCCCCTCCTTTACGCCGCCGCCCTGCGGACCTCACTGTTCGACTTCCGCTCCAACCGGCGGGCCATCGGGCTGCTCTCGGTGGGCTACGTCATCTTTGGCACCATCGTCGTCGGCCTGGTGGTCTGGCGGCTGTTCCCGGAGATACCGCTCGCCGCAGCCATCGCGCTCGCTGCCGTGGTGGCGCCACCGGATGCGGTGGCCGCCACGGCCATTGCCCGCAAAGTCGGGATGCCGCGCAGGATCGTCAGCATCCTGGAAGGCGAATCGCTGGTCAACGATGCAACCGCCCTGGTGTGCCTGCGCGCAGCCGTCGCCGCCCTCGCTGGCGCCGTTTCCGTGGTGGAGATCGGCGCCGACTTCCTGCTGGCTGCCGGCGGCGGGCTGGTGGTGGGACTGGCCGCGGCCTACGCCCTCACCCAGTTGCGACTGCGGATCCGCAACGTTGCCATCAACACCTCAACGTCATTGATGGCGCCCTTCGTGGCGTACCTGCCCGCGGAGGCAATCCACGCGTCGGGCGTCCTGGCCGTGGTGGTCACCGGCCTGATCATGGGCACCAAGGCACCTTCCATGCCCAACGGGGCCGCCCGGCAGAGCCAGCGCAGCAACTGGGAGACGGTGCAGTTCCTGCTGGAAAACTCGGTGTTCCTCCTCATTGGCCTGCAGGTGCGGACCATCATCGAGGGCGTCCAGGACGACTCCCTGGGCGCTGCCAGAATCTGGGCGGGCTGCGCGGTGATCCTGCTGGCCGTGCTGCTGCTGCGGCCGGTCTGGGTGTTTCCGGCCACCTACCTGCCCAGGCTTATCCCGGCCGTGGCCCGGAAGGACCCTTCGCCGCCCTGGCAGTACCCAGCCATCATCTCTTGGGCCGGCATGCGCGGCGTGGTGACGCTCGCCGCTGCCCTCACGCTGCCCAAGGACCTGGAGCACCGCACCGTGCTGATCCTCGCGGCGATGGTGGTGGTGGCCGGCACCCTGGCGCTGCAGGGGTTCACGCTGCCTGCCCTGGTGCGGCTGCTCCGCGTGCAGGGACCCGATGCGGGCGAGGACGCGCTGGCCCAGGCCTCGCTGACGCAGCAGGCCACGGCGGCCGGAGTCGAGCGGCTGCACGAACTGCGGACCGACGATGACCCTCCCGAGGTGGTGGCCATGCTCAAGCGGCGGACGCTGGAGCGCGGGCTGGCAGCGTGGGAACGTCTGGGCAGGCCGACGGCGGAGGCTGCCACCCCCAGCCAGCGCTATGCCCAGCTGCGGCTCGCCATGCTCGAGGCGGAGCGGGCGAAGGTCCTCGAACTCAGGAGCGGCGGCAACTATGCTCACGACGTGCTGAGCAACGTCCTGGAGAGGCTCGACGTCGAAGAGTCGATGCTTGACTCCGTCATCGAGGAGGCCGATGTTTCCGGCTCCCGCGCCGTCGCCAGGCCGGGCGGCGACTGCGGGCATCTGGAGTCCGCACCCGATCCCGAGGTTCCCCGCGACGCACGCTGTGACGCGTGTGTCCGCGAAGGCACCGTCACGGTCCATCTGCGGATGTGCCTGGAGTGCGGGAATGTGGCCTGCTGTGACTCCTCGCCCGCAACCCACGCGTCCCGGCATTTCAAGGCGACCGGACACCCGGTCATGCGCAGCATCGAACCGGGCGAGGACTGGCGGTGGTGCTACGAGGACGACCTGCTCGGGTAGCCGCCTACCGGCGTCGTATCCGTCTAGGTGCTGGCCGCCATTGGCGCGGTCGGCACAGACACGCCTGCAATGTCCGACGCCGGGGTGAGGATCCAGCGTTCCCCGCGCTCGTCGTAACTGATTACCATGGCCGCGGCGGCAGTGCTGGCCGCGTCTATGGCGAGCAGCAGTGCCGCCTGCATGCGGCTGGCATGCCCGAACCTGGCGTTCGCCGTGCCCTCGAAGTCGCTGTTGTCGACGAGAATATAGGCCTTGCCCTCGGCCACCGCCTTGATCGAGTACCCGCGCTCCTCATGAACCGAACCGCGGGAAGAGGCGATCTCCGTTACCTTGTCAGCCCGCACCAGGCTATGGCTGATCGTGCGGATCCACACGTCACCCATGGCCACTCCTTTGCTGCCGTGCGGGCTGGAAATGCCTCTACTTGCAAACGGTAGTCCGTGTCAGCCCAGTTGTAAGCCCCCCAAACGGCGCAGCCGCCGTCGGGCTCCATCCCGCCAGCAGGTTTTCCCCAAGCTCCGGCAGGGTTTTTCCCAAAGCTCTTAGGAAATAGTGAACGGGACCAGGGATTGTCCCTGGGCTGTCTCAGAGCATCGCCCAACACACAGCGTTCGGCGATGTCCGCGACCGCCGGTTCTTAGGGGAAGAGATGTTTCAAACATTTTGGCGGTTCCGCGGAGCCCTAGCTCCGCATGTCTGGGCGCTGGCCGGTGGCGCGCTGCTGGTGGTGTTCGTCGCCGCCATGGAAGTGGCATTGCCCTGGCCCATGAAGGTCATCGTCGACGACGTGCTGCAGCCGACAGGCAGCTCCCGGGTCCACGAGATGCCCGCCTTCCTCGGACTGGCCGGCCTGGGCCAGCTCCAGCTGCTCCTGCTCGCCGCCTCGGCCCTCCTCGCCATGACAGTGCTCAACGCGGGAGCGGATTACCTCGGCACCCGCCTGCTCAACGGCGTTGGCGAGAGGGCCATGGCCACCATCCGGGCCGAAGTCTTCACCCATCTGCAGCGGCTGTCGCTGGCTTTCCACGACAAGCAGCGGCTGGGCGACCTGGTTACCCGCACCACCACGGACGTCGACTACGTGCGGGCGCTCATTGTGTCGATCCTGTCCGTGCTGCTGCCCAACATCTTCATTCTGGGGTTTGTCATCACGATCTGCGTGCTGATCGACCCGACCTTTGCACTGATCGGCCTGGCGGTGGCACCGCTGCTGTTCATCACGGTCCTCTTCTACCGGCGCCGCATCAAGGGCGCGTCGAAGGAAGCCCGCAAAAGGGACAGCGACATCGCGGCCACAATGTCGGAGACGTTCTCCTCGGTCCGGGTGATGCAGACCTACACCAGCGAGGCGCGCCACGAGGAGGACTTCCGCACCCGGAACGACGGTCGGCGGGACGCCGGCCTGAGGGTCATCCGGCTGCAGTCCCTGTTCTCGCCCTTGGTGGATGTCATCGCGACCCTGGGCACTGTGCTGGTCCTTTGGATCGGCGCCCAGCGGGTGATGGACGGGACCCTGACGCTGGGCCTGCTCCTCGTCTTCATCGCCTACCTGAAGGCCATGTATTCCCCAATGAAGGCCCTGGCCAAGCTCACCACCGTCATCAGCCGCGGCCAGGCAAGCGCCGAGCGCATCCAGGAAATCCTGGACACCGCACCGGCCATCTCGGACCTACCCGGCGCACGGCCGGCCCCGCCGCTGGCCGGTTCAGTGGAACTGCGCTCCGTGAGCTTCGGCTACCAGGGGGACCGGCATGTCCTGCACGGGATTGACCTCAGGGCCGAGCCGGGCAGCGTCGTGGCGATCACGGGCCCGACAGGCGCCGGCAAGTCCTCCGTCGTCAGCCTGATTCCGCGGCTCTACGATGCGGACGAGGGCGAAGTTCTGCTTGACGGCATCGATGTGCGGGACCTGCAGGTGGCAACCGTGCGCAGGCAGATATCCATCGTGCTGCAGGAATCGATCCTGTTCCGCGGGACCATCTACGACAACATCGCCTACGGCTCGGAAGGCGCCAGCAGGGAGCAGGTTCTGGCCGCGGCCGAGGCAGCCCACGTGGATGAGTTCGTCCGCAACCTGCCCCTGGGATACGACACCCCCGTTGCCGAGCGGGGCGTCACACTTTCGGGCGGCCAGCGCCAGCGCATCGCCATTGCCCGGGCGCTGGTCCGGAACACCCCCATCGTCATCCTCGACGAACCGACGTCCGGCCTGGACGCGATCTCGGAGCAGTACGTCATGCGTGGCCTGGAGAGGCTGATGGCAGGGCGCACGGTGATCGTCATCGCGCACCGGCTCTCGACGCTCAAACGGGCCGACTGCATCTACGTGCTGGACCACGGGCGGATCGTAGAAAGCGGCAGGCACGACGAACTCGCCGCGTCCGGGGGTCTGTACAGCCGGCTGGACAGTCTGCAGCATGCCAAAGACGCCCCGGCCCTCGCCTTGGTTCCTGCCGAGAGCGGTAGCCTTCGGACGGAGACAAGCGCATGAGCAAGACGAAACCACCCACGTACGGTGCACTGCCCTGGCGGATCGGAAAAAAGGGCGCCCTTGAAGTGCTCCTGATCCACCGGCCCGCCCACGGCGACTGGTCCATCCCCAAAGGCAAGGCGGATCCGGGGGAAACCGGCCGCGAATGCGCGGAGCGCGAGGTCCGCGAGGAAACGGGACTGCACTGCCGCCTGGGCGCGGAACTGCCCAGCATCCGCTACGAGGACAGCAAGCACAGGATTAAGACCATCCGTTACTGGGCTGCCGCGGCGGAGTCAGGCCGCTTCACCGCCAATGAGGAGGTCGACGCCGTCAGGTGGCTTTCGCTGCCGGAGGCCTTGCGCACGGTGACCGAGCCGCGGGACAGGCCCGCCATCATTGCCCTGGGCAGCCTGCTCCAGCTTGAGCTGGGCGTCCGTCCGGCGCCGAGTCAGGAAAAAATGCTACTGCTGGTGCGCGGGGCAGAAATGATGAAACGGGACGAGTGGGACCCGGCAGCGGGCAGCCGGCCGCTGGCGCCGGCCGGCGAGCAGGCCGCCAAGTCGCTGGCCGCGCTGGGAGCCATGTTTGCAATCGAACGCATTCTCGCCGCACCTTCGGACCGCTGTGTCGAAACTGTCGCGGAACTTGCGCGGCAGGAATCCCTCGAAGTGGAGCGTTCAGACCACCTGACCGGCGGCGGGCTGGCGGCAACGCTGGACCTCGTGGCCCAGGCCCGCGGGACAGGAACCGTCCTATGCACGCATGAGGATGTCATGGCAAATGTTCTGACCCACCTCATCCATCACGACCGGACGGTCCTGACCAAGCGCTTTCGCGTCCGGAAAGGGTCGGCCTGGGTGGTGACCGGGGACCGCACCCGCTACCGTTCCGCCTACTACCTGCCGCTGTCCCCGGCGGACCTCAGCACGGCATTGGACCTCAGCCCTGCTGCGGACCTTCGCACCGCTGTCTAGCATCGTGTGCCGGCATTGCGGCGGGCGTACGCTCAGACAGTGGACATTGTGGAGTTCCTGTCCGCGCGCATAGCCGAAGACGAGGCCGTAGCGCGCAAGCTGCTCCGCGACCGCACGACGTCGGAATCGGGCAAGTGGTACGAACGCCGCCTGCTGCTGGAGTGTGAAGCCAAGCGGCGCCTGATCGGCATCGTTGAGGCGGCCAGGCAGACCGCGCTGGCCACGCTTGTGAGCGATCCCTTCGGCGAAGAGACCGAGTGGATTCCGCAGGCCCTGGAGTGGACCACTCTGTCGCTCAACGCGCTGGCGGTCCCCTACAGCGACCATCCCGACTTCAACCGGGACTGGCTCTGGACGCCGTAGGCAGAACGCAGCCAGGCAGAACGCAGCCAGGGCGCGGTTCAGGTGCTGCCCAGGATGCGGCGGGCATCGGCCTGGGCGTCCAGCTCCTGCTGGGACACGACTGATCCGCTGATGTACCCCGCGCGGGACCTCATGGCCCGGAGTTCCGCCACACTGTAGGGGATCCGGCGCCGGTGCGCCATGGTGTGGCAGTTGGGGCACAGCGGAACAAGGTCACCAACAGGATCCAGCTCGTAGCCCGGCCCCAACTGGGCAGCCGGCACCAGATGATGGACATGGATGAAGCCTGCGCCCTCCGGGCCGTACGCGGCTTCGAAGGAAAACCCACAAACGGCACATGAGGTTCCGTGGTGCGCCAGGCAGACGCGTCTGGCGTGCGGGTTGCGTTCGTACCGGTTCACGCACACCCGGGCCAGGGCGTCCTGCGGCAGGGTGCCGGGCACCGGAAGGACCGGATCGATCTCATCTGCCGGCCGGCACTCGGCCCAGAGCTCCCGGATGGCGCGTGCCTGCTCCTCCGGAACCGGCCGGCACGGGCCCGTCGCGGCAGCAGCCCAGTCCGTCAGCGGCGCACGGGCGGCCAGGATGTCCACCGGAATCTGGTCTCCGAGCGGCAGCAGCACGTCAAAGTCCACGTCAACCCAGGGTGCGGCCCCGACAAGATCCCCAGCATGATGAGGTGCGGAGGCGACCACGCCGTGGCCAAGCAGCCCGCTTCCTGTCTTTCCATGCAGCAGGAGCCAGGCATCCGCTCCAGGCCCCGGCTGGGTGCCGGTTCCGGTGGGCCACGCCCGCCGGTACACGCCTGAAGCACCCAGCTCATCCACGACCCGCGAATAGCCCGGCCAGGTATCGCCTACGCCCGGGTTCCATCCCAACAGAACAGCCACCATTCCTTTATCGTGCCACCTGGTGGGGCTTCAGGAGGAGCGGTTGCGCAGACGCCGCCACCACGTGGGTTTGGCTTCCGTGACAGGTTCCGGCTCCGCCGCGGCCGCCGCAGCGCGCCGTTCCCGCCACCGCTGCACCTCGGCGTCGGCGTCCCGGGTTTTCGTGACTACCGGCGGCCCGCCCTGCAGCTGGCGGCGGGCGTCGATGACGCTGGCATTGAAATCCTCCACGATGTCGCGCACCTGCTTTTCCGTGTATTGGGCGTCCAGTCTGGCGTCCAGTTCGGCGTCCTCGGTGCGCAGCAGGATCGCTTTTGGTCCCAGGCCGCTAAGGTGCTCGCGCTGGATGAGGCCCTTGACCCACCAGTCCGGGTCATATCCCTCCCCGAGTCCTGGAATCGGTTTGCCTGCGTATTCCAGGTTGTCGAACTTTCCCTGAGCCATCGCGTCCCGGATCAGATACTCGGCCCGGGCCGCGTCGCTGACCTTCCGGCGCTTTTCCCGCAGTTCGGACTCCGCGGCGGAAAGCTCCGCGTCGTCCTCCGCTGTTCCGCCGGAGGACCGAAGGGCACGGAGTTCGGCCGCACGCTCCATCTTCCGCCTGAAGTCGCCGCCTGCTGCACCCGTCACCTTGTCACCGCCCTTGCCGCCGGACATTTGTTCCGTTTCCAGTATTCCGGCGCGTGCCGGACTCTTCAACGGAGCGTTGAGCGGCACCAGGCAGACACCGGCCAGAACAACGACGGCGGGACCTCCCGCCGTCGTCCGTTGCAGTGAGAGCCCGCTTACATGGGGTCGGGCCAGTTGCCGATATTCGCGCGCGCCGGAACGGCGGCGTTTTCGTCGCCCTGCGGCCGCGTGCCGGCGCCGCCCGGGCCCGCTGCGGCCGGACCGGCAGGTTGGTCGGGGACCGCCTTCGCAGGTGCCGTGTTCACAGCCGTCGTGATGACGGGAAGTTCAGACCTCGGAATCTTCATGGGGGGTCCTCGCAGGTGGGGCGGCAACTTAAGGCCGGCTGGGTACTCAACCATGATTGCCCGCCGTCCGACGAGGCTTTTCCGAGCCCTATGTCCGACTGAACCGGCGATCATTGACGTGCCGAATCAGCCGGGGGAACCGGCCGGTCCGGCAACAACCGTGGCGGCCTTCCCAGCCCGGTGTGTGCCGGCAATTGGTGGCACCGGCACACTTTCCACCACCCAATAATTCAACCCTATGTGCCACAGCGTGGACCGGCATCCGTAGCAGGTACTCGAATTTGCGCAGCGGCCGCTACTTGGGCACTCGCTGGCCTCCGCCCCCCGCCGTCGTCTGGTGTAGGTCGTCCGGCGTAATGAGCGAAATACCTGCAGGCTGCGCGCTGTTGCGCCGGACATGACAACAATCGGAATCATCGGTGCAGGACACATTGGAAGCCAGGTTGCCCGTAAGGCTGTGGAGCTCGGCTATGACGTGGTCATCAGCAATTCGCGGGGACCGGAAACCCTGGCCGCGCTCGTTGCGGAACTGGGGCCGCGGGCTAAGGCGGCCACGGCAGCAGAGGCTGCGGCCGTGGCCGCCTTCGCCGTCGTCACCGTTCCGCTCAAGAGCTATCGGTATATCCCCGCGGAGCCCCTGGCCGGAAAGATCGTGATCGATACCAACAATTACTACTGGGAGCGGGACGGCCGCTTTCCGGCGCTGGACAACGGGGAAGCCACCACGTCCGGCCTGCTGCAGGAACACCTTCCGGAGTCCAAGGTGGCCAAAGGCTTCAACCACATCATGGCCAAGCAGATCACCTCGGACGGCACCCCGCCGGGCACGGAGAACCGCCGCGCTCTGGCCACCGCCAGCGACTATCCCGAGGCAAGTGAGCTGGTGACAAAGCTCTACGACGAGTTCGGGTTCGACACCGTCAACATCGGTCCCCTGTCCGACAGCTGGCGCGTCGAGCGGGACCGTCCGGCCTATGTCGTCCGGCAGAACGCCGCAGAGCTTGCCGAGAACCTGGCGAAGGCTCCGCGGACCATCTGAGACCAGTTCTAACCGCGGACCCGACCCCTAGGCCGGGTCCGCCAGCTCGGGCGGCCAGACCACCTGGAACCGCTCAAAAACAATCTCGTCGCCTTCCGTCCATTCCCGCCCGCGGCGGCCCCGGACGCGGGTCCAGTACTTCCGGTGCTCCGCCTGCCAGCTCGTCAGCGACCGGTCATCCTCCCCCTCATCGCGGGCGAACGCCTCATCGGCACCCGTGAACGGGCCGAGTCGCAGCTCGACGGTACGCAGCACGACGCGCGGGACACCGGCACCGTCGCAAGCTATCCAGTGCGACCCGATGCGGGGCAGGCTGTCCCCGGCCGCAAGGAATTCGTCGGCGAGTTCGGAGGTGGCCCGCTTGGGCCCCCTCCATCACTGCCCGCAGCAGCTCATCGGCCAGTGCCGCGGAATCCCCGAACCGCTCGACGGTGTAGTCAGAACAGAGCCGGACAGCGTCGGAGCGGGCGGCGGCATATTCGGACCAGAAAAGTTCGGCCGCAGCAGTGTCCACGGCGGGAAGACCGGCATCACTCACGCCAGCGCCTCCTTCAGCCAGCGGTCCAGAACAGGGGCCGGCGCCGCGCCTGCCTGGCGGGCCACGATCTTCCCATCCACCATCACCATCAGAGTCGGGACCGCCTGGATGGCGAAGCGGGCTGACAGGCGGGGCGCGTTGTCCACATCCACTTTCACCAGCTTCACCTCTCCCGCCCGCTCATGAGCCAGCTGGTCCAGTACGGGGCTCACCATGCGGCAGGGTCCGCACCAGGCCGCCCAGAAGTCCACCAGCACCGGGACGCGGGACTGTTCGGCGATGACAGCGAAGTCGTCGTCGCCGGCTTCCACCACCCAGGGCAGGTCGCGGCGGCATTTTCCGCACCGCGGCCGGCCCTCGGCGGCAGCCGGCACGCGGTTGGCCTGGCCGCAGTGGGGGCATTTGATGATCGCCTTGTTCATGCCGTCCTTGTCCTCCGTTGCCCAATCTTCAAGGCAATTGTGCCAAAGGACGAGGACGACGGCGGGCGCGTCCCGGCGTCGTCCTCTTTACGTTGTCCGAGCCGGTCAAAATGGCCGGACCGGGTCCGCCTGGCCGGGCGGCCGGAGGTCGATGATCGGAAGGTGCCCGTCCGTGCGGATGCTGTCCCCGCCGCCGTTGCGGTGGTGGTATCCGGAGGAGAAATGCCTTATCACGTGGACGGATTCCACGGCCTTTGCCGTTTGCAGCGTGCCGATGATGAAGTCGCGCTCCTCATCGGTCCCGTCGGCGATCTTGTGGGTAATTTGGAACGTGAAGAGCGAGAGGCCAACGCTTTTGTCGTATGTTCCGGCGCCCACCCAGTCGACAGCGAACCCGCCGGGAAGCATCCAGCCGTCCGGGCATTTCCAGAACCGCACGTGGTGCCGCTTGCGCGGGTTGCCATCGATTTCCCGCTGGAACGCCATGTCCTGCTTGTTGCCGAACACGTACAGGGCGCTGACCGGCGACTTTGGGTAGCTCCTGCCCAGAAGGGTCGCGGTGAGGGTGCGCCAGGCGGTGGCCGGGGTGACGGGGTCGGCCTCAATCCACCCCGCCGTGACCATCGCACTGCGGAGCTCATCCGCCGGGCCGATGACCGCGAGGTTGACCGGATCGCCCAGCACGCCGTCGCCGGTGCGGGTGCGACCAATGAAGTAATTCGGCAGGTACAGGCTGCTGAGGATCTTGTGGACGCGGGGCAGGAAGGCGTAGGCCGCAATCAGCCAGACGGGGAGGAATACCCACACCTGCTCCGGTCCCCTGGCCAGCCGGGCGAGCAGGAAGAAATAGACGGCCCAGCCCACGGCGCCGGTGATGGCCACGTACAGCAGGCGCTGGAGGACGGCGACGACGGTGGCCCAGCGGGTGCCCCAGCGCGCCTTCCGGCTGTCCGGCCGGGAGTGCTCCGGCTCCTGAATCGTTTGGCTCGCCACCTACTTGGGAAGGTGCTCCAGCAGGTGCCCCGTGACCGCGCCGTACGCAACGTGCGGCACGATGTCGCTGACCCAGTCCGCGGCACTCCAGGTCCGCGGATCAGTCACGCCCAGGGCTGTCATGGGCACGTTCGAGACGAGCAGCGCGGCTAAGGAGGCCACCGCCACCGACCGGGCTGGCCCGGTGCGCACCCCCAGTGCCCCGGCTGCCCCCAGCACAGCGCCGAGGCCCATGCCCGTCGCGATCCCGAGCAGGGGTCCAAGGGCCTCCACCCGGTTCCCACGCTCGGCTTCGCTTCCCGGGATCGTCACGCCTGCCCGTTCCGCCAGCCGCTCCACTGAATCGGAGGGCGTCGTGCTCGCCGCCCGGCCCCGCCACACCATATCCAGGTAGCTGACGGCATTCAGCGCCGTGGTTCCCGCGGCGCCGGCGAGCGCTCCGTTCACGAGTCCTTTGAACAGGGACATCCTCGACTCTCCTTCTGGCCGTGTGCTGGGCAGTTCTATGCTGAAACTTACGCGTTGCCCCCTGATCGCGGCAACGCCAGCGGTCACAGCTTCACGTTGTCCGGAGCGGCGCAGCTGTGAAAACATGCCTCATGCGCGCCATGCAGAATTCCAGCCGATTGCAAGATGTCCGGTACGACCTCAGGGGTCCGGTACAGCATGCGGCGAAGAAAATGGAGTCGGAAGGCCACAGCATACTGCGCATGAACCTCGGGGATCCGGCGCCGTTCGGCCTGCATGCGCCGGAGTCCATCGTGGTGGACATGATCCACCACCTGCGCGAAGCCCAGGGCTACAGCGACTCGAAGGGCATCTTCTCCGCCCGGACCGCCATCTCGCAGTACTACGAGACCAAGGGCCTGATGGAGATCGGCGTCGAGGACATCTTCATCGGCAATGGGGTCAGCGAGCTCATCTCCATGACGCTTCAGGCGTTCCTGGAGGTCGGGGACGAGGTTCTCATCCCGTCACCGGACTATCCGCTGTGGACTGCTGCCACCGTGCTCTGCGGCGGCAGCGCCGTGCACTATGCGTGCGATGAAGAGAACAACTGGTGGCCGGACATGGCCGACGTCGAAGCGAAGATCACCGACCGCACACGTGCCATCGTGCTCATCAACCCCAACAACCCGACTGGGGCCGTCTATCCCCGCCACATCCTGGAGGGATTCGCCGATCTGGCCCGGCGCCATGACCTGGTGCTGTTTTCCGATGAGATCTACGAGAAGATCCTGTTCGAGGACAACGTCCACATCCACACCGCCTCCGTGGCCCGGGACATTCCCGTGCTGACCTTCTCCGGGCTGTCCAAGGCGTACCGGATGCCGGGCTACCGGGCCGGCTGGGTGGCCGTTTCCGGTCCGCGCTGGGCCACTGCGGCCTATCGGGAGTCCCTCGAACTGCTGGCTTCGCTCCGGCTCTGCCCCAATGTTCCCGCGCAGCACGCGATCCAGACCTCGCTGGGCGGCTACCAGAGCATCACGGACCTGATCCGGCCCGGCGGGCGGCTGCGGGAACAGCGCGACCTTGCCTGCCGGCTGCTCAACGAGATCCCCGGCGTGAGCTGCGTGCCGGCGGCCGGCGCGATGTACCTGTTCCCGAAGCTGGATCCGGAGATGTACCCGTTCGTGGACGATGAGCAGTTTGTCCTTGACCTGCTGCAGGACCAGAAAATCCTGGTCTCACACGGGACGGCGTTCCATTGGCACGCCACGGACCACTTCAGGTTCGTCATCCTGCCCGCCGTGGACGACATCCGCGAGGCCGTGCGCCGCATTTCCACCTTCCTGGCCTCGTACCGCGCCAAGGCCGGCCGTGCCCGCGCCATGTCCGGCAACGCCCACCACGGCCCGGACGAACTGAGCGCCTGAGCATAGCCGCTTTCCATTCCCGTGGACTGTGTCCGTGGACGGTCGCGGGCGATAACAAGTAAGGTTGCTTACTAAATGCCTTGCTGCTGAGTTCGCTGCGAACGACGAGAGACAGGACCCCGAATTGCCTGACGAACCGTTGACTGACAAGCCGTTGCCCTATGGACCGCTGACCGATAAACAGGGGATACCGCAAACTGGCGTGCGCGGCGAGCTCCGCCAGGACACAACTGTTGGAGGCAGGGACCTCACCCGCTGGCAGAGCAGGGTCGGCCGCCTTCTGGTGGGAGCGGTCCAGCGGATCAGCCAGACCCTGGGGCCGCACGGTGCCCTGGTCCTGACCCTGATGCTGGGGGCGGTCACTGCAGCCGCCCTCACCGCGGCCTTTGCCGAGGTGTATGAGTCGGTGGTCCAGGCCGACGGGGTGGCCGGTTTGGACCACCCGGTGCTGGCGGCCGGCAAGAGCCTGCGCTCCCCCGGCCTGGATATCGCCGTCACGGCTTTCACCGACGTGGGCGGAACTATCGGCATGCCCATCCTGGCCTTGGCAGTCATGGGCGCCCTGGCATATCGGCGGCGATCCTGGACCCCCGTCATCCTCATTGTCACCGCGGGCCTGGGCTCCCTGCTGATGACCATTGCGGGCAAGCGGCTGATCGGCCGGACCCGTCCCGATCTCAGCGACGCCGTTCCGCCCTACGAACACTCGGCCTCGTTCCCCAGCGGCCATTCCCTGAATGCGGTGGTGATCGCGGGGATCGTCGCCTACCTGATCATCCTGCGGCTGAAGACGGCCCGCGGCCGCGTTCTCGCCGGCGCGGCCGCCGCGCTCTTCGCCGCGGCCATGGGTTTGAGCAGGGTGTACCTCGGCCACCATTGGCTCACCGACGTCCTCGCCGCGTGGGCACTCGGCGCAGCCTGGCTGGCACTGGTCGTCACCGCCCACCGGCTCTACCTGACGGTTCGCAAGCGTCGGGCCCGCGGGGAAGTGCCGGCAGGAACGGCCCCCGGGACCAGCGCCCCTAAGGCAGAGCGCGCCTGAGCACCCCACGTGACAGGCGGACGACGACGGCGGGAGGCTCCCGCCGTCGTCGTCCGCCTTTTGCTGCAGGCAACGTTTAGCCGATCGGTTCAGCCATCTGTTCCACGACATACTGGACGTCGACGGAGTTTCCGGTCACCGGATCGGACATTTCCACCTTCCAGCTGCGGGCAAACTGGTCCACGCCGCTGGTCATGGCCACAGTGCCGGAGATGAGGACGGTCCCGGGAGCGTTCAGGCCGCGTTCTGTCAGGACGTCCAGCCAGTAGTCCGGGGTCAGCAGGGCCTCGAGGGAGCTGTCCTGGATGAGGGTGTCAGGGGTGCCCCCTTCCCCCACCCAGGCCTTGAGCGTGATCTGGTCCAGGTGCTCCCGCACATCATCCAGCTTCCAGGCCTTGCGCCCCAGCACATCCGGGCTGGCGTTCTTGCTCCAGGCCACGCCGTGCACCTCCAGCGCCCGGTCCGTATGGTCGCAGGCGACGGTGAGCAGCACACCGTCCCCGGTGATGACCATCGCCCATTCGGCCTCACCGGAAGTCCGCCCATGCTGGACCCGAACTTCCGATACCTGCTGGGCCAGATAGGGGGACACTGGATACAGGGCGGGAGTCGTGGTGGGCCCCGGAACACCGAGTTCAGCGAGCTCAGCAATGTGGGCCTGGACCTCATCCTGCTCACGCCCCGCGTAGCCGGCATTCAGGAGGTGCTTAACCTCCACGTCCTGCGTGCGGCCATCGGGTAGTTCAAAGCTCAGAGTCGTCATCGTGAATCCATCCTTTGCATGTGCTGCTGCGGAAATTTACAGATCGGAAACCGGAAACGGTCGCCAATGTACATCCAGTATGCGTAATGTATACATTTAACGCCAGCGTGACAGGCGTCACTATAAGAACCTCGTGGAGGACAACACCATGGCCAACGCTCCAGTTCCGGATCCGGGCACAACGCCGCATCCGCACGCCACCCCGCACCCGACGATTCACCCGAAGGGCCTGTACAAGGCCTTTGCCGCCAGCCTCACCGGCACGGCACTCGAGTGGTACGACTTCGCCGTCTACTCGGCGGCCGCCGCGGTGGTATTTCCTGTCGTCTTTTTCCCGGCGACCGATCCACTGACCGGGACCATCCTCGCCTTCTCCACCTACGCCGTCGGCTACGTGTCCCGCCCGGTGGGCGGCATCATCTTCGGCCGGCTCGGGGACCGCATCGGCCGCAAAAAGGTCCTGGTGACCACGCTGATGATCATTGGCGTGGCCACGGTGCTCATCGGCGTGCTGCCCGGCTACGCAAACATCGGCGCCACGGCCGGAATCCTCCTGGTCCTGCTGCGGTTCGCGCAGGGCGTGGGCGTAGGCGGCGAATGGGGCGGCGCCGTCCTGCTCTCCAGTGAGTACGGCGACCCGCACCGCCGCGGATTCTGGGCTTCCGCCGCGCAGGTGGGACCGCCCGCCGGTAACCTGCTGGCAAACGGCGCACTCGCCGTCCTGACCGTCACCCTCACCGAGGAGCAGTTCCTGAGCTTCGGCTGGCGGATTGCGTTCCTGGTCTCCGCCGTGCTGGTTGGCTTTGGCCTCTGGATCCGATTGCGGCTTGAGGACACCCCGATCTTCAAGGCCATCGAGGCCCACGGCGAGCAGCCTAACGCCCCCGTCCGTGAGGTCTTCAGCAAGGAACTCCGCCCGCTCATCGCCGCCATTCTCTGCCGCGTGGGCCCGGACGTGCTGTATGCGCTGTTCACGGTCTTCACGCTCACCTACGGCATCCAGGTTCTCGGCTACGAGCGCAACCAGGTACTGACCGCAGTTCTGATCGGCTCCGCCTTCCAGCTGTTCATGATCCCGCTGGCCGGCGCCGTCTCCGACCGCTTCAACCGCCGCCTGGTCTACAGCGTCGGCGCGGTGGTGGGCGCAGTCTGGACGTTCATCTTCTTCGGCGTCCTCGGCGGAAACAACCAGCCGATGCTCATCATCGGCATCGTCCTCGGCCTCATGGCCCACTCCTTCATGTACGGCCCGCAGGCCGCCTTCATTGTGGAGCAGTTCTCCCCGCGGCTCCGGTCCACGGGCAGTTCCCTGGCCTACACGTTCGCCGGTGTGATCGGCGGTGCCATCGCGCCCCTGCTGTTCACCCTGCTGCTCGCCCAGTTCGGAACCTGGATTCCGGTGGCCATCTACGTGGCGGTGGCAGCAGCCGTGACCCTGGTGGGACTGGCACTCGGCCGGGACAACGACACCATCGAGGACCTCGACTACCGGCTGCTCCTCGAAGGCTCCGCCTCGGCGCGCCAGCAGTCCGGCGCGGTCTGACCCTTTCTAGCGGTTCCGAGTTTTTGTCCAGATATTGGGCGCAAAAGGCCTCCGAAGCCCCAATATCTGGACAAAAACTCCATCAGGTGCGGAGGAGGATCTCGCGGGTGACGGCCAGGTGATGGTCGATGGCCTCCTGCGCCTTCGCGGCGTCTCCGGACGCCAGGGCGTCGAGGATGTCCTCGTGTTCGGAGCACACCTGCTCGCGCCGGCCGCCGGTCCGGAACAGGGCCGAAACCCCGACGACGATCTGCCGGACGTGCAGCTTGCTGTAGGTCCGCGAGATCAGCTCGTTGCCGGCGGCGTCGATGAGCTGCTGGTGGAAGAGCGTGTCGAGGCGGATGAACTCCTGCGCGGTCTCGGCACCCTGGTCTTCCGGCAGCCTGGCCTGCTGGTCCAGGGTGTCCCGCATCTTGTCGGCCGGCACGCTCCGGTGTTCGATCACAAGGCGGGCGGCGTGGCTTTCCAGCACGCCGCGCAGCTCCATCAGTTCCGAGATTTCGCGGCCGGTCACCGGGGGAACATAGGCCCCGCGCTGCGGGATCAGCTCCACCAGCCCGTCGGAGACCAGCAGCAGGAGGGCCTCCCGGACCGGGGTGCGCGAGACACCGATTTGGGCCGCCAGCTCCTGCTCGTTGAGGAAGCGCCCCTGCATCTCCGGGTCGGTCAGGATGTTCTCGCGCAGGTACTCGTACGCCTTCTCCCGGCCGGACGCAGCCGTCCCCGAACTTTTTCGCATACATTAGGTATACAACAGAGAAGAGCAGATTCATGCGTTTAGCAGTCGCCCAGATCGTCAGCAGCGCCGACCTCACGGCCAATCTGGAGCTGGTCCGAGAATACGCCACGCGCGCCAAGGATGCCGGGGCCGAACTGGTGGTGTTCCCCGAGGCCTCCATGTGTGCCTTCGGCAATCCGCTGGCAGATATCGCCGAACCGCTGGACGGGCCGTGGGCCGCCGCGGTCCGGGCCATTGCCGCGGAACTGGACATCGCCGTCGTCGTCGGCATGTTCACGCCTGGGGAGGGCGGACGGGTGCGGAACACCCTGCTGGTGACCGGCCCGGGGCTCGAGACCTCCTACGACAAGATCCACCTCTTCGACGCGTTCGGCTACGCCGAGTCCGATTCGGTGGATGCGGGAACATCGCCGGTGACCTTCGAACTCAACGGCACGACCATCGGCCTCGCCACCTGCTACGACGTGCGCTTCCCGGCGCTTTTCACGGCCAACGCGAGGGCCAGCGCCGCCATCAACATCGTCTGCGCGTCATGGGGTGCCGGGGAAGGAAAGGCGGAGCAGTGGGACCTGCTGGTCCGCGCCCGGGCCGTGGACAGCACCACCTTTGTGGTGGCGTGCGGGCAGGGCGATCCGGCCAGCCTCGGGCTTCCGTCCGCCGGCGCTGCGCCCACGGGGATCGGCCACAGCGCAGTGATTTCCCCGCTGGGTTCCCCGCTGGTGATGCTGGGCGGCGAACCCGAACTTGCCGTGGTGGACATCGATCCGGCCATCATTGCGGACGTCCGCGGAAAGCTGCCCGTGCTGGCGAACGCCCGGAGTTTCTAGGCTCGCCGGACAGTTTTCCGGGAAGTACGACGGCGGGGCGTGGCCACCTTTGGTGGCCACGTCCCGCCTTTTTCTTTGACTAGTTCCCTGCCGGCACGACTAGTTAGCCGCCGGCACCCGGTACGTGCTCTCCGGAACATCCGTAATGAACATGTGCCCGGGAGCGTGGCTGATAGCGAAGGCCGGCCGGGATGCCATCACGGCGCTCTGCGGCGTTACGCCGCAGGCCCAGAACACCGGGACCTCGCCGGGCCGGATGTCCACGGCGTCCCCGAAGTCGGGGCGCGCAAGGTCGGCAATGCCGAGCTCCTGGGGTGATCCGACGTGGACCGGCGCGCCGTGGACCTTCGGCACCTCCGCGGTCACCCTGACAGCCGTGTCCACCATTTCAGCAGGCATGGGCCGCATCGAGACGACCATGGGACCGTGAATGCGCCCTACCGGGGTGCACTCGACGTTCGTGCGATACATGGGGACGTTCCGCCCCGTCTCGGTGTGGCGGAGCGGGATGCCCTCGGCGGCAAGTGCAGCCTCGAAGGTGAAGCTGCAGCCGATGAGCACCCCCACCATGTCGTCGCGCCAGAGCGAGCGGACATCGGGGACCTCGGCGGCCAGGACGCCGTCCTTCCACACCCGGTAGGAGGAGATGTCGGTGCGGATGTCTGAGCCCGCGGCGAGGGAACTTTCGTACGTTCCCGCGGGAATGACGTCGATGACGGGGCAGGGTTTGGGATTGAGCCGGCAGAATTCGAGAAACTCGTCTGCGTAGTCCGCGGTCACGGCGATCAGGTTGGCCTGGGTATAGCCGTCGCTCCAGCCGGAGGTGGGTGTGACCAGGCCGTCGCGGAACTGCCGGCGGGCCTCGGCCGGGGACAGGAGGGCGTTCGCCGTTGTCATCGGGCTGTCCTTTCGGCTACGTCTGCTGACGCCCGCAGGTATTCCTCGTCCTCGGCCACATTCGAGTCGCGGCCGAGGGCAAGGCCCACCACTGTCAGCAGGCAGGCAACGCTGAGGTAGATGGCCACCGGGACCCAGCTGTGGAAAGTGCTCTGCAGCAGGGTGAACATGAACGGTGCGATGGCACCGCCGATGATGCCCGCGAACGTGTAGGCCAGGGAGCTGCCCGTGGAGCGGAGCCGCGGCGAGAACTGCTCGACGACGAACGCGGCCTGCGGTCCGTACATGAAGGAGTGGCAGAGCAGGCCCAGCACGGTGCCCACCACGAGCATCACCGGGGAGCGGCCTTCCAGCACGATGAAGAACAGGAAGCCCCAGACGGCCGCAGCGCCTGCCGCGATGCCGTAGACGAGGCGGCGGTTGATCCGGTCGGAGATGGCGCCCGCGAGCGGCATCGTGAAGAGCTGCAGGCCCGAACCGACCAGCACCGCCACGAGCACCTGCCCGCGGTCAAAGCCGAGTTCCTGGATGCCGTAGGTCAGGGTGAAGACGGTGCACAGGGCGTAGGTGACGTCCGGGCCGATGCGGCTGAGCATGGCGGCAAGCAGGGGACGGCGCTGCGTGGTGAGGACTTCCCTGATCGGGGCCTTGGGCTGGTCGCCGCGGGCTTCCATGGCCTTGAAGATGGGGGTGTCCTCGAGCTTGAGGCGGATCCACAGCCCGAAGGCCACCAGAACAGCCGAGATCAGGAACGCAATGCGCCAGCCGTAGTCCAGGAAAGCCTGTTCGGACAGTGTGAGCGTGAGGACGGCGAGGGCACCGTTGGCCATCAGGTTGCCGGCAGGCGGGCCGATCTGCGCCGCGGAGGCCCAGAAGCCGCGCCGGCTGGGTTCCCCAAATTCGCTCGACAGCAGGACAGCACCGCCCCACTCGCCGCCCACGCCCACACCCTGCGCGAACCGCAGGAAGACGAGGATGGCCGGGGCCAGGATGCCGATGTTGCCATAGGTAGGCAGCAGGCCGATGAGGAAGGTGGCGACGCCGATTAGCATCAGCGTGATGACCAGGATCTTCTTGCGGCCGATCTCGTCGCCGAGCCGGCCGAAAATGATGCCGCCGACGGGCCGGGAAATGTAGCCCACCGCGTAGGTCGAGAATGCCAGCAGGGTACCCGTCACCGGGTCCGAGGCCGGGAAGAAGATCAGCGGGAAAACGATGGCCGCCGCGGCGGAGTAGACAGCGAAGTCGTAGAACTCCAGCGCGGTCCCGGTGAGGCTGGCCGCGAACGCTTTGTACATGTCCTTGCGCCCGACGGCGGGCCTGGAACCTGCGGAGGCCATTGCGGATTGATTGGCCATTTGTTCCTCCATGAGAAGTGTGGATGCCATCCGTCTTGCTACGGATGCACGGGTGCGCCAGTCTGTCCGGCCCTGCGACATCGACAGGGCGCGGCACCGAGGCTGGTGGCGGCTTCCTCCGGATAGCCGCCGAAAGCGAACATTCTGTTGGATTGTGGAAATGTAGAACAATCCAAACTTGTTGAACAATGTACGCGACCTGGATCACACCGTCAAGGGCGGGGTGGGCTGCGCTGATTAAGCGCGAACGGACACTTGTGGCCCCCGGGAAGCGTTTCTCAGGGGCCACAAGTGTCCGTTCGCGCTGTGTGGGGGTAGTGGAAAGCGCCAGCTAGGACGTGTGGACTGCCGTCTGGTGCTCTTCGGACCGGGCGAGATAGGCAAGGAGGCGCTCGGCCGCTAGGTCGTTGTCCCCGGCTTCGAGGGCCTTGCAGATCTGATCATTGTCAGCCAGGTAATCCTGGTAGAAGCCCCCATCAATGGAGGCCTTGTGGAAGAACAGGCGCATCTCGGCAAGCACCTGCGACATGATGACATTCAGGCGTTCACTGCCGGCCATCGCCACCAGGGCACCATGGAAGTGCGCGTTCGCGCTGCCCAGCCCCTCGCTGTCTCCGGCCTCGGCAGCCCGCTTCCCTTCCTCCACGGCCGCGCGCACGGCCGCGATGCTTTCGGCACTTCCGCCGCCGCGGACCGCACTGATTTCGATGGCGCGCCGCACCACGTAGACGTCATGGATGTCGTTGGCCTCGAGGCTGGCGACAAAGACGCCACGGTTCGGCTGGCGGACCACCAGGCGCTCGCTGGCGAGCTCGGCAAACGCCTCGCGAACCGTATTGCGGGAGACGCCCAGCTCCTCGGAAAGTGCCTCTTCCTTCAGCTTCGCCCCGGGAAGGAGCGCGCCTTCGGCGATCTGGAGCCGGAGCTCACTGGCAACACGGGTGGCCACCGCGGGCACGGCAACGCGCAGCCGGGCTACGCCTGAACTCGGATTGACTGTGGCCATACACCGAATTTACACGAATCACCCACAATCAGATTGTTGAATTGTTGAACATTTTTGCCGGAGGGTGCATCCTTGTGTAAGGACGAGTTGAGATGAGGGTCACAATGCATGCAATAGATTTGAACAGTGACGTCGGTGAATCCTTCGGGCGATGGAGCCTGGGAGACGACGCCGCCATGATGGCCTCCGTGTCGAGCGCCAACGTGGCCTGCGGATTCCACGCCGGCGATCCCAGCGTCATCCGGTCCACCTGCGAGGCGGCGGCGAAGGCCGGCGTCGTCGTCGGGGCCCATGTGGGCTACCGCGATCTGGCCGGATTCGGCCGCCGGTACATGGACGTCGACCCCCTTGAGCTGGCCGACGACGTCGTCTACCAGATCGGAGCGCTGCAGGCCCTGGCAGCGACGGCCGGCACCCGGGTCCGCTACGTGAAGCCGCATGGTGGCCTCTACAACGCCATCGTCCACAACACCGCCCAGGCACGCGCCGTGGTGGACGCGGTGAAGTCGGTGGATCCCAGCCTGCCCATCCTTGGCCTGCCCGGTTCCGAAGTGCTGCGGCTAGCGGAAGCAGCCGGCCTCCGTGCCGTCTCCGAGGCGTTCGCGGACCGCGCCTACAACCCGGACGGCACGCTGACGTCTCGCTCCCAGCCGGGCTCCGTCCTGGAGGACCCTGAGGCGGTTGCCGCCCGGGTCCTGCAAATGACCACCGGGCAGGCCATCAGCGCGATCGACGGTTCGGACCTGAGGATCAGCGCGGAATCGGTGTGCGTCCACGGGGATTTTCCCGGCGCAGTGGCCATGGCTGTCGCCGTGAAGAGGGCGCTCGACGCCTCCGGCATCAACATCAAAGCCTTCGTCTAGCATGAAGCGACGGATCCAGGACCCGATGGCAAACACCAACGTGGACGTGCCCTCTGCATCATCCGGCCAGCCGGCCGCGGACGCCCGCCCAAGCACCGCCCGCCCCGGCAGGGTGCGCGCGGTACGGCCGGTGGGAACGCGCACCGTTCTCGCCGAATTATCCGGAACGCAGGACGTGCTCGCCCTGCAGGCCGCGCTCCTCGAGGCTCCGTTTTCGGGCCAGCAGGATGTCCTGGCCGCCGCCGAGACCGTCATGGTCAGGGCCGAATCCCCCGCGGCCGCACGGCGCATCGGCCAGGCCCTCCTTCAGCTGGACCTCACGGCACCGGCGGAGCAGGCCGGTGGCCTTGTGGTCATTGACACTGTGTACGACGGCGAGGATCTCGCCGAAGTGGGGAAGCTCACCGGCCTCGGTGCCGACGGTGTGATCGCAGCCCACACCGGCCAGGTCTGGACCGTTGCCTTCGCGGGCTTCGCGCCAGGCTTTGGGTACATGGTGGGTGAGAACCAGTCGCTGGAGGTTCCGCGCCGGAGTTCCCCTCGCACCGCCGTCCCGGCGGGATCGGTGGCGCTGGCCGGCAACTATTCCGCCGTCTACCCGCGCAAGTCGCCGGGTGGCTGGCAGCTGATCGGCCGCACGGGAGCCAAAATGTGGGACCTCGACCGTCCCGAACCCGCGCTGGCCAGCCCCGGGCACCGGGTGCAGTTCCGCGCCGTCCGCGAAGTGGTTCAGTTGGCTCCCCAAGGATCCCAGGACAGCGGCCAGCAGACAGCCACCGCAACCACCTCCGGACTCCGCGTCCTGTCGCCCGGAATCCACAGCCTCATCCAGGACCTTGGCCGGCAGGGGCATTCGGCCCTTGGCGTCTCAGCCGCCGGTGCGCTGGACCGGGCGTCGCTCCGCCGGGCCAACCGCCTGGTCGGGAACGCGCCATCAGCCGCCGCCATCGAGACGGTAGCCGGAGGGCTCAGAGTCCAGGCCATCGGGGACCAGGTCCTGGCCGTTGCCGGGGCGCCGTCGGCACTCACCGTCGTGACGCCGTCGGCCACCCCCAGCGAAACGGAAACCGGCGATCCACAGAACGGCGACGCACAGAAGACTGCAGAGGCGCGGCAGCGCACCGTCCCGGTGGCCGCACCGTTCGCCCTCCTCGACGGCGAAATCCTCACCATCGGAGTTCCCGACGCCGGCTTCCGCAGTTACGTCGCTGTCCGGGGAGGCGTCGACGCACCGCCGGTGCTGGGCAGTCGCTCCACGGACACGATGTCCGGGATAGGACCGAAGCCGCTGGCGGCCGGCCAGGTGCTGCCGTCCGGTGGCGCGGCCGAGTCCGGCGTCGTGGGCAGCCCGGAAATCCAGCCTGAGTATCCCGGGGAGGGCGTCACCCTGCTGGACATCATCCTCGGACCGCGCGCGGACTGGTTCGACCAGGCCGCGATCGACTCCCTCTGTGCCCAGGACTGGACGGTCAAGCCGGAGTCAAACCGCGTGGGCATGAGGCTGCAGGGAACACCCCTGGAGCGGAGCCGCACCGGTGAGCTTCCCAGCGAAGGAACGGTGGCCGGCGCCATCCAGATGCCGCCTGAAGGCCTGCCTGTGCTCTTCCTCGCCGACCATCCGATCACAGGCGGGTACCCGGTGATCGGAGTGGTGGTGGACCACCAGCTCGATCTGGCTGCCCAGGTTCCGATCGGCGGCAGCATCCGCTTCCGCATCGCCCCCGAAACTGCCGCCCCCGCCGGCTCCTCCGAAAAGTCTTCACAACGAAAAGCGAGCAACTGATGCACAAGGTCCTCATAGCCAACCGCGGTGAAATCGCCGTCCGCATCGCCCGGGCCTGCGACGACGCCCAGCTGGCCTCCGCGGCTGTGTACGCGGACATCGACGCGGACGCCATGCACGTCGCCGCCGCGGACGAGGCCTTCAGCCTCGGCGGCAACTCCCCCGCCGACACTTACCTGAACATCCCCAAGCTGCTCGGCGTGGCAGCCAAGGCGGGAGCGGACGCGGTCCATCCCGGATATGGCTTCCTGTCCGAGAATGCGGATTTTGCCCAGGCGGTGCTGGATGCCGGACTCGCCTGGATCGGGCCGTCGCCGGAGGCCATCCGCCAGCTCGGCAACAAGATCACGGCCCGCGAGATCGCCGTCCGCGCCGGCGCCCCGCTCGTGGCGGGCAGCGACGGGCCGGTGGAATCCGCCGCCGAGGCCCGCGCCTTCGCGGAGGAACACGGGCTCCCCATCGCCATCAAGGCTGCCTTCGGCGGCGGCGGCCGCGGCCTGAAGGTGGTCCGGAACATGGACGAGGTCGAGGAGGCCTTCGACTCCGCGGTGCGTGAGGCGGTGGCCGCGTTCGGCCGCGGCGAATGCTTCGTGGAACGTTACCTGGACAGGCCGCGGCACGTCGAAGCCCAGGTGCTGGCCGACACGCACGGCAACGTCATCGTCGTCGGAACCCGGGACTGCTCGCTCCAGCGCCGCCACCAGAAGCTGGTGGAGGAGGCTCCCGCGCCGTTCCTCAGTGACGGTCAGCGGACCCAGATTTACGACGCCGCCAAGGCAGTTTGCCGGGAAGCCAACTACTCGGGTGCGGGGACGGTGGAGTTCCTGGTGGCCGCCGACGGGACCGTCGCCTTCCTTGAGGTGAACACGCGGCTGCAGGTGGAACACCCCATCACCGAGGAAACCACCGGGATCGACCTGGTCCAGGAGCAGTTCCGGATCGCCGCCGGGGAACGGCTGTCCCTCACCGAGGACCCCGCTCCCCGCGGCCACGCATTTGAATTCAGGATCAACGCCGAGGACGTGGGGCGCGGCTTCCTGCCCTCCCCCGGCACCGTCACCGAGTTCACGGCACCAACCGGCCCCGGCATCCGGCTGGACACCGGCGTCCGTTCCGGCTCCTTCGTGGCCCCGCAGTTCGACTCGCTCCTGGCGAAGCTGATTGTCACCGGCGCCGACCGCCAGCAGGCGCTGCGCCGGGCACGCCGCGCACTCGCCGAGATCAGCATCGGCGGTGTGGCCACAGTCCTGCCGTTCCACCGCGCCGTGGTGGAGGCAGCGGACTTCACGTCCGAGACCGGTCTGGACGTCCACACCCGCTGGATCGAGACGGACTTCGCCGACCAGGTGCCGGCCGATCCCGGCTTCAACCCTGCTGGGCCCGAAGGCCGCCGGCGCACCATCACCGTGGACCTGGACGGCCGCCGGCTCGCCGTCGGCCTTCCGGCTGACCTGCTGGACGGCTGGGCGCGTTCAGGCCAGGCACTTCCCGGCGGACTGGGGGCCTCTTCGGTCGCCGGCTCTCGCGACGGCGGGTCCGGCATCTCGGATCCGGCCGAGCTCCGCGCCGCCATGAGCGGCACCGTGGTCAAGTGGCTCGTGGAGCCGGGGGCAGAGGTGGCGGCGGGTGACCCCGTGGTGGTACTGGAGGCAATGAAGATGGAGACCAGCGTGCCTGCCCACCGCGGCGGTGTCCTCTCCGGCGTCGCCGCCGGGGCCGGCGACGTGGTCACGTCCGGCTCGGTCCTGGCGCTTATCGGATAAACCAGCAGCTCGCTCGCTTGATAGGGAAGGCGACGGAAGGACGACGGCGGTCTCCGGCTCCACCACCCTACGCGAACGTACACTTGGGGCCCTTGGGAATCGCTTCCTGAGGGCCTCAAGTGTACGTTCGCGCTGAATGTGGGGGCGCTCACGCCCGCCCTGCACCGCCCCGACTGCATGTGGCAAACCTCACCCGCCGTTTGGGGCGAAATCGGTTGAAATGCCCGCCGCCGCCTGTGCATCATAGAGTGAAGCCCGGTAGGAATACGCTTTCCAAATGCGGGCTTAGAAGTTCAAACACAACCAAATCCTGGTGGACGCAATGAGGCCAAACCGGTGAGCTCGTCGAGCTGCCTAAGGCCTCCGAGCGTTCCTGGGCTGACCTGTTCCGCGGCATCGCATTGGCGCCATGCCCAGACACGAAAGCACTGAAAAATGACCTTTGACACCGCCGAATCAATGACGATCAAGATCTGGGACCGTTCTGCAGTGAACCACACGCTGGAGACGCTGGTGCACGATTTTTCGAGCCGGGCCAACGCACAGAAGAGCGACGTCGCCGTCACCCTTAGCGGCCCGAACACCTTCACGCTCAGCCTGAACACCGCAGGCGCTGCACTCTAGCCAGCACAAACTAAGGAGGACGACGGCGGGACTTTCCCGCCGTCGTCCTCTTGCTTTTGCGTCTGGCTGGCTGGCCGGCCCGAGCAGCGTGCTAGGCGCGGGAGTGCTCGGCCAGGAGGGCGTCGATCTGGCCGGCGGCCTCCTTCATGCCCTCTTCCATGCCCATCTCCATCATCTTCTTCATCTGCTCTTCGGACTCGAAGACGGACTGGACGGTCATCCGGGTGCGCCCGCCTATGTCCTCCAGCGTGACGGTGGCGTGCGCGCTGCCCATCTCCTGGACGGGCGCACCGTTGTCGTCGGCGAACCCGTCGTCGAACTCGAGCAGGTTCGGCGCCTGGATGTCGGTGATCCGCCACCAGCCGCGGGGCTTCTCACCCTCGGGGCCGGTCATGTAGTAGGACGCCTCTCCGCCGGGCGTGAACTCGTACTGGCTGAACGTGGCCGGGTAGGTGGGCGGGCCCCACCAGCGCTCGAGCTGCCGCGGGTCTTCCCAGATCTGCCATACGCGCTTTACGTCGGCGTCGAACTCCGCCACGAGGGTGAAGCTGAGTGCCTCGGGATTCTTGGTGGAACTGATAACCGTCATTGCCGGACCCTTCCTATTCTTCAGCGAGGATGTCTGCGATCCGGGCGACGCGCTGCCGCCAGATCGCCTCGTACTCATCAAGCAGCCGGCGGGCCTTCTCCAGGCCGTCATGGTTGCCCCGCACGATCTGCTCCCTTCCGCGCTTCTCCTTGGTAACCAGGGAGGCGCGCTCCAACACCGCCACGTGCTTCTGAACGGCGGCAAAACTCATGGCGTAGAGGGCCGCCAGGCCGGTCACCGAGTACTCGCCCACCGTCACCCGGCGCATGATGTCCCGCCGGGTGGTGTCCGCAAACGCCTGGAAGAGGCGGTCGAGTTCGGCATCGCTAAGCTGATCTACAACCATTTGGTTGTAGGATATGACTGCCGGGGAAGGGTGTCAATGGGCTGTCCTGTCCCCGCTCAGGCTGCCCCAACCCCGGCCCCGGAGTCCGCGGGCACGGTCCCGTCGTCCTCGTACTCCACGGCGCCGGCCAGGTCGCGGCCCGCGACATACCCGAACGCCAGAGCCGGGCCGAGGTTGATGCCGCCGGCCGGGTAATGCCCGCCCATCACGCTGGCCTGGTCATTGCCGGCGACGTACAGCCCCGGAATGGGCCGGCCGCCGTCGTCCAGGGCCCGCGAGCGGCCGTCCACATCCAGCCCGGCGAACGTGCCAAAGCTGCCCGGCACCACGCGCACGGCATAGAACGGACCCTTCTCGATGGGGCCCAGCGACGGATTCGGCTTCACCGATGCGTCTCCGCCGTAGCGGTTGAAGGGCGTGGAGCCCCGGCCGAAGTCCGGGTCTGCGCCGACGGCGGCATGCCGGTTAAACCGCTCCACCGTCTCCTTCAGCCCGGCGGGATCGATGCCGCACCGCTCCGCGAGTTCCTCGAGGGTGCCGCCTTTCTTCAGGTAGCCGGAGCGCAGGTAGGGGAAGAGCGGCACGGGCAGCGGTTTGGCCATGCCCAGCGGGAAACGGCGCACAAAGCGGGAATCTGCGATCTGCCAGGCCTCCGCCTCCTCCCCGGCCGGCGTGGCCTCCAGCATTGCCGCCACGTAGTCGTAGTACCCGTTCGCCTCGTTGACGAACCGCTTGCCGCTCCGCAGGACGCCGATGCTGCCGGGCTTGGCGCGGTCCATGATGTGCGGAAACGTGCCGGTGCGTCCGCTGCGGTACGGCACCAGCGACACCGGGCACCACGCGGCCGCGTATTTCACGTCGGTGCGGAAGCGCGCACCCGCCTGCTGGCCCAGGCTGATGCCATCGCCGCTGGCTTCGGCAGGCGCCAGCGTCCAGTGTTCACGTCCGGTGGGGGTGTGCGGGAACAGCTCCTTCCGGCGCTCCAGGTCCTGCGGGAAGCCGCCGGCGGCCAGGACCACGCCGCGTGATGCATTGATCTGCAGCTCCCCTTCGGGGGTTCCGACGACGGCGCCGGTGACCTTGCCTGCCCCGTCGGTCAGCAGGCGGCGGGCCGGCGTGGAGACGCGGATGTCCACGCCGAAGCTGTCTGCGGACTGCAGCAGCCGGCCGGTCAGGGCCGTGCCGTTGACCAGCTGCATGTTGCGGCGGTGTGTCAGCAGATCCAGGATGTGCAGGCCGAAGCGCCAGCCTGCATGGAGGAGCCCGCGGGGATTGCCCCGGGAGGCGGACAGGAATTTGGCCAGGTCCGGTCCGGCCATGATGCCCATTCCCAGGAACGAGGTTTCATACAGCTGGTGCCGCAGCTTGGCGCGCACCTCGGGACGGATCCGCCGGGCGTTCAGGGGCTTGGGCCCAACCGAGCGGTGCCCGGTCCCGGCGCCGGGAAGCCCGCCGTAGATGTCGTTGATCCTGGCGCCCGGGACGAACTGCAGTGACGTCCTCTGGTGGAAGAAGCCCACCATGTGCGGCACGGCTTCCAGAAATGCGTCCACCCTGTCGGCCTGGTAGTCGGTCCCCAGGACAGCGCGCAGGTAGGTGCGGATGGTCTCCTTGTCCTCGCTGACGCCGGCGGCCCTGGCCAGCGGATTGCCCGGCGCCCAGGCCCAGCCGCCCGACCACGCCGTGGCACCGCCGCACATGTCTGCCTTTTCCACCACCACAACCTTCAGCCCGTGGTAGGCGGCCGTCACGGCGGCTGCCAGGCCGCCCGCGCCGGAGCCCACCACCAGGACGTCACAGTCTAGGGTGTCAGGGCTTGCTCCGGGCGCACCGGCTCCGGCCCCGGAAGGCGTTGTTGAATCAGTCGGGAAAGTCATCTCTTACTCCAGTGGTTCTCTCAGTGTCCGAATTCGTCCGAGTCCAGCCGCGGCGGCGCACCCGTTTCCAGGGCATCGATGCCGGCCATTTCCGCCTCCGTGAGGGCAAAGCCGAAGACATCGAGGTTTTCGCGCTGCCGCCGGTCGTCGGCAGACTTGGGGATGGCCACCCGGCCGGACTGGACCTGCCAGCGGAGCACCATCTGCGCCGGCGTCTTGCCGTATTCCTCGGCGGGACCGGTGACGGCGGGGGCCGAGAGGAAGCTGCCATTGCGGCCCAGCGGACTGTAGGCCGCGGTGGCGATGCCGTGCTCGCGGTGGAAAGCCAGCTGGTCAAGCTGCTGGTGTTCGGGATCGATCTGCACCTGGTTGACGGGTATTTCCAGGCCCGCCGCCTGCAGTTCCCGCAGATGGGCCGGCTTGAAGTTAGAAACGCCCCAGCACGTGATCAGCCCCTCCTCGGCCAGCCGGGTGAGCCCCTCCGCGGCCTCGACAAACCGGCCCTGGGCAGGATTGGGCCAGTGGATCAGGAAGAGGTCCAGGTACTCGGTGCCGAGCCGCCGGGCCGCTGCATCGAAGGCCTCGCGCACACCGGCTCTGCCATGCCACTGCCTGTTGAATTTGGTGGTGAGGAACAGCTCCCCGCGGGTGATGCCGCTGCGGCGGATCCCCTCCCCCACGGCCTCTTCGTTGCCGTAGTTTTCGGCCGTATCGATGTGCCGGTACCCGTTGGTGATGGCGCGGGCCACGGCGTCGGTGGCCTCCTCGCCGGTCATCGGCCAGGTGCCCAGGCCGATCAGGGGAATTACGACGCCGGGCGCCAGTTCCGCCGTCGTGCTTTTCTCTACTGTGTGGCTTTCCTGTACTGCTTGGCTTGCCTGTGCTTCCCTGCTCATTTGCTTCCTGCTTTCTGGAGGTTGTCTGCCGCCTGCAGCACGGCGTCGGTTGCGGCTTTGAGCTTCCGTGCCCAGCCCAGCTCTCCCAGCCGGGCAACCGTGCTGTCCGACGGCACCTCGACGCTCACCGGAACATCGGCGGGGAAGGCGTTGACAAGTGCCGCCAGGTCGAAGCCGCCCCCGCCCGGAACACCGCGTTCCGAGCGGGACTCCGTCACCAGCGCTTCACGGTCGGCCGGACGCGCCACGGGACCGTCGCACAGCTGCAGCAGCGGCACCAGGTCAAGGTTCGCCTGGAGGTCCCGCCACTGCGCGGACCCGGGAACAGCCCCGAAGCGGTTCTGGTGGAGCGCGTCCACTACGATGCTGCAGCCCGCGGCGCGGGCCAGGGCCACCGCGTCCGGGATGGAGTGCACCGCCTGGTAGGAGATGGGCTCGAGGGTGGGGATGATGCCGTAGTTGCGTCCGTCCTCCGTCATGCGCGCCAGGGTGTCTGCGAGGCGTGCGGTGTCGGGGTCGGATGCGGCCACCGTCAGGGATGCCGCGCCGAGGGCCTGCCCCGCCTCCATCATGGCCAGCCACGCGTCGCGCTGGTCGGTGCCGTCCAGCAGCAGGAACTCGATGTCGCGGACCGTGACCCCGGTGTCGGCCATCCGGGCCAGGGTCTCCTTCAGCATCGGCGAACCCGGCTGCAGGTCGTACGGGCGCTCGGCTGAAGTGACGGGGCGGACGCGCGCACCAATGAAGTCGAAGCCTGCCTCCGCGGCGACGGCCACCAGCTGCGGCGGGGCGGTGTTGAGGAGGGACAGCTGGGCCAGGCCCAGTGGGCGGCGGGGTGCGCTCATGATGCTGCTCCGTTCATGCTGAGTTCGAAAGGTTCGGGGGCGGGAGCTGCGGGTTCGGTAAATGCCGCGGTCCCGGCGGCAAGCGCCGCGGCGATGCGCTGCGCTGCGTCGTACCCGCTCTTCACCGCGTCGGAGGCGATGGCGGGGGTCTGGTCCACCACCGTTCCGGCGAACGTCACGGGCACACCTGCCTCGCCGGACAGTCCCGCCTCGCGGTCTTCCGCGGGGACGGAACCGTCCAGCGGCAGCACCGAACGGGACACCAGCAGGCTCCCCGGCGCGTCCAGCCACTCGGAAACGGTCCCGTCCCGTCCTGTCCCGTCCCGGGACGGGACAGAGATCCGGATCCGGCCGCCGTCGTATTCCTCGATCGTGGCACCCAGCCGGATCCGGACCCGGGGATTCTGTTCGAGCCGGGGCACGGCAAGGATCTTTGCCCGCCGCCCGGATTCTGGGGCGAGGACCTCCTGCGGCCCCACCAGCAGCACGGCGGTGCCGCGGTCCGCGAGGGTGTCGGCCAGGCTCATCGCCACCGAGTCCGCACCCCAGATGGTCACGGCTTCCGGGATGTCGCCGCCGGCCGGACCATCGGGGTGCAGCACCTCGGGGTGGGCGGCGAGCCAGTCCCGCACGTCGGCCACGCCGGGCAGGTCCGCGCCGGGGAAGCCTGCCCCGGGGCGGGTCCCGCCGGTGGCGAGCACGACGGCGTCGGCGGCGGTTTCCCGCGCTAGCGCCCCCACGTCGCGCGGATCCACCCGCATGCCCAGGCGGACGTCGATGCCCAACCGTTCATTCTCGGCCGCGGACCAGTCGGTGAACCGGTGGAAATCCGGGGCGGACTTCATCTGTTCGGCGAGGGCGAACTGCCCGCCAAGCCGGGCGCCGTCGTCGAGCACGGTGACCTGCGCACCTGCCAGGGCAAGTTCCCGGGCGGAGGTGAGGCCCGCGGGCCCGGCACCCACCACGGTCACCCGGGCACCCGCCCGCACCCCCGGCGTCGGAAGGGGAATCCGCGAGCGCCCGACCGCAGGGTTGACGGTGCAGGTCACCTGCCCCTGGCCAAGGGTATCGATGCAGACGTTGCAGGCGATGCAGGGGCGGTACGGCTCGCCCAGCAGCACACCGCCCACAAAAGCCGGGTCCGCGTGGATGGCGCGGGCCAGGCTGACGAAGTCGCAGACGCCGGTGCCGAGGACCTCCTCGATGACGGCTGGCGAATTCAGCCTCCCAGCCATTCCCAGCGGAAGCCCGAACTGCCGGTACGCCGCGGCGTAGTCCCGGAGCAGGCCGGGCTTCCATTCGCCGGGCTGCACGATCCATTCGCCGGCGTCGTAGCTGCCTGCTGACAGGTCGAGGAAGTCCAGCTGGTCCAGGTTCGCCTTGGCCATGATGGCCACCTGTTCCGCGGCGCTGATGCCGTCCGCCGGGCCCTCGACGACAGACACCCGCACCCCGACGATGGCGTCCGGCGCAGCCGTTCGGACGGCGTCGATGACGAGGTTCAGGAAGTGCTCCGGCGCGGCGAACTCGTCAGTGCGGTGGTTGGAGATGGGGGACATGAACTGGTGGATAAGGTAGCCGTGGGCGCCGTGGATGTTGATCACGTCAAAGCCGGCGGCCACGGCCCGGCGGGCCGCCGCGCCATAGGACGCCACGAGGGCGTGGCATTCCCCCGCGGTCAGTTCCAGCGGCACTTCGCCGCCAGCCACGTCGCACGGTACCGGCGACGGTGCCACGTTTTTGTGGCCGGACACCGCCGCCTGCGCGGTCCGGCCCCCGTGGTTAAGTTCGACGGCGGCCAGCGCACCTTCGGCGTGCAGCGCGTCGGTGAGCCTGCGCAGCCCGGGAACCATCGCGTCGGTGTGCAGGCCCAGCTGGTGCGTGCGGCCCTTGCCGTCGGCCCGGACGTACGTGGCTTCGGTGGTCACCAGCCCGAGGCCGGCGCTAGCGCGGGTGACGAGGTAGTCGATGTACTGCTCCGTGATGTGCCCATCGGTCGTCCCGTAGTTCCGTTCCATCGGAGCGGAGGCGAGCCGGTTGTGGAGGGTCCGCGGCGTGCGGCCGTTCCGGCCCAGGGTGAGCGGGCGGCCGGCGTGGCGGGTGTTGTGCTCCGTCATGGCCTAGCCTGCCGCTTCCGCCGGAACACGGGTTTCGGCTGAAACCACGACGTCGGCCGGAACCTGAACGCGGACCGGAACTTCGACGTCAGCGAAGCGGACGGGAACTCCGGTGCGTGCGCTTTCGTAGACCGCCAGCAGGATCCGCAGCGATTTCAGCGCATCCTTGCCGGTGATGGCGGGCTCGGTGCCGGCGTCCAGCGCCAGCACGAAGTCGCGGACCTGGCTGGTGTGGTGCGGAATCAGCTGGCCGTTGATGGTGGAGAGGTCAACGTTCGGCTCCACGCCCTCGGGATGGACGGGCTCCACGGCGATCCTCTCCCCCACGGCCCACAGGTCCAGCCGGCCGTCGCTGCCCTCGGGGAACTCCGTCAGCGATGCCGAAGCTCCCGTTTCGCCCGTGATCCGGAGCTGGATGCCCAGGTTGGGGGACACCGCCGTCGACGCCTCCAGCGTAGCCATGGCGCCGGAGGTGAAGGTGATGACGGCGGTGGCGGAGTCCTCCACCTCGATGTAGTCGCCGTGCCGGTAGCTGTTGACCTTCCCGTAGACCTCTGCCACGTCGCCGAGGTACCACTGCAGCAGGTCGATCTGGTGGATGGCCTGCGTCATGAGCACGCCGCCGCCGTCGTTCTGCCAGGTGCCGCGCCACGCGTCCCGGTTGTAGTATTCCGGCACGCGGTACAGCATCACCGAACACTGGGCCAGAAGCGGGCGGCCCAGCGTCCCGTCGTCGATGGCGGAGCGGATCCGCTGCGCGGCCGGCCAGAAGCGGCGCTGGAACAGTGCTCCGAACTGCACCCCGGCCTCCTCGCACGCCTCCACCATGCGCTGCGCCGAGTCAAGCCGGGTGGCGATCGGCTTTTCGCACAGCACGTGCACCCCGGCTGCCGCGGCCTTGAGCACCACCTCTTCATGGGTGGGGTGGGGCGTGCAGACAGACACGATGTCCACGCCCAGCGCCAGGATCTCGTCCACCGTGGTCACCGCATTCGGCACATCCCACGCCCGGGCGGTGGCGCGTGCCCGGTCCAGGTCGATGTCGCACACCCCCACCACTTGGACGTTGTCCAGGGCGCCGAACGCCTCGAGGTGGTTGCGGGAGATGGCGCCGCAGCCCACAATTCCGGCTCGGTACGTGTGGGGGGCGGTTGCTGACGGGGTCATGGTTCCAACTTTCATTCTGAGCGGGGCGGGGCGGGGCCGGGTTTCAGTGGGAGACGGGGCGGGTTTCAGTGGGAATTCAGCGCTGGCGCGGCCGGCCAAGTTCCTCGAGCGGGGTCCTGTGGGTTTCCCGGGCCGTGGCGATGGCGATCGCGGAGACAGCCAGGCAGGCCACGGTGAAGACCGCCACCGGGATCCAGCCACCGGGGCCCGGCTGGGCCAGCAGGGTGGCGATGGCGGGGGCGAAGCCGGTGAGGATCAGGCCCACTTGGCTGCCGATGGCCATCCCGGAGTAGCGGACCGGTGCCGGGAACATCTCGGGGAAGAAGACCGTCCAGACGCCGTTCCAGCAGGAGTAGAAGACGGACATGTTCAGGAACCCGAAGACGAAGATCAGGGCGACGTTGTGCTCGCTGATGGCCCAGAAGTAACCGAACGAGGTGACGGCGCAGCCGAGGGAGCCCACCAGGAGCACCTTCTTGCGGCCGATGCGGTCCGAGATGATGCCGGCCAGCGGGATGGTGAACATGGACAGGCCGATGGTGAGTGCGTTGACCGTGAGCATCAGGGTCCGGTCCAGGCCGATGCCCTTGCCGGTGGCATAGGCCAGGGCGTACACGGTGAAGGTGGTCTGCATGACGGAGAAGAGCATGACCAGGGCCACGCGCAGGACATCGCGCCACTGGGTTTTCAGCACCTCAGCGGCCGGGATGCCCTTGGGCGTCTTCGCTTCCACGGTCTCTTCGAACACGGGCGGCTCCTCCAGCCGGGTGCGGATCCAGTAGGCGACCAGCAGCACCACGGCGGACAGCCAGAACGGGACGCGCCAGCCCCAGCCCAGCAGTTGCTCCTCGGGGAGGGCAGCGAGGGGAATGAACACGACCGTGGAGAGCACCATGCCGGACGCGTAGCCGGTCATGACGAAGCTGGTGAAGAAGCCGCGGCGTCCCTCCGGGGAGTGTTCCATGGTCAGGGTTGAGGCGCCCGCGGCCTCGGCTCCGGCGGAGAATCCCTGCGCCAGACGGCCCGCCAGCAGGAGCGCCGTGGCCCAGTAGCCGATCTGGTCATAGGTGGGCAGGAAGCCGATGCCGATGGAGGCAACGCCCATGATCACCAGCGTGATCATCAGCGCCTGCTTGCGGCCGATCCTGTCGCCGAAGTGGCTCATGATGACGCCGCCCAGCGGCCGTGCCAGATAACCGACGCCGAACGTGGCCATCGCACCGAGCAGGGCAACCACCGGGTCTCCGCCGGGGAAGAAGATCCTCGGGAAGACCAGCGCTGCTGCCGTGCCGTAAATGAAGAAGTCGTAGTACTCCAGCGTGGATCCAAGGAAGGAAGCCAGAGCGGCTTTCCGTGGGGTCTTCGCCGGGAGGCTGTCCGCGCGTTCCAGGACGGCGGTCTCCGCGGCGGGGGTTGGGGGCTGGACGTGTCCCATAGGTTCTCCTCATTGAGTTTCCAGGGCGGCCGCCACCGAAGTTGGTGGGGCCAAAGTGGTAAGCGTGCACCGTGTCCGGTGACTGCCGCTCTGGAGGAAAACATTAGGAGCAGGGAAAAGCGCCGCGGCAGAACTTCCCGTTCAACGGGACGTTGGCTTTGGACGCCGATGGAAATGGGCGCTTGCCTGGGTCAGGTTCCCTGGAGCCAGGGCCGCGTGCCGTACGGACGGCGCTCAGCGCCCATCATCCGGGACAGGCCACGCGCTGCGGCCACCAGGACGGGAAGAACCACCTTGGGGTCCTCGTCCGCCGTCGGAATTACGACGGCGATCGCTCCGATCACGGTGTTGCCCTCGCCAAAGACGGGGACGGCGTAGGCGGTGTTTTCTTCCACCAGGACGCCCGCCATGCGGACGTAGCCGCGTTCGCGGATCAGGGCGAGCTGGGCACGCAGGCGCACCGGGTCGGTCTCCGTGGCCGCCGTGGTTTTCTCCAGCGGGCCGGCCAGGAACCGTTCCTGCACGTCGCGCGGCATGTGCGCCATCATGGCCATGCCGGACGACGTGTTGTGGATCAGGAGCCGCCCGGCCACGGCGGCAAGATTGGTGGCGGTACCGTGCCGGTCCAGCTGCTCCAGGTACAGCACGGTGCCGGAACCGACGTCGGGAATGGAGAGCGAAACCTGTTCCCGGACGGCGGCGTGGACGCCCTCGAGGAACGGAAGGCCCCGGCGTCGGAATTCCTCAAGCGGATTGCTGCGGGATGCCAGTTCCCACATCTTCATGCCGACGCCGTAGTCGCCTGCCTCGCCGCGGTTCAGCAGCCCGCTGTCCACCAGATCGTTGGCCAGCCGGTGGGCGGTGCTGCTGGACATGCCCGTGGCGCGGACCAGTTCGCTCAGCGACATCCGCGGCCGGCCCTTCGAAAAGGCATCCAGGATCTTCACCACGCGCTGGATGACGGATTCGCCCGAGGGCGAGTTGGCCATCAGGCCCGCCGCAGCCCGGACGCATCCCCGCCGTAGTCCAGGCCGATCTGCCGGGCAGCTTCCTGCAGGCGCGGCACCACGGACTTTTCAATGTCCTCGGCAGGTGACCGGTGCGTCTGCAGGGAGACGTTGACGGCCGCCACCACGTCATGGCCGCGGCACACCGGTACAGCCACGCCGCGCAGCCCCTCTTCCAGTTCCTGCGACACCATGGCCCACCCCCTTGACCTGGCACGGTCAATTTCCGTCCGCAGCTGGTCGAGGCTTGCGATCGAGCGTTCTGTCAGCTTCTGCAGCCGGACGGTTTCGAAGTAGGCCTGCAGTTCCGCCTCGTTCAGGCCTCCCAGCAGCACGCGCCCCATGGAGGTGGCCCAGGCCGGGAACCTGGTGCCCACGGTGATCGTCACGCTGAGCAGCCGGGGCGAGGGCACACAGGCGACATACACGACGTCGGCGCCGTCCAGTATGCAGAGGGACGTGGTTTCGTTCAGCTCGGCAGCAAGCGCCTTCAAGTGCCGGTCCGCGATGGCCGGAAGCTCGAGGTTGGCCAGGAAGGACCGTCCGATGTCCAGGGAGCGGACGGTCAGCTCGAAGTGCGCCCCGTCCGCCCGCAGGTACCCGAGGTCGGCAAGGGTGAGGAGGAACCGCCGGGCGGAAGCCCTGGTGGTATCCGCAGCCGCGGCCACCTGGGACACTGTCAGCCGGGGAGTGCCCGGTGTGAAGGCCCGGAGCACGTCGAACGCCTTCTCGACCGATTTCACAAAGTAGGCCGGCTGTTCGTCCATGAGCTCCCTGCACCTTCCGGCAACTCCCAGCGGAAACCGCCAAGACGTGTGGAAGCTGCACGCTTTTTCTGACGTACCAAGAATACGGTCCGCCGTCCGGCACGGCGCAGGCCATCAAGAACGGATTGTGAGTCACTTCACTCTGCGCTATGCTTTTTCTAGTCGCATGTCGCACGCCTGTTCGCGATACGCACAAATCATCAATTCGGACCCCGTCTTTCAGTGCGGAAGGACCCCCTGCAATGACCGATCTCGCCCCTACTCAGACCGCTGAGGCGAAGCAGTACCAGCTCAAGCGCGCCAAGAAGGCCGCCCTGGCCGCCTTCCTTGGCGGCGCGCTGGAGTACTACGACTTCTTCATCTACGCCACCGCGGCGTCGCTGGTCTTCTCCAAGATCTTCTTCCCGGCGGGCGATCCCACCGTCGCCCTCATCGCCTCGTTTGCCACCTTCGGCGTGGCCTACGTGGCCCGCCCCTTCGGCGCCGTCGTCTTTGGCCACCTGGGGGACAAGATCGGCCGCAAGAACACCCTCGTCCTGACGCTGGTGCTGATGGGATCGGCCACCTTCCTGATCGGCGCGCTGCCGGACTTCAACACCGTCGGCTACTGGGCACCTGCCCTGCTGGTGCTCCTGCGCCTCATGCAGGGACTCTCCGCCGGCGCCGAAACCGCCGGCGCCTCCGCCCTGTCCACGGAGGAGGCTCCGGAAGGCCGCCGCGGCTTCTTCGCCAGCTTCGCCATGAGCGGCATCTCCGCCGGCATCGTCCTGGCCTCCCTCGCGTTCCTTCCCGTGGCCGCCATGAGCGAAGCCGACCGCCTCGCCTGGGGCTGGCGCATTCCGTTCTGGCTCTCCCTCGTGGTGCTGGTGGTCGCGTACCTGGTCCGGCGCTCCCTCGAGGAGCCCGAGGTCTTCGAGGAAAAGCACGACCACGGCGAACTGGTCAAGCTTCCGTTTGCCAAGATGTTCAAGACGCACCCGGCGCAGTTCTTCCAGGTGGCGCTGATGTCCTTCGAAACCGTCACCAACACGTTCATGCAGTCCTTCGGCCTCGCGTATGCCGTGTCCGTCGGCGTCCCGACATCGACCATGCTGTGGGTGAGCATCCTGGGCAACGTCATCGCCATGTTCAGCCAGCCGCTGATGGCCAGGCTCTCGGACCGCTTCGGACGGCGCCCGGTGTTCATCACCGGTGTCCTGGGGTCCGGACTGATGATCTTCGTCTACTTCTCCGTCATCTCCACCGGCAACATCCCGATGATCTTCCTCACCAGCACACTTATCACCGCGGGCACCTACGCGATGTCCAACGCCATCTACCCGGCCTGGTTCTCCGAACTGTTCAACGTCAAGGTCCGCTACTCGGGTATGGCCATCGGCCTGCAGGTCGGCATCCTCTGCGCCGGCTTCACTCCCCTGCTGGGCACCGCGCTGGTCGGCGCCGACAAGGCCAACTGGGGCCCGGCAGCCTGGATCGTCGCGGCGTCGTCCCTGCTGGCTGTGGCCGGCGCGTACTGGGCGCGCGAAACCCACAAGACCCCGCTGCGGCAGCTGGGCAACCCGGTCCGCTAGCCCCGGCCCCAGCCGAATCGGCACAGCTTTCAGCGCGAACGAGCAGATAATGCCCTCAATCCTCGGATTTGAGGGCATTATCTGCGAGTTCGCGGCAGAGGAGGAACTGCATGGAGCTTCGCCAGATCGAGGCGTTCCTTGCCGTGGCCGAGGAACTGCATTTCGGCCGGGCAGCGCACCGTGTCCGCATGGCCCAGTCGCCCTTAAGCCAGACCATCAGGAAGCTCGAGAAGGAACTCGGCTCGGATCTGTTTGAGCGCAACACCCGCTCTGTCGCCCTGACGACGGCGGGTGTCGCCTTCCTTCCCCACGCCCGCCGGATCATCGACGAGCTTGATCTCGCCCGCCGTTCCGCCGTCACCGAACCGGGCACGTTCTACGGGCGGCTCAGCATCGGCTTTTCCGGGGCGCTGAACCACCGGACCCTTCCCCCGCTGACCCGGGCGCTCCGCAACCGCTACCCGTCCCTGGACCTGACCCTCACCGGTGGCCTGCTGACCCAGGACGCCCTGCAGCAGCTCCGCAACGGTTCGCTGGACCTCGCGTTTGTGGGGCTGCCGCTCGATGCGGGCGCGCTGGCCACCCGCACCATCGCCCTCGAACAGCTGGGCGCCACCGTGCCTGTGGACCACCCGTTGGCCGGACGGCCGGCGGTCGGGCTCGCCGAACTGTCCGACGACGGTTTTGTCACCATGCGCGCCGCGCAGGGATCCACGCTCCGCGAGGCCACCTTCTCCGCCTGCGCGGCCGCCGGGTTCCGGCCGAGGGTGGCACAGGAAGTCACGGATCCGTACACCGCGCTGTCGCTCGTTGCCGGCGGCGTCGGGGTGAGCCTGATGCCCTCGTCCGTCGCGAGCATCATGCCGGGCGGCACCCTGTTCATCCCGCTGACCGGCACCGCACCGCTGCTGGAATCGGGCCTCGCATGGAACCCGGCCGGCATCTCCCCCGCCCTGGCACTCGCCCTCGCCGTTGCCGAGGAAGTCCTCCCGACACCGGCCGGCTGAGCCTGTCTCCACTGGCTGTACCCAGGCCGGCTGAGGCAGCCAACCCCGCCTTTCGCCGTCGTACATTATGTGTTTCCCGCACATACTCATTGACCAAATAAGTGTTGGACGCGGCACAATCCCGATGGCCACGATGGAGGGAACATCCACCAGCTCAATGATGAGGACACACCCATGGGAACCTTCGCCGTCACCTACGCCTACGCCGCCAACTCGTCCACCGGCCGGGACGAACACCGCCCCCGCCACGTGGAATTCCTGCAGGAGCAGTTCGACGTCGGCACGCTGGTGAAGAGCGGTCCGTTCGGGCCGGAGGAGGATCCGGGCGCGCTGCTGATCATCGAGGCTGGCTCGAAGGCCGACGTCGAGGCACTGATGAACCAGGACCCGTTCTATCTCAACGGCCTCGTGGAGCAGCGCACCATCCGGCAATGGAACATTGTCTTTGGTGCTCATGCAGCCGCCGACGGCACGCGGAACTAGGAGCGCGTCATGCTGATCGCGCGCACCGTCGCCAAGGAGACCATCCGGTACGAGGACGTTCCGGAGCCGGCCCTCGAGCCCGGCCATGCCCTGGTCCGCGTCCACAACGTCACCCTGTGCGGGACCGACCTGCACATCTGGGAGGACGACTACCCGGCCGGGCTGCCCGTCATCCAGGGCCATGAATTCGCCGGCGCCGTGGAGGCCATCGGAAACAACGACGCCGGCATCCGCACCGGTGACCGCGTTGCCGTCAGCCCGATGATCTACTGCGGACAGTGCCGCCCGTGCCGGCTGGGCCGGTTCAACGTCTGCGAGAACATCGGCTGCATCGGCTGCTATTCGGACGGCGCGCTCGTGGAGCTGCTCAGCGTGCCGGTGGAAAAGCTGTGCCCCGTGCCGGACGGCCTGGAACTGAATCTCGCGGCCATGGCGGAGCCCTCGTCCATCGCCATGCAGGCGGTGAACCGGGGGCGGCCGTCCCCTGGCGAAACGGCCCTGGTGCTGGGCAGCGGTCCGATCGGGCTGCTCGCCACGCTGTACCTGACGGACCTCGGAGTGAGGGTCATATGCGCCGACACCGAGCCGGACCGGCTGGTGCTGGCTTCCGTGTTCGGGGCCGTGGACACCCTGCTGGTCGAACCCCGTTCGGACTTCCCCGGCGCTGACCAGGCCGCCCGGCTTGATGCGCTGACGGACTCCTCCGGCCCGGAGCTGGTCATTGAGGCCACGGGTGTTCCGTCCTCACTGGAGACCGCCATCCATCTGGTGGCGAGCGCCGGACGGATCGTGCAGGTGGGGATTTCGGCGCGGACCGCGACCGTCCCCATGAATGCCATTCCTTTCAAGGAGATCGACCTGCTGGGCAGCCGGAACAGCCTGAACCTGATACCGGCAGGGCTGGAGCTGCTGGCCCGGCACCGGGACCAGGCCCGCGCGCTGATGACGCACCGGTTTGGCTTCGGGGACCTGCAGCAGGCCTTCGAATTGATGCGCAGCCGGACTGAACCGGTGGGCAAGATCGTAGTGGACATGCCTGCCTCACAGTCCGCTCACCCGGCGGGAACTGACGCGCTCGGGGGAGTGCGGGCGTGAGCGGGAGTGCCGGCGTGAGCGGCAGCGAAGGAATGAGCAGGCCGGCGCCAAGCCCGCTGCTCACCCCCGCCGGGAACATCTCGGGCACCTATGACGTGGTGGTCGCGGGCAGCGGTGCGGCCGGCCTGGTCGCGGCGATCCGGGCGGCCGACGCCGGGCTCAGGGTGCTGGTGGCCGAGAAGGCCCCGCTGCTCGGCGGCACCACGGCCGCCGGGGGCGGCGTGATGTGGGCACCGAACAACCACCTCGCCCGGCAGGCCGGTTACCGGGACAGCCATGAGGACGGCGTCGCGTACCTCACCGAAGCCACCGGGCAGGTGCTGACCCGCGAGGAGGTGGAGTGGTACGTCAGCACTGCTCCCCGCGCCGTCGCGTATCTCGACGCCGAAACCCGGCTTTCGCTGACGCCGATCGCCCGCCCGGACTACCGCATGGAGTGGTCCGGCGCGGCCGACGGCGGACGCGGCCTCGACAACGACGCCTTCGACCCGGCGGGGTACCCGGGCCTCGCGGAGGCGATCCGGCCGTCGTCGTACTTTCCGCTCCTGACCATGACGGAGCGCGACCAGCTCAACGGCCGCGCGGCGGATCCGGAGCTGCTGTCCCGGCGTGCCGCCACGGGCGTGCGGACCATGGGCGGCGCCCTGGTGGCGTCGCTGCTGGCGAGCGCGCTGGACCGCGGTGTGGAAATAGCGGTCTCCGCGCCGGTCGAGGATCTGGGCCGCGATGGTGACAAGTGGACGGTGACCCTCGGCGGCGCCGCAGCCGGCAGAACCGTCTCAGCGGCCGCCGTCGTGCTCGCTTCCGGCGGGTTCGAGTGGAACCCGCGGCTCCGCCAAGCATTCCTCCCGTTTCCGGTGACCCCCATCAGCGCGCCGTCCAACGAGGGCGACGGCCTGGAGCTGGGCTTGAAGGCCGGCGCCGCAGTGGCGGACATGACCGCCATATGGGGAGTGCCGGTGATTTCGGAGGCCGCGCACGAGTACGACGGCGTGCGGTCCGGCCGGATGGGAAACGTGGAAATGACCCTTCCCGGCTCGATCACCGTGAATGCGGCCGGGAAGCGCTTCGTGAATGAGGCCCTGAACTACCACGATGCCTGCCGGGTCTTCGCCTCCGTTGACCCGCTGACCGGCCACCAGCAGAACAACCCGGCATGGCTCGTGTTCGATGCGGCATACCTGTCGAAGTACCCGGTGGCCGGCTCGGCCGCGGGCGCTCCGGCTGACTGGATGACGTCCGCGGATTCGCTGGAGGAGCTGGCGGGCAAAGTGGGGATCGATCCCGCCGGGCTGGCCACCACGGTTTCCAGGTTCAACGCCGATGCGTCGACGGGAGTGGACGCGGAGTTCCACCGCGGCGCCACCCCGCAGGACCGTTTCCTCGGCGACGCGGCCAACACCCCCAACCCGTGCCTGGCCCCGCTCAGTTCGGCTCCGTTTTACGCGGTCCGGATTTCCGCCGGCGTGCTGGGGACCTCCGGCGGCCTGGACACCGACTTCAACGGCCGCGTCCTGGACCGGCACCGGCAGCCCATCCCGGGACTCTACGCGGCGGGCAACGTCTCTGCGGGGGTTTTCCGCAACAACTACCCCGGCGGCGGCGCAACCCTGGGCTCGGCCATCACCCGGGCCTTCGCAGTCGGAGAGCACCTCGCCGCGAATCTCTAAGCCGCCTGCTGATGGAGTTTTTGTCCATTTGTCGCGACTTTAAGGGTGTTTAGCGGCCATTATCTGCACAAAAACTCCAACCAAACGAAGGACGACGGCGGGACCATCCGCCGTCGTCCTTCTTGGCTGGCTAGTCCGGCAGTGCGCTACTCGGAAGCGGGCAGCAGGGTGCGCAGGTAGCGCGCGTTCGTGGCGCAGACGCCAAGCGAGTCGCCGCCGTACTGCTCCATCAGGAAGATGCCGCGGAAGCCGAGTTCTACGGCATCGCGGACCACCTGGCGGTAGTTGATGAGGCCGAGTTCGAGGCTTGTCGGGAAGGCTGTCCACGACGTTCCGTCTGCGTTCTCGTCGCGCATGTAGTTCTTCACGTGCCAGTAATTCGCGTAGGGCAGCGTCTTCGCATACATCTCCCGCCAGTCCTCGATGGGACGGTGGAGCCGGACGAGGTTTCCGACGTCGGGGTTCAGTCCGACGTTGTCGAGGCCGATGTCCTCGACGAGCCGCACAGCACTGTCGGCGGTTCCCAGATACGTATCTTCATACATCTCGAGGGACATTTTCAGACCCACGTCGGCAGCATGCCTGCCGAGCTCGCGCAGGCGTTCGACGGCGGCGGACCATACTTCGGGTTCGTCGGGATCCTTGGGCCCTTCCGCGGTCCAGAACCACAACGCCCGACGCTGCGCATCGCTGAACGGCTGGTGCAGGCCAGTTGAGAACACCTCCATGCCCCACTCTGCCGCGGCGTCAATTGAGCGGTGCGCGTAGGCAAGGTTCTGCTCTTCGCGCCCGGGCCAAATGATGCTCTGCCGCTGCACATGGATGCTGGGAATGCGCACGCCGTTGGCTGCCGCGATGGCGAGGAACTCATCGCGCCGGGAAGGTTCAAGATCAGCTGGACGGATGTGGCTGTCAGCTAGCTCGGCCAGGGAAAACCCGACATCCCGAACCTGGGACAGGGCGTCCTCCCAGACCTCCGGCTTTGCGTCGTGGAAAGGCGTCCCGTTCTTGTCGATTGTCGGTATCCCGTGCAGGCAGGTGGCGATGGGCCAGCCATCACGTGTGAATTCGTACGAGGCTTCGGACATTTTCGGCTCCAATACCGTCGGGCAGCTCCTACTGCATGGCGATAATCATATAGGAAATACGATCAGCGGGAAAGGCCCCATGCTTCCGCGGGCGCAACCGGTTGGGCTTTCTATGAGTTTTTGTCCATTTGTCGCGACTTCGGGGGCGTCTAGCGGCCATTATCTGGACAAAAACTCCAAACGAACGCGCGTGCCAGTCACTGAGCGAGCTGGGCCGCTCCGAAGGAAACACTGAACTGGACGCACCACAGATCCACCGACTTGAACCTGGCCAGGTCAAGTTCGTCGGGGAGCGCGTAGACCTGGTTGCCCTGGTTTCCCTTGATCATGCCCAAGTCGAAGTGTTCGGCGGAGCCGGCCGTGAACCAGCCCGCTGTTCCCTCGACCACGTCGGCGGCGCTGAGCCATACGTGCACATCCGGGCCGTTGGACGTATCGAGGTTCGCCAAAGTCAGAACACGCTTCCCGCCGGGCTGCTGAATAATCCGGACAGTTCCTGTGGTGGCGTGTTCGTGGCTAATGAGGGAACCCTCGGCAAGTTGGACCGGACCTGCAGGCGACGTGGTTGGTGTTCCGGCGGGCGGCTTCGCGGTGGCGGAAGGGGCAGCCGGTGACGGTACAACTGTGGGCAGCTGCTCATCCACCCGTACGTCGACAAACAGAAGCCACGGCTTGAACAAGGCCAGACCCAACGCCAGCACTACGGCACCCACAGCGGCGGCGATCAACCAGCGGCGCTTGCGAGTGCGGGCCTCCATGCTGCAAATCTACACCCGACGTCGCGGGCGAGTTTTTGTCCACTTGTCGGGACCTAAAGGGCGTTTAGCGGCCAATATCTGCACAAAAACTCGGAACCAAAACGGGGGCTAGCGGACCTGGGGCAGGGATACCCGTGCGGGGCGCTTGGCCGGGTGGGACTGCAGCCATCCAGGGATCCGCTCGGCGGGCAGGGGCCTGCTCCACAGGTAACCCTGCGCGAGGCGCACACCCAGCCGGCGGAGTTCGCCCAGCTGGACGGCCGTCTCCACGCCCTCGGCCACCACGTCAAGCCGCAGGCTTTCCGCCATGCCGAGGACCAGTTCGATAATCGTGGCCCCGTGCGGATCGGTGCCCAGCTCCTCGACGAAGGTGCGGTCGATCTTCAGCGTGCGGGCCGAGAGCCACTTGAGGTAGCTGAGCGACGAGTAGCCGGTGCCGAAGTCGTCGATGGACAGGCCCACGCCCAGGCGGGTCAGCCGCTGCAGGGTTTCCTTGGGCAGGTCCGGCTGGTCCATGAGGACGGTTTCGGTGATCTCCAGTTGGACGGCGGCCGGGTCGATACCGGTGTCGCGGATGGCCGCTTCCACGATATCGGGAAAGTCGCAGGCCACGAGCTGGCGGCCGGAGATGTTCACTGCCGCCGTGAAGTTCTCCGCCCCTGGAACCTGTGTGCGCCACTGCTGCACCTGGCGCAGCGCCTCGCGGAGCACCCAGGCGCCGATTGGCAGGATCAGGCCCGTCTCCTCGGCAATGGGGATGAAGGCATCCGGCATGATCGGACCGTGCTCGTGGTGGTGCCAGCGCAGCAATGCCTCAAACCCAACAGCCTCCTCGCTGGAAACGTCAATGATCGGCTGGTAGTTCAGTGAGAGCTCATTACGTTCCAGCGCCAGCCGCAGGTCGGACTCGAGGTCCAAACGACCGGTGGCCCGTCCGGTCATGCGGACGTCGTAGATCGCTGACGAATCCCCGCCAGCGGATTTGGCCCGGTACATGGCGGCGTCGGCCCCCTGCAGCATCGATTCTGCGGTGTCCTCCACGTCCGCCAACGCGATGCCCACGCTGACATTAAGGTAAATCTGCCGGCCATCCACATCGAACGGCTGCCGGGTTGCATCCCGAATCCTTTCGGCCACGGCCTGGGCCCCGCTCATCTGCAGATTCTCGCAAATCACCACGAATTCGTCGCCGCCGAACCGGCCCACGGTGTCGGCGGCCCGGACGGAGTTCTTCAGCCTCTCCCCCAGCAGCACCAGGATCGTGTCCCCGGCGCCATGGCCGATGCCGTCATTGATCAGTTTGAACCGGTCGACGTCGACGAACATCACCACCGGCCGGGCGGCCCGGTCCAGGAAAGCCTGCAAAACCTCGGTGACCATGTACCTGTTCGGCAGGCCGGTCAGCGCGTCATGGCGCGCCTGCCACTCCAGGATCTGTTCAGCGTTCTTCCGGTCGGTGATGTCCAGGACGGTGTCGAGGAACCGGATCGGCCTGCCGTCGGCACTCTTCATGCTCCTGATGCGTGAGTGAAGCCACCGCTGTTCGCCGGTGGGCCGAATGATCCGGTATTCGAAGTCGGCGAAACCGAGGCCGTGGTCCAGGCGCTCCCAGACTTCGCGAACGCGGTCCCGGTCCTCGGGGTGCGTCCGCGCCAGGATGGTTTCCCGGTCCTTGCGGTCCGCGCCGGACATACCCAGGATCCGGTCGAATTCCTCCGAGTGCCACGTTTCGCCGGTGGCAACAGTGTGTTCGACGCTTCCCACGTGGGCCATTTCCTGGGCGGCCAGGAGCCGCTCGCGTTCCGCCTCGGCGACGGCCTTCAGTCGCTGAATCTCCGTGATGTCCCTGGCAATGGCGGAGGCCCCCACCCGGATGCCGTCCTGGTCGTAGACGGGGGAAACGGTCAGTTCGACGTCGATCACCGACCCGTCCTTGCAGCGCCACCGGGCCGCCACACCGGTGACGAACGCCCCGTTCCCCGAGCGGGCGGTGACTTCCGTGCCGAAGTATGCACCGTCGTCGGCGGTCAGCAGCCGGTGGCTTTGTCCCACAGCTTCCCAGGAGCTCCAGCCGAGCATCCTCGCCGCACCCGCATTCCAGCTGGTGATCTTCCCCGTGAGGTCAGCTCCGATAATGGCATCGCCGGAGGACTCGACCATGGCCGAGAGTCTGCGCAGGATGGCCTCGGTATGCTTTCGGTCGGTGATGTCCTTTGAGATCGCGACGACGGCCACGGGCACGGTGTGCCGGCCCCTGATCCGGCTGACGGTCGCGTGGACCGGGAACTCCCGGCCGGTGCTGTGGCGGACCCACAGTTCGCCGGCCCAGTCCCCGCCGCGGGCCACCCTGTGCGCGATTTCCCGGTCGGTGGCGCCTCCTGCCCGGCCCTCGGCACCGCCGATGATGCCCAGGTCCGTGATTTTCAGCCCCACCGCCTTGTCCGGGCCCAAACCGTACAACCGCTCCGACGCGCGGTTCCAGTACGTAATGCGCCAGTCGCCGTCCATGCCAATAACCGATTGGCCGATCTCGTCCAGCAGCAGCGACTGCATGACTAAATCGTCACGATGTTCCCCAGCCATAACCCCTCCGACAGGTGCTCCCCCAATGGCAGCGCGTTATGCGCTCGGACCCGTTTGCTTAGGGAACCGTGCTGGCAGTTAATCAGTAGGCTGGGTTTTTCCGCAAGGGTATCCGCTACGTGGCGGCCTCGGCCTCCGCGAGCCGGATCATGCGAAGCTCATCCCGCAGCGCACGGGAAGGCCAATGGTCCCCGGTCAATTCCCTGAGCCGGCCGGGACCGGCCCCCGGAAAAAGCTTGTCCATCATCCCTGCTGCATGCAGCAGTCCAATCAATGCAGCGGTTCTGGCGTCCGACGCCGATCCGTTGAGTACGCCTTCGATCCTCGCCAAAAGTGCCGCCTCCGGAGCATGGTCCTTTTCCGGATAGCGGGTGGTCCTGAAGACGCCAAGATGCTTTTCGCCCACATGGGTTACGACGCCGAGAGCCGCCATGCCCTCATAGACGCGGTGCAGTTCGGTCCGGCTTTCCAGCATGACAATCCACCGCCGCGCGCTGTGCGGGCGGGACTTGTCGTGGATCAGCTCCCACTGATGCTGGAAGTCAGATTGCGGCGGGGCGCCAGTGGCACGCACGTATTTCCCCTGCAGCTGGATTGCGCCCAGCAGGTCCAGCTCCGCCAGGATTGCGCCGGACAGGCCTGCTCTGAGCACGCTCTGCGGCACTTCCGGCTCGCCGTCCTTGTCATTCGTCGCTAGAAGAAGAAACGCCTGCGGCAGGTTCAGCTCTCCGGCGCCCGGATTTTCGGTGGTCATACCTTCATGGTGGCGCGGTCACGCCACCGCTGCAATGGACGATCGAACCGGGATTTTCAAGCCGGAAACCCGAAAGCACTTCACGCAAAGAGAATTGCAGAGTACATTTGATGCAATCAATCTTGCAGAGTGATCTGAGTCACAGAAGGAGGTCTGGCTTGAACCCCGATACCGCCGGCCTGGAAGCCAGCACAGGAACCGGCCCCGCCCCCGCTTTCCACGCGTGGCTCGGTGACGCGCTTCCGGACGTACCGCTGTCCAAGGCACAGAGCCGGGTGGTGGATGTGATTGCGCGTAACCCGCAGCTTTGCTCGTACGCAGACATCGCGGAGATCGCCCAGCGGGCCGACGTCAACAATTCGACGGTGGTCCGCGCGGCCCAGCACCTGGGCTACCGGGGCTGGCCGGACCTCCAGCGGGAACTGCGGTCCCGCTACCTGGTGATGATCTCCACCGAGGACACCCTGACCGAGCACGGGGAGCACCGCAGTCCCCTGCATGACGCGCTCAGCCACGACATCGAAAACCTGCGCCTGACCCTGGACTCCAACACGGCCGACGACGCGGAGGCAGCCATCGCCACCATGGCGGCGGCCAAGTCCATCATCGTCCTGGGGCTGGGTTCGTTCGCCGGCCCTGCCAGCGTGATGGCCCATCTGGGCTCAACCATGGGGTATCCCATCACGCTCGAGAACCGCGGCGCGGTTCACCTAGCCTCCAGCGCCAACGCCCTTGGGCCCGGCGACGTCCTGGTGGTCATCAACATGTGGCGGTCCATGCGGCAGATCATCGTCACCGCCGAAGCCGCAAAACAGGCGGGCGCCAAGGTCATCGCCATCAGCGACATGCGCCGCGGCCGCCTGGCAGCCGTCGCGGACCACCTCCTGGTGGTGGCCTCCGAGGGAATCTCCTTCTTCCAGTCCGTCACCGCCGCAAACTCACTGGTCTACGGCCTGCTCGCAGGCATGGAGGCCGCGCACCCCGAGCGCAGCCGCGCGGCCATCCGCCGCACGCAGCAGCTGTGGAAAGACCTCGACATCTACCTCGACTGACCAGCAGTGCACTGACCGCACCCCAACTGAAACCCCACATACCTTCTTCCAGGAGCAGCTTCATGAACACCAGCACCGAACGCCGCGTCGCCGTCATCGGCCTCGGCTCCATGGGCGGGGCGATGGCAGCCACGCTCCACAAGGCCGGCTGGAAGGTCACCGGATTCGACCCCTCCGAGGCAGCACGGACCGCCGCGACCGACGCCGGCATCGCCACCACCGCCAGCGTGGAAGATCTGGCCGGCAGCCCCTACGCGGTGCTCTCGCTGCCCGCGGCCAGCGTCGTGGAGTCCACCGTTCCCCAACTCCTGGCATCACCGGGAACCGTCGCAATCATCGACACCACCACGTCCGAACCGGCAACGAGCAAGCAGATGGCCAAACTCGCCGAAGCGCAAGGCGCAGCGTTCGTCGATGCCCCCGTCTCTGGCGGCCGCGACGGCGCATCAACCGGAACACTGAGCGCCTTCGTCGGGGCAACGGACGCGGCCCTTGCCGCCGCCGAACCTGTCCTGTTGGCACTCACCGGCGGCAAGTACAACCACATCGGCGGACCCGGCAGCGGCAACGTCGTCAAGCTCCTCAACAACGTCCTGGCGGCGGCCAACCTGGTCTCGGTCGGCGAAGCCCTCGGTGTCGCCAAGGCGTACGGCATCGATCCGGCGAAGGCGGCAGCAAGCATCAGCGAAGCCTCCGGCGGCAGCAAGGTCTCCGCGAACATGTACCCCAACTGGGTGCTCTCCGGAACCCACGATTCCGGTTTTTCGCTGGGGCTCATGGCACGCGACGCATCCCTCGCCGTCGACGTCGCTGCCCAGATCGGCGAAAACCCGGCGCTGCTGGCCGCCGTCGCCGGCCAATGGCAGGAAGCCCTGGCCGCCCTCGGGCCGCGCGCGGATTTCACCGAGATCGCACGGACCGTCGCCCCGGCCATCACCCCCGCCGGAGCGCCGGGCAGCACAAAGGGCAGCACAAACGACACCACCGCCGTCGCCTGACGGCTCCTGAGCACAGCGACCCCAACAAAGAGGACCACCACATTGAGCACCACCACAGCACCCACCTCCTCCTCGGCGGCCACCGCCAGGGCCGTCCTGGACGCGGCGTTCCCGGCCGGCCTGGGGGCATTCCTTGACGGCAGGACAGTCACCGGCAGCGGCGAGGCCATTACGCTGACCGCCGCGGCAACGGGTGAACCGTTCGCCACCTACGCCGACCCCGGCACCGAGGGCGCCAACGCCATCCTGGAGAGTTCGGTGGCGGGGGCCACAACCTGGGGCGAAATGAACGGGTTCGAACGGGCAGCCATCCTGCGCAACGTCAGCCGCGCCGTGGAAGCGCACGCTGAGGAACTGGCCATCCTCGAGTCGGCCACAACCGGGAAGCCCATCCGCGACGCCAGGGTGGAAGCCGCCAAGGTCGCCGAGATGTTCGGCTACTACGCGGGATGGGCGGACAAACTGACCGGCCAGACCATCCCCGTTCCGGGCCCCTGGCACACCTACACCGAACGCGTCCCCTGGGGCGTCGTCGTCGCCATCACGCCGTGGAACGCTCCGCTGTTCACCGCCGGCTGGAACTCCGCCGCGCCGCTGGCTGCGGGCAACGCCGTGATCATCAAGCCCAGCGAATTCACGCCGGCTTCCACCATCCGCCTCGCCCAGCTGGCACATGAGGCCGGCCTGCCGGACGGCGTGTTCAACGTGGCCGCGGGGCTGGGCCAGACCGTGGGCGCGGCCCTGACCAGCGACCGGCGCGTCGGCAAGGTCAGCTTCATTGGTTCCGTCCCCACCGGCCGCCGGGTGGCCGTCGCGGCCGCGCAGGCCGGCATTCCCGCGCTGCTGGAACTCGGCGGCAAGAGCGCCAACATCGTCTTCGCGGACGCCGACCTGGAACGGGCCGCCGACGGCGCCATCGCGGCGATCTTCTCCGGCGCCGGCCAGTCATGTGTGGCCGGGTCGCGGCTCCTGGTGGAACGCAGTGTGCACGCCCAGTTCGTGGAGCTGGTGGCGGACCGCGCCGCTCGGCTGCGGGTCGGTGACCCGCTGAGGGCGGACACCGAGGTGGGACCCATCATCACGGCGCAGCAGTTCGCCACCGTCACCTCGCTCATCGAGGTCGGTATGAACGACGGCGGACGCCGGGTCACGGGCGGAACGCTCCCTGACGCTCTGGCCGATTCAGCCCTGGCCCGGGGCCACTGGGTGATGCCCACGCTGCTCGACGGCGTGACGCCGCAGAACCGGCTCGAAACCACGGAAGTCTTCGGACCCGTCGTCGGGGCTGACGCCTTCGACACGGAGGCCGAGGCGATCGCCCGGGCCAATAACACGAACTTCGGCCTGGCCGGCGCGGTGTGGACCTCGGACGTTTCCCGCGCCCACCACGTGGCACGCCAGGTGAAGGCCGGCACATTCTGGATCAACTCCTACAAGACCATCCACGTGGCCGTTCCGTTCGGCGGCTTCGGGGACTCCGGCCACGGCCGCTCCTCCGGTCCGGGCGTCCTGGACGAGTACACGCAGACCAAGGCCATCTGGGTGCCGACCCGCGCAGCGGGTGCCCCCTTCCCGTCCCTCTCCTACTAGGGCAGGCATGTTTATGGAACCGAAGGAACCAACGCCTGCCTTGCAGGCCCTCCGCACTGCCCTTGCCGAGGCGGTCAGCAGGTGGAAACCGCGCGTGCAGGAAATGGCGCACCAGATCCACGCCCACAAGGAGGTGTCCTTCGAGGAGGTCCGCTCGGCCGAAGCGGTTGCAGCCCTGCTGGCCGAGGGCGGCTTCGAGGTGGAACGCGGCACGGGCGGCCTGCCCACCGCCTTCACCGCCACCGCCGGCAGCGGTGACCTGACGGTTGCGCTGTGCGTGGAATACGACGCCCTCCCGGACATCGGACACGCGTGCGGGCACAACCTGATCGCGGGTGCCTCCGTGGGTGCCGCCCTGGCGCTGCAGCCCTTCGTGGATGAATTAGGCATCACCCTGAAGGCCATCGGGACGCCGGCGGAGGAACACGGCGGCGGCAAGGCGCTGTTGCTGGAACGCGGCGCGTTCGACGGCGTCAGCCTCGCCCTGATGGTCCATCCGGTCCAGGACGGGGTGACTTACAACCCCGCGGGCACCAGCGCCCAGGCCGTGGGCCGGTACCGGGCGACGTTCACCGGACAGGCAGCCCACGCGGCGGCAGCCCCGCACCAGGGCGTGAACGCCGCGGACGCCGCCGTGCTGAGCCAGGTGGCCGTCGGGCTGCTGCGCCAGCAAATCCCCGGCGACCACCGCATCGCGATGTACGTCGCAGAGGCCGGCCACGTCACCAACATCATTCCGGAACGGGCAGTGGTGGAGTTTGAATGCAGGGCCTTCACACTGAAGGAATACGAGGCACTGCTGGAGCGTGTCCGCCGCTGCTTCGAAGGGGCCGCCCTGGCCACCGGCACCACGCTGGCCATCGAGGACACGGAACCGCTCTACGAGCCGCTGATCCAGGATGACGCATTGGCGGCGCACTGGACCGAGGCCATGGTGGTGTTTGGCAAGGACATCTCCCCCTCGGCCGGCATCAGCGGCGGCTCCACGGACATGGGCAACATCTCCCAAGTCATCCCCAGCCTGCATCCCTGGCTCAGCATTCCCGGCGCGGACGTACCCATCCACTCGCACAGCTTCGCAGCACTTGCAGACTCCCCCGCGGCCTACGCCGTGATGTCCGAGGCCGCCACCGCGCTGGCCTGGACGGTCGCCGCCGCGGCCACCAACCCCACCGAAAGGGCACGCCTGGTCAAAGCGGCTTACCTCCGTCAGACGCTCACACAGGAAGGCACATCATGAGCACCAGCACAACACCCGCGCGGACGGACAGGGCTGGTACCCGGCTCACCCTTCCCATCGCCGCACTGGCCTTTGTCATTGCCCTGGCGGTCCAGCTGATCGGCCAGGCCAAGATCGACGTCGGCATCGGCGCGATCGTCATCTTCCCCATGGTCTGGGGCCTCATCCTCGGCCTGTTGGTCTCGGTCCAGAAGTTCAAGCCCCTGGGCCTGGGCCTGCAGCGGGTCGCCGCCGCGCTGGTCGGTGTTGCCGTGCTGCTCCTGGTGGCCAGGCTGGCGTTCAACATCGGGCCCAGCCTTCCCACCCTGCTCAAGGCAGGGCCGGCGCTGCTGCTGCAGGAGGTGGGCCACCTGCTAGGCACCATTGCACTCGCCCTCCCGCTGGCCGTGCTGCTCCGCATGGGCAAGGCCACGGTCGGGGCAACGTTCTCCCTTGACCGCGAACCGTCCTTCGCCATGGTCTCCGAAAAGTACGGCCCCGACTCCGACCAGTACCGCGGCGTCCTGGCCATGTACGTTTTCGGCACCCTGTTCGGCGCCGTCTACATCACGCTGCTGACCTCGCTAGTGTCCAACTGGAAGATCTTCGATCCCCTGGCCCTGGCAATGGGCGCAGGCGTGGGTTCCGGGTCCATGATGGCGGCGTCCTCCGCCAGCATCATCGCCGCGTACCCCGGCGACCAGGAGGCGATCCTCGGCATGGCGGCCATCTCCAACCTGATCACCACCATCCTGGGCGTCTACGTCGGCATCTACCTCGCTCTGCCGCTGGCGGACCGTTTCTACCGGGTCCTCACCCGCAGGCAGACCCGCGAGGAGGCTGCAGTCACGGCCGGCACCCCGCCACAGCACGCGGACACTCTGCGTGGCGAAGCCGGCACGCAAGGCAGCGGCGCTGCGACGGAGCCCGGCGACGCAGACACCGCCCGGGAAGCAGCCCAGGCGGAGGAAAACCGCCGCTTCCGCGAACGGGTTGCCGAATCGTCGGCGGCCATGCACCTTCCGCTGTGGCTGTCGCTCTTGGTCCTGACGGTCCTCGGCATCGGCACGGCCTCGATCGCGGCCAAGGGATTCAGCCTGACCATCGTCGCCGGGTACGCCATCATGCTCGCCCTCGTTCTGGTCAGCATTGCCCTGGCCAAGCTCACCAAGAAGATCTCGGCGATCGTCTACATCACCACCATCGGCGCCTACATCTCCAGCCCGTGGTTCTTCGGCGCCGCAGCACTCGCCGGGCCCATCAAGTCGGTCGACTTCCTGTCCATCGCCACCGTCATGCTGACCCTCGCCGGCCTGTCCCTGGGCAAGGACATTCCGCTGCTGAAAAACATCGGCTGGAAGATCATCCCGGTGGGCCTGGTCGCCGTCACCGCATCGTTCCTGCTGTCCACGGTGATTGCGGAGTTCGCCCTCGGGTTGTGGCACTAACGCCCTAACGCACAAAAGGGAAGCGGACGACGGCGGGCCCTCCCGCCGTCGACCGCTTGCGTTAAGGGCTGCTCTACCCCAGATTCCGATCGATGCGCAGTCTCTTGCTGTACTTCATTAGAGTTGCCGGCGAGACGCTGTAATGACCGCCTGCGCCGTACTCTCCGCGACGGGCAGATCGGGCAGGATAACTGCCTGAAGCGCATGGTAAATGTCCGGCTTTCCAGACCACATGGTGTAGCTAGGGCAGTTATCTGAATCCAAAAGGTGGTGCCAGCTGCCATGTTCCCTGTCCACGAACCGGCTTTGCGCATAGGCAGTCCATGTATGAAGCTGCTTCGCGTATCGCGGGTCGCCCGTGAGGTTCGTCCAGGTGGCTGCGGCGGAAATAGCTTCCGCAGCCACCCAGTGCGGGCGGTCGCGGATGACCGGCAGGCCGTCCCAGTCCACGGTGTAGACGAAACCCTCCTCGCCGTCCACGGCCCATCCATGCGTCACCGCCGTTTCATAAAGGCCGGAGGCTGCTTCCCTTAGCCACGACGGGGGCAGTTCCCACGTCGACTCAAGCTGGAGCAGGAGGCGGCTCCATTCGAACAGGTGGCCGATCGTCATCCCGTAGGGGCGGAACTCATCGCGTGGATTATCAGCATTGAAGTCAGGCAGCGGGGTCCAGTCCGGCCCGTAGTGCTCGCTAAGCCACCAGTTCTCCGAACGGGCACGTACATTGATGAACGTGCCGGCGATCCGCAGCGCAAGGTCCCGCCAACGTTCATCGCGTGTGTGGCCATAGAGCGCGAGTAGGGATTCAAGCCCGTGCATGTTGGCATTTGCACCCCAATAAGGCTCAGGTTCGGTAAACTCCCGGTCCCAGGATTCGATAAGCGCTCCGGCTTCATCCGACCAGAATCTGCTTTGCATTACTTCGGCGGCATTCGCCGTCAAGTCACCAGCGCCGGGGACTCCGGCGGTTGCTGCAGTGGAAGCCGCCAAGACCACAAAGCTTGTTTCGTACGAACGCTTCCGATGGGACGCCGGCGATCCGTCCAGGGAAGCCACATAGCCCCCAAAATGTTTATCCGTGAATGCCCCTGAGAGGCTTTCAACCCCTCGCGCGGCATAGTCCCTAGCATCCGGCAGCCCGAGCAAAGAGGCGATACTAAAGCAATATGTCATTCGTGCAGTCACAAAGCATGCAGGAGAACGGCTCTTCTCTACGAGCCCGAAGCGACTCAGGAACCCAAACCCGTCAGGAACAATCGCTCCTTTAGCAAACTGGACCAGACGGCTGAGTTCATCATGACTGGTGCTGTTCAAGGGGCCGGGATGGATCAACAAGAGTGGCCTTTCACCCGATGACTGGACATTACGACACCATCTGGTCTTCAGGGACAGCCGGTACGGACTGGCACGATTGCCGTTCGATCAGCCTGACGGGCAGAACGTTTTTTCGCCTAAACCTCTTGGTTGGCGTCGCAATCCGGGCAAGGATACGTTCTGCCGCGACCCGCCCGACCAATCGCGGGTTCTGATCAATAACTGAGACCGAGGGCCGCAGTACATCTGCCATGGTGAAATCGCCATAACTGATAAGGGCGATATCAGTTCGGTCCAACGCCTGAAGGGCCGGGAAAACGCCTATTGAGAACCGGGCGTTGGAAGAAAAAATGGCGGTGGGCGGACAGGGCAGCGCAAGTAGGGTCTTACAGGCTTGCGCGGCGCCGTCCGCGTTGCGGGAACCGAGCACAACCAACTCCTCATCCCTCCTCAAGCCGGCGTTGTCCAAGGCGGCGAGGTAACCCTCCAGGCGCAGCCGCGTGGTAGGAACCTCTGTGGAATCCCCGACGATCGCGATCCGAGTGTGCCCGTGAGCAATCAGGTGCTGAGTCGCCTCGAAGGCCCCACCGAAGTCGTCTTCCACGAAGTAGTCTGCGCTGAGCTTCAGGGGCGTACGGTCGATGAACACGATCGGGAAGCTGTCCTGCCAGCGCGCGAGGTAGGACTGATCCGCAGATATCGGGGCAATGATGAGGCCTCCGATTTGGTGGCGGACCGTCGTTTCAATGATGCTCTGCTCCAGGGATGGATCATCTCCGAGGCTGGTCACGACTATCGCCATGTCCTGCTCACGCGCTGCCTGCTCGATTTCCTTCGTGACCGCAGCAAAGAAGGGGTCGGCGACGTCTGGAACGGCAATGCCGATAACGGCGGACTTGCCTTCACGAAAGGTGCGCGCCAGCATGTTCGGGACGTATTTGAGTTCGCGCATGGCAGACTGCACACGTTCGCGGGTGTCTTCCGTGACGTGCGGATCGTCATTGAATACCCTGGAAACCGTCTTGGCGCTCACTCCAGCGCGGGTGGCCACGTCCTGCATGGTAGTCATTCTTCGACTCCTTCACCGTCTGCTGGAAACAACCTTGGGGCTCGACTAAGCGGGTCCGAGAACCGACACTCCACCAGCCTAATGTCATCGGTGACAATCGCCCACAGGCCCCATCCTGCCGCATGTCTACAGGAACTTCAAGGACTCACATGTCATCGATGACATCATTTTCGTCGCTTTCCTTGACATCGATGACATGGCGGCTCTAGATTGCTGTAAGGCAGGTCACAAGGGACTCTCACGAAGGGTGTTGGGTCCCCCGTTTCAGGCCCAGCAATTCACTTAGGCAGGGCTTCAAGGGTGCGGCAGCAGGGCTTCTTCACCGTGGCATGACCAACGGAGGAGACACCGATGAACACCGCTGAAGATCTGGCATCAGCACCGGGACGGGGAGCCGAGCGGCTGAACTGCACGCTGGACGAACTGGTGGAGCGGGCCCGCGCTCTCGCTGCTTCCGGGACGCGGCGGATCCTGGGGATCACGGGGGCACCGGGCGCCGGCAAATCCACCGTGGCTGAGGCTATCGCCGGGGCCATGGAGGGCAAGGCGGCCCTGGTCGGGATGGACGCATTCCACTTGGCAAACAGGGTCCTTGACTCCCAGGGTTCACGCAACCGCAAGGGCGCTCCGGACACGTTTGATCCTTGGGGTTACGCGAATCTTTTGCACCGGCTCAAGTCCGACCGCGCACCGGTAGTTTACGCCCCGGTATTCGACCGCGGACTTGAGGAATCCATCGGCAGCGCTGTTCCCGTGGGCCGGGACATCCCGCTGATCATCACGGAAGGAAATTACCTTCTTCTGGACAGTGAGGGCTGGCAGGCGGGCCGGCAACTGATTGACCAGGTCTGGTACCTGGCAACGAAGGATGACGAACGGCAGATGAGGCTGGTGCGCCGCCATCAGGCGTTTGGAAAACCGCCTTCAGAAGCCACAGCCTGGGCGCTGGGCAGCGACCAACGCAATGCCGACATCGTCGAAGCCACCCGTGAGCGTGCGGATCTGATCATCAACCTGACCGGCACCTGCAGGCCGGTAACCAAGGCGCGAGTGTGAACAACAGGAAGGCAGAAGTGACAGCACAACGAAGTGTCTCCGGCCAACCGGCCGGGACGGCGAACACCATCCCCCACCAGCTGACAGGTGCCACACCATGACAACCATCCCGGTTCTTGAAGCCCGCGGACTGACCCGCAGCTTCGGCAACGTCCGCGCCCTTGATGGGGCAGACTTTGATGTCAATGCAGGCGAAGTCGTTGCCCTCATTGGTGACAACGGCGCTGGCAAATCCACCCTCGTAAAAGCGCTCTCGGGGAATCTCGCCCTCGACTCGGGCCAGATCCTCTTCGCCGGCGGCGAGGTCGAGCTCACCTCCCCGACCCACGCCAGCAGGCTGGGCATCGAAACCGTTTATCAGGACCTGGCCCTGGCACCACACCTGAACGCCGCCCAAAACATGTTTCTCGGCCGTGAGATCTCCAAACCCGGACTCCAGGGCCGGCTGGGATTCATGGACAACAGGGCCATGCGGCTGAAGTCCCGGGAAGCTTTTGACGAACTTGGCGCCACTGTACGCAGCCTGTCCGATCCCGTCGGCAGCATGTCGGGCGGCCAGAAGCAAGCGATCGCCATTGCACGGGCCGTTGCCTGGGCCAAGGGGGTCATCTTCCTGGATGAACCGACAGCGGCCTTGGGCGTCGTACAGACAAGGAACGTGCTGGACACCATCCGCCGCGTCCGCGACAAGGGCGTGGGCGTTGTATTCATCAGCCACTCGATGCCGCACGTCATCGATGTCGCCGATCGGGTTCAGGTACTCCGACTCGGACGGCGCGTGGCCACTTATGAAGCAAAGAAAACGACTGTGGAAGAACTAGTCGGCGCAATGACCGGCGCACTCGATGGAGCTCAATCATGACCACGACAGAGGCAACCCCCCGGACCGCCGGGACGGCCAGCATCCTTACACGCACCTATTCCTTTCACCAGGTTCTGCGGGTGCAGTCGTTCCAGATCCTGCTCGTCCTGCTGGTCATCTTTCTGATCTTCGCAGCCATGGCACCGGACGTTTTCCCGACTTGGGGCAACGTCCGCCAGATCATCCAGAATGTCTCCATACTGGGCGTCTTGGGTATCGGCATGACCTTCGTCATTGTCACCTCCGGCATTGATCTGTCTGTTGGATCCAACCTCGTCTTCTCGGGCGTCGTGGCCGCTAAGGTCATGCAGGCTGTGGGCGATGCAGGCTGGGGAACGGCGCTTGTTGGCATCTTCGTTTCCGTCGGTTGCGGACTCGCGTGGGGCCTTCTCAATGGCATCCTCATCGCGAAAGCCAAAGTGCCGCCGCTGATCGTCACCCTGGGCACACTTGGAGGAGCCTTGGGACTGGCACAGGTAATTACCGGAGGCGTCGACATCCGCGAAGTTCCCGCCGTGCTGCAGGACACCATCGGTTATGGCAACGTTCCCGGTACAACTCTGCCCACGATTTCCTTGATTGCGATGCTCCTGATCCTGGTCTTCGGGGTCGTGCTCCACCGGACCAAATTCGGTCTTTACACCTTCGCCGTCGGGTCAAATGAGGAATCTGCCCGCCGGGTGGGGGTCAAAGTCGACCGCCAGCTCATTTCCATCTATGCACTTTCCGGCGGGCTCGCGGGGGTCGCAGGCATCCTTTCACTGTCTCAGTACGGCACCACGGCTATCGCCGGGCAGTCGGCCACCAATCTCAACGTGATCGCCGCCGTCGTGATCGGCGGAACCTCGCTGTTCGGCGGAGTCGGCACCATCTTCGGAACCGTCGTCGGCCTCTTCATCCCCGCTGTGCTGCAAAACGGCTTCGTGATCGTCGGAGTCCAGCCGTTCTGGCAGCAGGTCGCCGTCGGCGCCGTGCTCGTCGCCGCCGTGTACGTCGACCAGCGGCGCCGGGCAGCAGCGGCACGAGGACATTCAACCAAAGAAGAGGGCAAGAAAAGGCTCTTCACGCGTCGATCCAGCTGATTCTCCCCACCACCCCGATACAGACCAAAGCAAAAGAGGAGCTAGACAATGAAGTTGACCCCTAAGATCACCCTGCTCACTGCAGGCATGCTTGCCGCAACGTCCCTTACGGCCTGCGCCGGGGGCACCGCGTCCGCCGGGAGCTCCGCCGGCTCACAGCCCAAGCTCGCGTTCATCCAAGGCGTTGCCGGGGATGAGTTCTACGTCAGCATGCAGTGCGGGATCGACGCCGCTGCCAAGGCGGCCGGAGCAACCATCAACACTCAGGGGCCAGCCAAGTTCGACCCGACGCTGCAGAAGCCCATCGTGGATTCCATAGTGGCTTCGAAGCCCGACGCTATTCTCATCGCACCAACCGACGTGGCGGCCATGCAGGCCCCCTTGAAGGCAGCCACTGCCGCCGGCATCAAGGTCGTCCTGGTTGACACGACGGTCCAGGACCCATCGTTTGCCTCGTCGTCTGTCGCGTCTGACAACAAGGGTGGCGGCCTTGAGGCCTTCAAGGCAATCAAGAACCTCAACCCCGACGGCGGAAAAGTGCTCGTGATCTCCACAGATCCGGGCGTATCCACGGCGGATGCCCGCGTTGCGGGCTTCGAAGAGGGAGCCAAAGCTGATCCGGCATTCCAGTACCTCGGCGTGCAGTACAGCCACAATGACCCGGCCGAAGCAGCCAAGCTCGTTTCCGCGGCGCTGGCCAAAGACCCCGACATTGTCGGTGTATTCGCAGCAAACACCTTCGCGGCAGAAGGAACGGCGACCGGCATCCGCCAGGCAGGAAAACAGAACCAGGTGAAGATCGTCGGGTTCGACGCTGGACCGGCACAGGTCAAGCAGCTCAAGGACGGCGTCGTTCAGGCGCTGATTGCCCAGGAGCCGGCCTCCATTGGCACTCAGGGCGTAGAACAGGCAATCAAGGCCATCAAGGGCGAGACCACGCAGAAGGAAATTCAGACGGGATTCAAGCAGATCACCGCTGACAACATCAGCGGCGAAGGTTCGCAGTACGTCTACAAGTCTTCCTGCTAACAGCTGGCCTGTCGGTGCTGTGCCCGCCCTTCCAGACGGGCGCAGCACCATCAACCTCCCCTGAAGGAGAAGAAATGACCTCCCTGAATGATGCGGCCCTTCCAGAACTGGCCGGCCGCCTCTCGGTACCGAATTACGACCGCTCAGCAGTCAGCACCGGCATCGTCCACTTCGGCGTTGGAGGATTTCACCGCTCCCACGAAGCCATGTTTATTGACAGGCTCCTGAACCGCGGGGGCTCCAATGATTGGGGAATCTGCGGCGTCGGCGTTCTTCCCTCCGACGCCCGTATGCGGGACATCCTCCAAACCCAGGACGGTCTCTACACCCTGGTCCTTAAGAACCACGCAGGCGGCGACGACGCCAGAATCATTGGCTCGATCAACGAGTACCTGTACGCTCCCGACGATCCGGCCGCCGTCATCGGCAAACTGGCCGACCCCGCCACCCGCATCGTATCCCTGTCCGTCACTGAGGGCGGGTACAGCATCAACGGCAGCACCGGAGAATTCGATCCCCGGGCCCGGGACATCCTCCATGACCTGGAGCCCAACACGGTTCCCCAGTCCGTGTTCGGCTTCATCACCGCCGCCCTCGAACGACGTCGTCGGGATGGCCTCAGGCCATTCACCATCATGTCCTGCGACAACATCCAGGGCAACGGCAACGTGGCCCGCAAGTCCCTTGTGTCCTTCGCCCGGCTCAAAGACCCGACCCTCGCCGACTGGATCAGCGAAAACGTTGCCTTTCCAAACTCAATGGTCGACCGCATCACGCCCGTCACTACCGACGCCGACCGGGCCGCGGTCTCCCATAGCTATGGGCTCACCGACGCATGGCCCGTCATCGCCGAGCCCTTCGAGCAGTGGGTCCTGGAAGACAAGTTCACGGCCGGTCGCCCACGCTTGGAAGACGTCGGGGTGCAAATCGTCGAGGACGTCGAACCCTACGAACTCATGAAGCTTCGGCTGCTCAACGCCAGCCACCAAGTCATGAGCTACCTTGGCTACCTCGCCGGACACCGATACGTCCACGAGGTCTGCACCGATCCACAGTTCGTCGACTTCGTCCTCCGCTACATGGCAGAGGAAGCGACACCAACACTTCGCCCGGTACCCGGCATTGATCTGAGCGCCTACCGGACCGAACTCATCCGGCGCTTCTCCAATCCCGCGATTCAGGACACCCTCGCCCGCCAAATGGTTGACGCCTCCGATCGGATACCCAAGTTCGTTCTGCCGGTTATCCGCGAACAACTCGAACTCAGCGGACCCATCGACCGGGCCGCCCTCGTTGTCGCAGCCTGGTCACGGTTCCTCGAAGGGACCGACGAAGAAGGCCAACCGATCGAAATCACGGACCGGCGCCTGGAGGCACTCCAAGCAGCCGTTCGCACGGACCAAGACGATCCCGGCTCATTCCTGAACCTCCCCGAAGTCTTCGGTGACCTCGGCCAGAACGCCCGCTTCGTGGCTGCCTACTGCCAGGCCCGGGAAGCCCTGAAGCGCTCGGGCGCACGAGCAGCCGTTCAAGACCTCACCAATCTATGCCTATCTGCAAGGAAGCCTTCATGAACCAGTCAGAGACAACTAGCACAGACATCGAGACGCGATCAGCAATGACCGATTTCAACGGACGCACTATCCTCGTCACCGGGGCCAGCGGCGGCATCGGTGCTGCCACGGTCCGGCAGCTCACCTCCGCCGGAGCAAAGGTGATCGCCAGCGCGCGCACGCTCGAATCATTGGCCCCACTGTGCGACGAAACCGGCGCCCAACCTGTGGCCTTCGACCTCACCGATGAAGAAGGCATCAAGGACGCCATCGAGGGCCTCGACTTGTGGGGCGTCGTGAACTGCGGCGGCTTCGGCGGCGAGATCGCCACCCCGCAGGAGACCGACATCGACATCTTCGACAAGGTCATTAGCATCAACGCCCGCGGTGCGCTCCTGGTCATCAAGTACGCCGTGCCCGCCATGATCCGGGCAGGCAATGGAGGCGCCATCGTCAACGTCTCCAGCCAGGCCAGCCTCGTGGCGCTCACCGGCCACATCTCCTACGGCTCATCCAAAGCAGCCCTGGACAACATCACTAGGGTCTCCGCGCTGGAACTCGGCAAGCACAACATTCGCGTCAACAGCGTCAATCCGACCGTGGTCATGACCGACATGTCCAACTTCTATTGGGGACGGCCCGATATCGGCGGACCCTTCCTCGAGCAAATGCCCCTTGGACGCTGGGCCACAGTCGACGACGTCGCCGCACCCATCGTCTTCCTGCTCAGCGACGCCTCGGCCATGATCACTGGCGTCTCCCTGCCCATCGACGGCGGATACTCCAACCGTTGACGCTCTCCCTACCGGGGATGCCGCGAACCGACCGCACATCTGGAATGAATGAGAATGCACATGACCGAAGAACTGACCTCCCAGGCGATCATCGTCTGCGGGGTGCCCGCAAGCGGCAAGACAACGTTCGCGCATGATCTGGCCCGTGAACTCCGCTGGACCTTCCTTGACCTCGACACACTCACGAACCCGCTGTTCGAGCACATGGGAGGCGAGTTCCTGGTGGACGTGCCAACGGCGCAACCACCGGTCCGCGCGAGCGTGAACGATATCCGCTACACCTGCCTCTTCGACACCACGAAGGAAAATCTCGCCCTCGGCAACAGCGTCATCGTCGTCGCCCCCTTCACATCGGAACGCACCTTCCCGGAGGCCTGGGACCGGCTGATTGAACGGCTGGCCATCCCTGCCGGCCGGGTCCACCTCGCCTGGATGGACACTCCGCCCGAGGAAGTAGTGAACCGCATGGTGCTCCGCGGCGCTGCACGCGACCTCGAGAAAGTGAAGGACCCCGAACGCTTCCTCTCGCCCGACGTGACGTGCGCGCCCGGTGTCGAGCACATCCGGATCGACGGCCTGCTGGCCCCGCGGCAGCAGATCGAACACTTCCTGCAGGACTTTGGTGTGCGGCAACCCGTGAGCTGAGTCTTGCGGCTAACTGCCGCGCCCCCATCAAATCACGCTAACGCCTCCGATATCCGGGTCGAGGTGCGATCCAGCCTGCCTCGATCACGTCGTTTCGCCACTTTCGCCCGCCTGGGCCGTCCAAACCAAACCATTAATAAGGAGAACCTAATGAACGAACTTACGACCCTCGAACGCCGCGGTATGGCAGCGATCTCGACCCCCGGCGGCAAAATGCTCATCGTCGCCGCCGACCAGCGCAATGGCATGAAGGCCGTCATGAATGACGCACCCGACGGCCCGAACTCGATCACCGCTGACCAGCTCGCCGATGCAAAGGCGGACCTGGTCCGTCACCTTGGCAACGCCGCCCCGGCGATTCTGCTCGACCCCGAAATCGCCCTCCCCCGCATCGCAGATGAGGGCGTTCTCTCACGCGACACCGCGCTCGTCGTCGGTCTCGACGCTTCCGGCTTCGAGACGGTTGACGGCCTGCGCTACACAAAGTTCGTCCCCGGAATGTCACCGCGAAAAGTGCGTGATCTCGGCGGTGACGTCGCCAAGATGCTCTGGTACATGCGGCCGGACCTTCAGGATGCCGGTTCCCGCGTTGCAGACGAGATCCGCGAACTCGTCGACGCATGTTCCAAGGAGGGCCTCCTCCTCATCGTCGAGATCCTGGTCTACCGCCTCGAAGACGAAAGCGAGGAGGTTTACGCCGCCGCGTTCCCCGGTCTAGTCGCCGAGTCCGCACGCCTCTCGGTCGAGTGTGGCGCAAAGGTGCTCAAACTGCAGTACCCCGGATCCGCCGAGGCCAGCGCCGCCGTCACCGAGGCCGCCGCCGGCGTTCCCTGGGCAGTCCTGTCCGCCGGCGTTGACCACGAAACCTTCATCAAACAGGTCGAAACCGCGGTTGCGAACGGCGCCGGCGGCGCCATGGCCGGCCGCTCGCTGTGGAAGGACAGTCTCGCCGTCTCAGCAGAAATCCGTGAGCAACTCCTCACCACCAGGGCGCTCCCACGCCTGCGGGAACTCGAAGCCGTAGTGGACCGCACTCTGGTAGCTTCCTAGGAATCGGAGCGGACGACGGCGGGCCCTCCCGCCGTCGTCCGCTTCCTTTGTTTTGGCTCTTGTCAGCGCAACCGGTACGTGAGTATGGTGCGGCCAGCCGGACTTTCGGCCGCGCCGGATGATTGGCAGTCCCGGAAGCCTGGCGGTACAGCGCGGCGCCCCAAACGGCGCCGCCGTCAGGGGCCACGACGCGCGCAATCACGGCCCCGTAAATCCAGGCGCCCGCTCACCGCGGTGGCACGGCCACGGGCGACGCAGGACGCCACGCTTCCGATAAAGGGAGAACCTGATGTTAGGCACCACAAGCCGCCTCGCCGCCGTCGCTCTCGCCGCCGGCCTCATGGGCATCGCCGCCCCCGCCCATGCAGCCCCCGCGACGCTCGTTAGCGCGGGACCCGGAATCCTCGTCGCCGACGGCGCCGCCGTCGATATTCCGGTGACCTTTGTCTGCGACACCGATCCCACCCTGCTCATCGCGGTACCCGTCATCCAGCTCACGCAAAGAGCCAGCGACGGACGGATAGCCGGCGGGATCGGAAACGAACAGCTCAGCTGCACCAGGCAGGCCCAGACCGTCACCCTCCGGGTGGTTCCCAACGTGATGGCATTCAACGAAGGCACGGCCGCGGCCACCGTCGTTCTGCAAAGCTGTAACGCGCAGTTTCAGTGCTCCGTAAAGATCATCAACACCGAGGTGAAACTCGCCAAGGGCACGGCCTCCGGGATCCTGCCCCAGAGGTAGGGCTAGGAATCTTCCAGCTCGCGGACTATGCCGTCCACCAGCGATGCCGGATCACCGAGGATATTTACGGGAATATGCGCCTCATCGGTTCCCAGCGGCTCCAGCGTCGCAAGCTGCGAAGCCAGGAGGCTGCTGGGCATGTATTCGTGCGCCCGGCCGCTGATCCGGCCCGAATGGTGGCGCCTCGCCGGAAAGGTGGATGAACACCAGGTCAGGTGCGTAGCTGCGCAGCAGGTCCCGGAAGCTCCGCTTCAGCGCCGAGCAGGCAAGCCGGCGAAGTTGAGGAGGACTTTGCCGGATTGGGCGGAGTTGCGGGCGATGTCGAAGGCTGCGAGGGCGTCGGTGACGGGGTAGTCGTGGGTGATGACGGGTTCGATGTTCAGGGTGCTGTCGGCGAGGGCGGTGATGACCTCGTCGATTTCGTCGTTGAACCGGAACGAGCCGCGCAGGTCCAGTTCCCGGGTGATGGCCAGGGAGATCAGGACCGGCTGCGGGCCGGTGGGCAGCAGCCCGACCATGACCACGGTCCCGCCCCGGGCCGCGCCCTGGATCGCGGAGGCCAGGCCGTGGTGGTTCCCGGAGGATTCAATCACGACGTCGGCCTGCACCTTGGCGATCGCCTCCGCGTCGGCGGCGTTGAGGACCTCGTCCGCGCCCACCGCCGACGCGATCTCCAACGGTTTGGCGTGCATGTCCACCGCGACGATCCGGGCCGCGCCGGCGCGTTTGAGGACCGCGACCGTCAAAGCCCCGATCGGGCCGGACCCGATGACGAGCACGGTTTTGCCGGCCACGTCCCCGGCCCTGGACACCGCATGCCAGGCCACGGACGCCGGTTCAATCAACGCCGCGGTGCGCAGGTCCAGGCTTTCGGGCAGGGCCCGGAGCATCCGGACCGGCAGGTTCACGTACCGGCTGAACGCCCCGTCCGTATGCGGGAACCTCGCCGCGGAACCCAGGTACGTGCAGCCCGGGGACAGGTTCGGCCGTTCCGCCGGGTACCGCGGCGCGTCCGGGCCCGTGCCCGGTCCCGGGGTGGCCGGGTGCACCGCCACCGGGGTCCCGGCTCCCGGGCCGGTCCCGTCCGTCGCGGCCCTGACCACCCGGCCGGAAATCTCATGTCCCAGCACCAGGGGCGCCTTCAGGATCGACTCGCCCGCCGCGCCGTGCAGCCAGTAATGCAGGTCCGACCCGCAAATCCCGCCGTACAGCACCTCGATCACGGCCTCATCCGGGGCCGGGGCCGGCAGCGGGACCTCATCGACCCGCAGGTCCCCCTTCGCGTGCGCGACCACCGCCGGACCGGACACCGGCAATTCCGTTGCTGCTGCTGTCGTTGTTGAAGTTTCTGTGTGTGTCATCAGACCACCACCGTCATTCCGCCGTCGATAAAGATCGTTTGCCCGTTCACAAAATCAGACCCGGACGAGGCCAGCCACACAGCCGGGCCGG